>NZ_JBIWDO010000007.1:0-290220 GCF_044762055.1 Peribacillus sp. NPDC097198 | reverse complement strand
TTTCAGTAAATTATTATAGAAATAGAAAAACAGGTGGAGAAAAACAACTCGTTTTTCTCCACCTGTTTTATTTTAGGGACTTATTAGACAGCCCCTTTTTTGTTTCCACAAAAAAGCTGTCTCCGCTACAAACGGAAACAGCAAAAACATGCTCCTTAAAAGAACGGCAGGATGAATATGCCCACAATGATGGAAACTGCACTTATACCTATAGCCCATGAGCCCATGCTCGATCCCCTTTTACGGGCTGAAAAACCAATAATGATCCCAAGGATCCCCAATATAAAGGGCATCATGAACAACGAGAGAATGGAAATGATTAACGCAATGGCCCCTATACCTGTTCCACCCGATGCTTTACCAGAAGCATCCGACCGTCCATTCATTTTACTTTTATTAGGAATGGTGGAAATCTCGGCAGAAGTTTCTTCCTGATAACGACTATCCTGGACTGAAGTATCGTTTCTTTTTTGATAAGCCCTTTGCTCTACCGCATTTTCTTCTGTATAGTACCGCTCATGATGTTCATCATCCACGACAACCACTGGATCTTTTCCCGCTTCAGTTGAATGATCCTTGTCAATAATGGAGTATTGATCTTCTTCCATTGATCCATCACTCACTTTCGTTTTTAGGAGCATTTATAGTATATGTATAATAGCGAATAACCCTCATGATAAAGGTTGCATGTCTTGGTTTAAATATGTATTGTTTCCAATGGCTTGTTTGAATATGATACACTAAAATAACTGTTGCTGAAAATGAGGAGAGAGTCATCATGAAAAAAAGATTTGGTATCGATATTGACGGGACCATAACAAGACCCGATACCCTAGTTCCCTATTTAAATAAAGCTTTTCAATTAAATTTAGCTTATGAAGACATTAATGAATATGATTTATTCCCTTACGTCAATGTACCCAAAGAAGACTTCACAAAATGGTTCATCGAAACCGAACCGACCATTTATTCGGAATCCTTAATGGCTGAAGGGGCAAAGGACATTCTCGAGGACTGGATGAAGCACGCTGATTTATATTTCATCAGTGCCAGGAGTGACCGCCTTCTTGATGTAACAAAAGACTGGTTTACGAAGAACCAGGTCCAATACAGTCATCTGGAGTTAGTCGGTTCCCATGATAAAGTCGCCACAGCCAAAAAATACGCCGTGGATCTCTTTCTAGAGGACAAGTATGACAATGCGGTCGCCATTTCTGAAGAATGTAATATCCCTGTCCTTTTATTCAATACACCATATAATCAAGGACCGGTACCAGAAAGGGTTTTCAGGGTGGATAACTGGATGGAAGCTTCTCAGTGGGTCAACCATTGGCTCCCCGATAAGCCGTTAAGCTTAAAATAGGATCGTAAAAAAAACCATTGACAGGAGTCAATGGTTTTTTTTACGATCCTACCGATATACAGACGGGACAACGACCATAAATTTCGAATTTATGACCTGAAACCTCATAGTCCTTCAAACTTTCCTGAAGCTCCTGCATCGGGCATACTTCGATTTCCTTTGTCTTACCACAATTCAAACAAATGAAATGGTGATGATGGGAAGAATGTCCACAAGTGAAGCGAAAATGCTTTTCACCTTCCAATTCAGTTGTCTCAAAGATTCCAAGCTCGACAAACAAGGAAAGATTTCGATAAATTGTATCGAAGCTTAAGCCAGGATAATCTCGCTTCATATTCTCCAGTACATCTTTAGCCGTTAAATATTTATCACTTGAAGAAAAAAGAGCCAGCATTTCCTCTCTTTTTCCTGTATGTTTAAAACCTTTATCTTTAAGTAATTGCATGGCAGTTGTTACGTTCAAAAAATCACCCCACCTATCGATTTTTCCACTTATCCAATAAAATTGATAAGACAAGTATTAGCACTGCGATGATCACGATCGTTCCTCCTGGAGCAAGATCCATATTATAGGATATGAATAGTCCTCCCACGACAGAAATTTCCCCGAATATGACGGAAAAGGCAATCATCTGCTTAAAGCCTTTTGCAAAGCGAAGGCTTGCTGCCACAGGCAATGTCATAAGTGAAGATACCAGTAATATCCCGATAATCTTCATCGATGCAGCAATCACCAATGCCACCATCACGATAAAAATAAAATGAATGGCTTGATATGGGATACCTGAAGCCTTGGCATGTTCTTCATCAAAGGATAGTAAAAATAATTCTTTATATAACAAGGCTAACATCAAAGCGACTGCAATGCCCACTCCCATGATGAGATACAAGTCTGTACGGCTTACTGCACTGACACTTCCGAATAAATAACTGTATAAGTCCGTATTAAAACCATCTGCAACGGAAATGAAAATGACGCTAAGCCCCATGCCGCCAGCCATGATGATGGGTATGGCAAGCTCTTGATAATGCTTGTACACCCCTCTTAACTTTTCAATGAATAACGATCCTCCAACAGAAAAGGCCATCCCTATATAAAGCGGATTCAATCCGGCAAGAGAAAGAAAACTTTTCTGAAGCAATAAACTGAATGCAATTCCTGCTAGCGCTACATGACTAAGTGCATCGGAAATCATCGACATCCGTCTTACCACGACAAAAACGCCTACAAGTGGCGCAATCGCTCCGATGATGATCCCAGTCAAAAAAGCGTTCTGCAGAAATTCAAATTGCAATATCCCCGATATCATTGGGCTATCCTCCAAAACTTATTAATGATTATGGTTTAAAAACTGAACGCCATGTCCGTAAATGGAAGACAATTCTTCCTCATTCAGGCCATTGTATTCGACGGCATCGCCATGAAAATGAAGCACCTTGTTCAAACAGGCAACATGTGTGACTTTATCGGTCACAGTACCGACATCATGTGTAACCAATATTAGGGTAATCCCCAATTTTTTATTTAGCATCTCAAGCATTTCGTAAAACTGATGGACATTTTTTGAATCAACACCAACAGTTGGTTCGTCCAAAATCAACAATTCAGGCTCACTGACAATTGACCGCGCAATAAACACCCTCTGCTGTTGACCTCCGGATAATTCACCGATGTTTCGGTTTTGATACTCGAGCATATCCACTGATTCCAGAGCATCCTTCACCTTTTTCTTGTCTTCTTTGCTTGCGAATTTGAACAGGCCGATTTTTTTTGTCAAACCGCTTTGAACCACTTCAAAAACGGTAGCAGGAAAACCGGAATTGAAGGAATTTGCCTTTTGAGAAACAAACCCTATCTTTTGCCAATCCCTAAAGCGTCGGATATCTTCCCCAAATAAATTAATTTTTCCTTTTTGGAGTTTAAATACACCAAGTAACAACTTCAACAGAGTGGATTTACCGGATCCATTCGGACCGACGATAGCTAAAAAGGCCCCTTTAGGTATTTCAAGTGATACATGCTCCAGCACTAAATCTTTTGTATATTTGTAAGATATATCTTCTAATTTAACGATGGGGTTGATTACATTGTCCAAAACTATCACCTTTTTTTTAAGAATCATTACGATTAACAAAGGTTAGTATAAATCAAAGATGTTCAGAAGTAAAGAATTCGCTCCAGACTTCACATGGTCTAACTGTTAACAAAAACCATACATCCGTAAATTTCCAACAATCCGTAAACTTTCGAGTTCACATACCCTATCTTTCTTCATATGTTTTAAAGGAGGAGGAGATCGTATGAAATTATTCGAAATGATGGTCAACCATAAAATAAATCAGATACGCCCGGATGAACTACTTTCCCTTGCTAAACAACATCAGATTAGTCTAACACAAAAACAGGCAAGTGATATTACTGCACTGCTGGCCGGTAAAAACATCAATATATTCGATATTCGCCAAAGGCAAAACGTTCTTGGTCAAATCACCCAAGTGGCAGGAGCGAATACGGCCCGGGCAATCGAAACCCTTTTCAACAACCTTACAGCCAATATGTAAACAAGGGTAGCCGGCATCATCTAATTTCCTATGTAAAATAAGGGACGATTCATCGACATGCCGATGGATCGTCCCTTCTACTTACATTTGCAACATGATTTTTTCCAGTACACCCTCGTCGAATTGCTGGTTCTTAAGCATATCGATTTCGAATTTATACGGAGCCTTTTTATCCTTCTTGTCTTCTCCTACATAAGGAGTTTCCAGGATTTTTGGAACTTCGCTTAACTGAGGATGATGGACAATGTAATTCAACGCTTTAAAGCCGATATGTCCAAAACCAATATTCTCATGACGGTCCTTATGCGCACCACGGACATTTTTGCTGTCGTTGATATGGAGCACCTTGATCCGTTCAACGCCGATCAACTTATCAAATTCATTCAGGACTCCATCGAAATCTTCGACGATATTGTATCCAGCATCATGTGTATGACACGTATCGAAACATACAGATAGCTTATCGTTATGGATTACACCATCCATGATCATTGCCAATTCTTCGAAAGAACGGCCACATTCCGTACCTTTCCCTGCCATCGTTTCAAGGGCAATTTGCACTTTGTCATCTGTAGAAAGAACCTCATTTAAACCTTCAATGATTCTTTTAATTCCGATTTCAGTGCCTGCACCGACATGGGCACCAGGATGTAGGACGATTTGACCCGAACCGATTGCTTCCGTCCGATCGATTTCACTGCGCAAAAAATTGATTCCCAAGTCGAAAGTAGCTGGATTTGTGGTATTGGCAATATTGATTATATATGGAGCATGTACAACAATATCCGTTATCCCATTCTCCTCCATATGCAGTCTACCTGCTTCAATATTCAAATCCTCTATTTTCTTGCGTCTTGTATTTTGCGGGGCTCCTGTATAAACCATGAATGTATTGGAACCATATAAAGCCGCTTCCTGACTCGCAGCAAGTAGCATATTTTTCCCGCTCATTGAAACATGCGACCCAATCTTCAGCATCTAATTACTCCCTTTTATTTCTTTCTTTGTATGCGGCGTTCGCGTTTTTTAAAGTTTTCCACGTCACGTTGAATTTTCTTCTTGTAACCAGGTTTAACTTTAGACGGCTTCTTAACATGCCTACTTGCCTTTACATCTATCTCTGATTTTTGTTTCTTACGATTTTTCCGTTTGTTACGTTCGTCTATATCTACCCAATCGCCATTTTGAATATCGGCATCATGGAATTCAATCCCCATCTTTTCAAGGCGGTTCAATGCATCTTCATCAGATGTACCATATATCGTTGCTGCAATTCCTGAGTATCCGGCGCGGGCAGTTCTTCCCGTTCTATGAATGTAGAAGTCCAGGTCCGTCGGTAATTCATAGTTAATGATATGACTGACACCTTCAATATCAATTCCGCGAGAAGCCAAATCAGTAGCGACAATGAATTGATACTCCAGATCATTGATTTGCTTCATCATTTTCTTACGATCACGAGGCGATAAATCTCCATGGATCCGGCCCACTTTCAATCCCTTTTCAATCAGGGAGTTGGCTACATGATCCGCCATTTTTTTCGTATTGGTGAAAACGATAGCCAAATACGGATTATAACGAACGATGATATCATGTAATAACTGCTCCCTGTTACGGTGACGAAGAGGTATCAGAACATGTTCAATCTTTGCGGCTGTCGCCTGTTTCGGATTAACTTGAACATATTTCGGGTTTTCCATATATTTATTCAAGAATGGCTTTAACTTTTCCGGAATGGTTGCCGAGAAAACAAGCATTTGAATTTTTTCCGCCATACGGGAAGCAAATTGGTCAACATCTTCAAGGAAGCCCATATCGAGCATAAGGTCCGCTTCATCAACAACAAGCATCGTAGCCGTATATACCTGAAGGGCTTGAGCCTCAACCAAATCCTTGATTCTTCCTGGAGTCCCAATGACCAACTGTGGCTGGGTCTTCAATTTATCGATCATACGCTGTTTATCGGTACCACCGATATAGCAACGTACTTGAATTTGCTCATCTTCAGGGAAATGGTCCGCAATTTTCAAAGCTTCTTTGTAGATTTGATTCGCTAACTCACGGGTTGGTGCGGAAATAATCGCTTGAACTTCATTTTTCCCAGCATCAAGCTTGTTCATAATCGGCAGCAAATAGGAATGAGTCTTCCCTGTACCTGTCTGCGACTGTCCAATTAAGCTACTTCCCTTTAAAAGCGACGGGAGCACGCGTTCCTGTATTTCCGTCGGCTTATCGAACCCTAAAGTACGAACTGCATCTAGAATGTAGCTTTTCAAATTAAATCGTTCAAATTGGTTTTGTTTCATCAAATATCTCCTTTATTCTTGTCTTTCATTAGACACGTCTTATTATTATAATAAATTTTATACAAAAAGCGCAAGCGTCTTGGTAGCTCGTGAAGAAAATAGGGATTGGCCCATAAGGCGCTTTTTGCCTTATGTGGTCCATCATCTTTTTCACAGCGAGCTAGACGCTGGAGCTGGATTATACAAAAAGCGCAAGCGCTTTGGTCAGTTCTCTTAATGGACTCTTGCAAAAGAAAAGCACCTGTCCTGGTCATAGCGTATCCCCCGCAGACATGGAGCAAAAAGACTACCGTTACCATCTTACCTTCTTTCCGACCACTTCACAACATTCCATCTATCCTTTCCTCAAACCTTTTTTACCATGCTGCATAATTTATAGGGAAGAACACATCAATACCTAAACCATAAAGAGGTGAAACCTATGTTCCAAGATAGAAACCGTTCCCCCGGTCCTGGATTCCAGCAACCTAATAATGGCCCAAGGATGCAGCAACCTAGACCCTTCAGGGGACCACAGTACCCAAACAGCAAACCTTTTCAGCCAATGAGGCCGCCTCAAGGAAGACCACAAGGACCACCGGGACCCCAACAAGGCTTCCGGGGAGGAGCCCCCTTCAATCAACAACAAAGACCAGAACAGCAACTTCCTAAGAAAGAAGGGATTTTAGCCAAGCTTCTAGGTAGGTCCAAACAACAAAATGCCGCTCCCCCAAACTTATTCGCACCAGCCAATTCCACTACCACTAGTTCTTCAAGAAGTAGTGGCGGCGGCATCCTGGAGAACTTAACCAAACCCGATTCACTCAACAATATGCTAAACAACACCCAAAAGGTATTGCAAGCGGCCGAGCAATTCACGCCAATGGTGCAGCAGTATGGGCCAGTAATTAAAAACCTCCCCTCCATGTGGAAGGTGTTCCGCAGCATATCATCAAGTGAAGAAACGGAAAAACCAGCAGAAGAAAACACCAATTTAACCACTTCTCCCAAGATTCAGGAATCCGAACCCGCTGTGAATAGCGATAAGCCAAAAATCGAATTAAACGTAGAACCGGCTGCCGAGGCTCTCCCCAAAAAGACAAGGAATCGATCATCCGGACCTAAACTTTATATTTAAACCATTATAAATTTGCGCCCGTGGCATCATTCATGAAATACGATATTTTGTAAAATCATCTATGGTCTTATATAATAGAAGGGAATACGCGTAAGTTTCTTGCCTTTGAAGGAGGACACATAGATGAAAGTAAATAAAATCTCCCCGCGGGGCTATTGCTATGGAGTAGTTGATGCCATGGTTATTGCCAGGAATGCGGCTTTAGATAAAACCTTGCCACGCCCTATTTACATTTTAGGAATGATCGTTCATAACAAGCACGTTACCGATGCTTTTGAAGAAGAGGGGATCATAACGCTAGATGGCAGTAACCGAAATGAAATCATCAATCAGGTGGAAACGGGAACTGTCATCTTTACCGCTCACGGCGTTTCCCCTGAGATTCGGAAGATTGCGAAGGAAAAAGGCCTTGTCACCCTTGATGCTACTTGTCCTGACGTTACCGCTACACATGACTTGATCAGGGAAAAAGAATCGGAAGGGTATCAAATCATCTATATCGGCAAAAAAGGACATCCTGAGCCAGAGGGAGCAGTTGGGGTAGCCCCTGATGTCGTTCACCTCGTGCAAAATGCTGAAGATGTCGAAGCCTTATCATTGAATAGTGAAAAGATCATTGTGACCAATCAAACGACAATGAGTCAATGGGATGTCCTGGACATCATGGAGAAGGTGAAGGAAAAGTTCCCCCATTCTGAGGTCCATAAAGAAATCTGTTTAGCCACACAGGTCCGTCAAGAGGCCGTAGCACAACAAGCTGGAGAAGCGGATGTCCTTATCGTCGTCGGTGACCCAAAAAGCAATAACTCCAATCGGCTTGCACAAGTATCCGAAGAAATTGCAGGAACCACGGCTTATCGCATAGCCGATATTTCCGAACTGAACCTCGAATGGTTAAAAGATGCCAAAACGGTGGCTGTCACTTCGGGAGCTTCGACGCCTACTCCTATAACGAAAGAGGTCATTAGATTCCTTGAACAATATGAACCTACTGACGAATCGACATGGGATACGGAAAAGAAAACACCCTTGCATAAAATATTACCTAAAATCAAAGTAAAGAAAGCCTGAAAAAAAGGCAGCCACAAATGGTAGTGGCTGCCTTTTTCTATCCTTTTATATAAATGTAAAAGGATCTGTATTGAGCTCAGAAGGTATGAATTCTACATCCAAATTTTTATTGACGCACATCTCATTCAAGATTCGAGCTACACCTTTTTTCATCACTTTCTCAACATTATGGCCCGGATCCACGATATTCAATCCAATCATCATGGCGTCGTGAGCCGTATGATAATACATATCACCCGTTACATACACATCGGCACCTTTAAACTTAGCGGTCGTGAAGTATTTATTTCCATCACCGCCAAGAACGGCAACTTTTTTTATGGTACTGTTCAGGTCTCCAACTACACGGACATTCTCCACTTCGAGAGTCTCTTTAACATGCTCGGCAA
Organism: Peribacillus sp. NPDC097198; assembly: GCF_044762055.1. Lineage (NCBI taxonomy): Bacteria > Bacillati > Bacillota > Bacilli > Caryophanales > Bacillaceae > Peribacillus > Peribacillus sp. NPDC097198. The sequence continues at coordinate 281,412 of NZ_JBIWDO010000007.1, read as the reverse complement.
ATTGTCCAAGGGACATTTCTTCTGCAAGAACCCCGATTTTGCCTAGCCCCAAGGATTCGCCTTTGTTTTCCAACTTATAAATATCATAAGCCACTTCTTCATATGGATGGGCTTTAATCATCGCAGAAAGTATTTTTTTTTCAATGGGTTCAGGGAATATGGTTTCAATTCGCACTTCTGAAACCCTTTCAATCTTGCCTCGTGTACCAATCGACGGTTCACTACCTTCCCCGGGTAAAAACCTGCCTGTACCCTCAACTGTAAACGAACAGTAGCTGTAATTTCCTAGCGAACCGGCTCCTGCCTTACCCAAGGCATCCCTTACCTTTTGTTCGTCCTCTTTTGGTACATACACCACTAATTTTCTTAGAGGGATTTCATGGGTAGGGACAAGGACCTCTGTATTTTGTAATTGCAATGCATCAGCAAGTAAATCATTTACACCGCCCTTGGCTACGTCCAAGTTAGTATGTGCGGCATAAACGGCAATATCATGCTTGATCAATTCCTCGATGATTCGGCCACTAGCCTTAGCTGTATCTATTTTCTTCAACGGCCGATAAATCAAGGGATGATGGGCAATGATCAGTTCGACACCTTTTTCTATCGCTTCATCCACCACTTCTTCCAGGACATCAAGTGCAATCATCACTTTTGAAACGGGCTTATTCAATTCCCCGACATGTAGTCCAATTGGATCCCCCTCCATTGCGTATCGTTTCGGAGAGAACTGTTCGAACATTTCAATAATCTGCATACCATTAGCTGTTTTCATCGTTTAAGCACCTCCTCAATGAATGAAATTTGTACTTCCATTTCCTTGCGCTTCGTTTCTAAGCCACTTCGGCCACTCGCATCCAATTGCTCAATGATTCTTTCGAAGTGCGCCTTCTCATGTTGCCATTTCTTTATGAAAGTATCACTGAATTTCTTTAACAGGAATGGCCCGAACATAAGCCCAACTTGCTTATTTTCATGATAGGGCTGAAGAGGGTCCCCTTTTTTCGCAATCAAGATTTCATAGATCTTTCCATCTTCCTCCAGAATATCTTCATCGATTAATTCCCAACCGTTATCAATTAGCCAATTACGAACGTTTAGGGCTCCTACATTGGGCTGAAGAATGAGTCTCTCCACCTTCCCCAACTTTTTTTTTCCATTTTCCAATATACTAGCGATTAATGTACCGCCCATTCCTGCGATAGTAACACATGTAGCTTCATCCGGTTTTAATACCTCAAGCCCATCGCCTTTACGGACTTCTATGAGGTCCTCTAATCCCGTTCCCTTCACTTGTTTAAGGGCAGACTGATAGGGACCTTCCACAACTTCACCCGCTATCGCACGGTCACAGAGTCCATTGGATACAGCATAGCAAGGCAGGTAAGCATGATCGGAACCGATATCGGCCAGAATGCTCCCTTTCGGTATATGTAACGCGACATTTTCTAATCTCTTTGATAATTTCTCGTGATTCATTATACTATCAACTCTCTTATTTCAAATTCATATTTATATCATTTCATTTCCCATTCGATTATAACAAGTTCCAAGGAAAAATTACAGAACGAGGACAACATGGGGGGATCCATCAGGGAAAAGGAGGAGAATACCGAAGATAAAAGAAAAGCTGATTCAAAAACGAATGTACGTTTTGAATCAGCTTCCTGCTTATTTTAATCCGTGAATATACTTTGCCATGGCATCGAGATTCGATTCGTCAACTAAACCAGCAGGCATAGCTCCTCGTCCATTAGCGATGACTTCTTTGACTTCATCTTCGGATAAACGGTCGGCAACACCCTTAAGGGCAGGTCCGACTCCACCTTGATAGGCATCACCATGACATGAAATGCAATTCTGTTTATAAATGTCTTCAGGTGAGGATGAGGCACTTTCCGTTTCCTCTGTTTTTTCTCCGCCTTCTTTTTCTTTAGCAAGATCTTTGGCATCTCCTAAACCTTTGAATGAAAGTAAAAACATAAGTCCAATACCAAAAACCATGATAATAATAAAAGGCATAACTGGATTGCGATTCATAGTATTTCCTCCTCTATGTAGAACCTAAACTTACCATATTTAATATTATATACAAATTACTATATATTATTTTACTTGAAAAGAGTTTCAAGTAAAACCCCAAAAATAGAAGATATTATATTTTTTCTCAAATTTGTCAAAAATTTATGTATATTTACGAACAATTTTGACTTTTATTGGATTATTTCCATAATACCCCTATTCATGATAAAACAAACAAGCATCTGTTTTTAATTATATCAATAAAAAGTAAGCTATTACAACTAATCCCAAAATTCCAGATATCGAAAAATAGAGCAGCTTATATTTTTGGCCAATCCATAACCATAACCCACAGTTGAAAAATAAGCCTATATACAGGATACTCCTCTTTCCAGCAGCGATTAGCTCGGTTACTTGCACTGTTTCCACTAACACTAACAATAACAATCCTATTAAAGATAATAGTAAAAGGAGTTTCGTGTTCTTGAAGCGTCGAAGAAAGAAAAGAAAAGCAAGGATGGAGAAAGTTGTCACGACTATTTGCATTGTGTTGGATATTTCAGTAAAATAATTCAAAAATATATTAATTAAAAAAAGAGCACCCATTGCAATCCCATTAATCCATTCTTTTTTACGGCTTTTGCTTTTCTGAGGGGTAACAGGTTGTGCCTCCCCCTGGCTATATAAGGCTAGTAAGTAATTGCAATATTGTTCTGGGAGCATGCGACTTTGCTTCCAAGAGTTAATTTCTTGAATGATGATTTTCTTTCTTGTTTCATCCATGAATACACTTCCTCATGCGTACTGTGCTTTTTTATTTTTCGGTTAATCCTGCCTGTCGGATTTGGTGTTGATTTCCTTTAAAGGATTATTCTCCACACCAATGGCTGAAAAAAAGAGCCACTCCCGAACGCTGGGCATTCAAAGAGGGCTCTGTAAAGGGCGTTATTCTATTCTAGGAAATCTTTCAAGCGTTTACTGCGGCTTGGATGTCTAAGCTTTCGTAGTGCCTTAGCTTCGATTTGACGGATACGCTCGCGGGTTACGCCAAACACCTTACCTACCTCTTCAAGAGTGCGTGTACGACCATCATCAAGTCCGAAGCGAAGTCTCAAGACATTCTCTTCACGATCAGTCAGTGTATCTAACACATCTTCAAGTTGTTCTTTCAACAATTCGTATGCAGCATGTTCAGATGGAGAAGTCGCATCTTGGTCTTCAATGAAATCACCTAAGTGTGAATCATCTTCTTCACCAATTGGGGTTTCCAATGAAACAGGCTCCTGAGCAATCTTCAAGATTTCACGAACCTTTTCCGGAGTTAAATCCATATCCTCTGCAATTTCCTCTGGAGATGGTTCACGTCCAAGATCTTGAAGAAGCTGTCTTTGTACCCTGATTAATTTATTGATGGTCTCAACCATATGCACCGGTATCCTGATCGTTCTTGCTTGGTCAGCAATCGCACGAGTGATGGCCTGACGAATCCACCAAGTTGCATAGGTACTGAACTTGTACCCTTTGCGGTAATCGAATTTCTCTACCGCTTTGATAAGACCCATATTTCCTTCTTGAATCAAGTCAAGGAAAAGCATACCGCGTCCCACGTAACGTTTGGCTATGCTGACTACCAGACGTAGATTGGCTTCGGCTAGACGGCGTTTTGCCTCTTCGTCCCCTTCCTCGATTCGCATCGCTAAAGAGATTTCCTCTTCTGCAGATAAAAGGTCGACCCGACCGATCTCTTTCAAGTACATCCGGACAGGATCATTAATCTTAACACCAGGAGGAACACTTAAGTCATTTAAGTCAAACTCTTCTTCTTTAGCAAGTTTTTTGGAATCCGGATCATCTTCATCCTCTTCTTCCTCACCATCCGTGAGAATCTCGATTCCATTTTCAGCTAGCACCTCATAGAACTCATCCATTTGATCGGAATCTAATTCGAAACCGCCAATTTTTTCGGCAATTTTTTCTAAGGTCAAAGAGCCTCTTTTCTTACCTAGCTCTATTAATTTTTCTTTAACCTGCTCAAGGCTAAATTCATTATCAACTTGTTTGGAACGTGCTGGTTTTTCAGCCATTAGTTCCCCTCCTTCCAGGTCTTACACCTAAACAACTACAACATTTTGCGCAACTTAATGATTTCCATTGCAATTCTGGCGGCAGCTTTAGGATCGCTGCGTCTCACTGCATCTTTTTCTTCTGCCTGTTTTTCTTTTATCTTTAACATCTTTTCATATTTCAACACTTGATTTATACAATCAGTCAGTTCTTTATCGGAAACTTCCTCATTAACTGACATCATTTCTATTTCCGAAACGATCCTTCTCAAGTTTGGATCCGGCAAATAAGTAAGGAAAAAGCTTGGATCAGGCTCGTGTCCATCTTCATAGAAAGCATATAAATAGGTGATGATGGCCTGATGTTCATCTACATGAAAGAGTGTTTGTCCAAGCAACTGTTGAATCTTATAAGTCATTTCCCTACTTTTCAGCATATGGGCCATCAACTTAATTTCAGCATTGTGATGAGCAGGTTTTAATTTATGCTCATACTGAAGGGTCATTTTCTTTTGAGCAGCAGGTTGTGGCAGTGTACCCTTTTTACGTTCCGCAAAAAATACCTGTCGTTGCTGCTGTTCAAGCGCATCCAACGAAAGTGTAAACTCTGAGGACAGCTGCCTAAGATAATGATCCCGCTCCACTGCACTTGGCAAACGAGAAATTTCTTTAAGGACTTCTTCGATATATTGAATTCGATCTCCTTCATTATTTACATTTTTTCCTCGACGTAAATAATGCATCTTGAATGCCATGTAGGTTAAACTGGCCCCTATTACCTCAGAAACAAAGCTTTTCTCACCAAATTCCTTTATGTAGTCATCGGGGTCCATATTATCAGGCATAAGTGCTACCTTAACGGTAAAATCCGTTTCCTGTAGCATGTTAACTGCGCGGTTAGCTGCATTCAAACCAGCCGAATCCGAATCATAACAGATTAAAACCTGGTCCGTATTTCTTTTTAAAAGCTGAATGTGCTGATCGGTTAGAGCGGTCCCCATCGTAGCAACCGAATTCTCCACTCCGGCACGGACTGCGGAAATACAGTCGGCAAAACCTTCGAAAATTACAACTTGTTCCTTCTTGCGAATGTGCGGTCTTGCTTGATGGAAATTATATAAAGTTTTACTTTTATTAAAGATTGGGGTCTCGGGGCTATTCAAGTATTTGGGCTCATCGTCCCCCATTGCTCTACCCGAAAACGCAATCGTATTCCCTTGATGATCCATAATTGGAAACATGACTCTATTTCTAAAACGGTCAAAGTATGACTCATCTTTTTCCCTGTAAATAATCAACCCAGCCTGTTCCATAAATTCTGGCGGGAAACCCCTTTTTAAAAGAAACTTGGAAACAAAATCCCAAGAATCCAGTGAGTAACCAATTTGGAACTTTTCAATCGTTTCTTCGGTAAATCCTCTATTAAGGAGATACTCCAAAGCTTCTTGGCCTTCCTTGGTATTTACAAGAAGATGATGGTAAAACTTTCGAAGCAAGTCATGGGCTTCAAGCATCTGTTGAGAACCAGCCGGCATATTAGACCGTTGGGAGTCCTTATTTATTTCAACGTCCAAAGGTATATTCCCTTTTTCAGCCAGGACCTTTGCAGATTCCACAAAATTATATCCTTCGATATCCATTAAGAAAGTGAAAATATTCCCACCTGCACCACAGCCAAAACAATGGAAAATCTGTTTTTCTGTGGAAACAGAAAATGATGGTGAGTTTTCACCATGGAAAGGACAAAGCCCAAAATAATTCCGTCCTTGCTTCTTCAGCTGGACATATTCTCCAATCAAGTCGACGATGTCCACTGCTTCTCGGATCTGATTTATCTTTTCATCTTCTATACGACCATTTGTCATTTTTTCACCTTGCGATTTTGGTGATAGTTTTTTAATTCGATATTGAATCCTGATTCCCTGCAAAATTCGACAAAATTTTCAAAAGTTTATTTGTAAAACATATTTTGTCATCCTTTGTAAAGGCTTTCGGTCCTTTCGTATGCTTCCCCTGCCTGCGAAGTTTCGCTGACTGGTAGCGCATATCGAGAAGCATGAAAATATTTTCATCTGTATATTCTTTTCCCCTCGGAGATAGAACATAAACGCTTTTAGGAAGCAGGGTACCAGCTAATCCAATATCAGCAGTAATAACAATATCACCCTTTTTTACAGAATTCACTATATAAAGATCTGCTGCTTCTTTATCTGCATCGACGTATACCCATTTGCCTTCAGGGTTGTTCATCATATTTTTATATGATGCAACAAAACAGACATCGACATCGCATTGTCTTGCACAATGAAGAATCTCATCTTTCACCGGACATGCATCGGCGTCAACATGTATTATTGGTTTATTTATCATACCTTTTAATTCTACATCATTCTGCATAATCCTTTTTTCTCCCCTAAACTTTATCGAGATATAATGAAACTTCCAAACACTTATCCTGAAGTCATTCGCAAGAATATACAAACGGTATCCTCTAAACAAGTGTTACACCCTATTTTGCCTCATCAATTATACTGAATGTGTCGAATTTTTTTATGATAAAAAACTTGACTTCTTATAATCCTTAGTTTATTCCTTAATAACCAAGTCTAAACCTCAAGATTACTTTTTTCTCACAATTTTTTATTATAATCTATTTTTTAAAAAGATGCTACCAATTAGATTCTGAATTTCAAACATCTAAAAAGTGGGTTGTGAATTGTTTAACAAAAGAGGAATTATGTAAGTGTCATCCATGTTTTACATTTAAAACCTAATAAACCTTGAGCATGAAAATGTGAGCCGACACTAAAAGTGTCCAGCTCACATTTTGATTAATCTCAATTTTAAGAATAAGAGAAATCTACCGATTTTTATTTTGAAGAATATTCATAATTAAGTTGGCCGTTTCTTCGACAGCTTTATTCGTAACATCAATGATTGGGCAGTCGAGCCTTGAAATAATTTTATCAAAGTATGTCAACTCTTCTTTGATTCGTTCCACATTCGCATATATAGCATGATCATTGAGTCCAAGTGACTTCAATCGCTCTTTCCGAATATGATTTAACTTTTCAGGACTTATTTTCAACCCAATGCATTTTTCAGGCGGGACCAGGAATAGTTCTTCTGGCGGCTCTACCTCTGGTACTAAAGGAACATTGGCCACTTTATAGCGTTTATGAGCTAAATATTGGGACAAAGGTGTTTTGGACGTGCGAGAAACACCAACCAACACGATATCCGCACGTAAAATCCCACGTGGATCCCGTCCATCGTCGTATTTTACAGCAAATTCAATGGCTTCCACACGTTTGAAATAATCATCGTCAAGTTTTCTTACGAGCCCCGGCTCATTAAGAGGTCCTTTAGATGTTCTTTCCTGAAGGATATCCATGAGCGGTCCTAAAATGTCATAAGCAGACAGGTTTTCTTTTTCCACCTGTGCTTTCATGTAGTCTCTAATAGCAGGCTTCACAAGAGTGTAGGCGATGATTGCCCCATCTAATTTGGCCAGTGAAATTACTTCATCCACGTTATGTTCATCTTCAATATACGGAATTCGTTTAATAGTAAAAGCGGAACTAGAAAACTGACTAGCCGCAGCTTTAGTAACTAACTCCGCTGTTTCCCCAACTGAATCCGATACAACATATATAATAGAACCGTTCATATTCTCCGTCATTCCTTTGCAAGCCCCCCTAATAGCCTTCATCAGCTAAAGCTACGAATGCTTTTGTTATATTGGTTTTCGTCACTCTTCCAATTACCTCATAGCCTTTTTCTGTTTCTTTGACGACAGGTAATGAATCAATTTGTTTCTCAATCAATTTTTTGGCAACATCGATCAATAAATCTTCTTTAGTACACATTGTAATGTTAGGCATCCTTGTCATGATGATATTGACCGGGATGGAATTCAGTTCTTGTTTTCCAATACTTGCACGTAGCAAGTCTTTCCTGGACAGTACCCCTACGAGTAATGCATGCTTATCCACTACGAACATAGTGCCGACATCTTCTAAAAACATCATGACAATCGCATCGTAAACAGATATACCCTCATCCACAACGACAGGGATCGATTGATGGTCACGAACATACAGATGGTTCAGACTATCCGTCAATAGCTGTGTACCCGAGCGACCTGTATAGAAATACCCGACACGTGGACGTGCATCTAGAAAACCGGCCATCGTTAAGATAGCCAAATCCGGACGAAGCGTCGCCCTCGTTAAGCTTAACCTATCTGCAATATGCTCTCCAGTAATCGGTCCATTCTCTTTAACAATTTGTAAAATCTGTTCCTGACGTTTATTCAATTGAATTGTAATCACCACCCTACTGCTTTTCGCAGAGTAAAGTAACAAAGGATCTTCATATAACGATTATATACTATATCATTTGATAAAAGCAGTTTTCATCTCTATTAGTTGTAATAATCGGAAACCCTTCATAAAAAGGGTCCCGATCATTTCATTGGATTAAGAAAGGATTATTTTGTTCACAGCCCCAAAGCTGGAAACTAAATCACTAATTTCTTTCATAAGGGATAAACGATTATTACGTACGGCTTCATCTTCCGCCATGACCATTGTATGCTCGAAATAAGCCTCGATTTCGCTTTGAAGCGATATTAGCTGTTCGAAATGCTCCATCTCATCATTCGTTTCGGCATAGGCTGAAGCAACCGTTCCAAATTTCTCATACAACGCTTTTTCTTCTTCATTTTCAAAAGCACCCGGGTTCACTGTCACCTTATTATCGCATTTCCCAGCGATATTCATGACACGGCTTAACGCCTCAAGACTTTCTTTAAAGCCAGCTTCCTCTTTCTTCGCTTCTAATACCTGGGAGCGTTCAACAACAGAATGGATATAACCAATTTCATTAGCCAAAACAGCATCGATTAAATCATAACGAATGTGTAGTTCCTGAAGCAAATGCTTCACACGGGCTTTAAAGAATGTATGCATATCCGCTTTTACATCATCCATATCACGTTTCAAGAGGCCTTTTGCTTCAAGTCCTTTAAGACCCAAAGTGATAAGTTCCTCCAGTGTGATATCCCACTTTTTCTCCGCTAGAATTTGAACGACCCCACTTGCTTGTCTTCTTAAAGCATATGGATCTTGAGAACCGGTAGGGATCACTCCGATGGCGAAGAATGATGCCAGTGTATCAATTTTTTCCGCTACGCTCACAAGTGCCCCGATTAAGGATGGAGGTACATCGTCATCTGCATGTCGTGGCATATAATGTTCATTGATCGCTGTCGCCACTTCTTTCGCTTCACCTTTTAGAAGGGCATACTTTTCACCCATGTACCCTTGTAATTCAGGGAACTCATAAACCATATGACTCACTAAATCAAACTTGGCTATTTTTGCAGCACGTAGCGCCAATTCTTTATCCACTTTCAGTTTCAAGGCATCCACCAATGCTCCGGTTACCTCTGTTACACGTTCAGTTTTCTCGGCTAGAGTACCGATTTCTTCATGGTAAACGATGCTATCCAGCTTTTTCAAAGCATCAGCAATCTCTTTTTTCTGATCTTCTTTGTAGAAGAAAGCTGCATCCGATAAACGGGCACGCAATACTTTTTCGTTCCCTTTCGATACCATATCCAGGTGACGGTCATCCCCATTTCGAACAGTCACGAAGAAAGGAAGCAACTTTCCATCTTGATCTTTTACAGGGAAATACCGTTGATGTTCCTTCATCGATGTAATCAGCACCTGAGAAGGCAATTCAAGGAATTCTTCTTCAAAACGGCCAAATAACACCGTTGGATATTCAACCAAGTTATTTACCTCTTCCAGAAGATTTTCATCGACCGGGATGATCCAGCCATTCTCCTGTTCCAGGTTTTTGATTTGATCTAAGATCACGGTACGGCGTTTGTCTGGATTGACCATGACAAATTGTTCGTTAAGTGACTTTTCATACTGGTCAGGAGTTTCAATAACTGTACTTTCACCTAAAAAGCGATGACCTTTCGTTTCTCGGCCTGTTTCTACTTCAGCTATGGTAAAAGGTATTACTTCTTTACCGAACAAAGCAATTAACCATTTAATCGGACGGACGAAGCGAAGGTCCTGGTTGGCCCAACGCATATTTTTCGGGAAGGTCATGCCAGTTATGATTTCTTGTAGCTCCGCCAATAACTGAGCTGTCGGTTGCCCCTTGATGAATTTATTCACATGGACATATTCCACACCTTTAAGTTCTTTGAAATAAATATCCTCAGCCGTCATGCCTTGTCCTCTTACAAAACCTAACGCTGCTTTAGACCAGTTGCCTTCGGCGTCCAAAGCGATCTTCTTAGCCGGTCCTTTTGCTTCTTCTTCAATGTCCTTTTGTGATTCCGCAACATCTTTTACCAATATCGCCAAACGTCTTGGTGTTGAAAATGCTTCGACTTTACCAAATTCAATCGCTTTTTGTGTCAACCACTTTTGTACTTTGTCGGATAACTGTTTCATAGAAGCTGTAACAAATCGAGCCGGTAGCTCCTCCAACCCAATTTCCAATAACAAATCACGCTTGCTCATTTGTTTTCTCCCCTTTCACTTTCAGGATCGGGAAGCCTAATTTTTCCCGCTCTTCATAAAAAGTTTTGGCAACCTTACGCGCTAAATTACGACAACGGGCAATATAACCCGTTCTTTCCGTTACTGAAATGGCACCTCTGGCATCCAGCAGATTGAACGTATGAGAACACTTCAATACATAGTCATAAGCCGGATGTACAAGACCTTCCTCCATTTGACGATGCGCTTCCTTTTCATACATCGTGAAAAGTTCGAACAGCATATCAAGGTTGGATGTCTCGAATGTATATTTTGAATGCTCGTATTCCGGTTGGCCAAAGATGTCACGAACAGTAAATCCATCCGTCCATTCAAGTTCAAAGACATTTTCTTTGTCTTGGATGTATGAAGCCAAACGTTCAATTCCGTATGTAATTTCGACGGAGACTGGTTTACACTCTAGTCCACCAACTTGCTGGAAATAGGTGAATTGGGTAATCTCCATTCCATCCAACCATACTTCCCATCCTAGACCCGCACAGCCAAGGGATGGATTTTCCCAGTTATCCTCAACAAAGCGAATGTCGTGCTCCAATGGATTGATGCCTAGCTTCCGTAATGACTCCAAATAAAGTTCTTGAATATTATCCGGAGAAGGCTTCATGATCACTTGAAATTGATGATGTTGATAAAGACGGTTAGGATTCTCTCCATACCGGCCGTCTGCAGGACGTCTTGAAGGCTCCACGTAAGCAACACTCCAAGGTTCTGGCCCAATTGCTCTAAGGAAGGTATAAGGACTCATCGTCCCGGCACCTTTTTCGACATCATAAGCATTCATTAAGATACAGCCTTGCTCAGACCAATGCTTTTGCAAAGTTAAAATCATATTTTGAATATTCATCGTACACCTCCAGATTATTTAAAGCGGCTTACTAAATTTCAGATTCAGGGGCGGGAAGTATCTTTTGCCTAGGATTCCTCAAGGCAAACAAAAAACTCCCGTCCCTATGCGTAATGCATAGGGACGAGAGTTTACCCGCGGTTCCACCCTAATTGCCGTTATGAAACGGCCTCTTTTCAAACCTAATCATGCTCCGGAACGCCCTTCCCTGTGTCTTCATATCCCGGCTTGCACCATCCCGGGTTCGCTTTTATGAATTAAAACAGGTACTCTCTTCCATCGACGCATTCTTCTTATTTTGATGATTAAAATTTTATACAAACAAAACCGGAATGTCAATAGTTCGAACCTAAAACATATCTTTCATCGAATCAATCTGTTTGAGAAACTTTTTGGACTTCAGATGTAACCCTGAATATTCCTCATAATAGGCATCAATGATTTTTGACAATTCCCTTTTAGTTTCCGGTTTAACAGATATGTTACCAAGCCTGGATAAATCAAAATAATAAAAGATCCTCAGAAGTTTCACCGCAGAAGGAGAAATTTTATAATGATAAGGGTCCTTGTCCAAACATCGGTGACAAATAAACCCGGCTTCCCTTAGGGAGAAAGCAAATTCCCCTTCGGTCTCCCCACAAACGGCACATTGGTTCAAAACCGGGTTGATTCCATTTACAGGAAGCATTTTCATTTCAAAAATGAATTTCAAAACCTCAGTGTCGTATTCTTCATTTATGTAATGTAAAGTTTGTGAAAGCAATTCAAACAGATATGGATTTGGTTTTTTATCGTCCACACTCTTATCGAGCAATTCGACGATATAGGAAGCATAGGCAGTGGCGAAAAGATCCTCCCTGATAAAACGAAGCGAGTCAACCATTTCCCCCTGCTGAAGGCTTCCAAGTCCACTAGATGTCGAAACAAGGAAATACCCGGAGCAAAAAAGCTGGGTCACGGCGGCAAGCCTGCTATTTGGCTTGCTCGCACCTCTAGCCATGACCCCTATTTTCCCTAGCTCTCGGGTATAAATCGTTATAATTTTATTGTTTTCTCCATATGCCGTCCTTCTAATGACAATGCCTTCACATTTCTGAAGCATAAAAGACACCACCCATACTCGCCTTAGCTAATCCTTAAGAAACAGGAAAATCAATATCAGCTAGCTCTTCATTCGATACTAATGGTCTTTCCTGCCTTTCGACTTCTATCTCCTTATAAAGTAAATAGGTGTCCACATTACCTGTCTCACTAAATAACTCCCAGGTAAAATCCAACATATAAAGCCCACCCTTCATTATGACTAGCAATATCAGATAAATATCCGTCCTTAATGATTAGCTTGACCGTTTTTCACACTTTCATGAAGCGTAAAATTTGTTAATTAATATTCTTTCTCATCAAATCCAAAATCACGAAGCTGACTTGCTTTATTACGCCAATCTTTCTGGACTTTGACCCATAGCTCAAGGAAAACCTTAGAGCCCAATAGGTTCTCAATGTCGACTCTCGCGCGGCTACCGACTTCTTTCAGCATTTTCCCTTGCTTACCGATGACAATTCCTTTTTGGGAATCCCTCTCGACAATGATGGTCGCCATAACATTGATTGTGTCACTGTTATCCATTTTTTTGATTGAGTCAATCACAACAGCCACGGAATGTGGAATCTCTTCACGAGTTAAGTGCAGAACCTTTTCGCGGACCAATTCAGAAATGATGAAACGCTCCGGATGATCCGTTACTTGATCGGCTGGGTAAAACTGCGGCCCTTCAGGAAGATGTTCCTTGATTTGGGCGAGCAATGTATCGACATTATTACCTTCAAGAGCTGAAATAGGCACCACTGCTGCAAAAGGATACAGCTTTTGGTACTTTTCAATGATGGGCAGAAGGTCATCAGGATGCATCGTATCAATTTTATTGACTACAAGGAAAACGGGTGTTTTAACCGATTGTAGCTTTTCAATGATAAACTCATCTCCACGACCGTAGCCCTCTTCAGCATTAATCATGAATAGAATCAGATCGACCTCTTTCAAGGTATTCGTCGCAACCTTCATCATAAAGTCCCCAAGCTTATGCTTAGGTTTATGAATGCCCGGTGTATCAATGAAGATCATTTGTGAATCATTTTGTGTAAGTACACCTTGAACTTTATTTCTTGTCGTTTGAGGCTTGTCGCTCATGATTGCGATTTTTTGACCGATTACACGGTTCAAAAACGTGCTCTTGCCGACATTTGGACGGCCGATGATGGATATAAATCCTGATTTATATCCTTTTACCTGTGTATCGCTAACTAATTTATTCATTTAAATCCTCCGGTGAAAAAGCTCCTGGAAGCAATTCCTGTACTGTTAATTCTTTAGTATCACCATTCAAGTTGGTTAAAACAACCATCATATCCGGTTCACATAGTTCTGAAATGACTTGTCTGCAGGCTCCGCATGGGGATACCGGTCGGTCCGTGTCCGCTACGACCGCAAGTTTGCTAAACTGCTTGTCATTATGCGCATAGGCACTGAATAATGCAGTTCTTTCCGCGCAGTTGCACATGCTGTATGCTGCATTTTCAATATTACAGCCATGATATACCTTACCATCGGCAGTCAATAAAGCAGCTCCCACTTTAAACTTTGAATAAGGGACATAAGCCTTTTCTCTAGCTTTTTTAGCTTCTTCAATCAATTCATTCGTATTCATTATACAATTCCCCCTCTACATTGGATGAATAAAAGAACCTACATACCCAACTTTGGCAAAAAAATAATCAATCCAACTATTATAGAAAATATAGCATATATGAATACAGCCCCGGCTGCAATATCTTTTGCCTGCTTGGCAAGAGGATGGATTTGGTCTGTCACTAAATCAACAACCCGTTCAATGGCCGAATTCACTAGTTCTAATGCAATCGTACCAGCAATTGCCGTCAAAATAAACAACCATTCCATTCCGTTCAATGAAAAATACCAACCAAAGAACACGACGGCTGCCATCACCACGAAATGGATCTGTATGTTTCGCTCGGTCCGTACCGCTTCCAAAATCCCTTGACAAGCAAATGAAAAGCTTTTTACGAGTGGATACCTTGGCTTACCCTTCTCTCGAGAGCCCATATTCCCCCAATATCTCCTTTTGTCTAGAAAACATCACTTTTTCATCTTCTTCAGTCATATGGTCATAGCCTAGCAAATGAAGAAAACCATGTAGGGCTAAAAAGCCAAGTTCGCGGTCAAAAGAGTGTCCATACTCCTCGGCCTGCTCTTTTGTGCGTTCAATTGAAATGATGATATCACCAAGCATACGAGGCATTTCCGCCCCGATAATCTCGACTTCTTCCTCCCCCATCTCTTCCAGTGCAAAAGAAATGACATCGGTAGCCGAATCCTTATTACGGTATTCTTTATTAATCTCCTGAATCCTTTTGTTGTCGACAAAAGTGACGGATAGTTCCGTACCTTCTTCGATATTCTCTTTATTGGCGGCAAATTGCAAAATGCTTTCAACAAGCTGCTGCCCTTTTTCCGTCACTTCGTTCGTTTCATCGATTAAATCCATTGTTAAAATCATTTTTTCACCTTCTGTCCTAATTTATCCATGTCAGGATACTCGATCCTTGAGTGGAAGATACCATTCAGCGATTCACAAAGCGAATGCTTTACGATACTTAATTCTCTCATAGTAATGTCACATTCATCAAATTGACCGTCTTGAATCCGGTCACTGATTATGAAACTTACCAGTTCCTCGATCTTCTCGGGTGTAGGATGCTTCATCGACCTGACTGCAGCCTCAACACTATCTGCAATTCCAATGACGGCCACTTCCTTCATTTTCGCCATAGGCCCCGGATACCGGTAGTCGACTTCGCGTGTCGCTTCATCTTCCTTACATGCCTTATGATAGAAAAATTTCAATAAAGTCGTCCCATGATGTTGTTCCGCTATATCCACAATTTCCTTCGGGAACTTATGGCTGCGAAGCATTTCTCCGCCATCCACGGCATGCGCAATGATAATGTCCTTGCTCGTTTCCGGTTGTAGCCTATCATGCGGATTTTCCTCATTTAACTGGTTCTCGATGAAAAAGTGCGGCCGCTTTGTCTTGCCTATATCGTGGTAATAAGATCCGACTCTTGCAAGCAACCCATTCGAGCCAATTGCTTCACATGCAGATTCAGCCAAATTGGCAACCATTACACTATGGTGGTAGGTACCAGGTGCCTCAATCAAGATTTTTCGTAATAGGGGGTGATTGGGATTGGAAAGCTCGATCAACTTCATTGAAGATAAAATCCCGAACCCCGCCTCGAAAAATGGAAGCAGCCCCATTGTCAACACAGCGGAACCAAGCCCAGATCCTATAGCCGCTGCCGCATAATATAGATACTCCACTTTTGTGTAATGGCCATCCATAATGAAAATGAGCGAATAGACGAAAGCGATATTGATCACTGACATCATGAGACCCGCTACCAGTACTCTTGATTTGAAATTGGAACGCGATAATATTATGATGGCCATCAATCCGCTAAAAATGATATAAAGCCCCATAGAGAAGTCAAGATTTCCTGGCGTATCGCCATTAAATATTATCGTACCATAAGATCCTAATAAAATTGTCATGGCAACAGCCAATTTATCATTTAATAATATCTTAATAAGCATCGCTGCCATGGCAGCAGGGAAAATATATTCTAAATTCGAATCTTTCAGTTCAGCGAATATGCTGACTGTTTTCATCGTTGCCATTGCAAAAATGAAAACAAGGCTGAAAACCAACAACTGATTGTACTTATTATCCCGTTTCGTTATGGAATAGTAAAAAAAGTAATAAAAAGCCGTAAAAGTTAAAAAAATATAAAGCAGGAGCCCTACATATGGAAAGATAGTGGACTCGGTACTTAAAAACCCAGCCAATTCAAGCTGCCTGTACACGTCCCGGTCCACTAATTGATTTTCTTCGACGATAATCTGCCCCTGGAGAATCCTGACTGGTTCCACACTTTCCACTGCTTTTCGGCGTTGTTCCTCCGTTTTATCTTTATCAAAAAAAACATTTTGAATAATCGCCGAACGGGCAAGTGATATGGAGACCTTCTTCATATCACTATTTATACTCATATAGCTCAGTTCATCTACCACTTTTTTCTTTGCATTTTCAACATCGCTGGCCGAGATCCGCTCACTCATCACATTATTTACAGCGGTTATCGTAGAGTCCCTCGCTATCTCCAGTTCATCTTCATCCGCCTGTACCAATGCCATGAAAACAGATTCTTCTATATCTTTATTGACCTCCTCCGTCAATTTTTCTTTCAAGATGGAAACCTTTTGGCCATCCGTCTTTTTAATTCCTTTTTTACCGCCCTTATTAGGATCTGTTTCTTTGTTCACTTCAATCGCAGAATCAAAAATTGAAGAGATCAAATCGACTTTATTTTTGGCATATTCCTTTTTTAATGTATAAACATCCGCCACCTGTTTTGAAATTTCTTCTTTTTCTTTCGTAGTCTTATATGTATCTTCTATAGTCTTGGTGGATCGTATCGTTTGTTCCGCTGGCTTAAAAAGCTCCACTTGGATCTTTTCAGGCTTAACGTTGGATAGCATTAACCCATATGCAAACAAACCAAGTACGACGAACAAGAGTACTTGAAAAAAGCGATGGACCAGCAGGCCTTTTATTTTGGTGAAAAATTTTTGGATACGGTTCAAAGAAGGTCCTCCTAAAAAAAGATGGTTAATATGCTAGATATGTAAAATGATAACAGTTTTCCCTCTACTTTTCATCATGTTATGATAAAACCCTTGCTTTTCACCACAATTTCACATTCCATTCATGATGGGCAAGCGAATCACCATGAAAAAATCCGCCATTTCATTGGCGGATTCCCTCTATTCTTTTGCCTGTTCATATGCGCTGATAATTTTGGCGACGAGCGGATGCCTGACTACATCACTCTGTTCAAAATACACAAATGAAAGGCCTTTGACATTCTTGAGAATCTCCTCAACCCGAATCAAACCTGACTTCATCCCTTTTGGAAGGTCGATTTGGGTACGATCTCCCGTAATGACCATTTTCGATCCAAAACCGAGCCTCGTTAAAAACATCTTCATTTGGGCTTCGGTAGTATTCTGTGCCTCATCCAAGATTACAAAGGCATCCTCGAGCGTACGTCCCCTCATATAGGCCAAGGGAGCGATTTCAATCGTCCCGCGTTCAATCATCCTTTGGGTCTGTTCCATCCCCAGTAGGTCATGAAGAGCGTCATATAACGGACGTAGGTACGGGTCTACCTTTTCTTTTAAGTCCCCAGGAAGGAATCCCAAACTTTCGCCAGCTTCAACGGCAGGTCTCGTCAAGATAATTCGTTTAACCTGTCCGTTTTTCAAGGCATTGATTGCCATCACTACAGCTAGATAGGTCTTCCCGGTCCCAGCAGGACCAATCCCGAATACTAAATCGAGCTTCTTTATGGCCTGAATATAATATCGCTGGCCAATTGTTTTGACCTTAATCGATTTACCTTTAGCCGTTTTAGCAATTTCTTCTTCATATAATTCTCCGAAATATTCCAATGTTCCCTTGCGAGCCAATTCTATAGCATACATTACATCCCTAGAACTTATCGTAATCCCTTTTCTGATCACAGATAACAGCGCCTTCAGGATATCCTGTCCCATCGTCACCCGCTCTAATTCACCGGCAACGCTTATACCTTCCCCGCGGGTGATGACCGAAATGCCCAGCTCGTCTTCAAGCACTTTTACATTAGAATCTCCATTGCCCAATAAAGCGACCGCTTCATTAGGTGATTCAATTTCCAACTTAATAACCTTCACTTCATCTGCCATTCGCTAGTCTCCTTGAATGATTGGTTGTCCTACAGCAATATCTTCAATAACTTGGTAATGTATAGATAATTTCACTTTACCATTCTCCATGCTTTCGTGCAAAACTTTTTCCCCTATAATTTGGTCTTCTTCTTCAAGAAGCTTCCGTAAGTCGGCCTGGGCCATCTTCTTCCCTTCCTTAATCGCTTCTTCCTTCGTATAACTCCGGACGATATCGTCTTTACTCCTTAATGTCTCGACTTTATAGGAAATGGGCAGTTCCCATTGCAGAAAATGAAACGGCCGATCAGTCGATTCTTTTTCCTGCTTTTTATAGCCCGGATCCTTAAACCCCCATATAGGTATAGATAAGCTGCTCACTTTTATATAATGCTTACTGGTTTCATTACCATTGTAGACGGAAAAATTGGTTTTCAGAGGGACTTCCACATTCGCCTTGTACCAAGTTTGCCCCATTACTTTCCCCTGCGCCGAAACAATTTCTGGTTTATCTTCCTTCCCAATCAACCCTGACACAAGAAGTTGTCCTTTACTTACATAATCATGCACATTGACTTTAGGTTGGCCTTTTTCAATGAACATATTGGTGATGACCGCCTTTTTTGAAGCAACCAAATTTTGTGAGGAGGTTTTCTCTATTTCCTTCGGCTGCCGTTTTTCCACCACCTGGAAATGGTAGGTTGTCCCCTTAAGCTCCACACCAACCCAGGTTAGGGCACCGATGCGATCAGAGAGCTTTCGCTGTATCGTATCCACATCGTCCACTAGAAATTGCACCTTTCCAATTTTCACGCCCATTTTGTCCAATTCTTTACGGATGGCATGTTCGGTTTCCGGTTTTGCCCCTTTAACTTCTATCCCCCACACCATATTGGAAAGTACAAAAATGCAAATAAGGAAGGCAATCAAACCCGCCAAGAATCCACTATTTTTCATCACCCGCTTCATGAGAAACGGAAACCCCCTGCCTTGGAGGAATTTCACTTTACAGTCGCTTTTTCGCAGGACCTGACGCAATTTTGAAATTTCCCTGAAATCCATATGGAAAATCAGGGATTCACTTCCTACACGCTTCACATCCCAGATATGAAGCCCTCTCCTTGTCAACATATTGATTAGCCTTTCGGTTCCTCTTCCATATGCCTTCACTTTTACATAGCCTGTATAATAGTTTGTCCATTGGTTTTTCATGGAAACCTCCCGGGATCATTCATTGATAAAATATACTTTGTCAATTTTGCCCTCTAACATGATTTCCTCCGGCAAGATGGTCTTGATGACAAAGCCAGTTCCCTTTATTAGCAGCTGGCCATTTTTAAGCATTAACCTCACTTCACTGTCAGTAAAGGCCAACAAGCCACGATGATTTTCAATATATATATGTAATTGTCCGATCATGGTAATTCGCGGCAGGTCCATCATGACATCTTGCGGAAGGTCCATTGTTTTGGTCATAAGCTGTTTCACTTTTTTTCCCCAATTGCGAGCCATAAAAAAGAACCCCCTTTCATCTCAATGTATGAAATGAAAGAGGGTTCTAGCACAAAATTATAAAGGTTCAATTTCTATTTTTTCATGTTGAACGAATGAACGCGGGATACAAGTTCTTCCGAATTATCTCCTTGACCTTTGCAAACTACGCTTAGCCCTTGGAGGTCCGAGCACCTCAGACATAATGATTCCATCAATCAACTGTTTCTTAGTGAAGGAAGGACCTTTATGATAGACGGAACTGCTATCGTCAGAAATGGCTGTAGTAATTCGATCTGCCTTATCTTTTTGTTCCACACGCTCTTGCTCATATTTCTGCTGCAGCCTTCTTAGTTCAGCAATCCTTTTTTCAGCCTGAGCTTTCGTTTCATCCACAGGCCCAGTAGAGTTTACGACACGCTTCTCTGCTTTTTGGGCAGATGCCGGAACAGGGCTTTGCCGTTGTTCCTTTTGTGGCATCTCGCCTTGAAGCTCCTGCATGATTTCCTGCCATTTCTTTTTCGGCGGGTTGTTTGGATTGTTTGGTTGCGGCTGTTTTTTCCTGCCGAACATGGATGTTGCAACAGCTATCAAGATAATCAGAAGGAATGGATTACTGAGAAAGAATTGAATGAGATCTCCCATTTAAAGGCCTCCCTTCTGGGAATTAATTGTTATCCTTGTCCTTTGGGTTATCCGATATCTTACTGATGGAATCCCGCATATCCGTATCCGCCGTGATATTTTGGATATTCATGTAATCCATTACCCCTAGATTTCCGCTCTTCAACGCTTCAGCCATAGCCAATGGCACTTCTGCCTCGGATTCTACAACCTTCGCTCTCATTTCTTGGACACGGGCTACCATTTCCTGTTCCAAGGCAACAGCCATCGCGCGACGTTCTTCCGCTTTTGCTTGGGCGATTTTCTTATCCGCTTCAGCCTGGTCAGTCTGTAGGATAGCCCCGATATTCTTCCCGATATCCACATCAGCGATATCAATCGATAGAATTTCAAATGCTGTACCTGAATCGAGACCTTTCGATAAAACGGTTCTAGAAATTAAATCAGGGTTTTCAAGGACATCCGTATGCTTTTTTGAAGCACCGATTGTCGAAACAATCCCTTCACCTACACGCGCGATGATCGTTTCTTCCCCAGCACCACCGACTAATCGTTCGATATTGGCACGAACGGTGATTCTTGCCTTTGCCTGCACTTCAATCCCATTCATCGCTACGCCGGAGATGAATGGCGTTTCGATCACTTTAGGGTTAACGCTCATTTGAACCGCTTCCAGTACATCACGTCCTGCAAGATCGATGGCTGCCCCTCTTTCAAATGGCAATGCGATATTCGCACGTTCTGCTGCAATCAGTGCATTGACGACACGATCAACATTCCCTCCTGCAAGGTAATGGCTCTCCAATTGATTCGTCGATACATTGATTCCCGCTTTGTGGGCTTTAATAAGCGGGTTAACTACCCTGCTTGGTATAACACGACGAAGCCTCATTCCCACTAATGTAAAGATACTGATTTTGACTCCAGCCGCTAAAGCTGAGATCCATAACATAACTGGTACAAATGTGAAAAATACCGATAAGATGATGATGGCCGCAATTACAGCCAACACGATAAATATTGTTCCTGAAGTTATCACCTAAACATTCACCCTTCCTATTTTCATTGATTTGATTCCGGAATTTGCCGAACGACTACTCTCGACCCTTCAGCTTTCACGACTTTGATGGATGTCCCTTTGGAAATAAAGCTTCCTTCTGTCACAACATCGACCCGTTCATCATTAATTAAAGCCGTTCCAGATGGCCTTAAGTCTGTCATTGCCTTACCTTCAACACCTAATAATTCCAAGCGATTCGGGGAACTGACATACCCTTGCTCTGTTTTTGTTGCATCGGTTAATATCATTTTTCTAAAAAAGTTCATTTTTTTACCAAGCACCTTTACAAATAGGATAGAAACCAAAATGGATGCGGTAATCGCAATTAACAAAGAAATGGTCATATGGACCGGATCTTCTGAAGCGAGAAATAAACTGCCTATAATTGCACTAAAGCCAAGCACCCCGATAATTCCTCCAGGGAGGAAAAACTCCAAGAGCACAAGGATGACTCCTAAGATGAATAGCGCTAACGACTCATAGCCCGTGATGCCTGCGACCAAATGTCCATAAAAGAACAATACGAGGCCAGTGATTCCAATAAAACCAGGAATGCCAAAACCAGGCGAAAACAACTCTACCACAATCCCGATGCCTGCTATCGTCAATAAGATGGGAATCACAAAAGGATTGGTCAAAAAGCGAGCTAACTTTTCTGGAAAGCTTTCCTCTATGGTTCGAATATCCGCATCTTCCACCCCGAGTATACTATATAACTCAGCTTTCCCCGAAACGGTCCCTTCACTGTAGCCGGCCTTTTTTGCCTGATCAGCAGTTAATGTCAGTAATTTTCCTTTTTCGGCTCCGTATTTTGGAAGGTCGATATCCTCATCAGCCATCGCTTGTGCATAAATGGGATCGCGTCCATTCTGTTCGGCTGCCGTTTTCATTGCAGCCAACCAATAAGATTCCGCTTTTTTTCCCGCTGCATTTCCCGAAGAGTCAATCACCGCAGCTGAACCCATTGTAGCACTGGGGACCATATAAATTTCATCGGCACTGAGCGAAATATAGGCACCCGCAGATAAAGCACGATTATTGACGTAAGCCACTGTTTTTACTGAGGAATTAGATAGTAACTTGGCTATCTCCCCTGCAGCATCTACGGCACCACCTGGGGTATTCACCTCGAAAATTACAAGATCTGCGTTATTCTCTTCTGCAATCGATAGTGCCCTTTGCAAAAAGGCGGCCAAACCCTTTTCCACCGTTTCTTGAATGGGAACCTGGTAAACAATCTTCTCCTTTGCAGAAGCACCCGGCACCAAGAAAGACACTATAAGCAGCAATCCGAATAAGAGAACAGATAGACCACGCCATATTTTCAATGGAACGCCTCCTTTCCCGTATTAAGCGCCTGTAAGCCGGCCTTTCCATTACCTAAAAGGCATATTTCACCCTTGCTAATCGAATCCACTTATTATCGTCACTTACTTAGTTAATACGTATGTATATGAAAAAGGTTTCATTTAAAAAGCAATTAATTTATATAAAACCAATCGGCTGCCCTTTCACTAGTTACTATACGTCTAAAAGAGGCGAAATAATCACGTAAACACACAAAAACCACAGGCTAATGCCTGCGGTTAGGTTTCGAGTTTAAGATAGATGTTGTTGTACTAACTTGTTTACTAGAGAACCATCTGCTTTACCTTTAACTTTAGGCATTAAAGCTCCCATAACTCTCCCCATATCTGCTTTGGATGTTGCATTGACTTCCTCAATTGTTGATTTAACAATTTCAGAAATCTCTTCTTCTGATAGTTGCTCAGGCATATATGCCTCTACGTATCCCAATTCGGTGCGGACTTTATCCACGAGATCGGAACGACCTGCGTTTTCAAACTCCTGGAGGGAGTCTTTGCGTTGTTTTAATTCGCGAGAGAGCACTGTCAATTCTTCATCATCTGTTAAATCTTGTCTCTGTTTTAGGGCTTCGTTTTGAAGCGAAGCTTTCAACATACGAATAACAGATAGTTTGTCCTTTTCCTTGTTCTTCATCGCTTGTTTCATATCATTATTTAAACGCTCGAGAAGACTCATCTTTCCACCCTCTCTTAGAATTTACGTTTTCTTGCAGCTTCAGACTTTTTCTTACGTTTTACGCTTGGCTTTTCATAAAATTCACGCTTCCTAGCTTCCTGAAGCGATCCTGCTTTAGATACAGTACGTTTGAAACGACGAAGAGCATCTTCAAGCGATTCGTTTTTACGAACGACGGTTTTAGACATCTCTTTCCCTCCCTCCGAAAACAACACACTAACTCAAGTTGTCAACATGTTATACATGTACTAAACAATTATAATATATCATCTTTGACAGGTCAACCAATAAAACGAAACTTATTTGAAATATTATCATGTTGTTACCATATTTTTTTCTAATTGCAACTTTGAAGTTTTTTATAGCATGTCTCTCCCCTATGGGCCATAGACTGTTCAAGAGGTGTTGGTCATGTACGAGTTACTTTTATTCCTTTTATTCATCACTTTATTTTTAGCGGGTATGGCCGTTTTACGCATCGGCTTATTCAACCTGTCCGGCGCTAAATTAAAATCCTTTCTTTCTAAGGTGACCGATAAACCATGGAAAGGTTTTTTTGCAGGTACGATTTTCACAGGCATCCTTCAAAGCAGCTCGGCGGTCATGGTCATGACTGTGGGTCTCGTTTCCGCCGGCAGTTTATCCTTTCCACAGACGATTGGCATCATTTTAGGAACGAATATCGGTTCGACCTTTACAGCTGAATTCATGACCTTTTCATTGGACCGCTGGATCATTCCAGGAGTCTTATGCGGTGCCGCTCTTTGCTTTATGCCCAAAATCGCATTAAAAAGCGCCGGAATGTCCCTTATAGGCATCTCTGCCATTTTCGCGGCGATGAGCGGTTTTAAGATGCTCTCCAAGCCCATCGCTGCCTATCCATCGGTTCAGCATGTACTCAGTGGCATAGAAAGCCATCTTAGTTATGCTTTGTTGGCAGGTATCCTGTTAACGGCGCTGATTCACTCTAGCTCCGCGACCATCGGAATCGCCATGAGTTTTTTAATGAGTGGGGAGCTATCCGTCTCTTCTTCCATCATCATGATGCTCGGTTCTAATATCGGTACGTGTATCACAGGCTATATGGCTAGCATCGGTTCAGGTAGACAAGCTGCCTTTACAGCATATGCACATATATGGCTGAATGTGATCGGTGTGGCTGCCTTCCTTCCTCTTGTGGACGTTCTAGAACGAACGGCTGCCTTTTTCACTGAAAATAAAGCGACCCAGCTTGCACATGCTAGTGTCATTTTTAATATTACGACTTCTTTGATCGTTTTACCTTTCGCAAGCCAATTTTCCAACTTCATTTTAATGCTGCATCGTCCTCAAAAAAAATAAGCCGCATTCCTAAGAATGCGGCCATGAAAATTAATAATCAGAATCAGCTGTTAAGCCTTTTACAATGGATACACCAGCACTTGCACCAATTCTAGATGCTCCTGCTTCAATGATCTTCTCAGCATCGCTCGTGTTACGAACCCCACCTGAAGCTTTAACGCCGATATTCGGTCCAACCGTTTTTCTCATAAGCGCTACATCTTCAACCGTAGCACCACCTGTTGAGAATCCTGTTGAAGTTTTAACAAAATCCGTTCCCGCTTTAACAGCTATTTCGCAAGCACGCACTTTTTCTTCCTCTGACAATAATGATGTTTCAATAATGACCTTTGAAAGGGCCTTACCAGTCGCTGCAGCGACAACGGCACGAATGTCCCGCTCAACCAATTCATCATCCTTGTCCTTCAAAGCACCGATGTTGATTACCATATCAACTTCATGCGCACCGTTGCTGATGGCATCTTTTGTTTCGAAGGCTTTAGTTTCAGGAGTGGACGCTCCTAGAGGGAAACCTATTACCGTACAAACCTTTACCTCTGAACCTTCCAATAACTCACTAGCATACTTCACCCAAGTTGGGTTCACGCATACTGATGCGAATTTATATTCTCTTGCTTCTTCACATAAAACTTTTATTTGTTCTTTCGTTGCATCCGCTTTTAATAAAGTGTGATCGATTAAACCTGCTACATTTTGTGTCATTTAGTAATCCTCCTTAATATTCATAAAAAAACTAGTTGTCCGTACCTCTCATGATACCATAATAATTTCAAAATGACGATATATATAAACTATACCCTTATGTTCCGTTATCACTCTAAAAAGAAGAAAAAAAAGACAGCGATAAATCGCCGTCTTAAAGATTAGCTGCTTGTTGTAATGGAAGATCTTTCACAATCGTAACAAACTGTCCTTCACTATGTGGATAGCCGGATTGTGTAATTTTCACTTTTACGATTTCTCCAACCATTTCTTCAGTAGCCGGGAAAATAACCTTCATATAATTATCGGAGTACCCCTCATAAAGCCCATTTTCCAATGGTGTTTCAGGAATCACTTCCAGTACTTCTCCTTCGAATTGAGAAGCATACTCTTTTGCCAGCTGATCGGACAAAGAGATCAGGCGATGAACACGTTCGTTTTTCACATCTTCATCCACTTGATCATCCATGCGTGCCGCTGGTGTCCCTGTGCGTTTCGAGTAAGGGAATACATGTAATTCAGAGAACTTATATTTCTTGATGAAATTATATGTCTCCATGAATTCTTCTTCGGTTTCTCCAGGGAAACCTACAATGACATCAGATGTAACGGCAAGGCCAGGAAGCGCCACTTTTAATTTTTCGATACGGTCCCCGAAGAAATCCATCGTATATTTACGTCTCATCCGTTTTAACACAGTATCTGATCCTGATTGAATCGGAATATGCAAATGGCGAACCACTTTTTTGGACTTCGTAAGCACTTCAATGATTTCATCCGTTATTTGACTCGCTTCAATGGAAGATATGCGGATCCGTTTAAGTCCCTCGACCTTTTCCAAATCACGCAAGAGCATGGCCAAATTATAATCCTTCAAGTCGTCACCATAACCACCTGTATGAATGCCAGTCAACACAAGTTCCTTATACCCTGCTTCGACAAGCTGTTCAGCTTGATGGATAACTTCCTTTGGATCACGGGAACGCATTAAACCACGTGCCCATGGAATGATGCAGAACGTGCAGAAATTGTTACAACCTTCCTGGATCTTTAAAGAAGCTCGGGTTCTGTCGGTAAAAGCTGGTACATCCAATTCTTCGTATACACGGTTCTTCATAATGTTTCCAACTGCATTAATCGGTTCGCGTTCCACCTTGAATTGTTCGATGTATGCTAACAGTTTTCCCCTGTCCTGTGTGCCCACCACGATATCGACGCCCGGGATTGCCATGATTTCAGCAGGCGACGTCTGTGCGTAACATCCTGTTACTGCAATGACGGCATTCGGGTTTTTACGGATAGCACGACGGATGACCTGGCGGCTTTTCTTATCGCCCGTATTCGTTACCGTACACGTATTGATGACATACACATCCGATGTGTTTTCGAATTCAACACGGTCATATCCTTCTGTCTTAAATAATTGCCAAATAGCTTCTGTTTCATAATGGTTTACTTTACAGCCTAATGTATGGAAAGCGACCGTTGCCATTTTTCATCACCTCAAAAGTTCTACATGATAAGAAACAGCGGAAAGTGCATATAAAGGTGCTGTTTCAGTTCTTAATATTCTAGGTCCAAGTCCACATGCTACAAAACCGGAAGATGTTAATTTCTCGATTTCTTTTTCCGCTAGGCCCCCTTCAGGCCCAAAAACGAAAAGAATCGACTGTCCAGCCCTGATGTTTTCCAACACCGACGCTAGCACGGATGTTTCACCGCGCTTTGCCTCTTCTTCAAATGCGATTAATGAATGATCGTATTCAGAAGCAAGCTCCGTTACTTGAGCGATTGACATCGGTTCGGTTACGGAAGGGACAACTGTACGGTGGGACTGCTCGGCCGCCTCCTTGGAAATCTTTTGGAGTCTTTCTAGTTTCTTGCCGACCTTTTTGTGGTCCCATTTTACCACCGAACGAGCCGCAATAAAAGGGATAAACTTGTAAGCGCCCAATTCCGTCCCCTTTTGAACGATATACTCCAGCTTATCCCCTTTAGGCAGACCGCTCGCTATCGTCACCTGGACGGGAAGTTCTTTTTCTTCATTCTTCCATTCTAAAATGTTTCCTATAACTGTATCACTCGTAATTTCCGAGATTTCCGTGACTGCAGCCATGCCACTGCCCTTTACAGTTATGATTCGCTCTCCAGGTTCCATTCTCATGACTCTGGCAATATGGTGAAAATCATCACCTGTAATGGTCACGGTTTGTCCCTGAAAGTCCATTTCATTAAGAAAATATCGTTGCATAGTGCCACCTACTCCGTCTAGTCTAAAAAAACTCAAAGGCAAGCAGTCAAAGGCATCTTCCCTTGAATGCTTTGTGCCTTGCCAAGGTTTGAGCGTAAAAAAAGGTACTCTGATTACCTGTGGATAAGATAATCAGAGTAACTCATCATTCAATCATTTCTTTTAGCAATGAACGCAACCCAATCTTCCATCTGGATGGTTTCCACAATTATGAATCCGGAAGCTTGAATCGCTTCCTTCACATCTTGTTTTTTAGGTTGAATGATTCCAGAGGCAATGAAATGCCCACCAGGTTTCACGATTTTCGCAACATCGTCCGTAAAGCGCATAATCACTTCGGCCAAAATATTGGCTACTACGACATCCGCCCGTTCATCTACTCCATCCAATAAGTTACCTTGCGAAACAGAGACCTTTTCCTGAACATTGTTCAGTTCAACATTTTGAATGGCCGACCGAACAGCCACTTCATCCAAATCAAGTGCCTGAACTCGTTTTGCATCCAACAATGCGGACGCTATGCTCAAGACTCCAGAACCCGTTCCAACATCAACCACAAGATCACCCGGTACAACAGTACGTTCGAGGGCTTGGATACACATGACGGTTGTCGGGTGGGTACCCGTCCCGAATGCCATGCCCGGATCCAGTTCTATGATCAATTCATCACTGCTTACTGGCGTATAGTCTTCCCAAGTAGGGACAATGGTGAATCGCTCGGATATCTTGACTGGATTATAATATTTCTTCCAGGCAGTTGCCCATTCTTCCTCATTCACTTCACTGATTGAAACAAGGTTCTTCCCTAGGTCTATTTCAAATTGCAGGAGATTATTGATGGATTCCTTAATAGCATCAACCGTTTCACCAAGAAAGCTGTTAACCGGCAAGTACGCCTTGATCAAAACACCTTCGTCCGGATAATCATCTGGGTTCAGGTGGTAGATTTCGCCAAAGACATTTTCACGTTCTTTGACTAATTCAAGAGGATCCTCAATGACAACACCGCTTGCACCTGCCTCATGAAGGATATTTGAAACAGGTTCAACCGCTTCATTTGTTGTGTGGATTGCAAATTCAGACCACTTCATAACCTACCAACTCCCGATCTCTTCTTTTACTTTTAGTCATCTATCTTTAAAAGCACGCTTTACCTTCGAGAAAAAGCCATCTTCTTGTTCATCAATGCCTGATTGGCCACTGATTTCGCTGAACTCACGAAGAAGTTCTTTTTGTTTTTCCGTCAATTTCTTTGGAGTGACCACCAATACGATTACATGCTGGTCGCCTTGTCCATAGCCCCTGACATTCGAAACGCCTTTTCCTTTTAAACGGAAACGCGTACCAGTTTGTGTACCGGCAGGAATCTTCAATTTAACTTTGCCATGCAAGGTTGGGACTTCAATTTCGTCTCCTAACGCAGATTGGGCAAATGTAATCGGCATTTCGCAATAAATATCATCGCCATCCCGTTCAAAGAATTCATGAGTACGGACATGGAAGACTACATATAGATCTCCGGATGGGCCACCATTGATTCCAGGCTCCCCTTGACCGGAAACTCGAAGCTGTTGTCCGTCATCGATACCTGCAGGTACTTTGATTTGAATTTTTTTACGTTTTTGAACTTTTCCTTCACCTTTACACGTTGAACATTTATTCGGAATGATTTTACCTGTTCCTTGACAATGGTGACAAGCTCTCCGGTTAACGATACGCCCGAAAGCTGTATTTTGTTCAACATTTAACTGACCAGTTCCGTGACAGTGTGAACAGTTTTCGACTTTTGTACCAGGCTTTGCACCTGAGCCCTTACATGTATCACAATTCTCTTCACGTGGAATTTCAATCTCTGTATCTTTCCCAAATGCGGCTTCTTCAAAAGAAAGCGTCATCGTATATTGCAGATCGGCCCCTTGACGAGGTGCATTAGGATCTCTCCTACGACCTCCACCACCAAAGAAACTACTGAAAATATCTTCGAATCCGCCAAAACCACCAAAGTCTTGACCACCACCGAAGCCTTGATTCGGATCCGTATGCCCAAATTGATCATAATGGGCTTTTTTCTGTTCATCGCTTAATACTTCGTAAGCTTCCTTAATTTCCTTGAATTTATCCGCAGCATCGTCTGCTTTATTAATATCAGGGTGATATTGTTTGGAGAGCTTTCGATACGCTTTCTTGATTTCATCCTTCGAAGCACTCTTCGAAAGGCCTAACACCTCATAATAATCGCGTTTACTCATATCTAAATCCACTCCCGATTCGATTCACATAAAGATTATATTATCACTGTAGGAAGATAATAATCAACTAGAAAAGCACAAACAGTTTGAACACCCATCCATAAAAGAAGTGGGAATGTCCCCTCAAACTGTCATTTCATCTCTTTATAGCCCTATCATTCCTATATTTAGCTCCATCCATTGTAAAAAAAGCCAAAGCCAAGATAACCTGACTTTGACTTTTCTACTTCAGGCAGCATTTCACTACCCACTATTTCAGCATCCCAAAAGGGTTACTTTTTATTTTTTTCGTCTTCGTTCACTTCTGTAAATTCTGCATCAACGACGTTATCGTCTTGAGCTCCAGCTTCACCAGCACCCTCTTGGGCAGCTTGCTGTGCTTTAGCCGCTTCTTCGTAAAGCTTCATAGTTAAAGCTTGAACGATTTCGTTTAGAGCATCTTTTTTCGTACGGATTTCTTCAAGCTCATCTTTCTCGATTGCAGCTTTCAGTTCATCCTTCGCTTCGTTCGCTTTTGTTACTTCCGCTTCGTCTACTTTACCTTCTAGATCTTTAAGCGTTTTTTCCGTTTGGAAGACAAGTTGGTCGGCTTCATTACGAAGTTCCACTTCTTCTTTACGTTGTTTATCAGCATCGGCATTTTCTTCTGCTTCGCGTACCATACGCTCGATTTCTTCATCAGAAAGACCTGAAGATGATTTGATTGTGATGGCTTGCTCTTTGTTTGTACCAAGATCTTTTGCACGAACATTAACAATACCGTTTTTATCAATATCGAATGTTACTTCTACTTGAGGAATTCCACGTGGTGCAGGTGGAATATCGCTTAATTGGAAACGGCCAAGCGTTTTATTATCCGCTGACATTGGACGTTCACCTTGAAGAACATGGATATCCACAGCTGTTTGGTTATCTGCTGCTGTTGAGAACACTTGAGATTTACTTGTCGGAATCGTTGTATTACGGTCGATTAACTTAGTGAATACACCGCCCATTGTTTCAATTCCAAGTGAAAGTGGAGTTACGTCTAAAAGAACCACGTCTTTAACGTCTCCAGTTAACACGCCACCTTGAATGGCAGCACCCATTGCTACTACTTCATCAGGGTTAACGCCTTTGCTAGGTTCTTGACCGATTTCCTTTTTGATTGCTTCCACTACTGCAGGAATACGAGTAGATCCACCAACAAGGATGACTTTATCGATTTCTGAAGCTGAAAGTCCAGCATCTTTCAATGCTTGACGAGTAGGTCCCATCGTACGTTCAACAAGACTTGATGAAAGCTCATCAAATTTAGCTCTAGTCATCGTTACGTCCAAGTGAAGTGGGCCAGCATCTCCAGCTGTGATGAATGGTAATGAAATTTGAGTAGAAGTTACACCTGAAAGGTCTTTTTTCGCCTTTTCAGCTGCATCTTTCAAACGTTGAACAGCCATTTTGTCTTTAGAAAGATCGATGCCATTCTCTTTTTTGAATGCTTCTACTAAATAATCAATGATTACTTGGTCGAAGTCGTCTCCACCTAGGCGGTTGTCACCAGCTGTTGAACGTACTTCGAATACTCCGTCTCCAAGTTCCATGATGGATACGTCAAATGTACCGCCACCAAGGTCGAATACAAGGATGGTTTGGTCTTCTTCCGTTTTATCCAATCCGTAAGCAAGTGCTGCAGCTGTAGGTTCATTGATAATACGTTCCACTTCAAGACCAGCAATTTGACCAGCGTCTTTAGTTGCTTGACGTTCAGCGTCATTAAAGTAAGCAGGCACGGTGATAACCGCTTTTGTTACTTTTTCTCCAAGATATTCTTCAGCATAAGATTTCAAGTATTGAAGGATGATTGCAGATACTTCCTGCGGTGAATATTCTTTTCCATCAATTACTTCCTTATGGTTAGTACCCATATGACGTTTAATGGAAATGATTGTGTTCGGGTTCGTAATTGCTTGGCGTTTTGCCACTTCCCCTACTTGACGTTCCCCATTTTTAAATGCCACAACAGAAGGTGTTGTACGGTTTCCTTCTGGATTCGGGATAACTTTTGGTTCCCCGCCTTCAAGTACAGATACGCAAGAGTTTGTAGTACCTAAGTCAATACCAATAATTTTGCTCATTGTTACACTACCTCCCAATATTTATATGTAATGATTTCTTTATTCGTTTACCTTTACCATGGCCGGGCGAATCACTCGGTCCTTAAGAAGATATCCTTTTTGGAATTCTTCCACAAC
The DNA here is from genome assembly GCF_044762055.1 of Peribacillus sp. NPDC097198. Taxonomy (NCBI): domain Bacteria; kingdom Bacillati; phylum Bacillota; class Bacilli; order Caryophanales; family Bacillaceae; genus Peribacillus; species Peribacillus sp. NPDC097198. Next base: position 249,057 of record NZ_JBIWDO010000007.1, on the reverse strand, counting down.
GATGTTCGAACCGAAGTTCTCATCTTGAACTTGCATGACGGCTTGATGCAAACGCGGATCGAATTCTTCACCGACAGAATTGATCGGTTCGATGCCTTCTTTCGCCAATGCACCAATAATGCCTTTATAGACCATTTCCATGCCTTGAAGAAGGGACTTTGTTTGCTCATTATCCGCTTCGATTTTAGTCGCTCTTTCAAAGTTATCAAGAGCCTCGACCAAATTCCCAGCAATATCTTGCACTCTATATTTTTGAGCCGCTTCCATATCAAGCTTTGCACGGCGTCTAGAATTATCGAAATCAGCTTGCAAACGAAGGTAACGGTTATCCATTTCTTCGATTTTAGCTTCTAGTTCCTGAATCTTTTCTTGAGCCAACTGTAGCTCATCTTTTTCTACCGGAGTTTCCTCCTGAGTTTCTTCCGATGAATTCACTTCTTCAGCAAAAACCGCTTCTTCCGTGCTTTCCTCGATTGTTTCATTATTTAATGTCTGTTCATTGTTTTTATTTTCCACAATCTCACCTCCCCTAAAGGATTATACAAATTTATGCTTAAGTAATAGGTTGGGCGGTGGTAACCCTTTTACCGCCACCTTACTATTACCTTTGCTCCTATTTTTGATACAGCTTTGTCATCAACGTCGTTAAATCCTTCGAGAAAAAAGAAAGGAGACTGATTACTCTCGAATATTCCATTCGAGTTGGACCCAATATTGCCAAGGTGCCCACTTGTTCCTGTCCGATTGAATACGTCGCGGTAATCAAACTACAATCTTCAAGGACGGTATTTTGATTTTCACGGCCAATCTTGACATGAATGCCAGATGGGTTTTTCGTAATGAGATCATAAAATCCTTGTTCCTGTTCGATCATGGATAAAAGTGTGCTGACTTTTGCAATGTCATGGAACTCAGGCTGCCTCAAGATATTCGTTTTACCACCGAAAAATATTTTTTCCGGTTTCGTATCCGTGAGGGTGTCCGCAAGAACGGAAACGACCGATCCATAATTATGGATGTGATGGCTCAATAAGACCGCCACTTCCTTATAGATCTTATCCTTCAGCTCGACAAGCGGTACATCCACTAACCGGGCATTTAAAATATTGACTACCTTCTCGATTTCATTGATATCGAAAGAAGGAGGCAGGGAAATCATTCGATTTTCAACATGGCCTGTGTCAGTGATGATGATCGCAATTGCCGTTTCAGGACTCAATGGAATGATTTGAATCTTTTTCAGCTTATGTTCATTGACTTTGGGGCCAAGAACGATTGCCGTGTAATTCGTCAATTCAGAGAGTATCTTAGCTGACTTTTGGACAATCTTTTCCAGTTCATAAATGCGCTCCACGAACACGGATTTCAACAATTTCATTTCATTCTTTTTTGGAGCTTGAGGAGAAAGTAAATGATCCACATAATATCTATACCCTTTTTCAGAAGGAACCCTTCCTGAAGATGTATGAGTTTTTTCTAAAAAACCCAATTCTTCAAGATCAGACATTTCATTGCGAATAGTGGCCGAGCTGAACGTAATTTCATCTTTCTTCGACAAGCTTCGCGACCCGACAGGCTGGGCTGAATGGATAAAATCCTCGATTATCACTTGCAGAATCAATAATTGACGATCAGTTAGCATGTATGATCACCTCTGTTAGCACTCTAACTTCCTGAGTGCTAATATACTAATAAATTATCAAATGAAGCTGATGATGTCAATAATGAAAACCGCTAAATTACCGTTTATAGGACAAGAGATTTCCATCAATCCGTATTAACCACTCCCAAAAACGATTGAAACACTTCATTACCAAGCAATTTGCCACGCTCAGTCAGGCTTACGAACCCGTCCTCAATCGTGAGTAACCCCTTTTTCATTTGTTCTTCGAGCGATTCCCCGAAAATCTCCTTCATTTCTACAGAAAATTTACTTTTGTATGTTTCTAGGGAGACGCCTTTTGTTTTCCGAAGCCCCAAAAACATCTCTTCTTCCATTTTTTCATAGAGCGGCACAGGATGTTCATCTAAAACAGGCAATTCACCTTTTAGCAAAGGAGTGATGTATTTTTTTACCGGACCATGATTGGCCACTCTTTTGCCACCCGTATATCCATGAGCTCCAGCACCGATGCCATAATACTCTTTATTGTCCCAGTATGTCAGGTTATGCTTACTTTCAAAACCAGGCCGAGCAAAATTACTGATTTCATATTGATGCATTCCATGCCTCTCCATCTCTTCCATCAGCCGCTCATACATGGAAGCCTCTAGTTCCTGTGGAGGGAGATTCAATGTACCTTTACGCATTTGGTTGTAAAAGACCGTCTTTGGTTCGACGATCAAGGAATAACTGGAATAGTGAGGAAGTTGCAGCGCAAGGGCTTTCGCGAGTGTATCCTCGAAATCTTCCATAGTTTGCCCCGGTAATCCATAAATCAAGTCAATCGTAATATTGGTGAAGCCCACATCCTGAGCCAACTGAATGGTTTCATACACCTCGGATGCCCGATGTGTTCGGCCGATGCGCTTCAATAATTCGTCATTAAAGCTTTGTACCCCAAAACTTAGCCTATTCACGCCTGCTTGAAAGAGGATTTCAAGCTTTTCTCTCGAAAGGTCCCCGGGATTGGCTTCAAACGTATACTCAGCCTGTTTGGCATCGAAAGGGAGGGTCTCATTGATGGCCTCACAAAGGAAGGATAGCTGCTCTTCGTCAAGCGAGGTAGGTGTTCCCCCACCAACAAAGACCGTATCCAGTTCCGTTGTCGGATATTTAGCAAGTTGCATTTCCATTTCCCTTTTCATCATCCGTAAATATTCATCAACGGGCTGCCCTTGTAAGAAAACTTTATTAAAATCACAATAGTGGCAAATATGTTCACAAAACGGGATATGCAGGTAAGCACTTTTAATCATTAAGTTCACAACCTTTATTTAATCGAATGGACCGATAGAAAAAGAGGCTAGATCCTGTCTACCCTCTTTTTTCTACTATCATTTATTTTTTTGGAGTCGTATCATCCATTTTCAGGACAGCCATGAAGGCTTCTTGTGGCACTTCAACGGAACCCACTTGTTTCATCCGCTTTTTACCTTGTTTTTGTTTTTCAAGCAATTTACGTTTACGGGAAATATCGCCACCGTAACATTTAGCCAATACGTTTTTACGCATGGCACTAATGGAAGAACGGGCCACGATTTTTTGTCCGATAGCCGCTTGGATCGGCACTTCGAATTGCTGTCTTGGAATCAATTTCTTCAATTTTTCAACGATGATTTTTCCACGTTCATAAGCAAAGTCCTTATGGACGATGAAACTTAATGCATCGACCGTTTCGCCATTCAACAAGATATCCATTTTGACAAGTTTGGATGGCTTATATCCGATTAACTCATAATCGAATGAAGCATACCCTCTTGTATTGGATTTCAATTGATCAAAGAAATCATAGACGATTTCTGACAACGGAATCTCATAATGGATACTTACGCGAGTTTCATCCACGTATTCCATATCGATGAAATTCCCACGTTTGTTTTGGCAGATTTCCATGATGGTTCCCGTAAATTCTGTTGGTGCCATCATGGTCGCCTTAACATAAGGTTCTTCGACGTTTTCGATTTTTTGTGGATCCGGCATATTGGATGGATTATCCACCTTTATGGACGTTCCATCTGTAAGGATAACGTCATATATAACACTTGGTGCTGTCGTGATTAAATCAATTTTGAATTCACGCTCGATACGTTCTTGAATGATTTCCATATGAAGAAGGCCAAGGAAGCCACAACGGAAACCAAATCCTAACGCTTGAGAAGACTCTGCCTCGAATTGCAACGCTGAATCATTCAACTCCAGTTTTTCTAAAGCATCACGTAAATCATTGAATTTAGATGCATCAATCGGGTATAAACCGCAATAAACCATCGGATTCATCTTCCGGTAACCAGGCAAGGCTTCTGTCGCGGGATTATTGGCACTCGTAATCGTATCCCCTACAGTCGTATCACTGACATTCTTAATGGCTGCGGTCAGGAAACCTACATCCCCCACTGTCAGTTCATCAAGCATTTGGACTTTCGGATTGAAGACGCCCAATTCGGTCACATCAAATTCCTTACCAGTGGACATCATCTTGATTTTATCGCCCACTTTTATAGAACCCTCAACAACCCGGATGTAAGCTACTACACCGCGATAAGCATCAAATACGGAGTCAAAAATAAGTGCTTTAAACGGTCCGTCCGGATCACCCTGAGGTGCCGGAACCAATTCTACGACCTGTTCTAAAATATCCTCAATTCCAATTCCAGCTTTAGCCGAGCATAAAACGGCATCAGATGCATCAAGACCGATTACATCCTCGATTTCACCACGGACCCGCTCAGGGTCGGCACTTGGCAAGTCAATCTTATTGATGACAGGTAAAATTTCCAGGTTATTGTCCAATGCTAAATAAACATTGGCAAGCGTCTGGGCCTCGATGCCTTGAGCAGCATCCACGACAAGGACTGCACCTTCACACGCAGCAAGGCTTCGTGAAACCTCGTAAGTGAAATCTACGTGCCCCGGTGTATCGATAAGATGGAAGATATATTCTTCGCCATCTTTCGCCTTATATTTCAATTGAATCGCATTCAATTTAATCGTAATTCCACGCTCACGCTCTAAGTCCATAGAATCTAACAATTGACTCTTCATTTCACGTTGAGTCATGGCGTTCGTCTTTTCTATGATACGATCCGCCAATGTTGATTTACCATGATCAATATGAGCGATGATGGAAAAGTTACGAATCTTTGATTGTCTTTTTAATTTCTCTTCTCTATTCATAACGTTCACTCCCAATAGTCGACACAATACACTATTTTTCATTATATCAATAGAAAATGCAAGATTCAACAGAATAGTTACAAGGACAGTCCATTATGTAGAAGGAGATAGCAAAAAAGGCTGCATTCAATTTGAATGGAGCCTTTTTCTAGAACTTTCTACCGGCTTATCCTACTACTAAATCATATTAAAGAGTGCGTTAAAAGCTGCTGATACGGTTTCACCCAGACTCTTGCCAAGGGAGGAGAAAAAATTATAAGCTTTCATTTCCTCCAGCTTTTCTTTTTTCGTCTCTATATCATGACTCGTCACTTTTTGCCCAAGGATATCCGCTTCCATTTCTCCGTGCTCCGATTGGTTAATGGTGAAAGCACTATTTAAAGCGGGGTCTTCATACCCTTTCATTTTTTTCATGCCGTCGTTTGCCTGCTGCATCCCGATAAGTACACCTAAAAACAAAATAAGTAAAACGCCCGTGCATTTCAACCAAAATCGAACCATGATAGAGGCTCCTTCCAAATTACTTTGCTTCCGATTCTCCCTTGATGCCATCCACAGCCTTAGCATCCCAATACAATTCGCTGAACACATCAGTGAATGCGTCGACCGTTAAATACATTTCCTCGAATGTATTATCGACGCCTCCAATTTCCAAAAGCATTGCATTACCCGTCAAATCTTGATTGTAAACTCCATTATTTCTTGCCCCTCCCTGTTTCATGACCCCACGCGAGATACCAGGGTATTTTTTTTCTAACGCTTTATGCATTTTATTGGCAAGTGCCGCATTTTTTTCATAATTCGGGTTGTCCCCTCCCACAACAAAAGCTATCTTGGCGTATTGTTTGCCATTAATGGTGATCGTCGTATGTTTTTTCCTTTTGGAATCACGATGGATATCGATGAGATATTCTATATCCTTATTATTCGCCATTGCCGTCTGAACGGTTTTACGTGATTCCTGGTACGCTTTTGCAAAATTCAAGCCCTTGCTATTCAAGTTCCCCATCACATCCGTTTTATTTAGAGAGGCTCCTATACCTTTATCCGCGAGATCGGCGGTCATCCGTGTTCCGAGTTTTGTAATATTGATTTCAGAATGATACGCAAGATCTGGGTCGGTGACACCCTTTAGATAAGGCAGGTACGACTCCCGATTATGGCTATGATATATTTCTACCACCTTGCGGCCATTGGTCGTTTGCTTGGGTTGATTGGGCGTTGTCTTCTTATCAGGTTCTTCTATTTCATCCAGATTTTGCAGAGATGCATCTCTTTCATCATTCATCACCTCTAAAGGTGGTGGAGATTCATACGGCATATTCGTATAGTTCGTTCCTTCACCTGCGACAAGGATCTCGTTATCAAAAATCGAGAACCCTGGTAATTCCCGACCTAGCAAACTACGGGGATCCTCCATTGAGATGTTGGTCGAAAGCTTTACTAACTGCTCCATGACAATCGATTGTTCTTTTCCTTCAGGCAAGGCACTGAAGAAGTAATGGTTTTCATTGGCCAGCATCGAAAATAGCATTTTACCTGAAAATTGGTTAGCGACAGTATGTACGGAATTCGAGGTAATGCGATATTCCGGCCGTAATGAAGTCATGACCCCGCTGACGGAAAAAACAAAAAGAAGCAAGGCTAGGATACCTAGAAACGTTTTTACAATCGTTGATCCGTGAATAGCTGTAATAATACCTGGAGATTTTCTCCTTTTCATCCGTCCACCCTCTCTATAGCTTGTCTACTAATACTTATGACTTTGCTAGAGAGGGTAGAACACCATTTTTGGGCACTAATGCCGTTTAGCGGGTGTAGAAGCCTGCATTACCTTGATTGATTGATTCATGTAACGCCGCATTCAAACCGTTGGCTATCAGATTGGCCATATCTTCAATGAATACATCGACTTCCTTTGGTGTAACCATTAAATTATGACCTAGTGGCGAGAGCACTTCATAAATCAATTTACGCTTCTCTTCATCCGGAAGCACACCGACCATTCCCAAGAAAGTTTCCCGTTCCTTCTCGCCTGGCATATCCTCATCTTTTAGCTTTTTCCTTTTTCCGAAGCTGAATCCAGCGGGGGCCAAGGCGCGTGAAGGCCGACCTCCTTCTTTCAGTTCCTTGCCAAAATGCTTCAGGATATAATCGATTGTGTCGCTCGTGATCGATACGGCATCGACGACAGTAGGGATCCCAATGGCGATAACAGGGACGCCTAATGTTTCCTGGCTCAATTCTTTGCGTTTGTTCCCTACCCCTGAACCGGGATGGATGCCCGTATCCGTTATTTGAATGGTTGAATTCACCCGGTCAATGGAACGGGCCGCCAAGGCATCTACAATGATAAGGAAATCCGGCTTGCTTTTTTCAATGACGCCTTTGATGATGTCACTCGTCTCGATCCCCGTGATTCCCATCACCCCGGGAGAAATTGCACTGACCGGACGATATCCTTCCTTTACCGACTCCGGCTGCAGCTCGAATAAATGTCTCGTAACGACCAAGTTTTCGATGACAGCCGGTCCGAGTGCATCAGGGGTGACATTCCAGTTACCCAGACCAACGACTAAGCAACCGCTTTCCTTTGTGAGCTTGTTCCTTTTCAAAAAATACGCTAACTCGTTGGCGAATACCTTTTCCACCCGTTGCTGTGTATCCGTATCCTGTTGGCGGATCCCTTGGACCTCTATCGTTAGATAACTCCCCTCTTTCTTGCCAATCTCCTTTTCCCCTTCCGCCGTGACCTCAACTAGGGAAATCTTCAAATCATCCACTTCTTTTTCTTTAATGATCACACCTTCAATATGGGAGACATCCTTCTCTTCGACGACACCTTTCATTTCAAGGGCAATTTCTTTCGCTTCAATTGCCAGATCTGTCCGAATACTATAATTACTTAGGTCCAAATGTTTCACCATAGCGCCTCCTGCTGTTTATATGAGTCAAATCTAGTATTTTAATCATCTCTCTTAAACATTCTTTCATTTTAGCTTTTGTATTATTCATTTTTTTGGTACAATACATTATGACGAGATGAATTAATTTCAGAAATTATAATTACTTTTCGATTCTCAATCTGGAGTATTGCATAATCTTAAGCAGTCTGATAGAATATCATTTGTGCTATTTGATATGGATTTGAAAAGTCGAGTTCATATAATCTCGATTTCTTTGTAGGAGGTGAACGGAATGCCAAACATTAAATCTGCTATTAAACGTGTGAAAACTAACGACACAAAACGCGTTCATAACATTACAGTTCGATCTACTATGCGTACTACAGTGAAAAACGCTGAAGTTGCTTTAGCTGGAGAAAACGTTGAAGCTGCTAAAGAAGCTCTTTTAACAGCTGCTGTAAAATTAGACAAAGCTGCATCTAAAGGATTAATCCATAAAAATGCGGCAGCCCGTAAAAAATCTCGTTTAGCGAAAAGACTTAACGCTCTTAACGCTTAATGAAAACGAAACGACCTTCCGGGTCGTTTTTTTTATGCCCAAAAAGGGGAAAGAATCATTCCATCCCCTCCCCTTTAAGCCTTCATCTGAATTTCAGTAGTAGTAATTCTAAAGTGATTGCTTTATCAGCCTGACCAGTTTTCATCCGATAATCCGCCTCAGCCAAGTCATCTATAATGCTAAGCAGCTCTTTCACCTGAAATTTCCCTGTCTTTTCAAGGGCCAGTTTCACCCTGTATGGATGCACCCTCAATTGTCCCGCGATTTTTTGCTGACTATACCCTTGTCGAGATAGTTCCTTCACTTGATACATGAGCCTCACTTGTCCAGCCATCACACTCAAAATCTTAATGGGCTCTTCATTTTGCCGAAGTAGATCATGGAGAATGGTCATGGCACTTTCCATTTTTCGTTGCAAGACCGAATCAACCAGGGTAAAGATATTCTGTTCAAGCGATTTAGCCACTAACTTTTCGACAACTTCCGTCGATATCCGCTTCTCATCTTCTACATACAATGCCATTTTATCCAGTTCGTTCGTCAGCATCATCAAGTTTGTACCCGCAAGCTCCAAAAGGAGTTCCGTGGCTTGATCATCGATCTGCACCTGATATTCTGCGACCCGTTCTTTGACCCATACCTTAAGCTCACGGTCGCCCAGCTTCTTCGCCTCAATGAGGACGGCCTTACGCTTCAGTTCCTTGGTGATTTTTTTCCGCTCGTCCAGCTTCTCGTAAGGGGCCGTCAAGACCACAATGGAATAAGGAACAGGGTCCGAGAGGTAGGCTTCTAATCTTTTCACATTATGTTCCACCTTGGACTTTGATTTTTCCGCTGTCAGGAAAAATGGGTTCTGCATGAAAACAAGACGCCTTTCCCCAATGAAAGGGAGGGTCTCCACGTCTTCAAGAGCCGTTTCGACCGGTGTCTCCTCTAAATCAAATTGAGAAAAGTTAAAATCCATTTCATCTTCATGAAGGACATGCTCTATCAAGAGTTGCTTCGTTTCATTAATTAAATAGGCTTCTGTTCCATATACCAAATATACGGGAGCGAATTGCCCTTTTTTTATATTCTTCCAAACGTCTAATACCAATAGAATCCGCCTCTTTTTTATGTATTCTTCTCTAATGGTATAGTGGGAGGAACCATTTGACAAGCTATAAAGGGAACTAGCCCCTAAGGTCTAGTTCCGGATCTATATGAACGCTCTCAAGAAAGGCCCTAGGAAAACTTCCTTGAAAACGATAACCATTCATGTAGAACAATTACGTGCTTGCTTTGTTTGTACTTTTATTTTGACCTCAATTAAGCAAACTATTTGTGACAACTCTTGTCAGTAAAGGAAATGAAGAATGTGACCTGTGGATTTTTTTTTGGTAATGTTTTATACTATTAGCAGAAATAGGAGGGGTAAACAATGAACGAATTCGAAAAGAATGTCCAATCGAAGACTGATGACGTCGCTGATTCCGCAATCGGATTCATCGCTTCATTTGTATTTTTCGCTGCCATGTTCACCATTGCTGTCGTCGTTAAAGCAGTAGGATCCTAATTTTCATGCACTTATTTTTCCCTGAAGGAGGCTGCTGATGCAGTCTCTTTCTTTTGGATTTCTACATACTATGGAAGAATCTTCCGAAAGGTTCCTCCCTTTTTAGTATATTTGTAAATGACGGCTCCATCTTCGTCCGTCCTGAACACCATGATTTTATTTGCTTTCATCGACTCCAACACCTGGCCGTGTGGATGGCCATATCTATTCTCCTTTCCTACGGAAATGATGGCAGCTTTAGGTTGAATTTGCTCTAGGAAGGGGATCGAAGAAGATGTTTTACTTCCATGGTGGCCCACCTTCAAAATATCTGCCCGTAGTTGTGGAAATGCATCGATGAGCTCCATTTCCCCCGGTTCACCCATATCACCCGTGAAAACCCAGGAAAGCCCACCAATCTCGGCATACAAAACAACGGAGGCCTCATTCGTATTTTCTTCCTTCTTGTGGGGATTCAACACATAAAATTTAGCATCCGCAACGCTCCAAGAGTCGCCTCTTTTCACCATCTTGATTCTTATGCCCTTGTCTCGGGCTACAGGGATAAAGTCTTTATCCCGATATTGCTCCTCGCCCCAGCTACCAATAATTACTTCCTCCACCTTGAAATTCTCGATCAACTTTTTTGCACTTCCCATATGATCGGCATCCGCATGCGTTAAAATCAGCTTGTCCAAATGATGGATTCCTTTACTTTTCAATAGCGGGATTATGGTATCCTCTGCTGTATTATAGGTCTTACGCTTCTTCTTCCATTCCTCCAGTGGAAATGCGATTTGCCCCCCTGTATCAATTAAATAATTCCCGGCGTTAAACGGCAGGGTAATCAAAATCGAGTCACCCTGGCCAATATCAATGATCTGCACTTCACCGAAGGGAGATAGCTTTTGAATATTGAATTGAAGAAGTAAAAGTAAAATGAACATCCCCCACCAAGTTTTACTTGCGCGAAAAGAAGTCTCCCAATTCACAAACAAGCCCAAAATCGATACAAGTAGGAACAATAGCATGATAAAGCCTGGTTTACCAAACGAGACCGAGGCCAGGGGAAAATCAGAAGCCAAGTCGGCGGCACGATTGCAGAGCGTGAAGGTCACATTAAGGAGTGTTATGAGTGGGTGGCCGAGAGCTGGCACTAAAAGATTCACAACGACCGTTATTAATGAAAATGGAAGCAATATCACGGAATAAAGAGGTACATACAAGACATTCAACAGGACACCCAGGAGGGAAACTTCGTAAAAGTGGAAAAGCAATATCGGGAGGGCCGCCAATTGACAGCTTGTGCTAATGATGAGGAGCTGCATGATCTTTTGGGGATAGTGCAAGAAGATGCCCGAGGACATGATGATGGAAAATGTGACAGCGAAGGACAGCTGAAAGCCAATGTTATAAAGCATGTTTGGCTGAAGAAATAACAAAACCAGATAAATGACGCCAATCGTGACACTCGCTGAAAGCCTTTTTTTAAAGAGCATCAGGATAAAGAACAACATGGCCATCAAACAGGAACGCATGACAGAAGGACTTCCGCCGGATAATAGTGTATACATCGGCAAAAAGACCAGGATGAGGATTATCATTCTTTCGCGGGTGATGCCGATACGAATTCCCAAATAAAATAACATGCCCGTTAACAGGCTTACATGAAGCCCCGAAATTGCCAAAAGATGCACCAAACCAAGCCGCTGGTAATTGGTAAGGTCCTCTTCATCGATTTCACTCTGATCTCCAAAAATCAGGGCTGTGACAAAGCCACTCGATTCTTTAGGAAAGTGTTTTTTGATGTAGGAAATCCCTTTCATCCGAAAATTGCGAATCGAGACGACAAGAGAAGCCTTTGACATTTTACATTTTGAAAAAGAGATCGAATCGGCTTTTACTATCCAGTGGGTGTTCTGACGGGAAAGATACTGCTGGTAATCGAAGCCGTTTTCATTACGGTGTGGCTCAGGGACCTGCAAACTACCCTGTATCGGACAGGATATTCCCGTGCGCAAGTGCTGATTTAAACCTTCCTTTTCTTGTTCGGAAGCGATAGTATATCGTAAGAGGAGTTGTTCGCCTTGTTCACTTGTGACGAACCCTTTTAGCAAATTCCCATCGAGTTTTGGCTGGGAAGTAAATGTTACGAGGAAGTGAATTTCCGATCCATCATATATGGACTTGTTTCGAATTTCGGTTATGGAAGCGGAGCTTATAAAGATCCCCATGATGACAATATGAAGGATGAGGACCTTCCACTTTCCACCGCTCCAGTAAAAAAGAAAACATAAGAAAAACAAAATGCAGATTAAAAGCTTCATGCTTAAATTCGAATGGGCCGTAACGCCCAATGTGGCAGAAACCGCTAAGAAAAGAAGGTGTCTGGTCATGCCCGCCCTCCTTTTCATTTACTAATCAAATAACCGCTTGGCCTGCTTTTCCAGGTCCAAAACTACCTCTTTTCCAAGACCGTTTTGTTCCAGTTGACTTAACAAAGATAAAACAAAGTCCTGCTTCTCTTTGCCATTCACGTCGATGGCCCCTTTTGCTTCAACCTTTTCCATCTTAACTCCGGCCTGTTCGAACAATTCAATAGCATAAGGATGGTTTTTGTAATCCTCTGCATAGTAAACAGCCTTGATCCCGGCCTGTATCAGCGATTTACAGCATTGTAAACACGGAAAATGCGTCACATAAATTTCTGCTCCCGCTGTCGGCACGCCAAATTTGGCACATTGTAAAAGCGCGTTCATTTCAGCATGAATCGTTCTGACACAATGATTATCGATGACATAACAGCCATCATCGATACAATGGGTGCCACCCGCAATCGAGCCGTTATACCCACCCGCAATAATCCGGTTATCCCGCACAATAGTTGCCCCCACAGTTAGACGAGTACACGTGCTTCTTAACGCTAACAAATGGCTTTGAGCCATGAAATATTGATCCCAGCTAATCCGATTCATGTGTTGTCGTCCCCTTTGACTCAGTAAATTTCTTTCTTCAATTTTACCTTCTTCCCGTCCTTTTGTGTACCCATTCTCATTATTTATTGAACCGTAATCGAATCCTTTAACTTTTCAAACGTTTTATCCCCGATACCAGAAACGTTTTTTAAATCCTCCACCTGCTTGAATTTCCCGATTGTCTCCCTATATTCAAGGATGGCTGTGGCTTTTGACGGACCGATTCCAGAAAGCGTTTCTAAGTCCGCTTGTGTGGCTGCATTCAAGTTCACTTGACCTCCCGTACTACTAGATGCCCCTTCAGAAGCCATGGAACCAGTTGGAGCGGCAGCAACATTCGCAGGACCCTCTACATCTTCTTCGCCTATCTTCGGTACGTAAATGACCATTTGGTCCTCCACAAGCTGTGCCAGGTTTACTTTATCCATATCAGCCTTATCCGTGAAACTTCCTGCTTCGGTAATCAAGTCAATTACCCTATCGCCAGCTTGTGCCGTAAATACACCAGGAGCCCGGACGGCCCCCTTCACATCGACTTTCATAATTCTGGGTTCCGATTCGGCTTCTGGCTTCGTTTCTTCTTCCATCTCTTCGTTTGCGGAAGCGGCAAAGATATCTTCTGTGCCAGCCGTTTCGTCTTCTGGTTGAAAAAAAAGATAAAAACCTATTACCACAATAACGATGGCAACGGCTACCACTGTTAGTTTCTTTTTGAGGATTGCCTCCATAATTAATTGAGCTCCTTCCGTATCATTTCATCATTCCATTGTCATAGGACAGGGTAAACGGCCATAGTGTTTATTGAGAAGTTGTGCTTCTTTGAAGGGAGTTGTAGTCATGAAGAAAATCGGTGTGATTGGTACCGGAAATATGGGGACGATTTTAATAGAATCGTGGCTTGAAGCGGAGGTATTGAAGCCAAAGGATTTAATCATTACCAATCGAACGCTTTCCAAAGCCTCAGTATTGAAGGAAAAGCATCCTGGCATCCAATTGGCGGCAAGTGCAGTTGAAGTCGTCCATCAAGCTGATTTTATCTTTCTCTGCGTAAAACCTTTACAAATCCATAGCCTATTGCAGGGCATCAAACATCATATAAAAAAGGAACAATTACTCATATCCATCACAAGCCCTCTCTCTGTCTCTCAGCTTGAAGCAGAAGTTAAGGGGCCATGCGCACGCTTTATTCCCAGCATAACGAACCGGGTCGGTTCAGGGGTATCGTTACTGAGCTTCAGTGAAACGTGCAGCAAGGAGATGCAGGAGTCGCTACAGAAGCTTGCCTCATCCATCTCAGAGCCAACCATCATCGATAATGACATCACCCGTGTCGCTTCTGACATAGTCAGCTGTGGCCCTGCATTCTTTAGCTATTTAGCACAGGCATTTATTGAAGGGGCGGTAGACACGACGAAAATCGATAAAAAAACGGCAACGATTTTAACGGAGAACATGTTGATAGGATTGGGGGAACTGCTGGGTAAAGGCATTTACACCTTACCGACCTTACAGGAAAAGGTGTGTGTAAAAGGCGGGATAACAGGTGAGGGAATCAAAGTTTTAGAAGCAGAAACCGGAGAGATGTTTCATCACCTTTTTCATGCAACACATGAAAAATTCGCAGAAGATCTTGAAGAAGTCGAAAAACAATTTGGCCATCCTTACTAACTATTCGAGAACCAAAATCAAAACTCCTTCCCAATAAAAAATAAAATAAGGGCCAGACCCCCTTTCGTGCATCGCCGTGCGAAAGGGGGTCTGGCCCTTATTATTTCCCATATTATTTCCTGGCTACAAAAAGGATTCGTTCGGTTTCGTTAACGGGCGGTTTTTCTTCTAGGTCCGCCAGTATTTCGGGGGTTTCGAATCCTGCTTGCTGCAACCATTGTTTGTATTGTTGAATCGGATAGGTGCGCTGGTAATGTAATTCATCGAAACGGTCATATAAACCGCTTTGATCGTCCCTGACAAAAAAGCTAAGGTCATGCTCGACACTGTATGGTTCTTCCCCGGGGAAACTGTCCCAAATGTAGGAGACTTCTTCATCATTGACGGCAAACGTATTATTATGAAAGATCTCTTCCATCTTATAAATCGAATGGACATCGAACAGGAATAATCCGCCTTCCTTCAAATGATCATGAACCCGGCTGAAAGTTTTTACAATATCAGCTTCCTCGCGAAGGTAGTTCAGCGAATCACAAAAAATCGTGACACAGTCATATAGACCAAGCCCTTCGAGTTCTGCCATATCCTGCTGAAATAAAGGAATCGATAATCCTTGCTTCGCCGCTTTTTCATTGGCAACCATCAGCATTTCATCAGATAAGTCCACACCGGATACATCAAAACCATGCTGCGCCAGTTCAACGGTAATCTCACCGGTACCACAGGCCAAATCCAGTACTTTCTTTCCTTCTATCCCATATTGCTCTAGCTTCGCCGTCAGAATTAACAACCATTTTTCATAGGGAGCATCCTTCATTAATTCATCGTATACATAGGCAAAGCGTTCGTACGTCATTGAGTCAGTTCACCCTCAAGATCTTCGAAAGGTGCATCTCCCCATAGACGTTCAAGGTTATAATAGTTTCTTTCATCTTTATGGAAAACGTGTGCAACCACATCACCTAGGTCAACAAGTACCCATTTCGCTTCATCAAACCCTTCAAGGCGCTTAACATTGATGCCCGCTTCGTCCGCTTTGCTCTTCATTTCACGTGCGATGGCTTGTACTTGTTTTTCGGAATTACCATGACAAATCAAAAAGTAATCCGCCACCAAGGAAATTCCCTTCATATTTAAGGCAACGATATCTTCCGCTCTTTTATCGTCCGCCGCTTTTGCTGTAATTGTTAGAAGTTCACGTTCAGTCATTACATCTTCTCCTTCAAATTCATGATTAGATCATTATATGTCTTAAATGTATCAGGGTAAATGGCCTGATTTCTTTTCATTAAAAAGGCCACTGTATTTCGCAAAGCCTGTATGACAGCCTGATCCAGGTTTTCCTTGGCTGTCTGCCTCACTTCGTCGACCCCTGGGAAAGAACGCCCTGGTTCAATATAGTCGGCAAGATAGACGACCTTATCCAAAAGGCTCATTCCCACCCGGCCTGACGTGTGATAGGCGATTGCATCAAGTATTTCACGATCGGTGATCCCGGCCTCTTTTTCTACCAGGTAAGCACCAACCGGGGCATGCCAAAGCTCCATATTGTATTCCAGTAGGTCCGGTGCCATTTTTTCAGAGATGATGATTTGCTCCATTTCCTCTTTTGGACGAAATTTTGCATAATCGTGAAAAATGGCTGCGAGTTCCGCCTTTTTGACGTCGGCACCATATCGTCCTGCAAGTTCAATCGCAGACTCGACCACGCCCAAAGTATGAATATATCTACGCTCGGTGATTTGTTCTCTGACAAGCGCTAATGCTTCCTCACGATTCATATAAGTCATTCCCTTTTATATACTTCACCACTGGATCGGCTAATAAGTATTTCACGGTTTTCCCTGTCCTTAACTTCCTTCGGATCATGGAGGAGGAGATGAACATCTGTGGGACTTGAACCATCGTAATAGGGTAGTCCGTTTTTTCGTTATAGCCCGGCCGTTTCACCCCGACAAAGTTCACAAGCTTGACTAGCTCGTCAATACGATGCCATTTAGGTAAATACTCGATCATATCCGCACCAATGATGAAAAAGAATTCTGTGTCAGGTTCACGCTCTTTCAGCAATTTCATTGTATCATGTGTATAGGATGTGCCTTTTCTTTCAATTTCAATACCTTCTATATAAAAAGAGGGATGCCCGGCTATAGCATCTTCAAGCATAGCCATCCTGTCCAAATCGGTAACTTCCTCCGTTTTTTCCTTATGGGGAGGAACATGATTGGGCATAAATCTGACTTCATCTAACTCTAGAGCATCTAGCACTTCATTAGCAATAATTAAATGTCCGATATGTGGAGGATTGAATGTACCGCCAAGAATTCCAATTTTTTTCATAAGATAGGTAGGTCCCTTACGGTAATTTAATTTGTTTGTTTTCTCTTGATTCTTTATATAATACGATTGTATTACCTATAATTTGAACCAATTCCGCTCTTGCACCTTTTGATAAAGCACGTCCTACTTCATTACGTTCCTCATCACAGTTTTGCAGGATGCTCACTTTAATCAATTCGCGTACTTCTAGCGCCTCACCAATTTGCTTGATGAGATTGTCATTGACCCCGCCTTTTCCAACTTGGAAAATTGGATTTAGATGATGGGCCTTTGAACGTAAAAATCTTTTCTGCTTTCCTGTTAACATGTGTTACCTCCTAGTTTGTTCAAGACAATATCTGTCATTCTTGTTGTGTCCGGCTTGATTCCGGTCCAAATCTCGAAAGCATACGCAGCCTGGTTGACGAACATGCCAAGTCCATTAAGCGTTACCGCTCCTTTTTCCTTGGCTTCACGTAGAAACTGCGTTTGCAAAGGATTATAGATAATGTCACTGACAAATGCACCGGCCTTAAGCTGGTCTAACTTCATTGGGGATTGATCCAACTTCGGACTCATCCCGCAAGATGTTGTTTGGATGATCAAATCATATTGTGATAAGCTTTGTTCCGCCTCGTCAATCGTGAGCGCCTTTGATTCTTTATCATATGGGCAATCAGAAACAAGGTGGGCTGCCCGATCCTTCGTCCGGTTCGCGATATCAACTTGCTTTACCCCTTCTTTAACAAGGGTAAAGTAAATGGCACGTGCAGCACCGCCCGCTCCGATCACTAACGTTTTTTTAGCCTTAATGTCACCTGATATTTCATCGCATAAAGATCTATAAAATCCTATTCCGTCTGTATTATACCCTATAAAGCGGCCTTTTTCGTTAAAAACTGTATTTACTGCCCCGATGGCAAGCGCCAATTCGTCTACCTCATCGAGTAGGGGAATGACTGGGGTCTTATGTGGAATCGTTATGTTAAACCCTGATACACCAAGGGCTTTCATGCCTTTTATCGCATCAGGCAAACTATCTGGTTTGACATGAAAATGATGATAAACGGCCTGTATATTTTCTTTTTCAAAAGCATCATTATGAATGTCCGGGGACATCGAATGAGCAATTGGATCCCCTATTACACCAAATATCTTCTTCATGGAATCCCTTCCCCTATGGATTAGATTAATGATTTACGGACGATTACGTTAACGCCCTTCGGTACATGCGCAACGACCTTTGCTCCTGGTTCATTGACTGTAACCCAGCCAAGACCTGAAAACACAATATCCATTTTACCTTCTTTTAAAGTAAACTCATGCGGAATCAATTTCGGGAATTCTTCCAATTGAGCCGGACGTGGAGGCGTCAGCATTTCTCCAGCATGATTCTTATATAATTCATCCGCTTTCTCCAATTTCGTACGGTGAATGTTCAATTCATTGGAAAGATAACATGTCAGAGAGCGTCTGCCTCCTGATACATAATCCAAACGAGCCAATCCACCAAAGAACAACGTTTGAGCTTCATTCAACTGATAAACCCTCGGTTTGATTTCCTTCTTCGGCATGATAACCTTGAAATCACGTGTATCAACATAGTGGGCCATTTGATGGTGGTTAATGATTCCTGGTGTATCAATCAAAGCTTGTCCGTCATCCAACGGGATCTCAATCATATCCAAAGTCGTTCCAGGGAAATGCGAAGTCGTGATGATATCCCCTTCACCGCTCACTTCTTTAATGAGGCGATTGATGAAAGTTGATTTCCCGACGTTCGTACAACCGACGACATATACGTCCTTACCATTCCGATATTTTTCTATCGCATCAGCCGCTTCAAGGATATGTTTTCCCTTTTCTGCACTGACAAGCAGGACATCGACTGGATTCAATCCCAATTCCTTCGAAGATTTCTTCATCCAATTAATCAGTTTATTCGGCTTTACCGATTTTGGAAGCAAGTCTACCTTGTTTCCAATCAATAGTACGTCATTATGTCCGACAAATCGGTGCAATCCAGGCAACCAACTTCCATTGAAATCGAAGATATCGACGATTTTAACAATCAAAGAATCGGTTTCTCCCACTTTATTCAAGATTTTCAAAAAGTCATCGTCCGTTAAAGAAACATCTTGAACCTCATTATAATGTTTTAATTTAAAGCAACGCTGACAAATGATGCTTTCTTTTTCCAGTGCGGATTGAGGGGCATAGCCCAATTCCTTGGGATGTTCTGACTGGACTGTCACACCGCACCCGATGCATACTAATTCTTGTTGGTTGTTCAATTGTGTTCCTCCCATTCTATCATTCCTTTTCGTTTAAAGAACGCCATGATCTTTCTTTCGAAATAGCGGTTGATTTTCGTTCTGAATTCATCCGTTTGTGCGACCGGTACGACGAGGATCGTATGGAATCCTCCCCTATTTCCTCCCAATACATCCGTCATCAGCTGATCTCCGATTACTACCGTCTCTTCCAACTTCAAGCCCATTGCCTTCCGTGCTTTATGGAAGGCTCTTGCCATCGGTTTTCTCGCCTGATGAATAAAGGGAATCTGAAGGGGGTCGGAAAAAGAACGAACGCGTTTCTCATTATTATTCGATACAATCGTCACTAAAATCCCGTGGGCCCGTAATTTATCGATCCAGATAATCAATTCAGGGGTAGCGGTGGGCCTATCCCACTCCACCAATGTATTATCTAAATCAGTGATCACTCCTTTTATTCCCTTTTCTTTCAACTTTTCAGGATCTATATCAAAAATGCTTTGAACATGTTCACTCGGCAAAAATAATTTAAGCATACTGACACCTCTGTATTTTCTTTGAAATTTACCGTCTCTATCATATCGAATTTTCGGCTTACTTTCAAAAAATTCGTGAAAGAAGGGCTAATCGTAAAGAAACATCATAATGTATGTTTTCTAATATGAAAAGGCATTTTTCAAACAAGCTAAAGAAATCGATAACTTGAATCCATGAGTCACCCTAAAAATTACCAATAGTTTTCGACAAATATTGCCTACAACCAACCTGTGGATAACTTTACTAACATTTTCCATACTGATATGTAACATCTCACTTACTTTGTAAACAACTTAACCACAGGTTATCCACTTTCGGTTGTGGATAACAGAACGATTGTTCTCCAAGTTTATTTCTGATACAGTAGGGGTACACCAAAGATGACTTAATAATATATGTCTAGAAATGCAAAGTATTCCTCGCATTCCAACTGGAGGTGGCAGCCGTAAATGGCGTTCTAATGCAAAAACTATCCGATGATTTGTTGCTTGAATCCTATTTTAAAGCAAGGAATTTAAAGCTGAGCTCTGATTTCATCCGTCTAATTGAAACAGAAATCCATCGAAGGTCCTTAACACATAGAATTCGCTCATTATTTTAATATGGGATACATAGGCTGACAAATCCTGTTAGCCTTTTTATTTTCATACCCCTTCTTGCTTGGCCGCCAAATGTCCAATCGTTTCACCGACCCTGACATCAGCAGGAACGGATAAGCTTTCGGCGAGTCTAAAGCGATCCTTTTCGAAGAGCAGAACGACGGTTGAACCGAAACTGAAATAAGAGAATTCCTGTCCTTTTTTCAATTGCCTTGAATCATCCGTTATGACGATGGAATTGATAAACATGGCGCCGACCTTGACCATGGTTATGCACCCTTCCTCGCTTTGTAATTCTGTAATCGTACGATAATTTTTGGCCAAGGGCTCCTTACCATACTTCATCCCCCATTTATTGACAGGGTATGACTTTTTCCCAAGTGTCCACCTTTTGATTACAGAACCGGAAATGGGCGCATGAATCCTATGATAATGGCTCGGGCTTAAGTATAACACGAGATATTTACCGCCTAGGTATTTTTCTAGAAACAGAGCATCCCCCACCATTTCTTCCATAGAATATACCTTTCCCTTAACGACGATTTTTTTATCAGTACGAATTTCTCCCGCGTCCTCGAGAACGCCATCGACCGGACACGCCACCGCAGAGCTGTCGGTCGTAACCGGTCTCGTCCCCTGTTTTAGCTGCCTTGTAAATAAATCATGCAAATTCGTATAGGCATTCATGTCATTGTTGAACTCTTGTTGATCAAGGTTGAATTTTTTCACATATAGAGGAATCAAGGGCCTACTCCATCGTGATTGGCTGAACTGTTTTAATAGGCCTGAAGATACTCTTCCATTCGTGAGTTCTATAAGAATACGATAAAATGTTTGATACAACTATACCACTCCAACTTGTTAAAAAATTCAAAAAGCACTTGCATAAATTGCGTTCATTCCAATATTATTATATAATAAATACTTATGTTTACTATTCTTTACTTTATTTTGCTTTTTTTGAAGGGAGGGAAAAGATGTTTTTATTACATGCCCTAGATCAAACCATAAAAAAATTGAAAACCCAAACAGCCAATATTATAACTCTAATGAACTTATCCCTCGGTGGATTTGCCATAATAGCCGTGATACACGACCAATTAAATCTTAGCTTGCTTTTAATTTTCCTGGCTGCCCTAGCAGATCGATTTGATGGTATGGTTGCGAGGAAGTTTAACATTGAATCGGAATTAGGTAAAGAGCTTGATTCCATGTGTGATATTATTTCTTTTGGAGTCGCACCCGCTCTACTATTATACCAAGGAATATTAATAGAATTCGGTGCCCCAGGAACATTTTTAACTGTTTTTTATATTGGTTGCGGAGCATACCGCCTTGCACGCTTCAATATAAGTGAGAATAATGGATATTTTACCGGCGTACCGATTACCGTCGTTGGCTGCGTGGCCACACTTAGCTACCTGGCGATTCCTTATTTACACCCGGTCTTTTTCTTATTTCTTATGATTCTATTATCTTTACTTATGATCAGTCCATTTAAATTGAGAAAAGTTTAATTGCTGAAGGAAGCGGGCGCCCTATTCGGGCACCCTTTTTTTTGCAATTTTCCGCTTCATGCCTTTCGAACAAGTGGATCCGTCAAACGCATAAATTCCTCAACATCCTGCATACAGGTAGAAACCGCTTCTTGCCAAAAACCTCGTGTGGTTATATCGACACCCAAATGCTTCTTAGCCAAGGATTCCACATTCATCGAACCTGTATCCTGAAGCAGGGCGATATACTTCTCTTCGAATCCAGCAGGTTCATTCAGAGCTTTCGCATAGATACCTAACGAAAATAGGTAACCGAATGTGTACGGGAAATTATAAAATGGAACATCGGTGATATAAAAGTGAAGCTTCGAGGCCCAGAATGTCGGGTGATACTCATCTAACGCATCCCCATATGCCTCTTTCTGAGCATCGACCATCAGCTCATTTAAACGCTCAGCACTTACATATCCTTGTTTTCTTTCCTCATAAAACCTAGATTCAAATAGAAAACGGGCATGGATATTCATTAATAACGCCACGGAGCGCTGAATTTTATCTTCTAGAAGAATCAGCTTCTCTTCCTCACTGGATGCTTCTTTCAAAGCTGCATCAGCTACGACCATCTCAGCGAATGTAGAAGCTGTTTCAGCCACGTTCATGGCATATGAGCGATTTAATGGATGGATATTCCCCATCACATGGGAATGGAAGGCATGTCCCAACTCATGGGCCAATGTCGATACATTCGAAGGCGTTCCCGAATAGGTCATAAATATCCGGGATTGATGATCCAGTGGGAAGCCTGTACAAAAACCGCCTGGTCTCTTGCCTGGTCTATCCTCCGCTTCAATCCAGCTGTCTTTGAATGCCTTTTGGGTGAAATCCGCCAATTGACTTCCGAATTTCGAGAATTGTCCAATAATGAAGTCTGCCCCTTCTTGATACTCCATTACTTTCGATGTGGCCGTAACAGCAATAGGTGCATCCAAGTCAGCCCAACTCAGTTTTCCCACTTCAAGCATTTCAGCCTTTCTATGTAAAAACCGCACAAGTGGTTCTTTATTGTCAGCTATGACCTGCCACATGCTTTCGAGCGTCTCTTTCTTCATCCTGCAGATTTCCAGGGGTTCCTTCAAAATATCGTTCCAGCCCCTTTTTTCATTCACGCTAATCCGAAAGCCCGCCAAATGATTCAAGGTCCTTGCAAATAGTTCACCCTTTTCTTCCCATGCACGTTCCCAAGCTGTAAATAATTCGTTTCGGACACTTTGGTCCGGACTGGAAAATTTATTTGCCGCCTGACCGATAGAAAGCTCTTCCCCTTTAAACGGAACCGTCATCGAACCGACGAGCGTATCATACATTTGGCTCCATCCTTCAAATCCGTCCATGGACAACTGGGTGATCAGCGACTCTTCCTGGACCGAAAGTTTCTCTTTAGCACGGTCTCGACGCTCATTCAATACATAGGCCAGTTCATTCAACGGTTCTTTCTTGAAGACATTCTCGAACCAATCATCATCCAACTGGACCAGTTTTTCATCCAGTCTACTTAAAGCGACTTTCAAGGATGCTTCCACCTTCATCAGTTTGACCCTTAACTGACCTGCTTTTTTATCCTGAACATTTTGGGCCTCAAGGCAACCGATAAAAGCCCCTGCTTGTTCCATTTTCATTTTGGTGACTTTGTACAGATCGAGAGCCTTGATCAAAGTCTTTTCACTACCCTCTGAATTCAACAGACACACAGCTTGATCCAATTCCGTCACTTCTTGTTTGATTTCATCCATTAGGAGCAGAAATTCCGCTGAAGAGCTTCCCCCTTTAAAAAAGACATCCAAATCCCACGTTAAAGAATATCCCATACATAATTCCTCCTTATTATCAACAACACCATTATAGAGGGTCCATCCATTTTTTCCTATTCATAAGGAAGATTAAGTAGATTTTTGTCTAATTGTTTTCCCGCTTTCCATTTTATAAGCATGATATGATTGATGTACGTAGTAATCGAAAAGTTGGTGGTCCTTTTTGAAGTTCATTATCCACTTTTCAGTCATTGCCCTTCTCCTCTGGACACTGCCCCATTCCTACCAGCAGCATACTCCATTGACCCTTGAAGAGGGCAATGACGTACACCTTTTGAAGAAAATCGAGAAGAAGTTTGCACTGATACCTTTCTTGAAAGTCAGCCTAATCCTCATCGTTTTGCTAGTGAAAGAATCATGGATATTCCTGTTCCTTTATTTCCTCTCTGCCTTCCGCCGACGTTTTTTCAATCCTGTCTTTTATCAGGCGAATTACATAGCTTCTCTCACTCACTGATTTTACAAAAAAAATCGAGGAGTGATGGATATGTGGTTCCGCCTAATCATGATTGGAATCTTTTCGTTAACTGCATCACGTCTATTTCTGTTCCAGGGCATTGAAATCTACCATGCCTTTGCAGACCTGATTCGCAATAAATAAAAAAACGAAGAGAGTGCGGAAGCAAGAATCCGCACTCTCTTCGTTTTACATCCCATTATCTTTGGCCTTCTTTTCCTTCTCTTTCTCCGCACGATAAAATTCATGGAACATCTTCATCAAGGCACGCTTTTCAATTCTTGATACATAGCTACGAGATATGCCCAGTTCTTTAGCAATCTCTCTTTGCGTCTTCTCTTTCTTTAAATCTAGTCCAAACCTTCCAACGATGACTTCCTTTTCACGCTCATCCAAAACACCAATATACTTCTTCACTTTTTCTATTTCCATATTAAGCTGAATCGTGTCAATGACATCCTCTGATTCTGATTTCAATACATCAATTAAACTGATTTCATTTCCTTCTTTATCTTGACCGATTGGATCATGCAGGGAAATATCCTTTTTCGTTTTTTTTGTTGCACGTAAATGCATCAGGATTTCATTTTCAATACAACGTGCTGCGTAAGTGGCAAGCTTCGTGCCTTTACCGTCGGAATAGCTCTCAATAGCCTTTATCAATCCAATGGTCCCGATTGATATCAGATCTTCAGTATCTTCACCGGTATTCTCGAATTTCTTGACGATATGGGCCACTAGCCTAAGATTATGCTCGATGAGAATATTACGGGCTTCCCCATCCCCTTCACTCATAAGCTTCAGATACTTCTTCTCATCTTGTGAAGATAATGGCTGGGGAAAAGCATTATTTTTCACATAGGAAACTAATAAGTAAAATTCCTTGATGAGATAACCGACTGCAGTAAGTATTCCAGGCATTGGTTTCATCCTCCCGCCTCATTGGGTGTTTCCTTATCCATACCTATGCGGTTGTGGGCTTGTTCTTGTCTGTACCACAAAAAGAAATCCTCCGCTTGGTTCATTACGTTGCTAGAGAGTGTCTACCTGCATGGATTTTCTCTGGAATATCCATGATTTTAGGATTCAAGGATTGATGAACCTGTCTACAAGATGCCCACAAAAGCACCTAAGCGATTAATAGAAAATGTGGGAGGGAAATCATTCAAGAATTCTCCTTTTAAAATCCCAATCAAACATAGACAAACTTACATATAATGATAGGGAATTTAAGCGGAAGGGAGGGATTTGTATGGGATACGGCTATGGACCATACGGATATAATTACGGTGCTCCATGCCCAGCACCTTGTTATGGCGGAGGTGGATTCGGTCTTGGAATCGCCTTGATCGTCGTCCTCGTCATCTTACTGCTGTTATTCGGATTCTGGTTCATTCCTGGTGGATTCGGATTCGGGGGCTGCGGAGG
This sequence comes from Peribacillus sp. NPDC097198, assembly GCF_044762055.1. Taxonomy (NCBI): domain Bacteria; kingdom Bacillati; phylum Bacillota; class Bacilli; order Caryophanales; family Bacillaceae; genus Peribacillus; species Peribacillus sp. NPDC097198. The sequence continues at coordinate 223,598 of NZ_JBIWDO010000007.1, read as the reverse complement.
ACCGGGGCCATGCTGTTAAAATAGAAAAAACTCGGCCAAGTGCCGAGTTTTTTCTATTTTACATAGTCCATGATGCTGTGCAGCGGTTTATCGGCATCGACAGAAACATTTACAGCGATTACTGTTCCAATGACAGTCGTAACAACCAGTACCATTACGATTGAGAACATTCTGAATCACTCCTTATAATTGAACCTGTCTTCAATTTACCACGTTTATGTGATTGCCGACCGCTGCTATTATGAATACTTTTCATACAATCCATGGCGATACTGTGAAGATTGCCCTACCTGCGTTAGCCGGTATCCTTCTCCTGCCAGTAGCAACACTTTTCCCCTTTTATAATAGCCCATTTAATCATATTGATCTCCACCTTTCATTTTAATATTTCCTACGTGCCCCTTAGATTAGAAAAAAGGACGATGCCTCATTGCTTTATCTAGGTGTTGCTCACGTAATTTCCTGATTCGATCTTCTTGCAAACATTCCTCAGCAGTCATTTTCCTCATTTTGATCGTGATTGTAAAAAACAGCATATTCAGTGTCATAATATCACCTCCTTTAAGGGGGCGGCTTACCAAAAAGGCATAAAAAGGCCGCAGAAAGTTCCTTCCTCCTGCGGGATTTTAAAAAATATAAAAAGGCCGCAGGGTAAAAGGATTCTCCCTGCGGCCATTATGTCTGAATGATTAATAAAGCCCATTTGCTTTAAGAATATTCCGCATGGCACAGGTCGAATAGTATATGATTGTTTGTTGGCAAGATCCAGCTAATCAGCTTAATGTTGATTTCAAGTAAATAAGTTCTCATCTTCTTCGACCTCCTTTGGAATATTATTTGGTAAGTATATCCAATAAATAACGTTTTGTAAATAGACTTTTTGTAATTTTAGAAATTTTTTCTGTTCCAGAACATAAGGTAATAAAAAAAGCCTGATTCCCCAGTTACACTAGGAGAATCAGGCTTGATTGCTATTGTTGTAAAAAATCTTGGTCATCGCTTTCGTCCAAGATTTTTTTATATTTTTTGGATATAAGGAAAAAGAGGATGGACAAACCGAGGAAGAGTACAGTCGCTCCCATATAGACATTGGTGGAAAGGTCCGTTTTTCCGGTTGTAGGCAGTATCGTTCCTAAATAAAAGAACGCTCCTACACATAATAAGGTGATCGCAAATTGTTTAAAATCCGCCATTTTGGAACGTAGAGCAGCTGCCGTTTGATTTTTACGGTTTTTCATCCCATTCACCCCTTCTTTCTTCTAGTAAACAATCTATATCTCATTCTACCATATTAATTCCAAATGGTTGGGTGTAAATAATGGGAGGAAACTGTGTAAGTGGTTCTATCCTTCTAACGCCTGTTCTAGATCTTCCAAGAGGTCTTCCACATCTTCCAGCCCTACGGATATTCGGATTAGTCCATCCGTGATGCCTAAGTTTGCGCGTCGTTCGGCTGGAATCGAGGCATGAGTCATCAAGGCCGGAACCGATATAAGGCTCTCCACAGCCCCAAGGCTTTCAGCAAGGGTGAAGTATTTCACTTTTTGAAGCACCCGTTCTGCCTTCTCACCACTGCCGACATCGAATGAGACCATGCCACCAAAACCCCGGGATTGCTTTTTGGCTATTTCATGGTTGGGATGATTGACGAGGCCTGGATAATACACCTTTGAAATTGATTCATGCCCGGTTAGGAAACGGACAATTGCCGAGGTGGTCCTTTCGTGTTCTTCCATTCGAATGCCGAGTGTTTTCATTCCGCGCATCAACAACCAGGAATCTTGAGGCCCCAGCACGCCTCCTGTGGAGTTCTGGACAAAGTGAAGGTCTTCCCCTAGTTTTTCGTCATTCACGACGGCAAGACCAGCCACAACGTCACTGTGGCCCCCAAGATACTTCGTTGCACTATGGAGAACGATATCTGCCCCGAGCGTAAGCGGATTTTGCCAATATGGAGTACTGAACGTATTATCCACAATGGTTAGCAGGTGGTGTGCCTTCGCTATTTTAGCTATTTCTTCAAGATCGGTGATTTTCAATAAAGGATTGGTCGGGGATTCAATGAACAGCGCTTTTGTATTCTGCTTAATCCCTTTTTCTATAGAGTCTATATCACTCGTATCGATAAAGGTGGCCTCCAGCCCAAAACGGTTCAGGATTTTTGTCATCACCCGAAAAGAGCCTCCATAAACGTCATCAGTCAGCAAGACATGATCCCCTTGATTAAAGAGCATCATCACAGCCGTCATTGCCGCCATTCCGGAACCGAAGGCAAATCCCCGTTTCCCCCCTTCAAGCTCCTTGATCAATTCCTCGAGAGCATGGCGGGTCGGATTGCCGGTACGGGAGTACTCATAGCCCCTGTGCTTTCCAGGCCCATCCTGTTTGTATGTGCTTACCTGATAGATTGGCACCGATACGGCCCCTGTTTTTTGATCGCCAAAAATGCCTCCATGAATCAATTGCGTCTTCTTCCTCACTTCATAGGCCTCCCCGATAAATATTTTTGCTTAAATAACGCTCGCTGGAATCCGGAAAAACGACGACGATATTTGTACCTGCCCGGGCCTTTTCCGCTTCCATCAAGGCCGCGGCAAACGCAGCACCAGAGGAACTCCCGACGAGCAGTCCTTCTTTCAAGGCTAATTCTTTCACCTTGGCAAAGGCCTCTTGATCGGTTATCGTATGAATCTGATTAAAATACGCCTCATCCATGTAAGCGGGTAAAAACTCCATGCCGATTCCTTCTGTTTTATGGGGTCCCGTTTTCCCGCCGTTTAAGATGGATCCCTCCGGTTCGACGATGACGGTTTTGACTGCAGGGTTTTGTTCTTTTAAATATCGGGATGTCCCCATGAAGGTTCCTCCAGTTCCCGCACCGGCAACAAATACATCGATCCTGCCATTGAGCTGCTCCCAAATTTCCGGACCAAGTGTTTTATAATATGTCTCCGGATTCGAGGGATTGGCAAACTGTTGAGGACAGTATGCACCAGGAATTTCGGCAAGAAGTTCCTTTGATTTGGCAATGGCTCCTTTCATACCGTCTTCAGTGGGGGTTTGCACAACTTTTGCCCCAAGAGCACGCATCAGCTCCTGCTTCTCGCTACTGAATTGCTCCGGTACACAAAAAACCACATCGACACCCTGGTTAATCGCTGCCAAGGCTAAACCTATCCCTGTATTTCCAGCGGTCGGTTCGATAATGGTCCCACCTCTTTTTAATGCTCCCGTGGCAAACGCTTGCTTCAAAAGTTCTTGGCCAAGACGATCCTTCACGCTTCCCCCAGGATTGAGGAATTCCAATTTAGCATAAATCCGGACATCATTCGGAATCGTGAAAGAAGTGATTTCCATCATGGGCGTCTTGCCAATCAAATCATGTATGCTGTGAATGACCTTCATAGTGGACATCCTCTCTAAGTTTTCTTAGAAGCTTAGTTGGTTTAAAGGTGGAGATAAAGAATAATCAGCGGAATGGCTTCCGCTGATCACTAGCTGTTTTGTGGCTTATTTCATTTTTTCAACCATTTTCAGAATCAGTTCTGCTGAATGAAGCGCCGCCGTTTCCAGGAATTGATCAAAGGAAACATTGGACTCCTTGCCAGCGATATCCGAAAGCGAGCGAATAATAACAAACGGTGTCTGGAATTGATGTGCAACCTGAGCGATTGCTGCCGCTTCCATTTCTACCGCATATAAATTAGAGAATTTACCTCTGACGAATTCGACACGAACCGGATCATTCATGAACGAATCACCCGTCACGATCAATCCTTTTGCCACTTGGATATCTTTAATTTCTTTAGCCGCTTCTTCTGCTATTGTGAATAGCTTTTCATCCGGGATGAAAGCAGCAGGCAGTTGTGGCACTTGACCATATTCATAGCCAAAAATCGTTACATCCACATCATGATGGCGCACTTCAGTTGAAATGACGACATCGCCGACATTCAAATCAGGGTGATATCCACCTGCAGATCCCGTATTAATGACTGCATCCGGTTTGAACTTTTCCAAAAGGATTGCGGTCGACATGGCCGCATTCACTTTTCCGATTCCTGATTTAAGCAAAATGACCTCGATTCCATTCAATGACCCTATATTGAATTCCGAACCGGCAATCGTCACCTGTTCCAGCCCTTCCAATTTATCGCGTAAAATCGTAACTTCTTCTTCCATTGCTCCGATTATGGCTACCTTCATTAGTAAAAACCTCTTCCTATATTTTTTCCGCCTCCATAATCCAAACAAATGAGTTGCAACGCTCAAAATTCACAGTGAACCCATGTTTTACAAGCACTTTTTCCAAAAAAGGAATCGTCGTGTAATATTCTGTTTGCAAATCCTTCGCCAAATTATGAAAGCCTGCATCCTCTGCATCCCGAATCGCTTGATCATGCGCTTCTTTTGATTGATACATGGTATCCGCAAACACTATTCTACCACCAGCATTCAGTAACTTTCCATAGTTGGCAATGGCTTTTTCTTTTTCTTCATCCGTTAAATGGTGAAAAGCATACGTACTAACGATTGAATCGACCTGTTTCGGCATCGGAAAGTCGATGAAATCACCATCCACGATTTCCGTTTTATCCTGTAACTTTCTGATTGCTATTTCTCTCATGGCTGGAGATGGTTCGATCCCAGATACCGTGAGACCGGCTTTTATCATCCGTTCCGTCAAGTTCCCCGTTCCCACCCCAAACTCCAATACATGGCCATGGGACCGGCTCGCGACACTATCCAATATTTTGTCATAGTGCTTAAAAACCTCTTGATATTCAATATCCTGTCCCTTGACGGATTCATCATACGATTTAGACCATTCATCAAATAGTTCCAAAAACTCTCTGCCCATATTAATCACCTTTTTATGAGAAATAATCATACCTATGAACAGAATATGAGAGTAAACAAAAACGGTTCGCATTTTTTAGGCAGTTTCACCAGATTTGATGGTACACTAACACTATCAAAACCTTGGAGGAATATAGTATGGATTTTCAACTTGACTTAAATTTATTCGAAGATAAAATTGAATTTTTCGAAGCGGAAAGCATCAAGAGCCTAGAAGAAAAGATCCAATCCCAAATCGAGATCAACAAAGCGATCTTGCTACAGGTGCACTCCGTATCACACCAAATGTATGTTAGTGAAGAAGGACGCCGCTTCTATAGCGCCGTCGTCCATTTTAAAGCGAAAAAATGAAAAAAATCCCGGAAAGCCATCGCTTTTCGGGATTTTCATGCTTACTTTTTATCATTCACTTTCAATTCTTCGACTTTGACTGGTCTCCATCCAGAACCGTCCACCCACTCGATATGTACACGATACGTTTGTGATTCGTTTCCATCTGAAACAGTGCCGATGGCCGTACTCGGAGATCCACCGTTTTGTAACCACCATAACTTCATGCTGCCTTCGTCCACACCAGCTCCAAGGGCAATCGCCTTACGCATTTCATTCCAGTCAACCGAACCCTTTTCGAAGCTTGTCGTATGTTCACCCGATTGCTCTGTACCAACCGGTTTCCAACCCTCACTCGTATAAGCCTTCTCGACATTGCCATCTCCGCTTGCCTCCACTTCTACAAGCTCAGCATCCTTGTCCTTATCTTCCTCAGTCGTATCTGTCGCTTCTGAATCTTCTTCATCTGCTTCTTCTTCCTCGACTCCTGGTGCATCTTCTTTTTTCTCTGTTTTCTCAGCTTTCTTCTGTTGTTTTTCAGTGGTTTGTTTCGGCTCGGTTGTCGCTTTTTCTGTGGAATCGTCATCACTAAGGAAAATCGTGGCTGCCACAATGACAATGAGAATGGATACGATGGTAATCGCGATATTATAAATTTTATTTAATTTTCGTTTTTGATCTCTCTGATTGAATCTAGAACTCAAGATCCATTCCTCCCTACCTTTACTTTCAGCCTCATTCTATCATGATTCAGCTGGAGATAGAAGGGGAAGGTTTCCTACACTTTTCGTCAATTCTCGCGTATATTCTGGTCCTTGCTATATAGAACATTTACAATATCTGAAAATAGAGGCGTCATGCTGGAACTACTTTCATTTGTTTCAAAATTCACCGTAACCAGTGCATATTTGGGATTTTCATACGGAAAATACCCAGCAAACCATTTATTGAGCTCCCCTTTTTCAATGTTAGTCTGTGCAGTCCCCGATTTCCCTGCGACCTCAACAGGAAGGTTCTTTAGAGAAGCACCGGTCCCTTTCACTTCCGTGACCACCTTTCGTAAAAGATGTTGCAATTTCATCGCCGTATAAGGCTTCACTGTATCTCCCGCCATTGTTTGTGTAGGAAAGTCGACTACTGTCGTGCCGTTGTCGAATTCTACCTTCGAAACTGCTTTGACCTGTTCTTTCTTCCCTCCTCTTGCAATGGTCGCCATCATATTGGCAATGGCAAGTGGTGTGGTTTGGACATCCTGTTGACCAATGGATGTCTTGGCAATCATTTTCGGATCCTTTTTCAATTGTTCATCATGCCATACCTTTCCTTTTTGTTCATGGTACAACTGGGTGACGGCCGTATGGTAAACATCCCCCTGCCATCCGGATTGGCCAACCAACCCCAACATTTCAGCATATTTATCCAAAAAGTCCGGATCCTTTACGGCGATTTCCTTCGATAATTCGGCAAATGTCCTGTTACAGCTCTGGGCAAAGCTATTCTCAAAATTCAGCCTGCCAAGCTCTCTCTGTTTATCGGCTTCCCCTTCAATCGTTTTATCACAATCAAACGTTCTAGTCGGGCTCGCAGCCTCGTAATCAATGACAGCTGCTGCCGTTACCGTTTTAAAAACGGATCCGGGCGTTTTTTGAGTGAGCATCGTATTGATGGCACCTTCGCCATTGGGGTCCTTTTTATTAAGGGCGGGGCGGGACACCATGGCCACGATTTCGCTTTTTTCAATATCAATCAGCACAAGTCCACCTTTTTTAATCCCGCGCTCATCCACGAGCTTCTCTGCTTCTTCTTGAATGCTCTTATCGATGGTCGTGATCACTTTGACGGGGTAAAGAGGGTTGGCAGGTTCCACATATTTTACGTCCACGCCAAACATCGGACCCCCACTGGCATCGACATGAAATACGAGCTTTGATTCTCCATCGGAAAGTAAGAACTCATCAAATGTCCTTTGCAAACCCGTATTGCCAATTTTCGTATCTGCAGAAAGCTGCATATCCGGGTAGCGCTTTTTCTTTTCGGCATCCGATATATTCGTTGTACCAATCAATTGTGCGGCGGGTATTTGATCATGATATAGCTTTTCGTTCACCGCAAATACGCCAGGGATTTTCAATTCATTGATTGCCTTGGACTGATCCAAGGTTAGCTCGATCGGGTCATCCCCACCAAAAACAAAGGGATCTTTCGCTTCTGCGATCGACTGTCTCAGTTCCCATTCCGTCCTGCCGATTATGGAGGCGACTTGATCTATAGGCCAGTTCATCTTATTTAAAAACGGAAACAAAACAAGTGTCGGGATTTCTTCATGGGCAAGTGGAATGCCATTTCGGTCGTAAAACTTCCCCCGTCCGTCGTCAATCTTTAAAATTTGCGAGCGTTGGTTTACACTTGCTTCTATTAAATTCACATCATGCTTGGAAAAGGATTCTGTAGACACTAGTTGGATATAAGCTATTCGGCCAATGAGCATCAGCATGAACATAGCCAAGACAACTGCAAGTATCCTCATTCGTTTCTTTTTCATATAGAAACACCTCGTTACCATTGTTGACGAGGTTCGGATTTTTAAACACTAAAAAGAGGATGCCCTCATGGACATCCTCCTGGAAAACGCTATTAGCTAATAGAAACGATTTTGACGCTCATTTCGCCGCCTGGCGTTAGGATTGATACTTTGTCGCCAACTTTTTTCCCAATCAAGCTTTTGGCAATGGGAGAATCATTCGAGATTTTGCCTTCGAATGGATCTGCTTCAACGCTACCCACGATGGAATACGTTTCTTCATCACCATTTGGAAGTTCTATGAATGTTACAGACTTACCAAGAGTTACTGTATCTGTATTCAAATCATTGTCTTCAATGATTTTAGCATTACGAATCATGTTTTCGATGGTAGTGATACGACCTTCAACAAATGCTTGCTCTTCTTTTGCAGAATCATACTCAGAGTTCTCTGAAAGATCGCCAAAACTACGGGCGATTTTGATTCTTTCCACCACTTCTTTACGTTTAACCGACTTTAAATGTTCTAGTTCCTGTTCTAACTTCGCTTTACCTTCGTTAGTCATTGGATATACTTTTTCAATTGCCAAAACCCTTCACTCCTTCAAATTCTTCACAGCTGACATCCCGCCGTGACCAGTTTATGTACTCTATAAGTGCTTACCCGAAAAAAAATATATATAATCACATGCCACTACGGAACAACCGTCCCTTAGTATATAAACCGACTGCATTAAGCAGCCGGTTCGTTCTGTATCAAGAATAGATTATTGTGTTTTCCAACATTTGTCCAGTCTTTCCCTATAAATAATTGGGATTTTTATATATATGAGGTAAAATGGCACCTATCATTATTTATGCTATGTTATTACAAAAAAGACTTTTGTTCAAGGATTGTTTGTATTTTTGTTACCATGAGGTCAATTGCCACATGGTTTTGCCCACCTTCAGGAATGATGATATCGGCATATCGTTTCGTCGGTTCGATGAACTGATTATGCATCGGGCGAACGACGCTGATATATTGATCGATGACAGAATCCAAGGAACGGCCACGCTCTTTAATATCACGAGTCATACGTCGAAGGATTCGCAAATCTGCATCTGTATCCACATAGAGCTTCATATCCATCAAGTCTCTTAGGCGTTGGTCTTCCAATACCAAGATTCCTTCAAGAATGATGACGTCTTGTGGTTCAACCGTTATGATTTCATCTGACCGCGTATGATTCGCGTAATCATAAACCGGTTTCTGAATCGTTTCATATTTCAATAATGCATTGATGTGTTCAATCAATAAGTCATTATCGAATGCAAACGGATGATCATAATTCGTTTTCAAGCGTTCCTCAAACGGCAAGTGGCTTTGATCTTTATAATAATAATCTTGTTCGAGCATCAAGATGGAATGTCCATTGAAGAATTCAAAAATTGAGCGTGTTACACTTGTTTTACCTGATCCCGACCCACCGGTAACTCCGATGACTACTGGTTTTTTCCTTGTCATGTTAATTCTCCTTACGCATCATATTGTTCACATATACCGGCTTATCTACTTGAATGCGGACAATTTGAAGCGGATGACGTGCTGCGTCCAACTCTTTACCCATTTCATCCCAGATAATGCCGATTTTTTGAGTAAAGTTCTCAATCTCGGGTCCGAAGAATTCCACTTCATCACCAGGCTTGAAGAAGTTACGCTGCTGTAAGGTAGCAATTTGAGTTTCCTCATTATAATCAAGTACCAATCCAGCGAAGTCAAAGCGAGTCTTTACGGTATGATTCCCGAACATTTGTTGTTTATACCCAGGGATTTCCCCCTCCATGAACGATGAAGCCGTCTCACGGTTTGCACATTTATCAAGCTCTTCCAACCATTCAGGTTGAATCTCGTAATGATCCGGATCTGCGCAATACGCATCAATCACTTTACGGTAGACACTGATTACCGTTGCGATGTAGTGAATGGATTTCATCCGGCCTTCGACTTTTAAACTATCAATCCCAATTTCAATCATGCCTGGCAAGGATTCGATCAACTTCAAATCTTTCGGACTCATCGCGAATGGTGCATCTTCTTTATCGAATAACGCTTTCTCCCCATCCTGATTCAATTCGTACAAGTCATAATCCCAACGGCAAGACTGACAGCATCCTCCCCGGTTGGAGTCACGTGCCGTCATATGGTTGGAAAGTGTGCAACGGCCTGAATAGGCAATACACATTGCCCCATGTATGAAGGTTTCAATTTCGATGTCGACTTTTTCCTTCATTTCACGGATTTCATCAGCACTCGTCTCACGAGCTAGCACGACACGCTCCAGACCTTCTTCTTTCCAATACTGGACAGCCTTCCAGTTCGTAAGCGACTGTTGCGTGCTCAGATGAATTTCTACTTCCGGAGCCACACGCTTACACGTTTCGATGATCAATGGATCTGCCACGATAATCCCATGAATCCCCGTATCACGAAGGCCTTCCATATATTCTTCAAGACCATCGATATTTTCATTATGGGCATAGATATTCGTAGTCACATATATTTTCGCCCCGTACTTTTTAGCGAATTCGACGCCTTCCTTCATTTCTTCAAACGTGAAGTTTCCGGCATTCGAACGTAGACCATATTCCTGTCCGCCAATGAATACGGCATCTGCGCCATAATGGACAGCAATTTTTAGTTTTTCCAGATTACCAGCAGGAGCCAGCAATTCAGGTTTTTTTACAATGACTCTCTTTCCATCAACTATCTTGGAAATTTTATCAGCAATAGCATTCAAGGCTATTCCTCCTCTTTCCCTTACTTAATAAACCGATTCTTTAAAGAAGAATCCGGTATCTAACTCACGGTTATCAGGTTGAATCGCTTGGACTTTTTCGAACAATTCCATTTTGACATCCTCATAGCGATCTGGATCATCCGCACATAAATCTATCGCCTCACGGTATAATCTTGTGACCGCTACAATGTATTCGGACGTTTTCAGGACCCCATCGATTTTCAGGGAATCCATTTCCGCTTCCATCAATTCCTGAAGTTCATCAATCATGCACATATCATTCGGACTCATGATATGCGTACCGTTTTCATCTTCATATATCGGGTATTTATTTTCACGTTCCGTATCATGCAGGAACATATTCTTTTGTTCTGTTCGGTTTCCGACTTTCAACGCCTTGCCTTGGTACTCGAAATAGTTGCCAAGTAGCGTACGCTTCGACTGGAACATACATGTCATGCCGTGAACTTGAACTTCAATTTCAACTTCGGCATGCTCCTTCATTTCGATGATTTCGTCCAAGCTGATTTCACGGGCTGCAACGGCCCGCACCGCTCCGCGTTTCCCCCAGTAATTACAGGTGTACCAGTTGGTAACCGTCATCTCTGTGTTCCAATGTAATGGCATATCAGGGGCAACAGCCCTTACAGCCATCAGGACTGCGGGGTCACCGTAGATAATCCGGTCAGCTCCTGCTTCTTGTAGGAAAGCTATATAGTCTTCAAGCTCGTCCACTTTATCATTATGAAAGATTGCATTCATGGACACGTATACTTTTTTACCTGCAGTATGCGCCATTTCAATTGCCTTCTTAACGTCCACACGAGTGAACTCCCCCGCTAAACGAAGCGCATAACGCTGCTCACCGATTACGAATGCATCAGCACCCGCCTCGATCAGTTCAGCTAGATGTGCGATATTTATCGGAGTCACCAGTAATTCAGGCTTTTTCATGTTTGTCACCTCTATGTTTACTAATAGCTACACCATCACCAATCGGTAAAATCACGGTATCGTAATGAGGATGGTCATGCAGCCAAATATTAAAGTCTTTTATTTTTCTAATAAGCGCTCGCTTACGTCTCGTCATTTCCATCTCTTCGATGTTTTCAGCAACCAAGCCTTTAAATAATACATTATCAGTAATGATTATGCCAGCTTCATTCAGGAAAGGTTCGAACAGCTCAAAGAAACGCTTGTACTGTCCTTTCGCTGCATCCACAAAGATGATGTCGAACGGGCCATGATCCTTCACGTGAGGCCCTGCTTCTAGTGCATCGCCTTCTATGAGTGTGATTCGCTCCGAAAGACCAGACTTGGCTATGTTCGCCTTCGCCTGTTCAATACGCGCTTCATTCCGTTCCAGCGTGACAATACGCACATCCGGTAAGGTTTCTGCCATTCTAATCGCCGAATATCCGATTGCTGCGCCCACTTCCAATATGGCCTTCGGTTGGTGAAGCCTCAAAATCTGTAGCAGCACCTCTATTCCTTCAGGCTCCATGATCGGTACATTATGTTCCCTTGCAAAATCCTCTAGCTCCTTAATCAATCCGGTACGTTCCGGAAGTAAGTCGTGAAGATATTGGTCTATTTTTCCGTTCAAGACATTTCCTCCAATGATAAAAAAAACGAAAGCGTCTTGGCCGGCTCTCAATGAAATTCCGCATCATATACAAAACGAACTAGAACCAGCATCACTTGACTATCTACGTTTCCTTATCTTTTCAAAATAAAACCCGGCAAAAGCCGAGTTACAGTCATCAATAAAATCGGATCTGAAATTTTTACGTTTACTATTCTATCATAAAAACAAGGGGAAAGTAATATCCCTCTCCCCTTAGTCCCTATTGGCCTTGCCATTTATTTATTGGTAATATGCTGTGCCTTTTTATTATTGTGCTCTTCCAGTGTTTTGGAATATAGAACTTCTCCTTCAGGTGTAGCCAAGAAATAAAGGTAATCGGTCTTCTTAGGCTTTAAGACCGCTTCAATCGAGGACTTTCCGGCGTTAGCGATCGGGCCTGGAGTCAGGCCTTTGTTTTTGTACGTATTATATGGTGATTTCACCTCAAGGTCTTTGTATAGGACCCTGTCTTTGTGTGAGCCTTTTGCATACAAAACGGTAGGATCCGTTTGTAATGGCATATCTTCCTTGAGTCGATTATAAAAGACGGAAGCAATGGTTTTGCGATCGACCTGAGCTGTTGCTTCTTCTTCAACGAGTGAGGCAAACGTCAGTAACTGGTGGGCCGTATACTCTTTTTTCTCCATCAGTGATTCGAATGGCTGAAGGGTTTCCTCCGTTTTCTGGAGCATCTCCACTACCATGGATTCAATGGATGGTTTTTCTTCATAAAAGTCATAGGTTGCCGGATACAGGTACCCTTCAAGTGGATATACGACATTTTCATTATCGATTTCCGATGTCAGAAGCTCAGGGAATCTCGTTTGCATGGATTTTACGAATTCCTCATTATTCAATTTCTTAAATATCTCTTTAGAGTCTTGATCTGTCTTCACAGCGATAATATCGGCTATTTGGACTAGCTGCTTGCCTTCCGGAATCGTTATCCTAAGGACGGCCTCTTTCATCAGTTTCCCGGTTTTGATGCTCGTCACAATATCCTTGATTGGCATCGATGGAGAGAGCTTATACTCTCCTGCCTGAAAGCCGGATTCATTTCGGAACTTAATATAATATTTGAAAACACGCGCGTCTTTGATGATTTCCTGCTCTTCAAGCAAAATCGAAATATCACTAATGGAGGAACCAATCGGTATTTTCACCGTCTTGATCGTATCATCCTCTGGATCAAAGGGCTTCATCGCCGAGTTAATATAGAAGAATCCCACAAGGACGACTATCCCTACAATTAAAATAAGTGCAGCAATCGTAATCATGATAATTTTACGGACAAGCTTGGCCTCCCCTTGTTGTTCTAGCATCTTCATTCGAATATGTTGTTTTTTAGATAGCTTTTGATTCTTTTCATCCATTTCCATTCCCCCTGCAAACTGCACACCCACTACAGATTGTTTCTAGAAGATGCTTTCTCTAAGAATAACTTTGCTTCGAATATTATACTAAAACCTACAAATAAATACATGTTTTTTGTATAACTACCTTCGTTCCTACTCTATTTATGGCAAAAGAAGGCCAGTTTTGTCAATAGAAGGTGGTTACTTTATAGGAATAAAGTGATAGGTTCCCGTCTATGTAAATACAATGAATTTTCCGAACTTCGTTGTATCAGTTCCTTTAATTCATACAACTATTTAGATATTCATGATAAAATCCTTTTAGTGTGGAAGGGCGTGGAAGGGTGTGGAAAAAATGGATAATTCCTATGTCATGGGGTGGGGCACATTAGCATTAATCAATGCTGGAATTGCCCAGGGTAAAAACAGAACAGGTTTAAATTGGTTTCTATTATCATTAGTTTTAGGTCCAGTCGCTACTTTTATTCTCTTGTTTGTGGAGAAAAGATAAGGGAATGGGGACATACTAAAAAAACTGGCCTTGGGATACAAGGCCAGTTTTTGAGAAATTATCTTCCTTCTTCTTCTGCTTCTTCATTATCAAGGAATGTATTCAACATTTCCTCGACTAGATCCCACTCTTCTTCAGTTTCGATTGGAGCAAGCTCACCATCTTTGCTGTCTTCACTTGGTGTGAATGATGAAGCGTGGATTTCAATTTCTTCCTCGTCATCTTCAGCAGACATTGGGTAATAAAGTACGTAAGATTTGTTGAATTTCTCAGAGTCAAATGTGAATAAGATCTCACAAAGCTGTTCGTTACCATTCTCATCTACTACTGTAATATTGTTTTCACCGTGTTCCATTTATCTTCACCTCATATTGAATTTGTTTGTCTGTCCAAGAACCCTTGTAGAATCATGACAGCTGCCATTTTATCAATGACTTTCTTGCGTTTACTTCGGCTCACGTCCGCCTCGAGAAGGACACGTTCAGCTGCCATCGTTGTCAACCGTTCGTCCCAGAGAAACACTGGCAGCTTGAATTTCCATTCTAAGCGCTTGGCGAATTCTTGACTGATTTCGCCGCGCGGGCCAATGGTTCCGTTCATGTTTTTCGGGAGACCAATGACAATCTTAGAAACTTCGTATTCTTGTATGATTTCCTTGAGACGTTTTAAGCCGAATTCGTTTCCAGCTTCGTTAATTTTGATTGTTTCCAATCCTTGTGCAGTCCAACCCATCGCGTCACTCACGGCGACACCGATGGTTTTTGAACCTAAATCAAGACCCATTGTGCGCATTAGTATTCCTCTCGATGGTTCTTAAGATACGATTTGACCAATTCTTCAATGATTTCATCGCGTTCCAGCTTGCGGATTAAGTTGCGAGCATCCATATGGCGCGGGATATAGGCCGGGTCACCTGATAATAAATAACCGACAATCTGGTTAATCGGATTATACCCTTTTTCCTGGAGAGCCACATACACTTTTGACAAGACTTGCTGAACATCTCTTTCGAATGGTTCTTCAGGGAAATTGAACTTCATCGTTTTATCAAAGGAACTCATTATCATACACCTCTCCTCAGCGTCTTAGAATTCCATCATTACCTCATTGTACAACACTTTTCACTGATTATGAAATCGTTAGGACCCATTCTTCAACAAAATTAAGTGCCGCATCCAATTTTTCTGGGTCTTTCCCACCTGCTTGTGCCATATCTGGGCGTCCACCGCCTCCGCCACCGCAACGTGTAGCGACTTCTTTAATCAATTTACCTGCATGGAAACCGCGATCGATGTAATCTTTCGTAACGCCGGCTATTAAGTTGACTTTTTCTCCTTGAGCCGATCCCAACACGATAATGACTGAATCAAGTTTTTGTTTTAACTCATCTGCCATTGCACGTAAATTATTCATGTCAGTAGCTTGGACTTTGGCCACAAGGACTTTCACGCCATTGATTTCTTTTACGTTCGAAACAAGGCTTCCCGCTTCGATATTGCTTAATTTAGCAGCAAGGCTGTCGTTCTCACGTTGAAGTTCTTTAGCATCCGCCAAAATGGTTTCGATTCTTGCAGGAACATCTTTCATATTCGTTTTCAATTTAGACGCTGCATCCTTCAATACATGAATCTGTTCAGCCATCAAGTTGTAGGCTCCAGCTCCTGTAACGGCTTCAATCCGGCGTGTACCCGCCCCGATGCCACTTTCAGAAACAATTTTGAATAAGCCGATCACCGCTGTATTCGGTACATGGACACCACCACATAGCTCAAGGCTATAGTCGCCTATTTGAACGACACGGACAATCTTGCCATATTTCTCACCGAATAGGGCCATCGCACCCATCGCTTTTGCTTCTTCGATATTTTTATATTCCGTATTCACTTGTAAGCTTTGCCAAATTTTCTCGTTTACAATCGTTTCGATTTGTTCAATTTCTTCTGCCGTAATCTGACCGAAGTGTGAGAAGTCAAAACGAAGGCGTTCCGCTTGTACAAGCGATCCGGCTTGATTGACATGCGTTCCTAAGACATCCTTCAAAGCTTGGTGTAGAAGATGTGTAGCCGTGTGGTTTTTCGTAATCTGGATGCGGTTTTCTTGATTGACCGCTGCCATGACTGTTGCATCAGTTGTTAATGTACCCGCCGTAACCGTGACACGGTGTAGGTTTTGGCCATTCGGTGCTTTTTGCACATCAAGGACATCCACTTTCACCAATTCACTCACAAGCGTTCCTTTATCGGCAATCTGCCCGCCGCTTTCCGCATAGAATGGCGTTTTATCCAGGATTACCTGTACATCTTCGCCTTCATGTGCTTCCGTCGTAAGCTCACCATTTTTCACGATGGCTACGATTTTCGCTTCAATTGAAGCTTGTTCATATCCGACAAATTCACTTTCGACTTTAATCTCACCTAATATTCCACCTTGGATTTGCATGGAGTCTACATCTTGGCGAGCAGAACGTGCACGTTCGCGTTGCGCTTCCATCTCTTTTGCGAAGCCATCTTGGTCAACTGTCATGCCTTCTTCTTCCGCATATTCCTCCGTCAACTCAATCGGGAAGCCGTATGTATCATACAAACGGAATGCATCGCTACCAGGAATGACCGTGTTGCCTTTTTCTTTTTCCTTCTTGATGACTTCAGAAAGGATTGCAAGACCATCATGAAGCGTTTCATGGAAACGTTCTTCTTCATTTTTGACCACTTTCGCAATGAAGTCCTTCTTGTCGAGAACTTCTGGGTAGAAATCCTTCATGATTTCGCCCACCACTGTCACAAGTTCAAACATGAATGGACGGTTGATGTTGATTTGCTTAGCATAGCGAACCGCTCTGCGCAGTAAACGACGTAATACATAGCCTCTTCCTTCATTGGATGGAAGTGCCCCATCCCCAACAGCGAATGCCACGGTCCGGATATGGTCGGCGATGACTTTGAATGCCACATCTTTCTCGGAATCGACACCATATTTCACATCGGCGATTTCTTCTACCGCATGAATGATCGGCGTGAAGAGGTCCGTATCATAGTTGGTTGCTACATTCTGCACGACAGAAGCCATACGCTCAAGCCCCATGCCTGTATCTATATTTTTCTTTGGAAGCGGTGTGTAAGAACCGTCCGGATTATGGTTGAATTGAGAGAACACAAGGTTCCAGACTTCTAGATGACGTTCATTTTCGCCACCTGGGAATAATTCTGGGTCATTCGGGTCATCTCCATATTCAGGTCCACGATCATAAAAAATCTCCGTATTCGGGCCACTCGGACCTTCACCGATATCCCAGAAGTTTTCTTCCAGACGAATGATTCGTTCAGCAGGAATGCCGATTTTCTTGTTCCAAATCTCGAATGCTTCTTCATCTTCCGGATGGATGGTTACGGCTAACTTTTCTTTGTCGAAACCAATCCACTTTTCGTCGGTCAGGAATTCCCAAGCCCATGTGATCGCTTCTTCTTTAAAGTACTCACCAATGGAGAAGTTACCAAGCATTTCAAAGAATGTATGATGACGTGCTGTTTTCCCCACGTTCTCGATATCATTTGTACGGATTGCTTTTTGAGCATTCGTAATTCTTGGATTCTCAGGAATCACCCGTCCGTCAAAATATTTTTTCAATGTGGCTACCCCGGAATTGATCCATAGCAATGATGGATCTTCATGCGGAACCAATGACGCGCTTGGTTCGATATTATGACCTTTTTCACTAAAGAAATCTAAATACATTTGGCGGATTTGAGCACCAGTTAAATACTTCATCTATATATCCTCCTCTAAAAAATATGTAATTTTGCGCACGACAAAAACTCCCATCCCAAAAACAGGGACGAGAGTCAACTCGCGGTACCACCCTGATTATGGACACATACAACACCTTGTCCATCACCTTCATAAATGCCTTAACGCGGCAAGACGGCAGGTATTAACTGCTCTCCGGACTAGCTTTCTGCTGCTCTTCACCTCGCCATCCCTTTCAGCCTAAGGGGATGCCTCTCTTTTAGATGGTCTTCAGCATACTTCGTCCTTCAACGAATTATCTTATGTATTGGATTATATTCACAAGAGTTTTATTTGTCAACAAGCGGCGGCCTCTTTCTGAAATGAACCCTGGCATGCTGCACGAAAACTTTCAAAATGGCCAAAATCGGGATCGCAAGCACCATTCCAATAATTCCGCCTACCTCACCACCAGCCAGGAGGGCAAACATGATGAAAAGTGGGTGCATATGAAGGCTTTTCCCGACAATGAGTGGCGACAAAATATTCCCTTCAAGAAATTGCAGGATGGCCACGATGACAACGACGATGATCACCATTTTGACAGAAATGGTAGCGGCTATGATGACCGCTGGAATGGCCCCGATGATAGGACCAAAATAAGGGATTACGTTCGTTATCCCGATGATTGCACCCAATAATAAAGGATATTCCATCCCGGTGATCCAAAAAAGCAAGGATGAAATCACGCCGATCGCAGCACATACGATAATCTGTCCCCGGATATATCCCCCAAGAGAAGCATCGACATCTTGGACAAAGGCACGGCCCTGCTTGCGCCACCTTTTCGGCGTCATGTACCAGGCCATCCTTTTCAAAGAAGCAAAATCTTTCAGGATATAAAAAGCGATGAATGGGATGATGCCAATTAAAAGGACGAAATCGAATAGTTTCAAAGCGAAGTCCATCAGCTTTTCCGGCATTTCACTTAACCAATTTTCAAAAAGGACAACGCCTTCCTCGAATCGTTCGTGGATCCCGAACGGCCAGTCTGCCGTTTGATGATTAAGCTTTTCCACCCTGCTCCGATATTGTTCAACCAGTTCCGGAACACTCTCCGAAAGTTCCCGTACTTGACTGGTCATCATGGGAATTCCCTTATATACCACAAATCCGATTCCTCCGAAAAAAACCAAATAAATAATCACAATCGATAGCCAACGGCGCAACCCTTTTTTGTTCAAAAATTCCACGACCGGATGCAGCAAGTAACTAATGAACGCTCCGATGAAAAATGGCAGTAGGACCGTTAAAACCACCGTAACGACGGGCCCCCACATAGGCTTCAGTTTCATAAAAATATAGATGATGAAAAATAAGAGCAACAAAAAACCGAGTCGATAAAACCATTTCATGCGAATACTCACCTTACCCACCTCCCTAGCCCACTTATTATTCGAAGGGGAAGGGTTTTTCATACCCATATACTAGAAAAGCGATGCAGTCATTGCATCGCCTTTTCAAATGGTTAGAGCATCGATTTTATTTTCTTTCGAATTCTCTTCATTTTTTTGTTTATCGTTTTAGAATTCATCATGTTCATGAATCGTCTAGCCATTACATGCACCTCTTCCGTTAATTACATTTGAAGCGGCGGTCATTTTCCTCGAACAAATCATCCAAAGAACTTAAACTTCCATCTTCTTCGACCTGATGCGTGTTGATCAAACCTTCAGAAATGGTCATTTCTATAAAACAATTCCAGCAATAAAATTGGTTTACACCAATTTTCCCGACATCCTTACTGCGACAATTCGGACATTGTATTTCCAAAATGGACACCTCACTGTTCATAAACTGAAACAATGATGGCATCCTTCCCTAAAGTAGGTGGTTGTTTTGACTCAATCACTGTCGATTCTGAGAAAAAACCATCCGTTGTTTCATACGCTATAATCGTGCCCATTTTTTCCAGAAAATATACATCCTGCAGTAAGCCTAGCTCGTCGCCCATTTCTGAAAGAAGCATACGACCCACTACCTCATCCTTTGAGAACCAGATGGAATCGTCCATCATTTTCTTTGGTGTCATATCCTGTTGCAGGACGACCCCATCGGGACCAAAGGAAAAGACATCTTCCAGTTCCAGAAGAAGATCCTTCTTGAATAATGCTTGCCGATGGATGACCAGACCGTTCACCAGCCCAGCATCTGATAGTGACAAATCGTGAACCATCCCGATTTTCTCACCCTGGGCAGTAAAAACCGGCAACCCCTTCAATACAGAAAACGTCCGCAAAGTCATCCCGCCCCTCCGAACATTTTTAGTATTGCTTCCTCCCCTCCATTAGATGTACTGAAAGGTTTTCCATTCCTTTTTCAGCAAAAAAAAAGACCGGTTTCCCGGTCCTCAGAATGTAGATAAACTCAATAAAAATCGAGTTTGTCTATATATTTTATGGCGTACGATGTGGACGTTGATTTTCACTCCAGGTACTCGCTTTCCGCGGGCGGTCCGCAAGCCTCCTCGGCTTTCGCCTGCGGGGTCTCCCGTAGACACGCTTTTCCCGCAGGAGTCTCGTACCTTCCGTTCCAATCAACTTTATTTTAACTTTTTCTTAACACGAATCTATTCAGCGAGCTCGACTTGATATGATTACGGAAAAATCAACTGGTGGCATCGAACATTTGGTTCATAAAATGGAGGCTGCCCTGAATGTATAGAAGATGCCCAATTGGACATGGCAAGTTTAGGCGAAGATTCGAAAGGAATTTCAAAAGGGGAGCGGAACTTAATAATTCCGCCCCCCTTTTGTCTACACTCTGAAGACCGGTTTCCCGGTCCTGCCTTTCTACCAACCCCTGCTGGAACCTCCACCTCCCGAGCTTCCTCCGCCTCCGCCTCGAGGACCGCCACCGCCACGGCCGCCCCCTCCGCCTCCGCGACTGATGAACATCAAGAGGATATTGAGTAAGGTTTGAAGGAAAAATCCTTTGAAAAGTTTAGCATCCAAAAAGACCACAATAATCGCTACGATGATGATGAGGAAAATCTGAATGCCTGATAGCTGAGTGTTTTCTTCCGGTTGTACGGCATAATCTTGATAAAAGTCTTCCCCTAGATTGTACTCTTGTAAAACCTCATTATAGACGGCCTTATATGTTTCAGTCAGAGCAAGATTGTATTGATTCGCCTTCAAATGCGGAATGGCCACATTGTCCAATATCTGTCCTGATTGGATATCCGTAATGGCCCCTTCCAATCCGTACCCCACTTCGATTCGAATTTTCTTTTCCTCGACGGCGAGAACAATAAGGACTCCATTGTTCAAATCCGCATCGCCGAGTTTGAATGACCTTAAAGCCTCAACAGAATATTCTTCGATTTCAGAGCCTTCCATGGAATTGACGGTCAACACGGCCACCTGTGCTTTGCTGGCATCCTCTAACCTTTTTCCCAACTCAATTAACTCGGCTTTTTCCTGATCATTCAAGACGCCGGCAAAGTCCTGGACATAGATGTCACCAACTGGTTTTGGGATATTCGGTTCTGCTGCGACTACGTTTGCAAAGTTGAAAGTGAAAAGGAAAAGGAGCGCAAACACAGCAAGCTTTTTCATTACTTATCGCTCCCGAAATCAACCTTTGGTGTTTCTTTGTCTTGTTCACTCACTTCATAATACGGTCTCGTATCAAAGCCGAATGCACCTGCCATCATGTTCTTTGGAAAACGTTTAATTTCCTTGTTATACGAGGTGACCTGGTCGTTATAATCTTTTCTCGCCACAGTCAAGCGGTTCTCCGTTCCTTCCAAGCTATCCATAAGACTTTTGAAGTTCTCATTAGCCTTAAGATTTGGATACTTCTCCACTACCACCAACAGACGGCTCAAGGCCCCGCTCAGTTCTTGATCAGCACCGATTGCATCCTCGGTAGTATTGGCACCGGCTAACTTCGCACGGGCATCACTGACCGCTTTAATGGCCTCCGTTTCATGTGAAGCATAACCTTTTACCGTTTCCACAAGGTTCGGGATTAAATCCGCCCTTCGTTTTAATTGGTTATCCACCTGTGACCACTTATTGTCCACATCTTCACTGCTGCTGACGAGGCTGTTATAGGAAGTCGCGCCAAAAATGATAAGCAGGACCACGACTACTAGTCCGATTAACCAACCCTTTTTCATACTGTTTCCCCCTTATTTTGATTCTAAGTATAATTACATTCTATATTTATTCCACTAAAACTATGAGTTATAAACTAAATCTAGACAAAAAGCCGAAGATTTAATCTTCGGCTACATAAAATCATAGGGTGTAACATTACCCATACCAATCATCGGATCAGCATGCAGGAGTACATCAAGATAGCTTTCCTCATGTTCCGGCACTCCTGCTTTTCCATCCAATCCTACAACTTCCTTAACAGAGAAATCTCCATCCAAGGTTTCCCGGAGCTTTTCAAGCAAGGTCGTTTTCCTGCGCATTTCATCGTTGCGCTCGATACCCAGGCGGAAAGCATCTTCTTCACCACACAGGATCAGGAAGCTTTTGCTTCGCGTTATCGCTGTATACAATAAGTTCCGGCGTAGCATCCGGTAGTAACTTTTCACGACAGGTAAAATCACGATCGGAAATTCGCTTCCCTGTGATTTATGGATTGAACAGCAATACGCGTGCGTAATCTGGTTCAGGTCCTGCTTCGTGTAGGTCACTTCAATGCCTTCAAACGAAATGATCACCTTATCTACATGATCCGTATTTTCCTTTGCGAACAGAATCGAGACGATTTCACCCATATCTCCATTGAAGACGCCCTCCTCCGGCTGATTCACCAGCTGGAGAACCTTGTCACCCGTCCGGTAGACGACATCGCCGAATTTGATTTCGCGACGCTTTTCATCCTTATTGCTATTGAATACTTCTTGCAGCATCTTATTCAAAGCGTCAATTCCTGCAGGCCCCCGGTACATCGGTGCCAGCACCTGAATATCCTTGGCCGTGAAGCCCTTCGTCCTGGCATTCGCGACGACTTTCTCGATCACCTGAGCGATTTGTCCGGTCTGACAACGAATGAACGAGCGATCTGCCTGCTGCTTCGTCACATCATCTGGAAGCCGGCCTTTTTTTATATCATGGGCCAGTTCAATGATCGATGACCCATCTGCCTGACGGTAAATATGTTCAAGACTGACAGTGGGCACACACTTTGAACCGAGCAGATCCTTGAGTACTTGACCGGGCCCCACCGATGGAAGCTGATCTTCATCGCCCACCAAAATCAGCTGGACATTTTCCGGCAACGCTTTAAATAACTTCTGAGCCAACCACGTATCCACCATGGACACTTCATCAATGATGACAATTCGTCCTTCGAGTGGATTATCTTCATCATGAGCAAAACCCTCGCTTCCGTTCCATCCAAGCAATCGATGAATGGTCACCGCCGGAAGTCCAGTGGACTCTGCCATCCGTTTTGCCGCTCGACCTGTAGGAGCCGCTAGGACGAATGGAAAAGGATCTGCCCCTTCCTTTTTATAATCGTGGATGTCCATCGAAACCCCATGAAGTTCCGCATACAACTCGACGATTCCTTTAATGACAGTCGTCTTCCCCGTACCTGGACCACCCGTCAAAATCAACATCGGCGATTGGAGCGCCGTTTGGATCGCTTCTTTTTGTGCAGGAGCATAGGAAACATTGAGCCGTTCTTCCAGCTTTCCAAGCGCAAGTAGGAATTCCGATTCCGGAAACTGGTCTTCGTACTCCGTTTGGGCTAGCAAGCGCTTTATGTTCGCTACGATTCCCTTCTCCGAATAGTAGAGGGACGGCAAGTAAATACGTTGGTCTTCAACAATAATTTTGCCCAGCTCGGTCAATTCGATTATTTCCGAGGAAATATTCGTAAACTCTATTCGGTCCCGCTTATTTTCCTCTAGCAACCGTTTGACGGCTTCTAATAACTGCTCGGCCTCTATGTAGATGTTTCCATCCTGTAAGCATTGAGATTCAAGCGTATATAAGCAGGCAGCCTTGATGCGATCGGGATGGCTGCCTGAAATGCCTAGCTGGTGGCCAAGCTCATCGGCACGTCCGAAACCGATCCCTTCTATATCCTCCACAAGTTTGTAGGGATTCCCCTGAAGCATTGTGACGGTATCCTGTTTATACGTTTGATAAATCTTCATCGATAACTGTGGACCAAAGCCATATTGATTCAGGGCAATCATCACCTGCTCGAGGCCCTGGTGCTCGACCAATGTATCGTAAAGACTTTTCGCCTTTTCACCTGTCAGCTTCGGAATATCATCAAGAATGGATGGCTGGGCCAGAATTTTGGAAATGGCATTCTCCCCCAGCTTTTCAACAATGCTCTCGGCCGTCTTTTTCCCGATGCCCTTGAATAGTTCACCGGATAAATAACTGACGACGCCTTCCTTGGATCGGGGAAGGTCTTTCCGGAATTGTTCCACATGGAATTGAAGGCCAAACCTGGGATGCTCCTTCAGGGCCCCATAGAATATATACACCTCGTCCTCATGCATCCTCGGAAAATACCCGGTAACGACCGCTTCCTTCTCATCATAATTCAAATTTGTTTCATCCAAACGGATTCTGACAACCGAATACATATTATCTTCGTTATGAAAAATCGTCACCAAATGACGGCCTTTCATAAACATCTTCTCTTCAGAAAACAAATCCATCGAATCCTGCTGAGCCAACGCTTCTCCCCACCCTTCCCATGCTTTTTTCCATTCTATTTATTCAGCAACCATTTCTTCCATCAGCTTCTTACCATGGGCCGCTAGCATATGATCTGGCTGTGCTTCCAGTGCCTTTTCAAAATAACCGATGGCAGCCTTGGAATCTTCCTTATGTCCTGCATACGCCACACCTAGATTATAATAGGCATCCGCATGACCAGGATCTTGTTCCACCACGATATTCAACTGCTTGATTAACTCATCATATAATTCCGCATTGGCCAGGCAAAGCGCGAATTGGAATCTTGCATCCACATCCTCGGGACTCAATTCAACCGTTCTTTGCAGATAAGGCATCGCCAATTTCGGCTGGTCCAACGCCATCAATGTCAGTCCAAGCATAAAGTAAGCATCACTGTTATCAAGGCCCAAACGGATTGCCTTTTCAAACATATCCTTCGCTTCAACCAACTTAGAATCCACTTCGTAATATAAGTTCCCTAATGAATAATAAGCAGCCGCTGCATTTTCATCGAGTTCGATTGCCTTTTTATAGAACTTAACGGCTTTATCCGTCTCGCCAACCGCAGTCAGCACATTTCCAAAGTTTATGTAAGCAACTGGCTCAGTCGGGTTTTCCTCAATTGCCTCATTAAAAACCTTCGCCGCTTCCTCATATTTTCCTTGCTGCATAAACTCAATACCTTGTTGATTCTTATCCATCCTAATTCACGCTCCATTTTTTATTGAAAAGTATAGCATATGCTATCACATTTTTTTATGTATATCATTGACGCCATTTCAGGTCTTTCTACAATGCAAACAAAATCCCCAACCGCAAATACAGCTGGGGACATGCTTATTTTACCCTACGTAGGTCAGTTTTTCACCTTTTTTAAACACTTCATCAATCGTACCGCCGCCTAGGCATACTTCACCGTCATAGAATACGACGGATTGCCCTGGCGTAATTGCCCGGACCGGCTCGTCAAATAAGACTTCGACATCCCCGTTTTCCAGGACTTTCACCGAAACGCCGCTATCCACTTGGCGGTACCGGAATTTAGCCGTACACGTAAATTCAGTGGCTGGCATGTGTTCGGCAACCCAGCTCATCTTCACAGCTTTCAGTGAATCAGAATAAAGCACATCATTGTTAAAGCCTTGGCACACATATAAAACATTGCGTTTCAAGTCTTTACCCGCTACGAACCAAGGCTCGCCGCTTCCACCAATACCAAGACCATGGCGCTGACCGATTGTATAATACATCAAGCCATCATGTGTACCCATGACCTTTCCGTCCATCGTAGTCATTTGACCAGGCTGTGCCGGTAGATATGTGCTCAAGAAGCCTTTGAAATCCCGTTCCCCGATAAAGCAAATACCGGTTGAGTCTTTCTTCGTTGCCGTCGCAAGACCCGCTTCCTTCGCAATTTCACGGACTTCCTTCTTATCGATATGTCCAAGAGGGAACATGACTTTTTCCAGCTGTGTTTGCGTTAACTGGTTCAAGAAGTATGTTTGGTCCTTATTATTATCCACGCCGCGAAGCATCTTGTACTCGCCATCTTGGTACTTGACCTGTGCATAGTGACCTGTCGCCACATAATCGGCACCCAGGCTCACCGCATGCTCAAGAAAAGCCTTGAACTTGATTTCCTTATTGCACATCACGTCCGGATTCGGTGTCCGGCCCGCCTTGTACTCCTCCAAGAAGTATGTGAAAACCTTATCCCAATACTGCTTTTCAAAGTTGACCGCATAATAAGGAATTCCGATTTGGTTACAAACCGCAATCACATCATTGTAATCTTCCGTTGCTGTACAGACCCCGTTTTCATCCGTATCATCCCAGTTTTTCATGAAAATCCCGACCACGTCATAGCCTTGATTTTTCAAAAGCAGGGCAGACACAGAAGAATCGACGCCCCCTGACATCCCAACGACGACGCGGGTGTCTTGTGGTGCTTTCTTCATTCTGTCACCTCATCTATTTACAAAAATTTATTGTTGTACTAATCTTTTAACGATCTTCACGGTTATTTCTGCCGCTTCCCTGACTTCCTGCTCGGTATTGTTCAGACCAAAGCTGAAACGAATCGCATTCTTCGTCCGCTCCGAACCTTTTCCAAACATCGCGACCAAAACATGCGACGGTTCAATGGACCCCGCCGTACAAGCAGATCCGCTTGATACCGCGACGCCGGCCAAGTCCAAATTCACGAGCATCGATTCAACATTCGTACCAGGAAAACTGACATTCAACACATGTGGAAGCGCGTGCTCCCTCGATCCGTTAATTTCATATTGTACCTCTGCCTTATCAAAAACGGCAAGCAATACGTCTTTGAAAGAGTTGTATTGCTCCGTTTTACTCTTCATCGTACTTTGGGCAATGGACACGGCCTCGGAAAAACCAGCGATTGCCGGGACACTTTCCGTACCCGCGCGCCGTTTCCGTTCCTGTTCCCCACCGTATAAATGAGGGGCGAACTTCAATCCATCACGCATATATAAGAAACCGGTTCCTTTTGGTCCATTGATTTTATGAGCGGAAACACTCAATAAATCCACGCCCAGCTCCCGGACATCGATAGGAATCAAACCATAAGCCTGCACGGCATCCGTATGGAAAAGGGCCTGGTGCTCCCTTAAGAGTTGTCCGATTTCAGCAATCGGCTGGATCGAACCCACTTCATTATTGCCAAACATGACGGAAACCAAAATCGTATCGTCCCGCAATGCCGCTTTTAAATCAGCAATCGAAATGAGCCCCTCTTCATTCACAGGTAAATACGTGACCTCAAAGCCAGACTTCTCAAGGAATTGACAGGTATGCAGAATCGCATGATGCTCAATCTCTGTTGTAATGATGTGCTTGCCTTTTTTCTCATTCGCATGCGCAGCCCCGATAATCGCCGTATTATCCGCTTCCGTTCCACCACTTGTAAAAATGATCTCATTCCGTCCCGCATTGATACTTGCGGCAATATTCGAACGCGCTTCATCTAAAACATGACGCGCTTCCCGCCCGAAC
Organism: Peribacillus sp. NPDC097198; assembly: GCF_044762055.1. Lineage (NCBI taxonomy): Bacteria > Bacillati > Bacillota > Bacilli > Caryophanales > Bacillaceae > Peribacillus > Peribacillus sp. NPDC097198. The sequence continues at coordinate 196,145 of NZ_JBIWDO010000007.1, read as the reverse complement.
GCATGAATGCTCGACGGATTCCCAAAGTCATGGCTCATGACCGTCATCATCTTATCAATCACATTCGGATGCATCGGTGAAGTCGCAGCATGATCTAAATATATTCTGTTCACTTTTTTGTCGCCTCCATGGAATAGTTAGGCAATGCTCTATGATTAACCTGACTCTCGTGTTTACTAATAAAATGAAACTTGCAAAAAAATGCCTATTCACATAGGATTTTACCTTTAAATCAACCGGTAGTCCAATAATGGTTGTAAGATAGAACCCTTTTGAATAGGTATTTTTACTTCATATTAATCTGTAGCCCCAATTAAATATAGTACATATAATCGTTTGTTTCACCATTGTCCTTGTAATTCGCCAAATCCACGAGCGTGGTATTATCGAGGACTTCTTTAACCGCATCGCGAATCCGGATCCAAAGCTGGCGTTTCACCGGCTCTTCATCCTCAATTCCCTCAACCGGGGTAATCGGTCCTTCCAACACGCGAATCACATCACCAGAAGTAATCTCATGAGGATCTTTCGACAAGACATATCCGCCATATGCACCACGAACACTCTTCACCAATCCTGCATTGCGAAGGGGCGCAATCAACTGCTCCAAATAATGCTCAGACAAATTATGCGTTTGAGCGATCGACTTCAAACTCTTCGGACCTTCACCATAATGCTTAGCAAGCTCAATCATGATCGTTAAGCCATACCGGCCTTTAGTAGATATCTTCATTTATATACACCTCAAATTATTAATCCGTTACTAAATTCTCTTGAAATTATAGCATATACCCAGTAGAAATGCATTCACCCACCCTCCATTTGTCAAATTATTCTAATTGGAAAGGTAGGTAAAGGGGTTGGATGGTAATGCCGGTGGTTGGATTATTGTCCTGTGTGGTCGAATTATCTTTAGTTGTGGTTGATTTACTCCCTTGCGTGGTTGAATTATCAACTAAGGTGGTCGAATTCCTAACTCGTTCTAAAATTTGACATATTTACTTTTGAAAAGAATAGGAAAAAAGGTAAGAATTGAAGAATCTATAGGTAAACGATTGAGAGGAGAAATTACTTTGATTGTTAAAGATTGCGAGATTCCTATAAAACTTCAGATGATACAGGCGCTTATTAAACGATTGCCCATCACCCATCCAATTCACCCCGTCCTAAGTTCAGACTTTAACAGAAACATGGCAGGTTACAAAGGCGAACATCGAGTGATTCATGCTCTAAAATCCCTTCCTGAAAAAAAGTATCTAATCTTTCATGACCTTCGTCTACTCGCCTCTCCCTATCCCTTTCAAATGGACATTTTGCTACTCACTCCATGCTTTATCCTAATTCTTGAAGTGAAGAACATTGCTGGTGAGCTATACTTTGACAAAGGGTTCAATCAACTAATCCGCACTAAGTCAGATGGTCAAAGAGAGGCCTTTGATGACCCTATTTTACAAGTGAATCGCCAGCGCTCCCTACTAATCGAGTGGTTAAAAACAAAAAACTGGTCAATCCCAATCGAAACTTTAGTAGTTAGTTCGAACTCATCCTCAGTAGTAACTGCTGAAAATAAAGATATTACTTCTAAAGTAGTCATACGCCGAGATTTTCTATTTCATAAAATTAGAGAGTTCATAAAAAAGCATGACGAAGAGAAATTAACAAAAAAAGAGCTGAAAAAAGTTACCAATCATTTATTGAAGGCCCATACACCTCTTATACCCAATCTTCTGGGGAACTATAAAATTCCTATAACCGATCTAAAAACAGGCGTTTTCTGCCCTCGATGTTCGTCCTATCCAATGAAAAGGAAAAATGGAATCTGGATCTGCCATTCCTGCTCAAACAAATCAAAAGATGCTCACCTTTCATCGCTTCAAGATTATTTCTTCCTCATAAAGCCCACCATTACTAACCAACAATTAAGGGAATTTCTCCATATCCATTCTGCATCAACTGCAAATAAACTGCTTAAGTCTATGGACTTGCCTCATACAGGTGTTACGAAAGGACGAGTATACCATTTAAAATTGAAGACTTAACATCGTGGTTGAATTATATTCTTCCGTGGTTGAATTACTGCCTCACGTGGTCGAATTATCTCTTGTTGTGGTTGAATTATTGCCTCACGTGGTCGAATTATCCCCCACAACCGTCGAATTCCCCTCCCCAAACGCATATTCTGAGCATTTTCCCCTTTGTTTGTGATACCTTATATAAAAAGGAGAGGTGCGTCATGAATATTAAACCGCTTGCTTTCCGGATGCGGCCCCGTTCGATTGATGAAGTCATCGGGCAGGAGCATCTCGTCGGTGAAGGGAAAATCATCGCGAGGATGGTCAAGGCCAAACAGCTATCTTCGATGATTCTGTACGGTCCTCCCGGCATCGGCAAGACGTCCATTGCGAGCGCCATTGCCGGCAGCACGAAGTTTGCCTTCCGGACACTGAATGCTGTAACCAATAATAAAAAAGACATGGAAATCGTCGCTGCCGAAGCCAAGATGTCCGGCAAAGTGATCCTGCTGCTCGATGAGGTCCACCGCCTGGATAAAGCGAAACAGGATTTCCTCCTTCCCTACCTTGAAAATGGGATGATCACCTTGATTGGTGCGACGACAAGCAATCCTTATCACGCAATCAACCCGGCCATCCGCAGCAGGTGCCAGATTTTCGAACTAAAGTCTCTGGAAGTCACTGATATCATCAAAGCCCTCGAACGTGGATTACAAGATGAGGAGCGTGGTCTCGGTCACTATAAAACCGTTGTCAGCACCGATGCTCTGGCACATTTCGCGACCGCTTCGAACGGGGACGTCCGCAGCGCCCTTAACGCTCTAGAGCTCGCGGTCATTTCTACTGAGCCTGACGAATCCGAAACGATTGTCATCGATGTAAAAATTGCCGAAGAGTGCATGCAGAAAAAGAGCTTTTCGCATGACAAGGATGGAGATGCCCATTATGACGTCCTATCCGCCTTCCAAAAATCAATCCGTGGCAGCGACGTGAATGCGGCCCTCCATTATTTGGGACGATTGATAGAAGCCGGTGACCTTGTCAGCATCGCCCGTCGCTTGGTCGTCATCGCGTATGAGGACATTGGCCTGGCGAACCCTCAAGCTGGTCCTCGCGCCCTTTCTGCAGTCGAGGCAGCCGAGCGTCTCGGTTTTCCGGAAGCCCGGATCCCGCTTAGCAATTCGGTGATTGAGCTTTGTCTATCGCCTAAATCGAATACCGCCTATAAAGCAATTGACGCGGCACTCGCCGATATTCGCGCCGGCCATAGCGGCGATGTACCCGATCACCTTAAAGATGCCCATTATAAAGGGGCTACCGACCTGGGCCGCGGCGTCGACTATCTCTATCCGCACGATTATGAAAGCGGATGGGTGAAACAACAGTACCTACCGAACAAACTACGCAACAAAAAATACTATCAACCGAAAAAGAGTGGGAAATTCGAACAAGCCCTCGCATCGGTCTATGAGAATATAGAGAAAAAGAAATAACTCCGGATCGTAGTAGATCCGGAGTTATTCATTGTGGAAACTGAAAGCTCTTCACATGCCGCATATTTACATAAAACTCTTCGCCTTGAGCATCCATCATATGGATGAGACCATCCTTCAATTGTATGATTCTCCCTATGTCCATCGGGTGCTGCCCTAAATCGAGTACCACCAATTTATTTGTCAATTTTTTCAGTTGTTCCTCCAAAGTACGCGCCCAGCTTAGACTGGAAACTTGAAGAAGCTGCTCGCTTTTACTCAATCCGTATGGCCCCTTTTCATCATCACAGACCGTTAGCCACTTTACATGCTCCATGGAGATGAACATCGTTTTATAGGCAGGAGAATGAAAAATGAAATAATTATTCATGATACCCACGATATAGCCATAGATGGGTTTGTTTTTCGTGAGCAAAATCTCAACAAAGAGCCCTTTCGCATTCATCAGCATCTTACGAAATGACGTCTCACTGATTTCCGGGTCCTCTCCTCCTTCAATCCCTTCATCTATTATGGGAAAAGAATAATTCTTAATGTGTCGCTGCGGTACATAACGGTACACCTCTCCCGTGTATAGGACTAAGATATCCGTACTTTCTTCTATTAAATTCCCAAACACAAGAATATTTCCTGAGAGTTCTAGCTCCATATACTGTCCAATATATTTAGAAAACAAATATAATCCACCTTTCCTTCCTTATGGCGAGGAATCGTTCTTGAATCCTGTCCTAATTTGGGACACTCCGACTTGTTTCAGAGATTCGCTATAGGAATCACCCCTAGGTCTAGTCCAATAATCGCCCATGCCCTTGATCACCTTTTGGACAACCCATATGCCTGTCCCTTTTTAATAAGAAGGCACAACAACTTCATTGGTTGCTGTACCTGTGTGGTCGATTCTTTATAGAGTTGTCTTTGAAACTTTAATTAGGTTCTCAAGCCAGATTTTCTTAAACGTATTGACACGCGTACGGTTTTTATCCTTTCTATGACGGCGACGACGTTTCTTACATTCATCTGAACTTTCAGGTGAGCTGCTGCTCTCACATGAGGATGAACTTTCAGGTGAACTGCTGCTCTCACATGAGGATGAACTTTCAAACGAGCTGCTGCTCTCACATGAGGATGAACTTTCATACGAACTACTGCTCTCATATGATGATGAACTCTCATATGAGCTGCTTTCACTTGAAGAACTTTCAGGGGCTATACATTCACATGAAGAACTTTCATGAGAGCTACTTTCACATGATGATGAACTTTCATAGGAACTGCTTTCACTTGATGAACTTTCACTGGAACTGCTTTCACTTGATGAACTTTCATGAGAGCTACTTTCTCTCGAGGAACTCTCATGGGAAGAGCTTTCTTTGTTTTTATCTTTGTCCTTATCTTTCCCCCCACCATCATTCTCCCTTGGGAAAAATAGTCCGATGGATTGGATTTGATCTGTCGTGATATAAAATATTTCGTCTTTATTCACGACAACAATATAGTCTTCTTCAACTTGTATCAAAACACCCTCAACCTTTTCAGGGCCACCTGCATGAACCGAAATCCAGGAGTAAATCAATTGAGTAAGAGCTCCATTCAGGGTATCGTTAGGAACATCCGGAAACTCCGGCCATGTGGAACGGAAGGAAACCTCCACAATCGCTACGCTCTTAATAAGAGCAATCGGGAATAGAACGAGCCCGTCCTTCTTAGTCGATAACACGATATATTCTGTAGTTACCTCGACGATCTGACCGACTTTTGAAGCTGGGCCACCGCCGTTCACCTGAACGAATCGGTTATCTAATGTTTCCAATAAGCCGACGAACGTTGGCGGAAATGCATAGCCATCATCAAAAGGAGGGAGTAAATCCTCTTGAGATTTTTTTGCATTAACAACCACGATTTTCAGTTGGGCAATCGTATAATACACGAGTTGCTTCTCTTCAGTCAGAAGGACGATATACTCATCATTCACTTCTATCAGCCTGCCTTCTCTTGAATCAGGCCCGCCTTTAAATACTCTTACAAATTTCCCCTGCAAAGCTTGAAGGTACGGTAAACTAATTATTTCTGCCATTTTTCCTTTAGCCTCCAATAGTTATTTATACTTTAGTGATATCCGTACTGCATATATATGCGCCTTCTTTCTATTGCGGACTCTTCTAAGCACCCATTTTCTAGTAAATCGTCGTTTACCTAGAGAGAGCACACGTAAAATGACTAAGAACAAGCCTTCCTAAAAAAAAGACCCCAGATTTTCATCCGAGGTCACCTCTTATTTTTCTTTTTTATAGGAAACAGCCACTCTTCCGCTTTCCTGCTGTCCTGACTTGGTTACCGTCACGTATACTTTGCCCGATTTCTTACCAAGCTGCTTTATAGAAAGAGTTAGCTTTTTGCCTTTCGCCGTCCCTTTCAACAACATGTTTCCTTTGCTTTTTGCCTTGTAAATCTTCACGACATCGCCTTTCACGAGGGAACTGATTACCACGGTGTCGGCTTTTCCCTTATGATTCGTCACCTTGACCTGGCTTGTTTTCACAGAAGGCGAGGTTTCGCCTTTAAACGTTTGGGCGACACGGTCACTTTCCCTCAAAGGTGATTTCATCACGGTCACGTAGACCTTGCCTGTCTTTTTGCCAAGCTGGCTGACCTTAAAACTCACTGAAGTGCCTTTCGCCGTCGTTTTCGCTATGACATTCCCTTTGCTTTTCGCATCATACACTGTGACGACATCACCTTTTTTCAGGCTGCTTACCTTTACACTATCCGCTTTGCCTGTATGATTTGTCACATTGATTTGGGAAGCCTTTAATGAACTGGTCCTATCTGAAATCGTAAACTCGTACGGAACATCGACGGAATCATCATAGTTTTCCATCAAAAAGTAATAGGTCCCTTTTTTCATATAGGTTGTGAGGCTTCCATTTTCATTCGAATATAATTCTGCCGACTTTTTATTGGAACGATCTTGGATAGACCCACGCCATATCGTGTCCCGTTTTTGTTTCATGTTCAATGTGACATTTCCATTTTGCGGAACGACGAATCTAAAGTAATCGCGATCATCAGAGTGACTAATGACCCCTTTATATGTGGCATTCAGGTTGATGGCATTCGCTGTAGCTATCTTATCATTGGACTCTTTTTCGTAAAACGGGCTTTTTGTATATTTCGTGGAAAATTGATAATCCGCTTTGGAGCCTTTCCCACCACTATTGTTGATCCGCACGTAGTACGTCCCTTTAGGCAAACCTACTTGCACTTCATCAAACCCGGATGTATCATCCTGTCTTTTCGTATAAACGAACGTATAGATGTAGCCTTTACTATTCTGGATATGTCCCTCAAAAGAGGTCTTGGCATTCCGTTTGATCGATAACGTGACATTTCCCGGCTCAGTTAAAGTTACTTTATACAAAATCTCCTTCTTATTAGTTAAAGAACCCTTATACATCTTGTTCACGTTAATCGTTTTAGCTTGATTCACGGTCGAAGCCGAATGTACATCCGCTTTTCCTGCCACTGAGAACATAAAGATGCAAGCTCCAAACATCATCAAAAACCTTATATACCTCTGTTTCCGCACACGTTTCATTTCCCTTCATATGTAAATTAGTAGTTAAATGATATTAGTTATATTTTCCTATTAATCCATAAGTTTATCAACATTTTCTCACGTGGTAATTATACCCAATAACTTTTTTTACAATAAAAAGACCCCAAATCCTCATTTGGAGTCCTACTAATCACCTATAATGTGCTTTCATCCATCCCACTACTGATTCCCCGTTTCTTTCACGGATGCCTTCCACTTCCTCTTTGGCAATGATTTGCCCATCCTGGATCAATAGCACTTCATCCAGGACCTTCTCGATATCATCGATTTCGTGCGTCGTGATGATGACCGTTTGTTTTTCAAAATCAATATACGTAAGCAGGCTGCGAACAATCTCTTCACGAACCATCACATCCAAGCCTGAAAATGGTTCATCTAATAATACGATTGGTGCCTCCCGTGACAAAGCCAACACCAATTTAAGACGGCCCCTGTTTCCCTTCGACATAGAACTGACTTTCTTTGAAACATCCAGCTTCATGAATGTCAGCATTTCCATGGCCTTTTTATGATTGAAATCCGTAAACTGCGAAGCATGAAAATCAATATAATGACCAACCGTAAACGCGGGGTAGAAAAAATCCAACTCCGTCAAATACGACACGCAAGAGGCAATCCTCCTGCTTACCTTATCTCCCTCGACCGTCACCTCACCATGATCCGGTTTCACCAAACCGGCAATCAGTTTGAGCAGGGTCGACTTACCGCTTCCATTGGCCCCTAACACACCATAAATCTTTCCTACATCAAACGAAAGTGAAACACGATCCAGTGCCACAATTTTTCCATACTTCTTCGTCACGTCCTGCATTTCAATCATCATTCCACATCACCCCGTTCTGTCAAAAATGCCTGTATCGCCGTGAGCATTTCCGGCTTTGACAAGCCAATCTCCTTCATATTCTCCACGAACGTTTCCATGATTTCCGTTTGGATCCGCACCCGTAACGAAGCGATCAAGCTTGGATCATTTTTAACGAATGTTCCCTGCCCCCTTTTTGTCTCCACAATTCCATCCCTTTCAATCTCAGCGTACGTGCGCTGTATCGTATTTGGATTAACGCCCGTTTGAATAGCCATCTCTCGAACCGATGGTAGCTTTTCACCACTTTTTATCTCCCCGCGGACAATCGAATAACAAATTCGATCCGCTACCTGTAAATAAATCGGCTTTGTCGCATGAAACTCCTCTGTCATACACTTACACCTCGATCTTTCGGTCCAGCAGCCAACATGAAGCTAGGAATAATAACACTAACGTGATGATATCCAACCCGGTTGTCAGAAGGGATATGCCTCCCGTATTTAGGTAAAATTTCAAATTATCAGCCGACATGGTAAATGAAGAGTCACTCAAAACGTCCACGACCCAGACCGTATCCATTTGTTGATAAACAGCCGTACTTTCATACCAGCTCCCCACCATGACCATCCCTATAAATAGAAGGGAAACGATCAGCCAACGAAACGGTTTAATGGCTGACACCCGAGCCAATGCATGGTAAACCACCCATAAAAATAACATGACCAGGGCAAGGAAAAGACTGACCGCCATCAAGAAAATGCCCATCTGAAGCAAATTATAGAATGACATCATACTCTCCGTGTGAAAACTCACACCAAAATGGCTCGTCGGAATCCTCATGGTCACAAAAGTGAGCAGGCAGGCAAACAGCAATGACATCCCCTGGAACAGTACACTGATCAACAATTTACTACCTAGTAGCATCCCGGAAGACTGTGGATTATACAACCAGACTTGTGCCTTACCTTCCACATTCAAACGACTACATATAAGGAAAATCATTATCAGCGGATGCATCAAAATGACCATCGGTGAACTGATGTAAAACAAACCAGCCACTTCTAAATACTTCGCAAGTAAATAGGCAACAAACACTAACCCCGCCTGGGCCAGCAGCAACCAAAGAAGAACCGACTTCCCGATCAGCCACTCCTTTTGCATCAATCCTCTAAACGCTTTCACTTCCCCATCCCCTTTACCACTGTGTTAGTTAAATAGTACACGACTACACATGCATTGTCAAATATACTATAAAATACCAAAAATCCTATTATTTAAATAACTAATTTATTATAATAGATTAAGTGATTAAAGTGAGGAAGGAAGTAGACGATGACACATGAAAAAAAGAAGAAAAAGAAACGAACATGGCTAAAAGTAGTCGGCATTATCGTCCTTCTTTTTATACTAGCCGGGGGGACTTTTGCATTCTCCGTATGGAATTCCTTAACAAAGACAGTCGAAACCATGCATACACCTATAGAGCGCAGTACAGATAAACGGACCAAAGAACTCGTATTATCGGATTATGAGCCTTTTTCCATGCTGATGCTCGGTGTCGATGAACGGGATGGCGACAAAGGCCGCTCGGATACGATGATTGTCTTGACCGTCAATCCAAAATTGAAGTCCGTGAAAATGCTGAGCATCCCACGAGATACTCGTACTGAGATTGTCGGACATGGCACTCAGGATAAAATCAATCACGCCTTTGCATTCGGCGGCGCCGAGATGGCGATGGATACGGTCGAGAATTTTCTTGATATCCCGATCGACTATTATATGAAGATCAATATGGAAGGCTTTAAAGATATCGTGGACGCAGTCGGCGGTGTCACCGTCCAAAACGATTTGAACTTTACTGAAGAGGGGACGACCTTCAACAAAGGCATGATTGAACTGAACGGTAAAGAGGCGTTGGCCTATGCCAGAATGAGATACGAAGATCCAAATGGTGATTTCGGTCGTCAATCCAGACAACGTGCCATTATCGAAGCGGTCATTAAAGAAGGGGCAAGCGTATCGACCTTAACAAGTTACGGCGACGTATTCGACGCACTAAGTAAAAATATCCAGACTAATTTGACGTTTGATGACATGATGGACATTCAAAAGAACTATAGAGACGCAAGTAATGACATTTCCCAATCATCCATAGCCGGTACCGGAACGAAAATCGACGGAATCTACTACTATCTTGTGTCGGAAGAAGAACAAAAAAAGATTCAAAGAGAATTAAAGGAACATTTAACCGTCAAATAACGCAAAACGAAAAAGCTGCCTGGACCGCATCCAGACAGCTTTTTCATTTTACCCATCCAACATTCTGACAAAAAACGGACACCCATTGTAGAGATTTGTTGGAATTTTTGTTGTTTATTAGAGGGGAAAAGACGGTATAATCTAATAAGAGCTAAGAAATTCCTTCTTCCCCTTGAACCTTTCATTACGAGAATCAACTTTCATTAGACACAAGGTCATGTGAATCATCATGCTTAGATCTAAACATTTCAAACAAATAAAAGGAGTGGATTGTATGAAAATCAAGGCAGGTAGTTGGGCAATGTTAAGCAAACAAGACAAAATGTTTATTCTGAAGGCCATCAGTGATCGCTCTAGAATGAAATATGCTTCATGATCACTACCTTAATCCGTCAATTCCCTTATAAATATCCTCTCCCTTTTCGATAAAAGGAGCGAAATGTTGAAAAAGGAGAGGCATCTATTCAAATCGATAATCCCAAAACAGACGCCATTCGCCTTTTTCCTTCACTACATAACAATCCTGTTCGATCGTAAACACACCAAAATGAGACTCAAACACCTGTGTGACAGGGACCCTGTACGCTGTTTTATGGACCTTGCCACCTTTCCCCATGCTCCAATCCTTCACTTTCTTTGAACGTCCCACTTCATACTGAAAGGTTTCCACATCCATATGCTGCAAGAAGACATGAGCCCGATTTTGCACATAATCAGCACGAACCGGAAAGCGCACCTTCATTTCAGCACTCAACAATTCCCACGACTTGCCGAATTCCGCCTCACTCTCGTACGCATAAAAATCATCCACTAATCGCTCAGGTCCACTAGGCCAAAGAAAAACGATACACCCTCCCAGGACTAATAATGCGATTAGGCAGAATCCGATCCCAATTGGACTTCTATTGCGTCTCATCATCTACATCACCTTCAGAAAGCCTATCCTTACCCTATATATATGAAAGGAACGACAAAAAAGAAGCATGCTTATTAGACATACTTCTAGCGTGCGGGTTCTATAATTGAATAGTGGTGCGAGTCGTGACTCTTATTGAGATATAGAGGTTACTCGATTCATTCAAATTCAATGAGAATTCCAGTTTTATCATCTGCGAATTTCAACCTTGGATAGGTATAGCACGCCTTATCCGTACTCTCAAGGTTCAGTACCTCATTCTTCAATGCCTCTAAACCATTATCAAAGGCATAGCTTGCTGTCTTGACCCAAGCGTCTTGTCCTGTTGCTTTATGAAAGGGCAACTGAAGTCCGTCTGAAAGCAATAAGATTCTTTTGGCGTCATACAAAGGAAACATTCCATAATCCAAATAACTAATGGCCTCGGAACTCCCATCAAGGACTCCATATCCACCCTTTGTGTTCAGTTTCCTACGATTCTCAATAATTTTAGGCAGTATTTCTTGCCTTGTGTCTTTCAATAGGTTGGTAATTTCCGTTTCACTCCATGTATTGGGATCAACATCAACACCATCACCTAATCTAGAATCAATAGAATGTTTATGTAGCTCAATGGACACTCCATCTAATTTCGATAAATGATCATATGTAATCTGGCGAATTTCCTTGTTTCCATATTGGACGAAGATCATACAGTCACCGCCATGAACATACTCTACCTTATTTTCCTTTATTCTTATCGTTGCAAGCCCACATGTACTTCTATTTTCCTTAGGGATAGAATCAAAATCGTCAGTATTCATTTTCTCACAAACTTTTTTACGAATTCTACCATTTCCTATGTCTATACTATTCATAAGAGATTGATGCTCAGCCTCTTGTTCTAAAGTTTCTTTAATAATCTCTGCTGCCATTTTCCCAGATAAACTTCCAAGGCCTGTCGCCCCATCTATGACAGAAAAAACACCTGTCTCCTCCATTGCGACGTAAGCATCTTCATTCTCTTGATTAACCCCTTTTAGATAGACCACATCATAATGAAATCCCATATTCAGACCTCCTTTTATATGAGGATATTAGTTACAATACCCACTGCTATTAACAAGAAACCAACGAAAGACACCAGTATGTACTTCAATATCCTCTGCTTTGCCGTAGAAATTAAAATACTGAATCCTACATTCACCAATATCATGGATCCAGCAAGCACCAAAATCAACATCGCAGCTTGTTCGAAGTTCGGTTGTTTACTCAGAATATTAATAGAACCAATGATGAAGCTGATGATAGCCGTAAAAAATGCTAGCATTTGAAGGTTTTGAGCCTTCATACTTTCCATCTTTTCTTCAGTAGTTTCCACTAGGTGTTGTACGGAATCTTGAGCGGATAAAACGGTAACTTTCGCTTCTTCAATATCCGATTTCACTAATTCATATAACTCTTTTGTTTTAACTTGCACCAGAAAATTTCGATACTCACTAATTCTGATGGAGTAATCATTCGACTTACTATTTTCAATGTCTATTGCATAAATAATGTTTTTCTTAGCCTCTTCAAATTTCTTATTATGGGAGAGAATCCTGCCTTTCGTACAATAAAATTTAGCATAATTTGGAGCGAGAATGATAACAGTTTCAATAAATGAAGAAATATTCTTTTCATCCTCAGATTCAACCTCAATATTTTCCTCTAAAGCAGTGATAACTGCTTCACAATAATTATGTAAAACCCCCACATGCCTATTTAACTCTTCAATAGCTTTCCTACTGTAGTCAATGGATTTTAAAATACCATCCCTATCATTAAACGACTTATGCATGAGAGAAAGCACGTGATAATGAAGCTTGAATCCCTTAAATTCATCTATATACTGTTCTACAAGTCGTTTAAATTCTGTATGATTGTTCTGTCGCCGGTGATATAAAGTTATCCCGAAAAAGGCCCGGAACCTCACATCTAAGTTTACCTCATTATCTACTAAAATTTGATATAGATCCTCGATTACAGATGGCGTTCTCTGCGTAATCATGCTAGAAATGCAATCTTCAAAAGCCCTCTCCTCAGTAGAACCCATTTCCATCAATTCTACCTTTAACCCTTCTATTGATATTCGATCAATCCCTATAACTTCCACAAAACCCAACTCCCTAACCAGTTACTTACTACTATTCTATACAATAAAGGGTTGTTAATATATACTTTTTTTGATAATATTCGACACTCTATTTGTTATCAATGGACTACTCCTATGCTTCCTAAAAAATAATAAATTGGGTATGTTAAAACTAGGATTCAAGGGGTGATTCATTAAGAATCACCCCTTGAATAATGAACACTATATTTTGTAAGAACTAATAGGAAATTGGAGTACTTAATCTGAAAATTTCTAGAGAGAATGAGATAAATATAATTTTTATTATCTCTATGAATCCAAGTATGTTAAAGAAGGAGAAAGTTTACCAATAGCGGTGTAATAGAGGATTGAGCTTCACTACCAAAAAACAGAAAGCACAAAGGTAAGTGAAAAAATCGAGAATATCATCGAGTAAGCTAAGCACGGTTATACCGTCTCTTTATCAGTAGAAAAAACAAAATACCCAACAATCCCCCGAACGTATCCAGGATCACATCCTGCAATAAAGGAGTACGCCCACCGGTGAACTTCTGATGTAACTCATCCGCAATCGCGTACAGGAATACACACAAAAGAGATCCAGAAAAAGAAAGGTCCTTTTCCTTCACAAAACTCCTCCAAACACCAACTGTCAAAAATCCGAATACGAAAAAGATAAAAAGGTGCGCACCTTTTCGAATGAAAAACTCAACAAAACCATCCACCCCAGCGGAATGTACACTCACCTCGGCCCCACCATACATGAACGAAATGCCCCCAAGCAATTCATACCAATACGGTGTATTGAACCGTCCTAAAAAAGAAGAAAGACTCTGTTCCTCATACGTTTGCGAGGAAAAGAAGAAAATCAACATTGCCCATAAAATAAGGGAGGTTGGGAATAACCATTTACGATTTCTCATGGAAAGACCCTTCCATAATGCCACTCAATTTCTCTTTCAGTTCCTCTACTACATCATCTACCGTTACATCCTGATTGGATTCCGATTTTAAAACCACGTCTATTAAAATATCATGAAAGGTCATTAGAAATATCCACTCCAAATTTGATTGCTGTCCTCTAAAACACCATTATTTTTATTTTATGGTAAATAACAAAAGGGAAAGTATTCCAATTGATAATTACATAGTATAGGTATATTAGCAAGTGATTTTACATGATGGATGTGTAATTAAATATGCGAATTGTATGCGGGGATAAAATTAATGACTTTGAGTGGTAAAGTACACATTCTAAATTACCAGAAAATCTTATACTAGCTTTTCTTTTAGTTTCTTTCCTAATAAACAGCTTAATCCATTATTTGTTCTAACCAAGTGCTCACGAAAGAAGCACTCATTCTCCTTATAGAGAAAGAGTGCATATGGTAAGGGTTTGGGGCATTTAATTACTTTTTAAGGTGATTGCCGTAGTCACTGTTTTTCTTCCTATTGATTCATAGGTTAACCCAGCAGCCTCAGCAGCCTCCACTGAATAACAATTCCGTCCATCAATAATAATCGGGTTTTTCATGAGCAACGCATACTTTTCAAGCTCTAACGTTTTAATCTGATTCCATTCAGTAAAAATAAAGCATAGATCGGCATCCGTAAGTGCCTCTTCGATCGACTGACTGTAAGTGACGGCATGGGAGAAGACCTTTTTAAAGTTGTCCATGCCTACTGGATCCCAAACCTTCACATTGGCTCCGTCTTCAAGCATAATCGGTATATTTGTAAGAGATGGGGCTTCCCTTAAATCATCAGTTCCAGGCTTGAAGGTCAATCCAAGCACAGCAATGTTAAGACCATCGAGACTACTAAAATACTTTCTTGCTTTCTTAATCAATTTAATTTTTTGATTTTCATTTACTTCAATGGTCGCCTTTATAGTCTTGATCTCATAATCGTTATAGTTAGCAAGCCAATGGAGGGCCTTCGTATCCTTAGGGAAACAAGAACCACCATACCCAATTCCGGCTTGTAAAAATTTATCGCCGATTCGAGGATCCATTCCCATTCCTTTTGCTACGTCTTCTATATTTGCCCCAACGATTTCACAAAGATTCGCAATCTCATTAATGTAGGAAAGCTTTAATGCTAAAAAATCATTGGCTGCGTATTTAATCATTTCGGCACTGTGTCTATCTGTCACCACGTATGGAATATTGAAATTCTTATACATTTCTTTCATGGCTCTTTCCGCATTTTTCGACTCAACACCAAGGACAATTCGTGAAGCTTCTAACGTATCTTTTACCGCTGATCCTTGTGCGAGAAACTCTGGATTTGAAACTACATCGACACTTACAGCATTTCGTAAATTTTCATTTATTAATTTCTCGATTTTATCGTTCGTTCCAATAGGAACAGTCGATTTAATAACAACGACACAATCTTTCTCAATCGTTTGTGCAATCTGTTTTGCCACTTCATTTATATATTGAAGATTAGCCGATCCGTCTTTTCTCTCTGGTGTCCCTACAGCTATGATAATAATATCCGCGTTCATATAAGCCGCTTGATAATGACTGACGAAAGTAAGACTTTCCCTGTTCTTCTTCAGCAAATCTTCCAACTGTGGCTCATAAATAGGAGAGAAGCCGTTACTCAATAAATCTATTTTCCCTTGATCGATATCCACACAGGTTACAGCATTCCCCTTTTCGGCCAGACAAACAGCGGTGACCAACCCAACATACCCTGTACCTGCAACAGCAATTTTCATATCTATCCCATCTTTCCTTTCATATCAAAAAACTAAAAACCCCTTAACCAGTTAGGTTTTTGTTGGTTTTCAGTCATTTTTATTTTGAATGCTATGCCATCTCCAGGCACTTTCAATAATTTGTTCAATTCCGAATTGTGCTTTCCATCCTAACTCATGGTAAATCTTTTCTGCAGAGGCAACTAACTGAGCAGGATCACCTGGCCTTCGTTCAGTCTTCTCAACAATGGCCTGAAGCCCAGTTACACGTTCACACGTTTGAATAACCTCTTCAACAGAGTATCCTTTTCCATTTCCCAGATTATAGACTTCTGCTTGTTTTTGCTTATTTAATAGAGCCTGGAGTGCTAAAATATGTGCACGAGCTAAATCGGTAACATGAATATAATCACGAATACATGTACCATCCAGTGTATTATAATCTGTTCCAAAAACTGATATTTTCTCGCGTTGCCCAAGTAAATGCTGAAGGATAATAGGAATAAGGTGAGTTTCCGGTTCATGCCTTTCGCCAATGGATCCACTTTCATGAGCACCAGCTGCATTAAAGTAACGTAGGACGATATAATGGAAGTCATACGCCTTTGAAAAGTCTTCTACTATATGCTCGATCATCAATTTAGAACGACCATATGGATTAATGGGATTTGTAGCGGATTGTTCTGTTAAGAGCTTGTCCTCTGGGATTCCATATGTAGCAGCGGTAGAAGAAAAAATGAAATTCTTTATATTATACTTCAGCATGGTTTTTAGTAGAGTTAACGTCGAAGCTACATTATTCTCATAATACTTTAAAGGCTCTACCACTGATTCCCCAACCAAGCTATTCGCAGCAAAGTGCATCACGGCCTCTATTGGGTACATTTCAAAGACTTTTTCTACATCCTCTTTTTTACCAAGATCACCTTCAATAAATAAAGCTCGATCATCAACAGCCCATCGATGCCCCGTTGATAAATTATCTAAAACGATGACCTCTGAAACCTTGACCAATTCTTTGACAGTATGACTGCCTATATATCCAGCTCCACCTACAACCAATATCATGCGATGAGACACCTTCATTCTCTAAATAAATTTTTTTCATTATTTATGGATGAGATACGATCAAACTCATAAATCCATTCAATATAAAGTTTTCCATGCGATAAGGCAAAATAAAATGTTGACCCTTCTTTATAGGGTATGCTTTATGATTCACCTGGATTGTTCCATTCCCTTCAAGAACGCTAACTAACATAAAGGGTTGATCTTGTACCAATTCAATTCGGTTGTGAACCTCCCATTTATGCACACTAAAATACTGATCTTCCACAAAGGTGGTAATGGTGGCTTCATCCACTCTACAAATCTTTGGTTCTACTTTCTTCGTTATATGAGGCACCGTGGCTACGGCAACAGCTTTCTCTAAATGAAGCTCTCTTCTTTCACCATCCGGGCCCGTTCGATTATAATCATATACTCTGTACGTCGTATCCGAACTTTGTTGTGTTTCTAATACAAGCGTACCTTTTCCAATCGCATGCACTGTCCCACTTGGTACATAGAAAAAATCACCAGGATGAACCTTTACACGATGAAGCAAATCGTCCCATTGATTGTTTTCAATCATAGTAACAAGCTCTGTTTTTGTTTGAGCATGGTGGCCAAAAACAATCTCCGCATCTTCTTCACAATCAATAATATACCAACACTCCGTTTTACCAAGTTCATCGCTCTCAAGACTTTTGGCAAAGAAATCATCAGGGTGGACCTGGACAGATAAATCATAATTAGCATCCAATATTTTGATCAGTAATGGGAATTTCTCACTATGATAGAAACCAAATAATTCCGGGTGGTTTTCCCATAAATCACTTAATTTTTCGCCTGAGTATTCCCCTGAGATCACCGTGCTCTCACCATTTTCATGCCCAGATATTGCCCAGCATTCACCTGTTTGCGCTGAGGGAATATCATATTGATAGATGGACTTTAACTTAGTCCCACCCCAAATCCGTTCTTGAAACGAGGGGGTAAGGAAGATTGGTTCATTCATACTCATTTCTCCCTTACTATAGATATTAGAATGAAGCAATTCGGAATTATTTTATAAGTACGATATCTTTTTCTGGACACCTGAATAAAAAAGAGGAGAGACAATTGTCTCTCCTCTTACTTCATTATAAAATCACTTTCCCTTTAGAATGCTGAAAGTGAGTCACCACATCTTCCCATGTAAAGTACAATCGGACAAAGTCTTCATCACTAATACCTAATCCTGTTTGCACTTCTATAAACTCCAATTCGGTCAGGGCACGAATGCCATGCTTTTTCCCAGCTGGAAGATGGATGATATCTCCTGCTTTTACACGAGTTATACGATCATCAAGCGCCAGCTCGCCTTCTCCTCTTACAACGGTCCATACTTCATCACGGATATGATGATAATGGTAACTAGAATTCTTTCCTGCATAGATACAGATCCGTTTGGTTACCATTTCCTGACTGCTTTCATAGGTGGCATAATCTAAAATCCGCGACCAGCCCCACATTCGTTCTTCATACATGGGTGGCTGATCAAAACTTTTAATCAATTCCTTAATTTTCGGACTAGAGGCCTTATCAGAAACCAAGATTCCATCTGGACTGGCAGCGACCACGATATCCCTTGTTCCTATAACGGTTACGGGTATATCCAACTCGTTTACTAAGTGGGTGTTAATAGAATCTTCCGAAATAATCCCTTTCCCTATTTGAGTAGTCACCATTTCTTCCGTTAATGTATTCCAAGTACCAAGATCTTTCCAATAGCCTTCATAGGGTAAGGCTACAATATGTTGAGCTTTTTCAACAACCTCATAGTCAAAACTGATCTTAGGCAAGGTATGGTAGATGGAATATAACTCATCAAACTGAGTGGGCAATTTCATTTGATGAAGGATTTCAATAAGGTAGCTTAACCTAAACGCAAAAACACCGCAATTCCAAAGAGCGTTCTTATCCATTAATAACGCTGCTTGTTCTTCACTTGGTTTTTCTGTAAAATGGTCTACTCGAAAATACTGATTGTCTTGAACTTGGGATTCAGGAACAAGATAGCCATACTTGGAAGAAGGATATGTGGGCTTAACACCTATTAAAGCTAAATCAGCATTCGTATTTGTTAACAATTGATCCAACTCTTTTACTTTATTAAAAAAAGCATCATCTACATAAGGATCCACCGGTAGGACGGTAATAACCTCATCTAATGATACTTTATCAACAGAATATAAATAAGAAGCAGCTAAAGCAATGGCAGGAAAGGTATCTCGTCTTTCTGGTTCAATGATGAGTGGGGCCTCTGTACCAATCTGACTATGAATCATATCTCGTTGCATTTTGGATGTAGCAATAATAGCTGAGTCAGCAAGACTGACAGCTTCCAATTGGCCCCATACTCGTTGGACCATTGATTGCCTCTCAGTATTCTCCGCTTCAAGAACTTTTAGAAATTGCTTGGAACGGGTGTCATTTGACAATGGCCATAGTCGTTTTCCTGAACCTCCCGATAATAAAACAAGTTTCATCTAAATTCCTCCCGAAAAAAAGAACCAATTTAATTTGGTTCCAAATGAATTTTTTTCATTTTTTTCATAAAATATTTTTATCTAATTAGTACAATTTCTAATAAAATGAAAGTAGTAGTTGTTGATTTGATTTTGTATGGTACCATATTTCATTGAAGAAACGATAAAAAATACATATCAATTTAGTAGTAAGAAAAGAAATCAGCTGAGGCTGTACTGGAGAAAAGTCAGAACATTTAATAATAGAGATTTTTATTAATAAATACCAGGTGTATTAAGACAGTAATTCAATTAATGGGACTATCTTTAAGAATAAAACTAGCAACTAAAAAGAGACTTTCCATACTAATCTAATTAAATTTTGACTTAACTATCTTAAAAGCGTATTTTAAATTCTCATCTTTTGTTAAAATCATCATTGCTAAATATATCATTCCACCTACTATTATAAGTATAAAACTACTTAATATTGTAGGGCTCATCTTTGTTGATATTAACCAAATTGCAGAAAACATTAGTAGAGAGACAACCAAATACCTACCAATTGGTTGAAACATTTTTTTTATATTTATTATATCTCTTATAAAATATAACATTAAAAACATACCTGTAAACTCCGCTATAACTGATGATATTGTTGTGCCCACACCCTCATACTTATTTATTAAAAGAAAGTTAAGTATAATATTTACAATTGCTCCACTTGAAACAGCAATAGTAAACTGCCTTTCTCTTTTTATTGATATTAAGATTTGATTACCTAATATGCTGGACCATCCTAATGTAATCATCAGAAATGAGCCTATATAAAACATTGGTATTATTCCAGTGAATTCTGGTCCAAAGAACCAAGGAACAAAAGAACTGGATATTCCCATTAAACCAAAAGCCATAGGGAATGCTAAAAAAGAAACAAAAGAAAATGATTTATAAACATTATTATTGAATTCTTCATATTTCATGTTCTTGTATAAGTTCGCCATTTTAGGTAAGGTAACTGTCGCAACCGAAGTAACGACCGTTATAAGTAACTTTATTATTTTCTGGGAATTATCATACAAACCGACCTGTGATTCATTGACCAATATCCCTAGCATAATCTTATCTAACAAAGTATAAATATTAATAGCAATTTGAGGTATGAATAATTTTATTGAAAATTTTAAATGGTTTATAGAGTCCCTTATCTTTGGTAATACAAAGTAAATATTTTTAGGTAGCTCCAACCACATTATTATTTGCCCAACGAGTTGAGTACCAGCTAGTATTAATGCATAAAGCCAAACATCCGAACTATTCTTTACAAAAGCAAATATTAATACTATTCCTATAACCTTAACTAAGGTATTTTTTATAACAACACTTTTGAAATCTTCTAATCCAAAAAATAACCATGTAATATCTGCTAAAGAACTTAAAATAACTAGAGATTGTATAATATATAATGTTTTGTAACTTGAATCTAATATGATACCAAATATCAATATGTAAAGAATAAAAGATATCCCTACTGTTATTATCCTAATTAGATTTATTTCCCAGAATGTTCTGCTAAGTTTATCATTATCGTCCCTAACATATGCAATTTCTCTACTAGAATACATAGATAGACCTAACATACCAAAAAGAATAAAGTACTGTGCATACGCATTTGTTAAAGCATAGCTACCTAATCCATCAGGTCCAAATATTCTCGACACATAAGGTATTATTACAATTGGCAAGATCATTGTAAGTATTTGATAAATTAAATTATATAAATAATTTTTTACAACCCTCAAAATTACCTCCATAATATAAGAATACAAATGTTAGCAATTTATTCTCTACTAGCATTATCACTTATACAAACTTATCTAAAAATTGTATTAGTTTAGTCCATCTCCAAGTGATTGCTACCCTATATGTATTATTCCGATAAGGATCATTCTAAAGTCATTTTTCCACTCTTATATTTGATTTTTTACCTATTCAAATAATAACAAATACCTTTTTATAGCGTTTAATGCTCATGGATTTATTATCTACCAGATGAATCTCAACATCTCTTTTTAAATTCTGAAACTGTGACATACCAAGACAGATTCAGCACTTTTTATTAATATTTCTACAAAAATAAATAGCTTTATTTTACTCATTCACTCTTTCCAATTTCTAAAGCACACCTTCTAATAGTTTAGTTATTCTCTTACCTACTGAATTCCAATTCAATGCTTCTTGATAGAATTTAAAAGTTGATATACTTAAATTTTTATACTCTTCTGAGTTTTCAATCAACCAAATTATTTTTTCTACATAACAAGAGGCTTCTTCAGTACTATTAAATAATATGCCATTTCTATTAGTTACTATGTCACTAACCCCTCCTGTATTCACAGCGATAACTGGTAAACCAAATGCACTAGCTTCTGCATAGGCGATTCCCTGCGCTTCCCGCAGACTAGGCTGAAGATAAAAATCTGATGTAAGGTATAGCTCTTGTAATTTTTTATTTTCTTCCACAATATCTTTATTTAAAAATCCTCTTACATTAATGAACCTTGCATCTGCTGAAGACAAATTCGGTTGACATCCGACAACATCCAATTTACTAGAATAACCTTTATTTGACAATTCTTTTACAATTTGAAGTGCAAGTGGTCCACCCTTTCTAATCCAATCTCTTCCAACAAAAAGCATTCGATATTCTTGTTTTGATTGGTTACAAATTGCCCTTTCGTTTACATATCTCAAAATATCCACTTTATTGAAATTGTGATAAATATTTGCTCCTCTATTTATCGCTACGCACTTTCTAGAATCTGCATCATGAAATTGTATGGCAGTATCTACAGCCCATTGAGAAGCGAAAATCGCCTTCGTGCAGTTTTTCAGAGCTGCTTTTTCAGCATTCATTCCTTGAAGCACATTCTTTTTATTCATCTCCTCCACATTCCAATAATAGTTTAACATCCCCCCAAAAGTTGCGTCCGTATAAAACACACTAGGTTTCCTATCTTTCAAATAAGTTAATAATATGCTTGAGGATGAAAAAATAATATCGTAATCTACTCCTCTTTTGCGGCTTTCAATTTGCTTATGAAAGCTTTGTAAAGCAAGTTTTGTACGCATAATATCTATTTTTTTCCCTGTAATTCTTTCAATTACTTTAAATAACACAAATAAAACTCTGTTTACTTTTAAATTATCAATGGTTATTACATCATTTCCAGATTCTTCTAAAGCTTTTTTGATATTTACAACTGTTCCCGATTGAGCAATTGTATCTCTAATATTAAATGGCGTTAAATACAAAATTTTCATCAGTCATCTCCCACCAAAGCGTTCAAATATAAAAAAAGATTGTCTTCAATTCCTCTACTTATAAACCGTACCGATATTTATTTTTCATACTTTTTTCCTAACTGTCAAAATAATTCACTATTATAGGAACTTCTATCAGATTCACTTTTTTACGTCTTTAACTTACTACTTAGCAACTTTCCCTATATTTCACTTCTAACATACATATCAACAAAGTCACAACCAAAAATGAATTATAATACCAGTGTAATTCAGTAGGCATTGCTATTATCCAATACAAGGGCATAATAAAAAATAAATAACAATTTAAATTCCTTTTTACCTTCCAGGCCATTATATAAATCTTTCTAAATAAGGCTATTACCCATGCAACTCCAAGAAGTCCATAAAAATAGGCAAATCCAAAAATACCGTTATCTACCCAGAATATTCTATCATAAACTCTTGATGCAATCGCTGCTGGTTCCCATTGAGTATTAATATAGCCTCCTCCTAAAACCGGATGCTGTTTCAATATACTAAAGTAAAATTCACGACCTACCTCTCTAATATTCAATGTATTGACGGTAGATTCTCCTTTCAAAGTTAAGAAAATCGCCTGAATTTCTTCTAAATTCAATATAATGGATAATGATGGAAATAACATTAAAAAAGTAAGTAACTTAAGTAGTCCTCCTTTTCTCCACATAATAAAACCAATGATGATCGCTCCAGAAACACTAATAAACGTCATCCTCATTTTTCCCACTATTATAATTACAAACAAAATAGCTATAATGTACAACGTGCTTTTTATAACTTTTTTCTTGTTGAACAATCTATCCAAATTAATAAATAATAATAAATTTAAGAATATATTATTTATATATAATCGCGTGGTCGAATATACATCATTTGATGAAACATTGAGATATTGTATTTGTCCCAGTAATAAATACTGGCTAATATAGATAATTAATTCTAAAGTACCGATTATAAAAATAGTTTTCTGAACTTCCTCATAAGTAAATCTCTTTAAAAATAGTAATTTGGATATTGGAAAATACATAAAAGCCCATACTAACCAATATCTCTGTGGTCTAATTCCCATAATTAAATCTTGACCATATAGCAAGTAACTTTGTAAACTACTGGTCATCATTAAAACTAGTGAAAATAAAATTATCCATTTAAAGTGATATATAGGGTTAGGCTGGTTTCTATACATAAACATTATTAATCCAATCCATAATATTGCTAGCAAAACAAATAGATCGTTTAATGAGATTACACCCATTACCCTAGTACTATCCCCTACCACCAGATAAAAGAAGTTTTCACTCGCTATAATAGTAGCTATAAGTCCCCACCCGGCTAATGTTGTAACCTTTATTTTCATACTTACTCATCCTTAAAAATGATGTGTTGTATTAATTGTAATATTAGGTGAGCACGTTATTTTATTAGGGTTTTCATTTAAATAAGCTCCCCACCACCCAAACGAACTATTAGTTATTATATTATGTTTACAAAACGACATAAGTTGCATATCTCGAAAGCTATTTTCACCTTTATTCCAATCTGTAAAAAGGACCTTATCTTTTTTAAAATCTAACCCGAAGACCTTTTCATTTTTTTTACACCATTCAACACTTCCCGGATCGCAAAAGAAAATAAAAACTGGATTTTCAACTAGGGACTTAATGTATCTAACAGCTCTTTTAAAATATCCGTACTTGTAACAGGGTGCATTATATCCGAGCATATCACCGCGTCTAGCATGAATCGCTACTGAATTACACTTCTTAATAACATTGGCCATTTCTTTATTTTTCTTATCTTCTATTGGGGGAAATATAAAGGTATCTCTTATTTCCTGATCTACTTCCTCAATCCCATTTTCTAAAAACTTAAATGCTAAATTTTGGCCTGTAAATAAATTTTCTGAACTTTTTATAAATAATTGGCTTTTTATATTCACATTATTTATATAATGCTGTTTTCTAATTTTGTAAACAATTCTCTTAACTAAATCCCCAAAATATGTGTCTATCAATATCGATTTTAGAGTTTTTTCTTCACTAATCATATTTTGAAAACCTTGTTCCTCAAAATCACCACGTATATTTTCCAAAGCAATTCCAGCTTTATCAAATGCTTGAGTAAACCACACCGGATAATTCCAATTTCTACTCCAAAATTGGCTTTTAATTATATTGTTCATTATTTGTTTCCACTGTTCATCACTACAGATTTCTTTGACATTGGGAGCATTTATACCAAAGATATTTTCTAATTCATAACCATTCCACTGACATATAACTTCACTACATTCTGGAATGTCATAAATTATGGTTTCTATAAAGCAATCATCTTCTGGGTTCATTTTCTTAATTGCTAAAAATTCACAATAACTGAGCATCTGATTTCCTAGACCGGATTCTATATGGATTATCTTCACGTTTACCTCCTATTACATTTGTTATTATCAGGTGATAAAATTGCATTATGAAATTCCAGCTATAGGCATCAAAATTCTGATTTATTTAGTTTTAATAGTAATTTATATAATTTCACTAAATACTCACTATTGACTATATTAATTTCTGTATCATACCACTCCCTTTTTCACCAGTACTCGTAACATCTTGTATATTTTAACTCCTAGCAATTTTGCTAAGGATCTTTTAATATAATTCTTGACTTTATAATTCAATGGCCTCCATGAGTTTCTACAATGATGAATAACTACTGTATCAGATGTTATTACGTATGCAGAATTATCTACATCATATGCGCCAAATATTTCTTTAGGATAAACAGTGATCCCATTATCTAAAGTCTGCAGTTGACCGTTCAAACATAAGCCTTCCTTTTCTAACATATTTGAAACTCTAAATGTATTTGGTGTAACATCAAATGTCCCATCTTTATTGACAAATTTTAAAGAGTCATAAGTTTCAAGCCATTTTTTAATAAATAGACTTTCTTTTTTCGCTGCAAAAAATCCAGTCATTACAACCTTATCAGATTCAAAAGCCATAATTATTTCTTCTTCCATTAAATACGGGTCCATAGAGTTTCTTGCCTCAATATCAGTATCAAAATAAATACCACCATAATGACTTAGTGCATATAATCTCGCAACGTCACTTACGAAAGCATATTTTTTATTTTTATATGCCTGAATTACATAATCATTATAGTCTACAGGGAAATTAACTTCATTCCATTCCATAATAAGGTAATTAGGAAGTTTTTTTTCCCAAGTATCAATACAGTTCAAAATGAATTTTGACTTTTCTTCATGTCCAAACCAACAATAATGAATTATTTTAGGAATACTTTCTGTATGTTTTGATTCCATAATTTCCTCCTTTCATTGCAATCTAGCAAGATACAATTTTTCAATTAATTTCAAATGCGAATCTAATGAGTACTTCTCTTTTACAATTTTATAGCTGCCGAATCCATAGGATTCCAGTTTATTCTTATCTTGGAGCAACTCAATAATAGCGCGTGCGAAACATTTAACATCACCAGGATTAATAATATATCCATTTACTTCGCTATGGACAATCTTTGGAATACCACCAACATTGGTACTAACAATTGGTAAACCATATCCCATCGCATCCAAGATAGACATTGGCATACCTTCGTTATAAGAAGGCAAGAAGAAAATATCACTGCTTCTTAGCAGTGTGTCTTTATCCTTACCACGAACCCATCCAGTGAATTCAACATTTTCCTGAAGATTTCGTTCCTCAAGTAGCATCTTTATTTCTTCTACTTCTCCACAGCCACCAAGTATAAACCTAACATCTGGTATACTCTGTACTACTTCCTCTACTACATCAGGGAAATCATAACAACCTTTTCTCTTACAAATTTCACCCAGAAATAATACTTGTTTATTTAAACTTTTTATTTTTCTATCCTCAACAGCATCTTCATGAATAATGCTATAATTCTCAATAACTGTTATTTTTTCTTCTGGAATAATAAGACTCAGCTTTTCCTTCCACTCATCAGATAGTGTAATCAATACCGTACACATACCATAAACTTTCTGCACCATTTTTTTCTTTGTATTACTTGCATTTAAATAAAATGGTTCAAATTCAGCCCCATGTATATGATTAATAATAGGCTTCTTCGCCCAACTTGCCATATAAATGAATGGTAATTTCCTATAAAAGCTTGCTCCAAAAGAAGAATGTACATGTATTAAATCCGGTTTATCAATTAAAAGTAACTTTGCAAAATGAAAATAACCCTTGATACCTTTAAATAACTTAGTTAATTTCCTACCATCCTTATAAGACTCTACATAATTAATATTAAAACTTTTTTCTAATTTCGATTCGCGATACCCGCTTACCACAGCGGATATTCCACCTCTCACCAATGGGTTTTGAACTACCATACATATTCTTTTTTTCATAGCATTACCTTTCATTTTCTTTAAGTTTCTTTTTATGTTCCTTTAATAAAAATCTATCTCGAATTTTCTTAGCCGGATTGCCACCAAGGATTCCATTGGTTCAACATTTTTGGTTACAACACTACCAGCCGCCAAAACTGAACCTTCACCAATAGTAGCCCCTTTTAAAATCGTCACATTTGAACCAATCCATACACAGTCTGCAATGATAACGTCTGCAATCGTGTTCTGGTAAATTCTCAGAATCCTACTTCTATAATTTGTTTACCCATAACATCTATCATATGATCTCCAGTAATAATTGTTCCACCAGGTCCCCTTAAAACACAATCTCCAATAATTGTATTTGATCGGGTTGTCCAAAATAATGAATGCGGACCAATTTGACTATTATTTCCCACATATAGATTACAAAGAGGCTTTATATCACACTCATATGCAATCCGAACATTCTATCCACCAAGCACCAAAAGAAGCTTTCAATCCAGGCACAAAAAAAGCTTATTTAACGATCCACTAACAATAATGAATATTCTGTATATAATTCTCATTGAAAAGTTCATAATTACAAACCTTTTACAATCGCATACCAGATAAACTTACGATTTGTTGCCCAATATCTCTTAAACAATCTCTTCGGATCCTGAATCATTCTATATAGCCATTCAAGATTATATTTTTGCATCCATTCTGGTGCTCTATAAATATTTCCGGCAAAATAATCGAAGCCGGCACCTACTCCAAGCATTAATCCATTCACTTTCCCTTGATGCTCTGCCATCCAAATTTCCTGCTTTGGTGCCCCAAGTCCTATCCAAACGAAATCTGGATTCGTTTCATTAATATGATTTACAATTGCTACATCTTCTTCCTCTTTCAGTTGTCTAAACGGAGGACTATACATTCCTGCAATCTGTATACCCGGATAGGTTATTTTTAGTTTAGTGTATAACTTCCCCAGAGTTTCTTCTGTTGACCCGTAGAAATAATGACGGTAGCTATTCTTTACAGACACCCCAAATAGTTCCCCCATAAGGTTTGGCCCTGAAGTTCTACTCATTATCTTATATCCACGCTTTCTACCTAGTGTAGAAAGCGGACCTCCATCGGGAATTGCCATTAAACCACTATTCTGAATTTTACAGTAATCCGCATCCTCATAGGAGATAACGGTGGTATGTACGTTCGAGACACAGATATAATCTCCAGCTAAGCGGTTATTAGATTCACTTTTGACATTTGTATTTAAATAGTTCAATAGCCACTCCATATTTATTGCTGCAATATTAACACCAAGAATATTACATGTTGGAATTTTATATTTATCTACTTTACGTTTGAATTCCGTATGAACTGTCACTTCACTTTTATTCATTATATTTTTCCCCACCTCTTTTCAAAAAAATCTATCTACACTTCTTACAAACCTAGTCTATAAATTAATTAAAAGAAAAAAAGGAATGATATTTGTTTTTCTTCTATATTATAATCTTTACTTTTACTGTTTCTCTATTTAAGCTCTTTACTTCACTCACTTATGGAGTTATGTTCTGTTGGCTTTCCCAATAAGATTAATACTATTGGCTTACTATATTTACACTAATTCATTTTATTTACGAATAAGACTCTGAACGTAAATATTTACACTACCTGATTCATATAGCTATAGTTTTCTATAAAAAACAGTGTAATTCCACTTCTTAATTTCTAAAGGAACAAAAAAAGAATAAAATATCTCCTATCCCCAACTTTAATTAATCAAACATTCTCTTAATACGATCTTCTTGTGAAACTTTCTCAATATCATGAATCATCATTATCTTTACTAATTCTTCAAATGAAGTACTAGTGGGATTCCACCCTAATAATGTCTTAGCTTTCGTTGGGTCTCCTAATAATTGTTCAACTTCAGCAGGACGGAAGAATTTAGGTTCAACTTCTACAATTATTTCACCTGTCTCTTTGTTAATACCTTTCTCTTCCACGCCTGATCCTGTCCATTCAATTTCAATATTTGTCTGCTTGAAAGCTAACTCTACAAATTCACGTACGGAATGCATTTCCCCTGTGGAAATTACAAAGTCTTCTGGTGTATCATGTTGAAGCATTAACCACATACATTCTACATAGTCTTTCGCATATCCCCAATCACGAAGTGAGTCCAAATTACCCAAAGATAATTTCTTCTGTTTACCTTGTGCAATACGTGCAGCGGCTAATGTTATTTTACGAGTAACGAATGTTTCTCCACGACGTTCCGACTCGTGATTAAATAAGATTCCGTTTACTGCAAACATGTTATAAGATTCCCGATAGTTCTTTGTAATCCAGAATCCATACATTTTTGCTACTCCATATGGAGAGCGTGGATAAAATGGTGTTGTTTCTTTTTGTGGTACTTCCTGAACTTTACCGAATAATTCGGATGTCGAAGCTTGATAAATACGTGTTTTTTCTGTTAACCCGAGAATTCGAACGGCTTCTAAAATATTCAATGTTCCCTTGCCGTCTACATCTAACGTATATCCAGGCATATCAAAAGAAACACGAACATGAGATTGTGCAGCTAGGTTATATATTTCATCAGGTTGTGTTTCACTAATTAAACGGATCACATTTGATGTATCGGTAATATCCCCATAGTGTAAATAAAAATTTGTATTCCTTCTTAGTCCCTCTGCTTCTTCGTCAGTAAAAATGTCTTCTAACCGTTCTTGGTTATACGAAGAGCTGCGTCGGATTATTCCATGCACCTCATACCCTTTTTCTAACAAAAACTCTACTAAATATGACCCGTCCTGCCCTGTAACACCTGTTATTAATGCTTTTTTCATCATATCCTCCAAAAAGTTTTAATTAGTAGTAGTCAATTCATTTTCTAAAAACCATTGATAAGCTTTTGTTAAACCCTCATCCATTGTTGTAGTTGCCTTCCAGCCTAGAGAAGTTAGCTTAGTAACATCCACTAATTTTCTTGGTGTACCATCCGGTTTTGATGTATTGAACGTTATCTCTCCTTGATAGCCAACCACCTTTTTTACTTTTTCAGCCAGCTCTTTAATCGATATGTCTTCTCCCACACCGACATTTATAATCTCACTATCTGAATAGTGATTCATTAAGAAAACGCAAGCGTCTGCTAGATCTTCAGAATAAAGGAATTCACGCAAGGGTTTTCCAGTGCCCCAAACTTCCACAGTTGCCATGTTAGTTTCTTTTGCTTCATGGAATTTACGAATTAAGGCTGGTAAAACATGTGATGTGTGTAAATCGAAGTTATCTTCTGGTCCGTATAGATTCGTCGGCATCGCTGAGATATAAGATGTCCCATATTGCCTGTTATACGATTCGCACATCTTAATTCCAGCTATTTTTGCAATGGCATAGGGCTCGTTTGTTGGTTCTAATTCCCCTGTTAGGAGATACTCTTCTTTTAATGGCTGTGGAGCCATTTTGGGATAGATGCATGTACTCCCTAAAAATAATAATTTCGTAGCTCCGTATCTATAAGCCGCGTCAATGACATTTGTTTGGATTAATAGGTTATCTCGAATGAACTCAGCTGGATATTCATTGTTCGCAACAATTCCACCTACTTTGGCTGCAGCTAAAAAGATATAGTCTGGTCTTTCTTCTTCAAAAAAGGTATCTACCTGAATTTTTTCACGAAGATCCAGTTCTCGGGAAGTTCTAAAAACTACATTTTCATATCCTTCTTGTTTAAGTTTCTTTAAAATAGCTGAACCTACTAAACCGCGGTGGCCAGCGACATAAATCTTTGATTTTTTATTCATTTTTCATTTCCTTCCTATTAATAGGCGTCCTTTGAACTTATTAACATAAGCATAGTTTTGATAATAATCTTTACATCAACCCAAAACGTTCTATCTTCTATATACTTGAGATCCAGCCTCACCATTTGATTAAAGTTCAAATTACTTCTACCACTTACCTGCCAGAGACCTGTACATCCGGGTGTGACTAGTAACCTTTGTTTATCATAGTCCGAGTATTCTATAATTTCACGTGTTAGTGGTGGCCGCGGTCCTACTAAACTCATGTCCCCCTTCAACACATTCCAAAGTTGTGGCAGTTCGTCAATGCTAGTTTTTCTGATAATTTTACCTATTTTTGTTATTCTTGGATCATCCTTCATTTTAAACATAGCCCCAGATACCTCATTTAAGGCAAGTAAATCTTTTAACTGTTCTTCCGCATCAGAAACCATCGATCTGAATTTATACATATGAAATGTAGTTTCACCTTTTCCTATACGAACTTGCTTAAAAAAAATCGGACCTTTCGGATCTTCGAGTTTGATTAAGATAGCTACAAGTAAAAAAATGAGTGAAAGAAAGATAAGTCCTATAAGGGATCCAATAATATCCATTGATCTTTTCATCCTTAAATAACTTACATTAGCATTCACTTGATCTGCAGTTAATAAGCGGTCAGTTGGTGCCACTCTCTGTTCGACTGCTACAGATTTCAAAATGGCTCCTCCCTTACTTCCGTTATTCTTATAATTTTTGTTTTTCTAGTAAACTCTCCAGAAACTTCAATACATCATCTTTAAGGATTTTGTCTTGCAAGGCAAACTCAATGGTTGTCTCAATAAACCCTAACTTTTCCCCTACATCAAATCGTTTACCTTCAAAATCATAGGCAAACACCCTCTGAATCTCATTTAATTTTTGAATGGCATCTGTCAATTGAATTTCTCCGCCAGCTCCTATTTCTTGTTTTTCCAAAAACATGAATATCTCAGGAGTAAAGATATATCGGCCCATAATCGCCAAGTTGGAAGGTGCCGACCCTTTTGCGGGCTTTTCAACAAAGTTATTAACTTCATAGCGTCGTCCATTTTGGTTATTGGGGTCGACAATTCCATAACGATGGGTTTCTTCTACTGGAACAGTTTGTACACCGATGACGGAGGATAAGGTTTTATCATATTCATTCATTAATTGTTTTAAGCAAGGTGTCTCCGCTCGGACAATATCATCACCTAACAAAACGGCGAATGGTTCATTACCAATGAATTTTCTCGCACACCAAACCGCATGTCCTAAACCTTTTGGCTCTTTCTGTCTGATATAGTGAATGTCCACTTTAGATGGCGCTTGGACTTTCTCCAATAATTCGAATTTATTTTTCTCCATTAAAATGTTCTCTAAATCGAACGCATTATCAAAATGATCCTCAATTGCTCGCTTACCTTTTCCTGTCACAATAATGATGTCCTCAATACCTGAATCAATCGCTTCTTCAATAATATATTGAATGGTTGGTTTATCTACGATTGGAAGCATTTCCTTTGGCATTGCCTTTGTTGCTGGCAAAAATCTCGTTCCTAAGCCTGCAGCTGGTATTATTGCCTTTTTAACTCTTTTCATTCCTTCTCCCCCTCAAACCATTCAGTTGTTTCTTATAAATACTTAATGACAATACACATAATTGAGATGCCCTCTCATTAAATATCTATAATGAGATTTATTCTTTTATCTTTAATAAAATTGTTAAAAAAACTTAAAATATCTGTTAAGTATCACGAATATAATCCGATATAATCATTAATGGTTTTGCACTTTTAAAAAATTAAAATTGGGCATCTAACCCTCCCTCACAACACACCCTTGACGACTAGCGTCTAAGGAATTAAAATTCCCACAGCATGATCGAGTACCTCCTTTGATAACGGACAGGAAGCTTCACCGGTTAGCAGTTGTGCAAACGTTTTTATTAGGTGCAAAAAAAATTTATAGTATTCCCAAGAATTTTCTCTTTCTAATCTTCTCAGGGATTTCCCGATAAACAGATTTACCCTGTACAAGCAACTCTGCGTTATCTAGAAACAGGTCAATCCAATCTACGCCAAATTTCTTTTCAATCACATCAAAGGCTTCATTCATTTTGAAGCTTCTGCTTTTGATATGATGAGCATCGGATGCAATGAAATGCGTCAGATTGTATTCAACTAATTGTATGGAAAAGTTTTGAATGGTTTTTCCAAAGGCTCCGGATACACTGGCTGCAGTTACTTGAGTAAGTGCCCCATTTTTCACAAAATGGTAGAGAAGGTCTGGGTTCTGTAAGAGTTCCTGGTTACGTTCAGGGTGGACGATGATAGGAGTGAGACGTTCGAACTGAATATCAACTAACAATTGCTCCGTATAACGTGGGACATGTGTCGATGGGAGTTCAATGAATAGATAGTTACCTCCGTCATTCAAGGTGACTATTTCACCTAGCTTATAATCTTGGATGATTTCCCCGTAGATTCTTGTCTCTTGTCCAGGTAGAACCTCTAAAGAAATTTCCTCAATCTTCAAGATTTCGTTCAACTCTGCCACTTCACGTATAATGTCTAGTTTTCGATTTTCATATTTTCCATTTTTATGATGAGGCGTTGCAATGATTTTGTTTATGCCTTCACGAACTGCCTCTCTTGCCAAGTCAAGACTATCTTCAATCGTTTGTGCTCCATCATCCACGCCTGGTAAAATATGAGAATGAATATCAATCACGATTTACCCCTCCTCTCCATCAGATTCTTTATACCTAAATAAATTACATTTAATTACATTATATTAGCATTATAAACCAATAATATACAAATAGGTAGCTTTTTTACCTATTTCCATAGTAGTAATAATATTGACTATTCTTTTTCATTTTTTTATTATTCAGGACTACTCCAAGTAGATTACAAGACGAAGAGTTTAATAGTTCTTTCGCTTTCAACGCTTGTTCGGTTTCCGTTTTTCCGCTCGATAGGACAAGAATGGATCCATCACAGCTATTCGCTAGAATTTGCGCATCGGTTACAGCTAAGACTGGTGGTGTATCCATAACGATGACGTCGAAACTTTGATAAAATTCATCGAATAATTCCGTCATGGATTTCGAACCGAGAAGTTCAGCGGGATTTGGGGGGATGGGGCCACTTGATAACACATACAGATTTTCTTCATCCGTTTCAATGACTGCTTCATGTAACTCCATTCGCTTTGTTAATACATTGGTCAATCCGAACGTATTCGGTAAATTGAAGGTATAGTGAACGGTTGGTTTTCGTAGATCTGCATCGACAAGCAGGACCCGTTTTCCTTGCTGGGCAAATACAACAGCCAGATTTGCCGCTGTTGTGGATTTCCCTTCTCCTGGTGCTGGTGATGTGACCATGATCGAACGTATTTCCTGATCAACTCCCGAAAAATGGATATTGGTGCGGATTGTTCGAAATTGTTCAGATATAGGCGATTGAGGATTTAACTTCGCAATCAGCTTTCGTTTGGAATCTAGCTTTTTCTTTTTATCTTTAGGAGCCAATTGATTCACCTCTTCTTCGTGTCGTTCTTTCCTTGCGTGACTTCCTATCGTCTAGGCCATCAAAGGTGGTAATAACACCAAGTACCGGTAACCCGAGTTGATTTTCGATATCTTGCTCCGTTTTGAACGTGTTATCTAAGTATTCAAGTAAGAAGGTAAGACCCACCCCAGCCATTAATCCAACTACTAGCGCAATCGCAACATTCAATAGCGGTTGTGGTTTGATTGGAGAAGGATTTGCTACATATTCTGCAGGAGCCAATATTGTCACATTATCTACATTCATGATTTTTGCAATTTCTTTTTTGAACACTTCTGCCGTCTTATTCGCAATATCTACTGCCATTTGAGGCTTTTCATCATTAACCGTGATCGTAACGACTTGTGAATTCTGTTCGCTTGCGACCGATATTTTTTCATTCAACTGCCCTGATGTCATATCAAGCTTTAGATTTTCCCTAACCAAATCCAAAATCGCCGAACTTTTAATGATGACATTATATGTATTGATTAACTGCAGATTCGTCTGGACTTCGTTATTACTGTATAATGCTTCCTCATTCTTCGATTGATTAACGAGTAATTGTGTTGAGGCCTGATAAATGGGGGTTAAGAAAAAATAACTGACGACACCGCTGATTATAACCGCAAGAGCCGTGATACAAATAATTAGACTCAATCTTTTTCTCAAGGTTAAAAACAGGTCTTTTAAACTAATAGTTTCTTCCATAAGTCCCTCCAACTTCATTTTTACAACTCTGGTATTATATCACAATACATTACCATAAGATGAATTTTTTGTCATAAATATAGATAATTTTGGATTTATTTTAAACCCATCGCACTATAATTTTGTATATTTTTTCAATAAATGATCTTAACTTAGAAAATAGCATGTCATTTATTGTAGTCTTTAAGAGATTGAACAAGAAAGTCTTTTTACCTGTATTTCCATTGTATTTGCACCGAAAAAGGACTTTAGAAGCGGTCTTTATTACCCATAAAAAGGCCATGCCAATAACCTACTAGTTTCCCTCATTCGGAATTAGTTAAGTACCCATATAATTGATTAGACAGGACATCCCTTACCTTGCAAATGCTAGCCTCTGAACTTCTGAGGCGAAACCGGTCTTAATAACGAACAGCCGTACCTCTTTTTAGAGATGCGGCTGTTTTTGTGTTGCTTGATGTCTAGTCCATCTTCATCGTTAAGCCTCTTCACTAGGTTGCTAGTATATAAATCAAACCCTATCAGTAATCATCGAGTTTTTCTAAAATAACCCTAAAAATTTCTTGGTTTCAATTTTTTGTGGCATTTCCTTGTAAGCTAGTTTTCCTTGTGCAAGTAGCTCAGCATTGTCCATAAAGAGGTATACCATATCTACACCATAATTTTTTTCGATTTCATCAAAAGCCTCGACCATGTGGAAGGACCGATTTTTAGTATTATGAACATCAGATGCGACATAATGGGTCAAGTTCAATTCAATGAGCTGTTGAGCAAACCTTTTGGTTTTCTTACCATATCCACCAACTAGGCTTTTCGCTGTAATTTGTGTCATCGCACCATTTTTGACAAGCTTATAAAGTCGATTAGGTGACACCAGAAACTCCTGGTTTCTTTCTGGATGAACAATGATTGGAATAAGGCCCTTCATTTGAATGTCATATAATAAGGAGTCTGTATAAGCAGGAACAAAGTCTGTAGGTAATTCGATGAACAAATATCTGCCCGCATCATTTAATGTTAATATTTCTCCCTTTTGATAATCTGCTAATATTTCTCCATATATTCTTGTTTCCTGTCCAGGCAAGACTTGTAAATCAATTGCTTCCTGTTTTAATATATGATTTAGTTCCTTTACCTTCTCTAAAATATTCGTTTTAGTATTTTCAAAGAGGCCATTTTTATGGTGCGGGGTGGCAATAAGAGTGTGAATCCCTTCTGAAACGGCCAGTTTTGCTATCGCTATACTTTCAGTAATATGCTTGGCCCCTTCATCCATCCCCGGTAAAATATGAGAATTTATATCAATCATTTTAAAACACCCTTCCCTCTCCTTCGGTCTTTATCCTTATTTATTTAGTTAAATTTAACATTAAATAGTAAATTTTACAAATATCTTTGTAAAATTTATGAATTTTTAGTGTCTTTCTATCTATCTTATTCTTTTTCATTCATTATGAAATGTATCGTTATATTCAATCACTTCTAGATAATCGATAGATGTTTCAAGGAGAGAGGTTAAAGCTTTTTCGGCTACTGCGAGAATGAGTGTGTTAGAATTATAGACTTCTTGTAAATAAAATGAGTCGTCTACTAAAACAAGCCCCCGTTAAATCCGGAGGCTGTTTCTGTTTATTTTTTCGCTTTGGTCACTGTCACGGTTCTTGCTTTACTGTAATATCCCGCTTTGCTTTTAGCTGTAACGGATAGCTTGGTTCCTGCTTTTTGTTTGTTTTTTATGGTTATTTTAAATTTCCCTGAACTGTTTGTCGTTGCTTTTCCCAGCTGGCTGCTTCCTTTTTTAACCGTGACGGTCGAGCCTTTTTCCACTTTGCCAGTAATCGTTTTAACATTGTCCTTGACTGTGTTGACCGTCGGTTCTGCAATATAGTTCACGGCCCGTTTGGCATTCACGCGGCCATTTCCGTAAAGATGATCTCGTCCTTTTTTGCCTAGATCATCAGCCGTGCTAAATAAACGTTCTTCGACTTGCGTATTCGTTAAGGATGGCTTGTTCCCCCATACTAAGGCTGCAACTCCTGTGACAATTGGAGCGGCCATTGATGTTCCTGTCATATATCCGTAAGATTTATAAGGAAGCGATGAATAAATCGAGTCTCCTGGTGCAGCAAGGTCAATATTGTATCCATAATTGGAATAGTCGGTAATTCGATCATTTTTGGACGTTGCACTGACAGATATAACATTATCATAAGAGGCAGGATAACAATCCCAATAAGTATCTTCATTTCCAGCTGCAGCGACGATGACCAATCCCATATCATGAGTATACTGAATGGCATCATCAAAACTATAGGAATACGTGTAACTTCCCAAACTCATATTGATAATATCGGCACCATATTCCACTGCATAATAAAGCGCATAGATGACATCAGACGTATAACTAGCATTTCCGCTAAATACATTAATCGGCATGATTCTAGTATTTGGGGCGACACCAGTTCCGCCAGAACCATTATTCATGGTACCAGCAATGATGCCGGCCACATGCGTACCATGATCACCCATAGGCAAATATGAACTACTAAAAGTCACCATGTTATAAGGAGCATAATATTTCCCTTTTAAGTCGGGATGATTCAAATCAGCTCCGTCATCAATGACAGCTACGACGATATTCTTAGAACCCTTCGCCTTGTCCCACGCTTTTTCCGTTTGAATCAACTTGTGATGATATTGCTTTGTATAATGGGGATCACTCGGTTTTTTCATTTTTTGAATAAGATAATCTGGCTCAACGTATTCAACATTATTATCTTTTTCTAGTTTCTTTATAAAACCATCGGTACTAGTCTCATCAGGGACTTCCATGGTTTTCAACAAACCCTGATTATCTATCGTTTCCTCGCTTACATTATATTTTTTCAGACTGTCCTTATTAGCTGAAGGCTTCATTTTGACTATGACT
Organism: Peribacillus sp. NPDC097198; assembly: GCF_044762055.1. Lineage (NCBI taxonomy): Bacteria > Bacillati > Bacillota > Bacilli > Caryophanales > Bacillaceae > Peribacillus > Peribacillus sp. NPDC097198. Next base: position 157,929 of record NZ_JBIWDO010000007.1, on the reverse strand, counting down.
CTATCTGTTTCAATTTCAGCTGAATTAGGCTGTTCAGCCGCTAGTGTTTTAGGAACCATCGTCCCAAAGCCTATTTGCATACCAAAGACAATGACAACTAGTGTAGAAAAAATCCTTTTCATACTTATCCCCTCTTTCTGTGACTATCGAACTACTATATTACCAGAAACAAACAAATTAATATACTTTTTTTACAATTTCACACCATATAAAAAAGCCTCCTAGATTCTCTCGGAGGCTTCCTCTCTATCATAGTTTTACTTTTTCACGGTCACTTTTCTCGACTTACTTACATTCTTTGCTTCGTCTTTTGCATAGACATACACGATTTTCCCGGCACTTTGCTTGGCAATCTTGACCGTGAAGTTGCCTTTGTTCGAAGCTTTAGCAGAGCCAATGACTTTGCCCGATGCTTTGACATATACGGTGGAGCTTACTTCTGCCTTCCCTGTCACCTTTGTTGTTTTGGGCGTGACTTTATTGACTGTCGGCATTCTTGGTGCGGTTTTATCCTTGACCGTCACTTTTTTGGCAGGGCTTTTGTTTCCTGCTTTATCGGTTGCGATTAAAGTCAGCACTTTTCCAGCCTTTTGCTTTTTCGTCATCGTCACGGTGAATGTGCCTGAGCTGTTAGTGGTTGCCTTTCCAAGCGTAGTGGTTCCCGTTTGGACGGTCACTTTGGAACTCGCTTCCGCTTTCCCCGTCACCTTTGTCGTATTGTCACCCACAGCATTTACTGTCGGCTTAGGTGGTGCGGTTTTATCGGTAACGGTAAGGAAGACCGGCACGCTTTTATTACCTGTTTTATCGACTAATCGTACATACACTTTCTGGCCAGCCTTCTGTTTGGCAACCGTCGCTGAAAATGTCTTTTCCCCGTTGATTTTCACCGTGGCTAGTGTTATTTTCTTCGTATAAATGGAGACGGTTCCGGTTGTAAACTGGCTAGGTATCGTCCCTTTAATCTTTGTATCCCTATCTGAGATGCCTGTCACAGAAGGTCTACTGAGGGTCTTCATCTCAAGTGCCTTTTTTGCATTGACACGCCCGTTACCATAATAGACATCTTTTCCTTTTGTGCCTAGATCGACAGCCGAGTCATATAATCGATATTCCACCGCTAATTGGGAAAGTTTCGGTTCATTGGACCAAATCAATGCGGCTACACCGGTAACAACGGGTGTCGCCATGGACGTTCCGCTCATAAAGGCATATCGATTATAAGGAAACGTTGAAAGGATTTTATCCCCGGGGGCTGTAATATCCACCGATGAATCGTAATTGGAATAAGTGGCGCGCTTATCTTTTGATGTGGTGGCACCCACCGAAATGACATGACTGAATGCGGCAGGGTATACACGTTTGTTGCTCTTTTTCAAATCCCCTTCATTTCCAGCCGCCGCAATAATCAGAACCCCTTCTTTATACGCCTCCTGGACCGCTTTATCTAGCGCTTTTGAATAATAGGTCTCTCCTAGACTCATATTAATTATGTCGGCTCCGTTTTCGATTGCATAATGGATGGCTTCTATGATATCGACCGTATCTGCATATTTCCCATCAAAAACGTTAATCGGCATAATTTTTATAGTAGGGGCCACACCTGCGCCTCCTAGTTTATTGTTAGCAGAGCCGGCAATGATGCCCGCAACATGCGTTCCATGTTCTCCTTTGGGCAGGATATTCATTCTCTCACGCACAGTATCATAACCTTTATAAATCTTCCCTTTTAAATCTTCATGATTACGGTCAATGCCATCATCAATGATGGCCACGATCATTTCTTTTGAGCCCATGGTCTTTTTCCATGCAGCTTTCGTCCCGATTTTTTGATGATGCCATTGATCCTTAAAAATGGGGTCAGACAGACTTTCCATCTTTTTAAAAAGATAGTTTGGCTCTGCATACTCTACCTTTTTCTGATCTTCAAGCTTCTCTATTAGTTTTTCTGTGGTTTGCCCTTTAGGGATGTCTACCGTTTCAATTAATTCGCTGATAGGCTCATCATTTGTTTCTCTATATTTTACAATGACACCATCGGCATTAGGAGCTTCCTCTGCAAAAACGGCTTCTGGCTGTTGAATCGGCAAAAATGTTAAAAGAAGTGCGATAGGTACGATGGACCGAAATAACTTTTGCATGGAATCACTCCAATAGATTATTATGGGTACTTTTCATTAGTTCCCTCTATCTAAATTGTATACTGATAGATATAGATTTACTAATCTTTTCATCTAGTCAATATGAATCATTTCCATTTTTATCAAAAGAAAAAACCGCAATTTGCGGTTTCAGTGTCCTCCTAAATAGGCATTCTTTATTTCTTCACTCGCCGTTAGTTCCTCAGCTTGACCAGAAAGGACGATGCGGCCCGTTTCCACTACATACGCTCGATCTGCAATGGATAATGCAAGATTCGCATTTTGCTCGACAAGCAGAATCGTCGTACCCGTTTTATTGATTTCTTCTATGATGCTGAAAATCTGTTTTACCAGTAACGGAGCAAGTCCCATCGAAGGCTCATCCAATAAGAGCAGACGCGGCTTTGCCATAAGGGCCCGACCCATGGCGAGCATTTGCTGCTCTCCGCCAGAAAGGGTTCCCGATTGTTGCTTAAGTCTCTCAAGCAAGCGTGGAAATAGTTCGTATACCTTTTCCATATCCTTTTTGATCTCTGCCTTGTCTTTTCGTAAATAAGCACCTAGTTGAAGGTTTTCTTCCACCGTCATGTTGGCGAAAACACGGCGTCCTTCCGGGACATGCGAGATTCCCATCTTCACGATCGATTGGGCAGGTTTGCCACCGATTGATTGATTCTCATAAAGAATCTTTCCTTGTTTCGGTTTCAATAAGCCGGAAATCGTCTTGAGCATCGTACTTTTACCTGCTCCGTTCGCCCCAATCAGGGTGACGATTTCACCTTGGTTGATTGTGAGGGAGACACCCCTTAATGCCTGTATGTTCCCGTAATATACGTTAATATCCTCGATTGTTAACATTATGAAACCTCCTCGCCCAGATAGGCCTCGATGACTTTTGGATTGTTACGTATTTCTTCCGGCTTTCCTTGAGCGATCAACTGGCCATGATCGAGCACATAGATACGCTCGCATACACCCATGACAAGAGGCATATCGTGTTCAATCAACAGCACGGTCAAGTCAAATTTCTCACGGATTAGCGCAATCAATTTCATGAGTTCGTGTGTTTCCTGGGGATTCATGCCGGCCGCCGGTTCATCGAGTAAGAGCAGTTTTGGGTTAGCGGCAAGGGCACGGGCAATTTCCAAGCGCCTTTGCTGACCATACGGCAGGTTTTTCGCCTTTTCATCCTTGTATCGATCCAGATTGAAGATCTTCAGGAATTCAATGGCCTTTTCCTCCATTTCCTGTTCCCCTCTAAAATGGGTGGGGAAACGCAAGATGGAACTGACAATGCTATGTTTCGAAAGAGAATGATAGGCTACTTTTACGTTATCAATCACCGAAAGTTCACTGAACAAACGGATATTCTGGAACGTCCGGCTGATTCCTTTTTGCGTGATTTTATAGGGCGGACGTTTCCTTAAGTTTTCCCCGTCTAGGGAAATGGTGCCCTCAGTCGGGACATAAACCCCAGTCAATAGGTTGAAAAATGTCGTTTTCCCAGCTCCATTCGGTCCGATCAAACCGACCAATTCCCCCGGATACAACTCGACGTTAACATCGGATACCGCTTTAAGCCCTCCAAACTGGATGCCGACCGAGTCGACTTTAAGCAGCGGTGTTTTTGTTGTTGCCATGGCTGCTGCCTCCTTTACGATTGAACATGGACGTTATTTCTTTCGTTCCCATCAAGCCTTGTGGACGATAAATCATCATCACAATCAGAACAAGGCTGTAAATGATCATTCTTGTTTCTGGATAGTCTTGCAGGAATGTCGTGACGACCGTAAGAAGGATAGCTGCCAATACGGAACCGGATAAGCTTCCAAGTCCACCGAGTACGACTAGAATTAAGATATCGAATGATTTCAAGAACCCAAAGTTCGACGGTTGGATAATATAGAAGTTGTGGGCATATAACCCTCCAGCGATTCCAGCAAAGAAAGCACCGATTGCAAACGCGACAACTTTATAATAGGTTGTGTTGATCCCCATCGAGTCGGCTGCCGTTTCGTCTTCACGGATCGAGATACAGGCCCTTCCATGTGTCGAACTTGTAAAGTTCCGGATGACAAGGACTGTGATGAGTACGGAACCGAACACCCATGGCCATGTAGTCAAATGCGATACTTGCATTCCGCTTGCCCCGCCTACATAGTCAATATTCAAGAGCACGATCCGGACGATTTCTCCAAATCCCAAGGTCGCGATTGCCAGGTAATCCCCTTTAAGACGCAAGCTTGGAATCCCAATGATCAAACCGGCAAGCGCTGCGACCAACCCACCTATAATCAATGCCAGGGGAAAGGGCATTTGCAACTTCATGGTAACGACAGCTGAAGCGTATGCACCGACGGCCAGAAATCCGGCATGTCCGATTGAAAATTGACCGGTAATCCCGATGATTAAATGTAGGCTCGTTGCCAAAATAATATTGATCCCGATGAACATGAGCGTATTTTGATAAAAAGGATTCAAAGAACCGCCGCCGATCAGTACCTGGACCACGGCGAAAAAGATCAGTGATAGGACGATCGAGAGCCAAAAACCTTTGGCCCGCTTAAAAGTAGTCATAGCTTTGTCTCCCTTATACTTTTTCTTTTTTGTTTTTACCGAACAAGCCTTGTGGCATGAAAATCAAGATAAGAATCAGTACGATAAAGGCTACGGCATCCCGCCATAATGAATAGCCGGCGGCACTGACCAAAGCCTCGATGACTCCAAGCAATAATCCTCCGACCATCGCACCCGGGATAATTCCGATTCCACCAAGCACCGCGGCTACGAATGCCTTCAACCCTGGGAGCACTCCCATCAAAGGCTCGATTTTTATATAATAGATACCGAAAATGACCCCTGCTGCTCCCGCTAATGCGGAACCGATTGCAAATGTTGCTGAAATCGTATTATTGACATTGATCCCCATCAGCTTAGCCGCATCTGCATCGAAAGAAACGGCACGCATCGCCTTCCCGATTTTCGTTCTATGAACAATGATTTGTAGAACGATCATCAATGCGACGGCTACGCCAAAGATCAATACCGACTGGCTGTTTATCGAAGCACCGAATATATTGATTTTATCCGAAGGCAATACATCACTCGGATAAGCTTCCGGCTGTGCACCACGGACATAGATGAATCCATATTCGATCAAAAGCGAAACACCGATGGCGGTTATAAGAGCGGCAATGCGCGTTGCATTGCGCAATGGCTTGTATGCGATCCGTTCAATTAATACGCCAAAGAGTGCACAGACCGTCATTGATATAAGAAGAGCTGGCACGAATGACAGTTCCAAAACCGTTATCGAGTAGAAACCAACGAATGATCCGACCATGAAGACGTCACCATGTGCGAAGTTTATCAGTTTAACAATTCCATACACCATCGTATATCCGAGAGCGATAAGGGCATAAATGCTACCGAGTGAAACTCCATTTATTAGCTGTTGTACCAATTCCATATTCGACTCTCCTTGAAAAATCTAATTTTATAATGCGGCACGTCTATTTTTTCGTGGGTAAAAAATGAGAAGTCGCCAGCACCTTCTAATCGAAGAAGGGCCGGCGAAGGTTAAAACCTTTCCCAGATCATTCAGGATTGATTTTTGTATTGAATACCTGTTTTCCTTCTTTAAACTCAAGGATCGTAGCGGATTTGATTGGATTGTGTTTTTCATCTAATGTAAATGTTCCCGTCACAAGGCTAAGATCTTTTGTTTTTTCCAAAGCATCCTTGATCTTATCCGAATCCGAAGATCCGGCACGTTTAATGGCATCGGCAAGGAAGTAGCCAGTATCGTAGCCTAAAGCGTTAAAAGCATCAGGGGATTTGTCTTTGTATTCAGCCTTGAATGCCGACACAAAGTTCTGGATCTTTTCGTCAGGGTCACCTGAAGAATAATGGTTGGTGATGAATGTATTATTTAGAGCCTTCTCACCAGCAATTTCAACTAGTTTAGGAGAATCCCAACCATCGCCGCCCATGAATGGAACGTCAAGACCTGTTTCACGAGCCTGCTTAACGATCAATCCAGCTTCTTCATAGTAGCCTGGTAGGAAGATGAAATCCGGTTTTGCCGATTTCAGGCGAGTCAGTGTAGAACGGAAATCAGTATCCTTAGCGATATAAGCTTCTTCCGCTACAACTTTTCCACCATTTTTTTCAAATTGTTCCTTAAAGGCTGCCGCTAACCCTTTTGAATAATCGCTTGCACTATCAATATAGATGGCTGCGCTTTTTGCTTTGATTTCGCTAGTGGCGAAATTCGCTGCCACGGTTCCTTGGAAAGGATCGATAAAGCTTGTTCTGAATACATAATCGTTTAATTTATCATCTTTATATGTGATTTCTGGGCTTGTCCCAGAAGGAGAGATGACCGGAACCTTATTATCTTGGGCAATCTGCACCTGTGCGATTGTATTCGTACTCGTTGCGGCACCGACGATCGCTGTCACCTTATCTTGAGAAGTCAGCTTGATGGCACCACTAGTCGCTTCAGCCGCTTCCGATTTATTATCAACTGGTATAAGTTTAATTTTTTTTCCATCAATGCCTTCTTTGTTAATCTCGTCAGTCGCAAGCTTGAGGCCTTCTGAAATCGATTGTCCATAAGAGGCTACTCCCCCTGATAATTCAAGGTTCACACCGATTTTGATCGTGTCTCCCTCTTCACCCTTTTTTGATGTTGAAGCAGAGTCCGATCCGGAACAACCTGCCAATACCCCCGCTGCAAGTGATAGCGAAAGAAATGCACTTGCTAATTTCTTCTTTTTCATAATGAACCCCCTATTTTGTAATCTTTGTTTGTGGCGCATGAATAATTATTCAATACGCTGCCTAAATAGTAGATAAATATAAATATTTACAATTTAATAAATATTTTGAAAATAGTGTACCGCATAATTTTCATCACGTCTAGATGTAAAATCCATGAACATTTTGTCCAATAGTCTATATCTCATAGACCTTTGCAAGCTATTATTATATTGATATATGCCATCATCGTTTTTAACAGAGAAAAATCAAAGAGTTTCGTTATTTCAATGTTATAAATCTATGTTTATCATCAGTCGTTTTTTATTCCGTCATTAGTAACATCCAACCTTATCATTTCCTTAATTTTCTATTCTCGAGTATCCTGATAGGTTTTTACACCTACATCCAGCGCGTATCTTTTATACAGATTTCTATTTCGAAATTGTATAATACTATATAAATATTCATGTATTTCTGCTGGTCATTACAACAAAAAGACCGCCATATGGCGGTCCCTTTGAATCAAGCGAGATCACGGATCAATCTTCGTATTAAAGGTTTGTTTACCATCCACATATTCCAAGATGGTGGCCGATTTAATCGGATCATGATTTTCATCCAAGTTCAAGGTTCCTGATACTAATTCGAAATCCTTTACTTCTTCTAATGCTTTTCTGATATTTTCAGATGTTGGATCTCCGGCTCTTTTAATGGCATCAGCCAAATAGTAACCAGTGTCATAGCCTAATGCAGCAAAAGCATCAGGTGTTTTCTTGTATTCCGCTTTGAATGCTGAAACGAAATCTTGAATCTTAGCATCTTCATCTTCCGGCGAATAGTGATTAGTGATATAGGTGTTCTTCAAAGCTTCCGCTCCGGCAATTTCCACGACTTTTGGTGAATCCCAGCCGTCTCCACCCATGAACGGAAGGTCCATTCCATTTTCCCGAGCTTGCTTCAAGATCAGACCGACTTCTTCATAGTAACCTGGAAGAAATACGAATTCTGGTTTTGCGGACTTGATACGAGTCAATGTCGCACGGAAATCAGTATCTTTTGTCACATAGGCTTCTTCCGAAACGATTTTCCCTCCATTTTTCGTAAAGGCTTCCTTAAAGGCTGCAGCTAGACCTTTTGAGTAATCGCTTGCACTGTCAACATAAATGGCAGCGGTCTTCGCCTTCACTTCATCTGTTGCGAAATTGGCTGCAACGGTTCCTTGGAATGGATCGATGAAGCATGTTCTAAACACATAATCATTCAATTTTCCAGCTTTGTTCGTAATATCGGGATTTGTTGCTGTTGGTGTAAGTAGAGGAATCTTGTTATCCTGTGCGACTTGAACTTGTGCCAACGTGTTTGTACTTGTAGCGGATCCTACAATCGCCACTACTTTATCCTGACTGACAAGTTTAATCGAACCGTTCGTTGCTTCTGCTGCATCCGATTTATTATCCACTTTTTTAATTTCAATTTTCTTACCATTGATTCCTTCTTTATTGATTTCATCGATGGCCAATTGCAAACCATCCATTGCAGACTGACCAAATGAGGCCGTCCCACCTGACAATTCAAGGTTGGCACCAATTTTTATGGTGTCTTCTGAACTGGATGATCCTCCGCCTGAACTACTGGTTTTCGAGTCACCATTGCAACCTGCCAGTGCCCCTGCGATTAATGATAGTGATAGAACCATGCCTGCTAACTTTTTCTTTTTCATTTGAAACCCCCTTTTTCTTTAGAAAACAAAAAGAATATTCTGAAAATAATGTATCTCATTCTAGGTAGTTTGTCTATATTTTTCGGTAAAATAGTAAATATATGTAATTATCAAAACAAAAAACTGACCCTAGATCAGAGTCAGTTTACCGCTTATTAATCGTTAACACGACGAACTTCAATATCTTTTAATAGGTCATTAATGACCCAGCTTGCCGCAATTAAGCCGGCTACAGATGGAACGAACGCATTGGAAGATGGAGGCATTTGAGCTTTACGGATTTTCGCCTCATCATTACCGACCTCTTTCCGGACATCCTCACGTATCACAATTGGGCTTTCATCGGAAAATACAACCGGAATTCCTTTTGTGATGCCTTCTTTACGCAATCTTGTGCGGATGACTTTCGCAAGCGGATCGGTATGTGTTTTGGAAATATCGGCAATCTGGAAGCGGGTTGGATCCATTTTATTTGCGGCACCCATACTTGCGATGATCTTGATATTTCGTTTCAGGCACTCTTTCATGACATGCATTTTGTAGATGACCGTATCGGATGCATCGATGACATAATCGAGATTATAACTGAAGAATTCCTCGAAGGTTTCTTCTGTATAAAACATCTTCAAGGCGATGACTTCACACTCCGGATTAATATCCTGGATGCGCGCTTTCATCAATTCGGCTTTTGGCTGACCCACAGTCGAAAGAAGCGCATGGATCTGTCTGTTTACATTTGTGATGTCCACATCATCTTTATCGACAAGGATAATCCGGCCAACACCTGTACGTGCCAACGCTTCGGCTGAAAAAGAACCGACTCCGCCTACACCAAGGACAGCGACCGTCGTGTTTTTCAACCGGTCCATGCCCTCTTTACCAATCGCTAGTTCATTTCGTGAAAACTGATGCAGCATATATTTTCAACTCCAATAAATTCTGATCTTATTTGTGTTCCCAATTAACAATATATCATAAACATCAGGGATGACAAGCAAATATGACCAGTTTTATCGGAATTGGCAGGCTAGTTCATTCGGGACAATTTTTCGAGCAGGGTGGCTAATAGGAGTGTGCGTTCTAACAGGCTTTCTATCTCTAAATATTCATCTTCGCTATGGGCATGGCCTCCAATCGGTCCGAGTCCATCAATCGTTGCGATCCCTAATTCAGAGGGGAACGACGCATCCGAGCCTCCACCCGTTTCCGTATCGGTGATGGTAATGCCCATTTCCTCACCCGCTTGCCGGATGATTTCCAATAAGACGGTGGTTTTCTCCGTCTTTTCCATGGGCGGCCGGTCCATCTTACCGCTCAGGCTAGTTTTTGTTCCCGCTACAAACGTTTGGGCACAGATATCCTTCATTTGCTTAAAGACGAACTGCGCCTGGTTTCTTTTCGAGATTCGCACATCTATTAAAGCTGATGCATGGGGTGCAACTGTATTGACCGCCACCCCGCCTTCTATGATTCCAACATTTACGCCGATGCCTAGTTGATGATCCGTTAACCGATGCAGGGCGAGAATCTTATGAGCCAATTCTTCAATCGCACTCTGACCTTTTTCCGGTTCAACCCCAGAATGTGCAGATTTCCCTACAACCTCCACCTTGAATTGGCCGCAACCTCTTCTCGCGGTGACAAGTGAACCATCTGCTCTCGCTGGCTCTAACACAAGCGCGAACTTCTTGTCCTTGGCTTTTTCCGAAATGAGCGCGGCAGACGATGGCGACCCTATCTCTTCATCGCTGTTTAGGATGATCTGTATATGTTTATAGCCGGTTTGTCCAGTCAGCTTCATGCAAAAAATCGCATATAGAAGCTCGACCAAGCTTCCCTTCATGTCAATAACACCTGGCCCATATGCACGCGGGCCCACCATTTTGAACGGACGTTTCTTCGCCGTCCCTTCCGAAAAAACGGTATCCATATGCCCAACAATGAGAATATGCGGAGACATTGCTTCACGGTGCTGGATGACTAAATGGTCGCCATATTTCTCCTGTTTAATTACCGTCACTAGAAAATTAAGATCCTCAAATTTCTTTTTTAAAATCGCTCCGATTTCATCAATTCCTTTTTTTGTATAAGAACCGCTATCGATATTCACAAGCTGCTCCAATAATTGGAGCATTTCTTTCCTTTTCGCGTGCAATAAGTCCTTCAAAGCCCTCACTACTTTCTATCCTCGCTAAAGATTTATACTCCTACTCATAATTTACGAACGTACATCACGGAATGTTCCATAAATAGTGCGGGTATCAGTCGGTTTGATGTTTTTACCGGTCAATTTTGCACTTTTATCGGTCTAATGTAACATTTATCGGTCAAAACTCACTCTATATCAGTCAACCTCCCATTCAAGAACATATTCTCGCCCTTTATATGATCCGTAATGATTGACATTCATTCCTGACAGGATACGATTGGCAACCGTTCCTGATTCAATTTGCAAAAACGAACGTACATCTTTATTCGTTATCGTAGGACGGACAAGGAGGGCAAAATCATGCAATGCTTGTAAGTGAGCATTCTTTGAGCTATGCGAACATGAAGGGCATATCCATTTTCCCCGCCCGCGTTTCATGGGAAGAGCCATACATTCCGGACATTGGACACCTCTCAATAATTCCGTTTCAGGGATTTGGTACACGTGTAGGATATTCTGATTGAGCGGAGTGTTTTTTTGAAGAAGAACATTTGAAAGTTTGTTGAGCTTCCTTTGCGTCAACAGATTGGAAGGATACTTATTTTCAAGGGTTCGTATTCTAGCGTTGAGGGTTTCTTTACCAGTAATTTGGTTGAAAATCGTAGTGTGCCCAGGCGTAGTTTTTATAATGGTATTCGGGTTGGCATTGGCAATGAGGGTTTCTATCGGAATCTCCGGGAATTTATGAAGCCTCATCCAATCGGTTAAGCGGGATTTCTGGATATTCACCTGTAGAAGCGGGTCAAGGTAGGCTTGTTCCTGCCCGTCTTTCGTACGGATCAATTGAGGATAAAGTCGATCAAAATAAAGTGAACCGGCAAAGTTTTTCACCTCTATAATGATTATTACGTTTTTGGACAAAAGCAATAGATCTAGTTGAAAAAAACGAGTTGCGTCATGCTGTAATCGCAGATCATGAAAGATGTAAAATTCCCCTGATAGATAGGCCAACTCAGCAACGATGGCTCGTTCTCCCTTATGGCCCGTGCGTATTTTCCGATAATCACTCGTTATAAGGTACTGCTTAGGATGGTGTTCAGGTAGCCTCCTGGTCAACGCTTCTAGTTTGAGCATCTTAATTGGCTTCTTGCATGCTTTTTTAATCAATTCATCACTCTCCTTTCATGCTTTTTTCGACATGTCTGCAGATGAATCCTGCATAAAAGGGTTCTGCATGTCTTTTATCGGTCCGTTTGTGTTTTTATCGGTTAAATCAGCACTTTTATCGGTCAAATGAATACATTTATCGGTCAAAAAGCCTCTTTTATCAGTCAACATCCAAAGCACACAAAAAAACCCATGTTTTCTCAACATGAGTTACTTTGTTATGAGTAAGAGTCCCAATTGTGCCGTTTATGCCTTTGTTTTGAACCCGCTCTCCGCAGGTGGGTGCTCGGTTCCTTGCATTTGTAAGTCCTCTACGAAGGAGGCATTTACGCGGCCTGGAAACTAGTGCTCCCGGTAACTATAAGTGTTCGGTCAAAACTTATAGGTTAAAGAACGAACACATCAGGACTCTTACTTGTTGAAATCATCATAGCATATCGCTTAGCTGTGTTTCAAGAGAAAGCATCTAGGTATAATTTATCATTTTTTACCAATTTACTTACTTTTCTTTGCAGCCAATCTAATGCTTAGTTCTGCTAATTGCTTGTCGCTTACCGGACTTGGAGCATCTACAAGCAAATCGCTGGCGCTAGCTGTTTTTGGGAACGCGATGGTATCGCGAAGGTTTGAACGACCCGCAAGCAACATTACCATACGGTCTAATCCAAGGGCAATTCCGCCATGTGGAGGTGTTCCGTATTCAAAGGCATCCATTAGGAATCCGAATTGTGCTTTTGCTTCTTCTTCAGTGAATCCTAGTACTTTGAACATTTTTTCTTGAACATCACGTTCGAAAATACGTAATGAACCACCGCCAAGCTCGTATCCGTTCAATACAAGGTCATAGGCTTGTGCGCGGACATTGGCTGGATCGGATTCAAGAATATCCAAGTCTTCACGGAATGGCATTGTGAATGGATGGTGGGCTGCGTAGTAGCGGCCTTCGTCTTCATCATATTCAAATAATGGCCAGTCTGTAACCCATAGGAAGTTGAATTTGCTTTCGTCGATCAAGCCTCTTTCTTTACCAAGCTTGTTACGAAGTGCACCAAGTGCATCCGCTACGATTCCTTTTTTATCAGCAACGAATAGGATAAGGTCCCCTATTTCCGCTTCCACTGCTGCTACTAGTTGTTGTTGATCTTCAGCGAAGAATTTAGCGATTGGTCCTTTTACGCCGTCTTCTTCGACTTTCAACCAAGCAAGGCCTTTCGCGCCGTAAATCGCTGCAAATTCTGCCAATGCATCGATATCTTTACGGGAATAGTCTGCATTTCCGTCCTTAACGACGATTGCTTTTACTTGTCCCCCGTTCGCTATAGCTCCTGTAAATACTTTAAAGTCGCTATCTTTCACGATTTCAGATACGTCTTTCAATTCCATTGCAAAACGTGTATCCGGTTTGTCAGAACCAAAACGGCTCATCGCTTCGTTATACGTCATTTGCGGGAATGGAAGGGTAACGTCCATTCCTTTTACGTCTTTCATGACTTTTGCCATCATGTTTTCAGCTGTTTTAATGATATCTTCCTGGCTCATGAAGCTAGTTTCAATATCGATTTGCGTGAATTCAGGCTGTCTGTCAGCACGTAAATCTTCATCACGGAAACAACGGGCAATTTGGTAGTAGCGTTCGAAGCCAGATACCATCAACAGCTGTTTGAAAAGCTGTGGAGACTGTGGCAATGCGTAAAATTCACCATCATGGACACGGCTTGGCACTAAGTAATCACGTGCGCCTTCTGGTGTGCTCTTTGTTAAAATTGGTGTTTCGATATCAAGGAAGCCTTCTCCGTCCAAGAAATCACGGATTGCTTTAGTCGTTTGGTTACGCATTTTCAACGTTTCGAACATCGCTGGACGACGTAAGTCCAAGTAACGATATTTCAAACGGATATCTTCTGAGACTTCCGTTCTTTCATCAATGATGAACGGAGGTGTTTTTGCTTCATTCAAGATTGTTACGCTTTCCGCTTGAACTTCAATCGTACCTGTTGTCACGTTCGGGTTGATGTTCGCCTCATCACGTTTGATGACTGTTCCTTGAATATCAAGTACGTATTCATTACGGATTTTTTCAGCGGTTGCCAAGGCTGCTGCCGAGATATCTGGATTGAAAACGACTTGTACGACCCCGCTTCTGTCACGAAGGTCGATGAAGATGACTCCACCTAGGTCACGACGTTTTTGTACCCATCCTTTTAATGTAACCTTTTCACCAATAGCTGCTTCTGTTACTTCTCCATTGAAGTATGTTCTGCCAAACATGGTATTTCCCCCTTAAGCCTGTAGCTTTTTAAATTGTTCAACGAATGTAGCTAGATCCATTTGGACCTGTTCGCCCGTTTCCATGAACTTTAGACTGATTTTATTGTTTGCCAATTCATCGTCCCCGAGAGTCGCGACGTATTTCGCTTCTAGACGGTCAGCTGATTTAAATTGGGCTTTTACTTTACGGTCCTGGTAGTCTTTTTCGACTTTGAATCCAGCATTACGCAATTGATAGGCAAGTTTAACGTTATAATCCTTAGCCGCTTCACCTAATGAAACAAGATAGCAATCGATGCCTTTTTTAATCGGAAGTTGAACATTTTCGGCTGAAAGTGCAGCAATGAGACGCTCGATGCTAAGTGCAAAACCAATTCCTGGCGTTTCCGGACCGCCAAGCTCTTCGGCAAGACCGTTATAACGTCCTCCACCGCATAGAGTAGTGATGGCTCCAAATCCTTCGGCATCACTCATGATTTCAAAAGCTGTATGATTGTAATAATCCAAGCCGCGAACAAGTGTTGGATCTTCGACAAACTCAATATCCAAATTTGTTAAATGCTGCTTCACTTTTTCGAAATAGATACGTGATTCCTCATTTAAATAATCAATGATGGAAGGTGCCGTTTGCATCAATTCATGATCGTGGTCTTTTTTACAATCAAGAATACGTAGTGGGTTTTTTTCCAGGCGTTGCTGGCAATCACCACAGAACTCGCCGATGCGTGGCTCGAAATGCTGGATTAATGCATTGCGGTGCGCTGTCCGGCTTTCTTTATCCCCTAAGCTATTAATGACCAATTTCAGTTTTTTCAATCCAAGTGCCTTGTACAGGCTCATCGCCAATGAAAGAACCTCTGCATCAATGCCGGGATCCTTACTGCCCAAAGCCTCGATCCCAAATTGAACGAACTGACGGAAACGTCCTGCTTGGGGCCGTTCATACCGGAACATAGGTCCGATATAATAAAGTTTGACCGGTTGATTCGCCCAACCAAACATTTTGTTCTCGATGTATGAACGAACGACTGAAGCTGTTCCTTCAGGACGAAGCGTCAGATTCCTTTCGCCGCGATCCTGGAATGAATACATCTCTTTTTGCACGATGTCGGTCGTATCCCCTACACCCCGCAAAAATAATTCCGTATGTTCAAATATCGGCGTACGGATTTCTTTATACTGATAACGTTGACAAATTTCGCGCGCGGTCTTTTCAATATACTGCCAAATCTCCGTTTGTTCAGGCAGTAAATCCTGTGTACCTCTTGGAATCTGAATCGACATAATTATTTCCTCCTTTAAAGCAAACGCCATTTTATCCCAAACAAAAAACTCCCGCCCCTTGTAACATAATCGTTACAAGGGACGAGAGTTGAATATCCCGTGGTGCCACCCTAGTTGAAACACAATAAATACGTGCCTCCGCTTAAAAGCAGTTAACGCCTGCTTACGTCCATCTCCTACTAGTGAAATCGTTCAGAGTGAAACCTACGGAGGGTTCTTTCATTAAGTCATCATGTGGAATGCTTTCAGCCTCGGCATTTCCTCTCTTGTTCATGTGTTTCTTAATTACTCTTCTCCATCATTGGTTGTTACAGTAATAGTTCTGATATTGTATAATCATACGGACGTTGCCTTCAAATGTCAAGATTCCTTGAGAAATTTGTCGAAACTTTCACTGATTGAGATTCTTTTTCAAGTTTTTGATCGTCCGGACGTTCACTTCGAATTCGGATGCTAATTCAACAAGATTTGCAGTTTGTTCCTTTTGGATGAAATCATGAAAATCGACGCCTAATACTTGATTGCCTCCATTTAATGTCGTTTGGGCCTTCTCGCTGAATTTCATTTGTACCCCTCCATCGTTTAGATATGATTTAGTCTTTCCAAAAATAAATCTTTTTTGCATAATAAAGAGGGAAATTTTTTATTGAACGAGAATAGATACAGATAGACAGAAAAGGGAGAGAGACAGCCATGAAAAGGAAAACAGGATTCATTGCCCTTGCCCTGTTGCTGATGATGACGGCTTTTTTACCGGTACAACACGTACTTGGAGAAAGTGAAGGAGAAATTATCGTGACGTCAAATGTGGTCAATGTCCGTGAAGGTGCGGGCCTTAGTTACCCTATCGTCAAAAGGCTTACAAAGGGCGACAAATATGAAATCGTAAGTGAAAAAGATGATTGGTACGAAATACGGATTGGTACCGGTAGGACAGGCTGGGTGGCCAATTGGCTTGTGGAAAGAAATACGGAGTCGGGTCAAGTCAGGATGAAAACTGGTCAAGGTACCATTACCGGCGATTCCGTCCGTGTCCGTTTTGGTCCAGGCACCACATTCCAAACGGTAAGTACATTATCAAAAGGTACACCAGTGGACATAATGGAAAAGAATGAAAATTGGGTCCAAATTAAAAAAGGTGACATCGAGGGATGGGTCGCAGCTGACTATATTCAGCTTCCTTCTTCTTCAGCAGAGAACAAGGTGAATCAAGATGTTAAGGAAGAATCGGGAAAGAACCTGAAAACCGGTTTCGTCATGGTCGACAACCTTAATGTCCGTTCAGAACCATCCAAAAACAGTGCCTCATTAGGTAAGCTGAATAAGAGTGCTTCGGTCACCGTTTATCAAATCAATAATGAATGGGCTGAAATTAACTTTCAAGGCAAAAAAGGATGGGTCGCTGAATCATACATAGAAATTGGCAAGGATAAAGACGTTACCAAGGAAATCACGGCAGGCACGGCCATAGCAAGAATAACCGCCACAGGTTTAAATGTGCGGAAAAAAGATTCTTTGAATAGCGAAGTCATCGGTTCGGTCAATAAGGATGAGACTTATCCAGTTCTCCAACAAAAAGGACAAATGACACAGCTTCAACTTTCCGACGCAAAAAAAGGATGGGTCGTCAGCTGGTTCCTAGAAATTGAGAATGAGGAACAAACGTCCAAGGAAACGAACCATCCTATCAAAGGTACTAACATCACAACCATACATGACGGCACCATCCTTAGAAGTAAACCGAATACGGGCTCCGACATCGTTGGACAAGTTAATGCGGGTGAAACCTTCCACGTCCTTGGCATGGAGGGAGATTGGTACTCCATTAAGCTTAAGAATGGGGAAACCGCATATGTAGCAGGCTGGATTGTTAAAGTGGAGGGCAACGCCGATCAAGTTAAACGACCAGGTGTTGAAAAATATTTAGAAGATAAAGTCATCATCATTGATCCAGGCCATGGAGGCCGCGATAGCGGGACAATCGGAGTTGGTGGTACTCTTGAAAAGAACTTGACCATCCAGACGGCTGAGTTGCTTCGGGACAAGCTTCAGGCCGCTGGTGCAAAAGTCATCCTAACAAGAAGCTCCAATACGTATGTGGCTCTTCCATCACGTGTCAACATCTCTCATATTCATAATGCCGATGCATTCATCAGCCTCCATTATGATAGCACCATCGATCAGATCACAAGTGGGATAACCACGTATTATTATCACGGCTATCAGCAGGCCTTGGCCTCTTCCATAGCCCATTCACTCGGTTCCACCATGCAGGTGCCTAATCGCGGGTACCGGTTTGGGGATTATCATGTAATCCGTGAAAACAAACGAGTCGCTGCACTGATTGAATTAGGTTACTTAAGTAACCCTGTCGACGAATTGACGATTACAACGAACGAATACCAAGAAACTGTCACCTCTGCCATCTATAATGGTTTGGCAAGGTATTTTAAATGATGAAAAGCCGAGACTCCAATATGTGGGGCCTCGGCTTTTCCCTTTTCTTGAATACAAAAAAGTAAATCCCTGCACAATGCAGGGATTTACTTTTTACTTTCTAATAGCAACGTTACTGGACCATCATTGGTGAGCTGAACATCCATCATGGCACCGAATTCACCTGTTTCGGTATGGACGCCACGTTTGCGTAATTCTTCATTGAATAGATCATATAAAGCTTTCGCCTCATCAGGACGGGCGGCGTCCATGAAGTTCGGGCGACGGCCTTTTCGGCAATCGCCGTATAAGGTGAATTGTGAAACGGAAAGGATCGAACCACCAACATCCAGTAATGAATGATTCATCTTTTCATTTTCATCTTCAAATATTCTAAGATTGACAATTTTCTCAGCCAATTGGACGGCGTCAGCCACGGTATCCCCATGGGTGACTCCGACTAAAAGCACGAGCCCTTTATCAATTTGACCAATTGTTTTGTCTGCCACAACGACCTTGGCAGCTTTGGAACGTTGTAAAACAACACGCATAGTGATAAAACTCCTTAGTTCATAATCCTTCTTACGGAATAGACATCTGGTATTTGTTTTATACGGACGACGACCTTTTGTAAATGGGCAATGTTATGAATGTAAATGGACATATTGATGGTGGCCACTTTATTACGGTCTGACTTACCTGAAACGGCTGAAATATTTGTCTTAGTTTCATTAACCGCTTGCAGGACTTCATTCAATAAGCCTCGTCGATCATATCCGCTGATTTCAATCTCAACAATGTATTCCTTGCGATCGTTTATGCTGCTTTCCCACTCAACAGGGACCAGACGGTGATCCGATTCGCCACTTTCCAAGTTTGGACAGTCTCGTCTATGAACGGAGACTCCACGTCCTTTGGTAATATAGCCGACAATTTCATCGCCTGGGACCGGATTGCAACATCTTGATAAACGTATGAGCAGATTATCAATGCCTGGTACACGAACCCCAGAGTCACGTTTTTTCGATGAGCTAGGGAAGGTTTTGAGATCTGAAACCGCTTCTGTGATGTCCGCTTCTTGCTCGACCATTTTCTGCTTACGCCATTTTTCAGTAAGGCGATTGGCTACTTGAAGGGCTGTAATCCCGTTGTAGCCGACTGCTGCATACATGTCCTCTTCATTAAGGAAATTGAATTTATCCGACACGCGCTTAATGTTTTCGGGAGTCAGGATTTCCTTCAGGTCAAATTCCATTTCCTTGATTTCTTTTTCAACCAGCTCTTTGCCTTTTTCAATGTTTTCTTCGCGGCGCTGCTTTTTGAAGAATTGGCGGATTTTATTTTTCGCCTGGGACGTTTGGGTAAGTTTTAGCCAGTCCTGACTAGGTCCATATGAATGCTTCGAAGTCAGGATTTCAATGATGTCACCTGTTTTCAGCTTATAATCCAGCGGTACCATTTTCCCGTTCACTTTGGCACCTATCGTTTTATTACCGATTTCGGAATGGATACGGTAAGCAAAGTCAATTGGATTAGATCCTGAAGGAAGCTCAATTACATCGCCTTTAGGTGTGAAAATGAACACCATATCGGAGAAAAGATCGATTTTCAGGGACTCCATGAATTCTTCGGCATTTGTAGCGTCATCTTGGAATTCTAGGATTTCCCGGAACCATGTCAATTTTTCCTCTAGGGACGGCTGTTCACCGACATCCTTGCCTTCTTTGTAAGCCCAGTGAGCGGCTACCCCGAACTCGGCAATGCGATGCATTTCCGATGTACGGATCTGCACTTCAAGCGGATCGCCTTTTGGTCCGATTACCGTCGTATGCAACGATTGATACATATTCGGCTTTGGCATTGCAATATAATCCTTGAATCGGCCAGGCATCGGTTTCCAACATGTATGGATGATCCCCAGGACTGCATAGCAATCCTTGATACTGTTAACCACGATTCGTACCGCTAATAAATCATAAATTTCACTGAATTGCTTGTTTTGGAGAGCCATTTTCCGATAGATGCTGTAAATATGTTTCGGTCTGCCGGAAAGGTCGGCATTTATATGGACTTCCGTAACATTCTTACGCACTTCTTCAATAACTTCTTCTAAATACTCTTCGCGCTCCGCACGCTTTTTCTTCATGAGATTGACGATGCGGTAATACTGTTGCGGATTCAAATACCTTAGTGCGGTATCTTCCAGCTCCCATTTAATCGTGCTAATTCCTAGACGGTGTGCAAGCGGTGCAAAGATTTCCAGGGTCTCATTCGAAATCCTTCTCTGCTTTTCCTGTGGAAGATGCTTCAACGTCCGCATGTTGTGCAATCTATCGGCTAGCTTGATTAAAATGACCCGAATATCTTGAGCCATTGCAACAAACATTTTCCGATGATTTTCCGCTTGTTGTTCTTGCTGTGATTTATATTTGATCTTCCCTAATTTGGTTACGCCATCGACGAGCATGGCTACTTCAGGACTGAAATTTTCTTCGATATCCTTTAGCGTGATCTCCGTGTCTTCAACAACATCATGTAAAAAACCTGCGGCAATAGTTGCAGGATCCATTTCTAGGTCCACCAGTATACCAGCGACTTGAATCGGATGAATAATATACGGCTCCCCCGATTTACGGAATTGTTCTCGGTGAGCATGCTCTGCATATTTAAACGCTCTATGAATAAATTCAGCTTCTTCCGGCTGAAGATATAAGCTGGCCCGTTCTACAACCTGCTCGGCAGTCAATATTTGATCATTAGCCATTTAATCACCTTAACCCCACTTTAACTGCCACCGGATACTTTTCCGTCCGGATTGAGTATGATTGGTAACACTTTCCTTCTTTCAACAAAAACCTACATTATTTGCTAAAAAAATAAATCCGCCTAAACGGATACATGTGCAAATTGATTTAGTAGAAGAAAAACTCTTTATTATTACTATTATCGAAAAAAAATGCAAGGATGTAAAGGGTTAAACGTGTATTTTCTTTAGAATGCTTCTTTTTTTCATTGGAAATTCGACAAAATCACTGAAAATGATAAAAAAAAGAAGGCACTCTGGTCAGAGCGCCCTTGTTTTTAGAATGTCATTAATGTTAAAACATCATAACCTTCTAATTTATCTTTTCCATCTAGGTCTGTTAATTCAATCAGGAATGCAATTCCCGCTACAA
Source organism: Peribacillus sp. NPDC097198 (assembly GCF_044762055.1). Classification (NCBI taxonomy): domain Bacteria; kingdom Bacillati; phylum Bacillota; class Bacilli; order Caryophanales; family Bacillaceae; genus Peribacillus; species Peribacillus sp. NPDC097198. Next base: position 136,824 of record NZ_JBIWDO010000007.1, on the reverse strand, counting down.
TTCCACCAAGTTCTTCTACTAATTTAATCGTCGCTTCGATTGTACCGCCAGTAGCAAGTAAATCGTCGGTGATTAGAATGCGTTGGCCCGGTTTAATAGCATCTTTATGGATTGTCAATACATCCGTTCCATATTCTAAACCATATTCGACTTTGATTGTTTCCCGTGGAAGCTTACCTTCTTTTCGTACTGGTGCAAATCCCACTTCCAAAGAGTATGCGACTGGGCAGCCGATAATGAATCCGCGCGCTTCAGGTCCAACAACTAAATCAATCTTCTTATCGCGGGCGTACTCCACGATTTGATCTGTTGCGTATTTATAAGCGGCACCATTATCCATTAATGTTGTAATATCTTTGAAGATAACACCCGGTTTCGGCCAGTCTTGCACAATCGTTACAAATTGCTTTAAATCCATTGCTTTGTTTCCTCCTCAAGGTCTATTGCCTCATGAATCAATATATGATTGAACCAATCGAATAATTGCTGATAGGAAGAATAAACTAGCTCTTGCTCGAGCTCAAATTGTTCTTTCTTTCTTATAAACGAAACAGATTCACTGAAATCGCGTTTTTTCGGGTTGGTCGTGAGCATAATTAATCCATTGTCTATTGTAACAAAATCAAGCTCAAAAAACACCTTAGAAATAAAATCCACTGTATCTCTTGACCAGCCGCGGTATTTGGCAAGGTCATCGCCATACCTTTTTATATCGAGCGGGCCCTTTTTGGAAAGAAATGCATAAAACCATTTGAAGTGGTCACGCGTCGGTAGCGTACTCAAAAAATGATCCTGCACATGAGAAAAATGAGCATAGATTCGTGCTGGTTTTTTATTTTCAACCACCTGTTTCAACAGGTTTCTCAGCGGTGGCATGTCCATGAATACGACATGGCCTTCATGACATTCCAGTTCCAAGGCATCCTTTTCGTCCTCTATATGGACAAGGTCAGGATGTTGTTGTAGAAATGGATAGGCTTTAAGAGTTTCCTCAGAGAAGATAACGATCTTCCGGTTATGTGCCGGAATGTCCGCCAGCCATTTATCAGCTTGTCCCTTGCCTCGATAGTCGAAAAGTTGCCAATGATTGACTTCTATATCTTGCACAAAGATTTGCGGCTTTTTGATGTTATTCCATTCATTGATGGAAAGTTCACCGATAACGGAAACCTTTGCGTGTGGGGCAATCTCTTCCATATAATGTCCAAGGCCGAACCCTACCCCATCCAGTTTATGATTCTCGCTATCCTCAAGCTGAACCTTCAAGTGGTTGTGGTTCGTGCCAATTTTGCGGACGCTCGCAAGCTGAACGGAATCTATTAAAATCTTCGGCTTAGGGTTCGTCACACCGAAGGGAGCAAGCAAACTCATTTCCTGGATCGTTTGAATGGAGGCTTCAGCCAATGTCGTCGCCCCATCCAGATTGGTAATCGGTGTGAAGTCCTCTTCGTTAAGTTGTTCGTTCGCAATCTTATTCATACGGTCCCGAAGCTCTTGAACGTCTTCGATTTTCAATGTCATCCCTGCAGCCATAGGATGGCCACCGAAATGAGGCAATAGTTCCCGACAGGTTGAAAGGCTTGCGAAAAGGTCGAAGCCGGAAATGCTCCGGGCCGATCCCTTTGCAAGTCCTTTTTCCTGGTCAAAACTTAATACGATGGTTGGTCGGTAAAAACGTTCAACGAGCTTAGAGGCTACAATCCCGACAACCCCCGCATTCCACCCTTCCCTTCCAATGATAAGGACACCATTGGTCTCAGGCGGATAGTTTTCCTCCACTTCCCGAATGGCTTCTTCAGCCATCGATGCAACCATCGTTTGCCGCTCTTTGTTAATATCGTTGATTTCCACAGCAAGCTCGGTCGCTTCTTCCAAATTATCCGACATCAGTAAATCGACGGCCGGATCGGCATCTCCAAGGCGGCCAACGGCATTGATTCGAGGCGCCATCCCAAATCCGATTGATTCTTCACTCAATGCCTCCTGCTGGATATTCGCCACTTTCATCAAGGCTACGAGCCCTGGTCGTTTGGTCAACCGCAGCTGTTCGATTCCTTTCGCAGCAATCAGACGGTTCTCCCCTTGTAAAGGGACCAAATCGGCAATGGTACCGATTGCCGCGATTTCCAGCAGATCCTCGGGCATTTCGCCAAGTAAAGCATGGGCCAGTTTGAACGCAACCCCCACTCCTGCAAGGTCTTTAAAAGGATAGGCGCTATCTTCAAGCTTTGGATGGATGATGGCCAGTGCTTCAGGCAGGATAGGACCTGGTTCATGGTGGTCGGTCAAAATATAATCCATGCCTAGCTCAGCTGCCAGCTTCGCTTCTTCCACAGCAGAGATTCCCGTATCGACGGTTATTAACACCTTAACGCCTTGATCTGCAGCCAGGCGGAAAGCCATTGGATTCGGTCCATATCCTTCCGTAAACCTGTTGGGAATGTAAAAATCGACATCAGCACCTAATTTAGTCAATGTCGTCATCATGACCGTCGTGGACGTTACACCATCCGCATCATAGTCCCCGAAAATCCTGATTTTCTCTTTATTTTGTATCGCTTCTCTTATTCTATATACCGCTTTATCCATATCTTTCATTAAAAACGGATCATGGAAAGTTTGATTTTTTACAAATAGAAATGAACGGGCACTTTCAATGGTATCTAGGCCCCTATTCACTAGTAATGTCGCAACCAAAGGTGTGATATGAAGCTCTTCGGCTAGTATAGCTACTTTATTTTCATCGACGGATTTTACGTTCCATCGAGTTTTTGGCTTTAACATGCATTCACCCCTTAACCTACTTATTATACAAAATCACAAGTTTGGTTTCAATTTTATATTATAGACTTTCTTGTTCAGAAAAAAAAGAAGGCCGGCAATTATGCCAGCCCCCTCTTAGTTATTAAACTTGACCTTCCATACTCTGTTTCTTTTCTTTTGCTGTATTCAATGGTCCTTTTTTCTTCAATTCTTTGATTTTTAAATCGAGCCAGAATTGAGAAGCAATCAATAGGGACGAGTAAACGCCACATAATAAACCGATAAATAAAGCAATCGAGAAGTTTCGAATAGCTTCACTTCCGAATATCGCTAACGCCACAACTGTCACAAGAACGGTCAAGACCGTATTGATCGATCTCGTCAACGTTTGTCTTATACTGATATTGGCAATATTCTCAAGCTCTTCGACCGTTTTGACCTTACGGCTAAATCGTAAGTTCTCACGGATACGGTCAAAAGTAACGATTGTATCATTGATGGAATAACCCACAATCGTCAAGACTGCTGCGATGAATGTGATATCCACTTCAAGGCGAAGCAAGCTGAATATCGTGATGATGAAGAATGCATCATGTATTAGGGCTACAACAGCCGGTAAAGCCATCCGCCATTCAAAGCGTACGGATACATAAAGGATGATGCCAAGTGATGCGATCAATAAAGCAATCATCGCATTTTTAGCAAGTTCTTTTCCGACTGTAGGAGAAACGGTGCTGACATTAGGTTCGGCACCATAATCCTTATTGAAGTGGTCCTTCAATTCAGCGATTTCCTGTTTATCAAGGACACCGACCGTACGAACGACAGCATTTTTATCATCTGTACCGGCAAGCCTGATATCCTTCGCTTCAATATCGAACTTGTCCATCTCCGTCTTAATCTGTTCAGTCGTAAGTGCCTCTTTCGAAGCGATTTCAATACGGGTACCACTGGTAAAGTCAATGCCCAGATTCAATCTGAATACGAACAAGAAAATGATCCCGATGAGCGTAACACCGATTGAAATGCTATAAAAGACTTTCCGATGTTTTACGAAGTCGATTTTATCAAAGCGAGTTGGCAATGACATTAAATCGATTTTCTCGGATAGATTGTGAATGTATTTTTTCTTCACTCCAAACCAAGATTTCCGTTTGTCCAGGAACCCACTTTTCACCCATAAGCTCATGAAAAGACGCGTACCATATACGGCGGTGACAAAACTCATTAAGATGGAAATGATCAACGTTGTGGCAAATCCTTTAACCGAGCTTGTCCCATAGAAGAATAGTACGGCTGCGGCCAACAATGTCGTCAAGTTAGCATCCATGATTGTGCCAAGTGAATTTTTCGTACCTTCTGTGTATGCTGCCTTCACAGATCGTCCAAGTTTTAACTCATCCCTGATTCGCTCATAGGTGATGATATTGGCATCGACTGCCATCCCAACACCGAGTACAAGAGCCGCTATACCAGGTAACGTAAGAACCGCATTCATCCAATCAAAGACTAATAGCGTTAAGAAAATGTAAATGCTCAATGTGACGATCGCAATGAAGCCTGGGAAGCGATAATACACAAGCATGAAGATAAAAATAAGTGCAATTCCGATGATGCCGGCAAAAATAGTATCATTCAAAGCCCCTTCACCAAATTGGGCCCCAACGGAAGTGGAGTACACTTCTTTTAAGTCAACGGGCAGGGCACCTGCGTTCAATAACCCAGCAAGCTCTTTTGCCTCTTCTACTGTAAATTGACCCGTTATGAATACTTTATTTGTACTGAAGACTTCACTGACAGCTGGTGCTGAAATCATATTGTCCTGTGAATCTACTTTTTTAATGGAATCTTTTCCTTCTTCAAAATCCAACCAGATAGCCAGTACATTCGTCGGGCTCTCCATGGAAGAAATCTTTTCAGTGATCTCTTTAAACTTGTTTGCATCTTTCAATGTGACTTCAACGACAGGTTTATTATCTTGGAACGTTTGCTTTGCGCCGCCTTCTTTCAGGTCAGCCCCTGTCATCATTTCCTTATCATTGTAGTCACGGAAGGATAGTTTTGCCTGAGTCGAAAGAATTTCCCTGGCATTATTTTGATCTTGGATACCCGCTAGCTGAACACGGATCCGATCATTTCCTTCAATTTGAATGATAGGTTCGTTGACCCCCAATACATTGACACGCCGATCGAGCGCGCTCGCTGTACTGCTCAAAACATCCTGGGTGATTTTTTCACCGGCAAGCGGTTTTACTTCATATAACACTTCAAAACCGCCTTGAAGATCAAGACCAAGCTTGATGTTCCCAAGGATTCCTTTTGAAGTCGTTCCCATCGCTGCGGCAATCAAAAGAACAATTAGAAAAAACGCAACGATTCTGCTTCTTTTTACCATTATGTAGTAGGCCCCTTTCTTTATTACGCCTGTTCTTGGAGTATAAATAACTGTTTATTTTTTCATGAATGATCTTGTTTGCTCTTTAGTTTGAGAAAAAAGGCACAGTTCTTTATGCTTTTTTCCAAAAAAAAGCATAACCATATCTATTATGATTCATTTACAAACGGCTGTCAATTTAAGTATATATCTCTTTTATTCTTTCAAAAGCTCTTTTAACTCTTCTTCAGAAAGGGGGGCGAATAGATTGGGTGATTTAAAAGCTTGGACCATTTGGAACGACATGAACTGATTGCTTGAAAACGTAACGATGTCAGCGACCAATTCGTGAAGATGGACGCTTTCCTGCGGTCGTTTCCATTTCATGTCTGTCAATGTACTCCAAAGGTCCTCCTCGGTAACAGCTTCTAATCCAATCATTTCGAACTCCTCGCATTTGCTTTTCAGGAATGGTCGTACCTTTAAATAATACCGCTGATACGGATGATTTTTTTTCTTCATCACTTTGCCTCCATTAAAATGATTCTCAATTGGATGCGTACATTTCTTAGAAGAGACTCAATCATTTGAGAGAACACAAACACTTTTGTCATGCTTTGTCCAAGTACAAGCATATAGATAATTGTATAGTATAACCGCTTTTTTGAGAAGGCAGGGAGGGAGTTCAATGTCTAAATTTTTGAAAGGGACGCTGATTTTATTAATAGCAAGCCTGATTACAAAGGTTCTTGGATTCATCAACCGCATCGTCATCGCCCGTTTCATCGGCGAAGAAGGCGTTGGTTTATATATGATGGCACTGCCGACATTATTTCTTGTTATCAATATGACTCAATTGGGTCTGCCGATTGCCATATCCAAATATGTAGCCGAAGCGAACGCCAGGGGCGATGAACGGAAAATCAAGAAAATTCTCGTTGTTTCTTTGGCATGCACATTTGGTTTATCGATGATTTTCACCCCGGCCATGCTCCTGTTGGCACCCGTTCTTTCTGAACACTTGTTCACGGACGGACGAACGGTTTGGCCACTTATGGCGATTGCCCCTATCGTTCCGATCATCGCCATTTCATCTGTCCTGCGCGGATATTTCCAAGGTAAGCAAAATATGAAACCATTTGCGTTCTCACAAGTGATTGAGCAGGTGGCCCGGATTACCTTCATCGCGGTGCTGACAAAAGCCTTTTTACCGTATGGAATTGAATATGCCGCAGCCGGTGCCATGTTTGCCTCAATAATTGGTGAACTCGTTTCTCTTGCATACCTTTTAACAAGCTTTAAATTCAAGAAGCATTTCAGATTCAGAAAGGGTTTCTTTCAAAATGTTAAATCAGGAAAAGGGACGTTTACCGAACTAATGGGAATTGCCCTTCCTTCGACAGGCAGTCGCATGATCGGTTCCATTTCCTGGTTCCTGGAACCAATCGTCGTTGCTCAGAGCTTAGCCCTGGCAGGTGTGACGGCTGCAGCGGCCACAAGTCAATACGGGGAGCTAACAGGATATGCCTTGCCCCTTCTCATGCTTCCCTCCTTTGTCACGGCTTCACTGGCTACAGCCCTCGTTCCTGCTGTTAGTGAAGCACGGACGACAGGAAATTATCTGCTAGTGGAACATAGGCTTCAGCAAGCACTGAAAATTACCTTCATTACCGGCTGTCTAGCCGTCGTCACTCTCTTCATCTTCGCTGAACCAATCTTACAGGTGATGTATGGCTCTTCTCATGCAGCCGTATTCATTAAGTTCCTGGCACCTTTTTTTATCCTTTTCTATTTTCAATATCCACTTCAGTCCATGCTTCAGGCACTCGACCTTGCAAAAGCTGCCATGTTTAACAGTCTGGCAGGAAACATACTCAAGATCGGCGTAATCTGGATGCTGGCTTCAAAGGAGAATTTCGGCATCATGGGGGCCGCAATCGGAATAGCGGTAGGGACCATGCTCGTTACGTTCCTCCACTTTTCCACCGTTATAAAAGTCGTTCCATTCACGCTCCATTTCCGGAGCTACATCCTTTCTTTGATCATTGCTTTGATTTCTGGCTTTGGGGGTTATTATGTCTACGAATTCCCTCTCGCCTCTCTGCCATTGGGATCGCGCTTATTGCTCTCCGTTTCAGTATTGTTGGTGCTCTTCACCTTTTTCATGTTAGGGACGGGCAGCATAAAGAAAGCGGATTTGCTTCGTATTCCTTTCGTCGGTGGTTTCTTGGCAAAGTTTGCTTGGAAATAGAAATAACCAAGTTCCCTTGGTTATTTCCTCACTTCTTTTTTATCAATATAGATCTGACCATTGATGAAACCGCAAATCGAGACTTCTTCAAGCTTCAGGTATCCATGCCTTTTCAACTGATGCAGAAGCCAGTATTTGTCTTTTCCTATGTATGCTAGGTTGTTTTCCTGTATCTTTCCGTCGATGATAAGCGGGTATGGTGTTTCGATACTTTTTGACTTCTTCCCTTGGCTATTTTTAATGACGGAGAGCTTGCCCGAAGATTCAAGTATCGCAAATTGCACTTCATTCAAGTCACTGATTCCCTGTTCGCGGAGCTGCGTCAACAAATCATTAAAATTATACCGTTGCCTTCTCATTACTTTCTCATCTATTTTCCCTTGGTTGATGATGATTTGCGGCTGGCCATCCATGAGATAGCGGAACCTTACACTCTTCAATGAAAAGAATGCCAATATGATTTGAACAACTGCAAGGACCAACATCGGGAAAATCGTTCCAAAAAATGGTTCATCATTTCCTTCTAAGGCTAATACAGCAATGTCTCCTATCATGATGGAAACCACCAAATCCAGGATGCTAAGTTCCCCGACCTCCCGTTTTCCCATCAACCTAAAAAGAAGCAAAATGAATAAATAAACAAATAGGGTCCTTATTCCACTGCTTAAATAATCTTCCATACAAAGCACTTCCTTCACCATTATCATGGCTGGGATGACGAATAATTACTCTTTTTATTTTAAAAATTCACGGAAGGTTCCCAAACCTGGTCTAAAGCGGATAAAAGTGGAATATGCTTGTACAAACACATCAACAGGCTAGTCGATTCAGCCTTTTAAAAAGGGGGAATAAACATCGAAACAAAAAAAATGAGCGTCGCCGTACTTTATGGCGTCGGCTCCATCTTTGCCATAGCTGTGATTGCAAGTTTTCTATTTTCAATTCTTCTTCGTTTCACTTCATTGACGGAATCATCCCTGACATACGTAATCATGATCGTGTCCTTTATATCATTATTCATTGGCGGGTTCATTTCAGGGGGCAAAGGTCAGAAACAGGGGTTATTCCTAGGTGGCAGTACAGGATTACTGTATCTCCTTGTCGTGTTCCTTTTTCAATACTTGGGACATGATGCACTGTTCACCTTGAAACAATGGATTTATTACGGATGCTTTGTCATTACCGCTATGATGGGTGGAGTACTTGGAGTGAATATGAGCTCAGAATCACGGACGAATTAATGGAAACAAAAAAAACCGGGCACAGGGCCCGGTTTTCGTCTGTCTTATACTTGTGCTTCTCTAGCTGGTGCGCTTTCCGTAATTTCACGGATTGCAGCACGGTCAAACGTTAGTTTTGAACCATCTGTAGATTTAATGACGATTTTTAACTCATCGATAGCATCGATTGTTCCGTGCATTCCACCGATCGTTGCAACCTTGTCGCCTTTTTTCAAGCTCTCTTGCATGTTTCTTGTATTCTTGGCGCGTTTTTGCTGCGGACGGATAAGTAGGAAATAGAACAATACGAACATTAAGATTAACGGAAGTAATTGTGTTAAACCACCCATTTATATTCACTCCTTTCATTTTTTAAAGTATTTATGGAATTAGAAGTTTTTTGCATTTGGCTTATTGAAACCATATTGTTCAAAAAACTCTTCCCTAAAGTCTCCAAGGCGATCTTCTCGGATAGCTTGTCTGACCTGTTCCATCAAGTTTAACAGAAAATGAAGATTGTGATAAGTCGTTAGACGAATACCATACGTTTCTTCGCATTTAATTAAGTGGCGAATGTATGCCCGGCTATAATTTTTACAAACATGGCAATCGCAATTTTCATCGATTGGACCAAAATCACGCGCGTACTTCGCATTTTTTACGACTAATCGGCCAGTACTTGTCATCAATGTACCATTACGAGCGATTCGTGTTGGCAATACACAGTCAAACATATCAACCCCGCGGATTGCACCGTCAATCAATGAATCAGGTGATCCAACCCCCATGAGGTAACGAGGCTTATTCGTTGGTAAGAGCGGACTCGTGAACTCAAGCACACGGTTCATGATATCCTTTGGTTCACCCACCGATAATCCACCAATAGCATAACCCGGGAAGTCAAGGGAAACAAGGTCTTTCGCACTTTGTTTACGGAGATGTTCAAACTCCCCACCCTGAACGATACCGAATAATCCTTGATCATTTGGACGTTCATGAGCATTCAAGCAGCGTTCTGCCCAGCGTGATGTCCGTTCGACAGACTTCTTCATGTATTCCTCGGTAGCCGGGAATGGAGGGCACTCATCGAATGCCATCATGATATCTGAGCCTAGTGCATTTTGGATTTCCATTGCCTTTTCAGGAGATAAAAATAGCTTATCACCATTGATATGGTTTCTGAAATGGACGCCCTCTTCCTCAATTTGACGGAATTTACTTAGGGAGAATACCTGGAAACCGCCGGAATCCGTTAATATTGCACGATCCCAGTTCATGAATTTATGCAGTCCTCCAGCTTCCTTGATGATCTCATGCCCTGGACGTAGCCATAAATGGTACGTATTGCTGAGGATGATGCCTGCCCCCATTTGTTTCAATTCTTCAGGTGACATCGTTTTGACGGTAGCCATCGTCCCTACCGGCATAAATGCTGGTGTTTCGAAAGTACCATGTGGCGTATGAACGCGACCAAGCCGTGCCCCCGTCTGTTTACATGTTTTGATTAACTCATATCGTATTGCAGTCAACGCAATAACTCCCTTCAAGAGCCTATCACTCTTTATATTACTTGATTAACATTGCATCTCCAAAACTAAAGAACCTGTATTTTTCTTCCACTGCCGTTTCGTAAGCATGCAGAACATGTTCCCTTCCTGCAAGTGCAGAAATAAGCATGATTAACGTTGATTTTGGCAGATGGAAGTTCGTGATCATTGCATCGATTCCCTTGAATTCGAAACCAGGATAGATGAAAATGCTTGTCCAGCCGCTTTCTTCCTTGAAAACCCCGTCATTACGGGATGCAATCGTTTCCAGCGTTCTTGTTGATGTCGTGCCGACTGTGATGATCCTTCCGCCGTTTCCTTTCACTTCATTCAACAACCGTGCTGTGCCTTCGGTCATTTGGTAAAATTCCGAATGCATTTCATGACTGTCGATGTCTTCCACACTTACAGGGCGGAACGTTCCAAGCCCAACGTGTAGCGTGATGAAAGCGATGTGAACACCCATGTCTTTAAGCTTCTCAAGCAAATGCTCCGTAAAGTGGAGACCAGCCGTAGGTGCTGCTGCCGATCCACGTTCACGTGCATAAACCGTCTGGTAACGGTCTTGATCGTCAAGTTGTTCTTTAATGTAAGGAGGCAACGGCATTTCGCCAAGTTCGTCCAATATTTCATAAAAGATGCCATCATACTGGAACTTCATAATCCGGCCGCCATGATCCAGAATGCCTGTGCAGACCGCACGTAGCTTGCCATCACCAAAAACGATAGTGGATCCTTCTTTAATACGTTTTGCAGGTTTCACCAAGGTCTCCCAAACATCGTCACTCTCTTGTTTTAACAAAAGAACTTCAACTTTCCCGCCTGTTTCCTCTTTACTTCCATAAAGTCTTGCTGGTAAAACCTTCGTATCATTCAATACAAGACAATCACCCGGCTTCACATATTCCGTGATTGAACTGAACACATCATGCTGAATCTCACCGGTTTCCTTGTCCAATACCATCAATCTACTTGCTTCCCTGTTCTTCAAAGGAACTTGGGCAATCAATTCCTCTGGTAAATGAAAATCAAACTCTTCTAATTTCATCTGTTCCACTTCCTAATCTGTGTATCATGTAGTTAGTTATTATTTAAAACGGCTAATTAAATAAAAAATAGCCGACAGCACAATGCTGACGATGATCGAGGTCATGATAGGAAAATAAAAAGTCGTATTTCCCTTCTTGAAAAAGATATCCCCCGGGAGCCTGCCAAGCTGAATGAACTTCATCGCAAATCCAATCACAAAAATAATCACACCTAGAGTCATGATCGTCTTAGGCATATTCATCGCTCAGGCATCTCCATCCCGAAATGCTCGTAAACAAGCGAAGTTGCCATACGACCTCGAGGAGTCCTCTGTAAAAAACCAACCTGCAGTAAATAGGGTTCATACACATCTTCAATCGTATGCGCTTCCTCCCCGATCGTAGCTGCGATCGTCTCCAAGCCCACAGGACCACCACGAAACTTTTCAATGATTCCTTTAAGTAATTTATGGTCAATATGATCCAGTCCTAAACGGTCGACCTGCATTAATTCCAATGCATAATCAGCCAGTTTCGTCGTGATCGTGCCATCCCCGCGAACTTGGGCAAAGTCCCTTACACGGCGTAAAAGCCTATTGGCAATCCTAGGGGTCCCCCGCGACCTTCTCGCAATCTCACCGGCAGCCTGGTCATCCATTTCCGTATCCATGATTTGGGCGGTCCGGAGAACGATGTCGGTCAAGTGATGTTCCGTGTAATATTCCAAGCGGCTCAAGACGCCAAACCGGTCCCTAAGAGGTGCTGATAGTGAACCCGCACGAGTTGTAGCGCCAACAAGGGTAAACGGTGGAAGATCGATTCGGATTGAACGGGCTTCGGGTCCCTTACCGACCACGATATCCAGACAAAAATCCTCCATGGCTGGATAGAGGACTTCCTCCACGACCCGAGGCAAACGATGGATTTCGTCAATAAATAAGACATCCCCTGGTTCAAGGGCACTCAAAATGGCTGCCAAATCTCCCGGTCTTTCAATGGCCGGTCCAGAAGTCGTGCGGATATTGACTCCCATTTCGTTCGCAATGATGACGGCAAGCGTCGTCTTCCCAAGCCCCGGCGGTCCATACAAAAGCACGTGATCAAGCGTTTCTTCGCGCATCCGGGCTGCTTCGATGTACACACTCAAATTCGCCTTCACTTTATCCTGTCCAATGTATTGCTTTAAGTTTTGCGGTCGCAGGCTTTGTTCAAAGGATAGTTCGTTCAAATCGGCTTCCTGATTAAAAACTCTCTCCTCCATTGCGCCACTCCTTATCTTAACATCATTTGCAATGCTTTCTTAATGTATTGCTCGGTCGTCATTTCTTCCACTTGTAGCTTTTTCGCGACCTTCTGTATTTCTTTTTCCGAGTAACCAAGTGCCTTCAGGGCCAGAATCGCTTCGTCCAACTCTTCGGTATAACCATTTTGATTGATTGCCGTCGGAACTCCTTCATTGAATAAGTTCGGGAAAGCATCCGGGATGATATTCTCAAGCTTGCCTTTTAAGTCAAGGATCATTTGGCGTGCTGTCTTCTTTCCGACTCCAGGGAATTTTACAAGGAACGTCTCATCCTCATTTTCGATGGCTTGCACAACCTGATCCACCTGGCCCGACGCCAATATAGCAAGCGCCCCTTTCGGCCCGATTCCCGTCACATTCAATAGTTTCGTGAACAGTGCCTTTTCCTGCCGCGATTGAAATCCGTATAAAGAAATCATGTCCTCACGTACATAATGATATAGAAAAACTTGAGTCTCTTTCTTAAATTGGGCGGAGTAAATAAAAGGATTCGGAGTCAGCACTTGATATCCGATTCCCCCATTATCCACGACTATGTATTCAGGTCCAATATAATCGACCATGCCTTTTATATAATCATACAAATTAATTCTCTCCCTGATTTAGCTGTACCTCTCATTTTATCATAAAAGGAGAGGGAAGTTTATTAAAAGTTATTTAGCAATTGGTGGTGTTCACCTCCCATGCTTATTTATGTTCTTTTGAGATAGGCACCTTTTGCTTCGACCCTGGATATCCTGAATTCCCTACCCGTCAGTTTGGCGTTAAGTCACCCATCAATCCTTGGAGTGCAGACAAAAAGGACGGGTGTATTTCTCCCATCCTAGTTAATCGAATACGGCTCATATTCCTTAATAAGCTGTTTATATTGATCCTTATTTACGATTGGAATCCCTTTTTGCAATTCTTCCTGCTTGTACACTTCCAATTTCCCTACATCCAATTGGTAGAAAGTATGAATGATTTTGGCATGCTCCGGCTTCCCGATAAAAATGGATAGAGTCCCATCCTCCTTCATCCCAAGATAGCCGTTTGCTTTAAGTAAAGGCGATATATCGTTCTCTATTTTATTCAATACAATGTGGTCATCATTTTGATCAACCACATTCCATCCTTGGTATTTCAACCAAAAGTCTTCCATCGTCCAAATCTTTTCCGTCAATTTCTCTTCACTTAATTCCCCATCGAGATACAATCGCTGGAGAATGACTTTTTGTTCGATTGGCTGACTTTCCTCTTGTTTTGCTTCCTCGGCAAAAGCAGTCAAACAGAACGGGATGACGAACAAGGCCAAGAAAAACTGGATTTTCAGTTGATTAATCAATGCGATCACCTCTTAAGGCGTTTACTTTTTACATAGTTTGACCTGAAATTCGATTATTAACCGGAAAAATTCCGTTGGTCTTTTTAAAGAAAAGAAGCTGACTCCATTCGAAGCCAGCTTGGATGCGTTTATTTTATATGATCTTTATGAATATCCAGGTTGTCGAACAAATCATTGGCATCCAGGACAATTAATTCTTTTGTATCTCCGTCTCGCAGGTTATTATCGAGTGTCATCGTCCGGTAGTATACACCTTCATCCGTCGTTACATAAAGTGCCCGGCCCTCTGTTAGAGGTTCGATTTTCTTCCACACCGCTTCTTTGACCGCCGTCGCCTGATCATAATCATCTAGCAACAAAGCCACTAGCATTTCATCTTTCATGATGATGGCCCTGGCGTCAATGACATTGTCTACACGATTTGCAATCTTATCCGCTTGGTCGACCAATGTCCCTTCATAGGAGTTATAATAGGATGATTTAGCCCGAAGTGGTTTGCTTTCATGACCATGATAGTTACGGTCCTTCTTGCTGTATGCATCATCTTTTCCATACAAATCCTTTTCCATATCATCAAAATTGATTTGACGAACTAGTGCATTCTTTTCGGTTGTATGGTACCCCGTTTCATTCATAGGATTTTGATTCTCTGCCGTATCATTATTGGCACAGCCAATCAAACCCCCAACGAATACCGTGCAAAGCGGCAGTGCCCAAATTTTGTTCCGCACCAACAATCCCCCCTTTGCTAAAATGGATTGAGCCTATTTTCGCTCATAATTAGCATGGGTGTATTGAAGGGATTTCAGTCTGTAAGTTATGTCCATATTAGATACTCATTACCTTTTGGAAATCATGTCCGCCAATTTTTCGTTCATCTCCATTCGCTTCGAAAACCCCTCCACCGTCATTTTCCAAACGGAATGGAATTGTGATGAGCTTTTATTATTCCTGTTCCACTCGCGGAATATATCCGTAGGGAAAGCCAAAGCATAAAGAAATGCCCGATCTTTTTGATATTTTTTCAACTGTGGAACTTGCCAAAGCATCGTGGCAGCATCATCGAGATGGGGCGAAATCCGATTGGCATATTGTAAATAATCGATGCATCGTGGTGCCTTCGCCATTAAATCGAAATCGATTAAAGCAAGTGACCCATCTTCTCTTCTTAAAAAATTATGGTGGGCACAGTCACCGTGAATGATGACGTTTTTTTCCTTATCCCATTTTGATTGGTTTTTTTCAAACCCCTCCAAGGACCATTCCCCCCACCTTACCCACTCATTGATGATTTCATCTGAAACATATTGGCGAGTATACGAAATGTTCTTTTTGAATAATGACAATCTTTCTTTCCATTTTCTCACCTGATCAAATAGGGGAGCTTTGATCGACAGGTTTTCAGAAACATCGTGAAATCTTTCCAATAATTCAATGCCCTCCAACCGGTCTTTATGATGGGAAAAACGGAACTTTTTCTTACTTGGAGGTATATAGTCCATACTGCCATACCATTTCCCTTTGAATTGGAACGGCATTAACTTCTGGTGAATCTGATACGTTTGTTCGAACCCTTTTTGACTTAACAAGGAAGTCAATTCCCTTTGTCGATCCCATTTTTCAAAGCTATCGAATCCTTTAAGAATGATGGGAGCGTCTTTTTTGAATGAAATCATATAGACATTGCTCTGAAGATGATGGACGTTCTTTGGTCGGCGGTTTAAATAAGAGAGGAGACGAGTGTAAAAAACACTGTCCCCCTGATAATTAGTAGTCATCACTTTCGTCCGCATACGTAGGCATTCCAAATGTTTCAGGTGCTTGAACGCCTCCGAATTGACCTGGTTGACCACCCATTTGCCCTGGCATCATTGCTTCAGGGTGACCTCCGAGCTGTCCACGCATCATTCCGGGCTGTCCGCCAAACTGACCTGGCATCGTACCTGGTTGGCCCCCTAGTTGATGGCCATATGGATTACCCATCATATCTCCCATCTGGTTGCCGGGCTGGTTCCCCATCATCCCTCCCATCTGGTTGCCGTATGGATTACCCATCATGCCTCCCATCTGGTTGCCGGGCTGGTTTCCCATCATCCCTCCCATCTGGTTGCCGGGTTGGTTCCCCATCATGCCTCCCATCTGATTGCCGGGCTGGTTCCCCATCATCCCTCCCATTTGGTTGCCGGGCTGGTTCCCCATCATCCCTCCCATCTGATTGCCAGGTTGGTTCCCCATCATGCCTCCCATCTGATTGCCGGGTTGGTTCCCCATCATGCCTCCCATCTGATTGCCGGGTTGGTTCCCCATCATGCCTCCCATCTGATTGCCAGGCTGGTGGTTCCCCATCATGTCTCCCATTTGATTGCCAGGCTGGTGGTTCCCCATCATGCCTCCCATCTGATTGCCAGGCTGGTGGTTCCCCATCATGCCTCCCATCTGGTTGCCAGGCTGGTGGTTCCCCATCATGCCTCCAGGAGGTCCTCCTTGATATTCTTGAATTTGGATTTCATCCACCGATTCTACATCATATTGCATTGGTTGCTGTTTTTCCCCCATTAGACTTTGAATACTAGCTCCCGCATAGGATTCTGAGTATTGTGGTCTGCCTTTATGGAATTGATGATAATCAGGGTGATGGTGCGCCTTGCTTTGCGTTTCCTCCATAGCATAATATTGGCCCTTCACTTCTTTCTCTGGTCCATATGTTCCTATTTCTCCCTTGTTGCAGCCACAATCCTCACTTTCGGCTTGCATATTGGACTGCATATAGGGCTGCTGTGGATAGTATTGGAAATTCGGAGCATTCGACGATGACGACTCGGAAGATGACTCATAATGGTGCGGCATATACGCACCTGCAACTTGTTGTGGAGTTCCGCCATACATATGATGTGGGACGGGTGCTGAAGCTTGATATGGATAGTATTGTTGACCGGCCTGGTTTTGACTGGCTCCTTGGACGGTACTTTGACCCATTGAATGCATATCAGGAGATTCTCCCCATACGTCTGAACTTTCTTCCATCATTTGATAGCCTTGCATGCCTTGAACACCTTGTTGATAGTGAGGGGTTCCCTGAAAAGCTCCTTGGACTCCATGCATGGGCATGGATGCCCATGGCGGTGGATCGATGCTAAAACCGCTTCCTGGCATGATAGGGGTGATTGGAATGCAATCGTCTACCGGTTCACATATTTCCTGAACAACTGGCTTCTTTTTTGATTTTTTCTTTACCGGTTTTTCTACTGGCTTCACCGCTTCAACCTTTTTTGGGGGAGTTGGCGGAGTTGGTGGCTTCTGTACACTCATGTTGGTCATATTGACCAAATAATAATTATTGATATCTATTTCTGGTATCACTTGTTTCGGTACCTGAACCTCTTTCGGGACAACGATTTGTTTTTCCTTAACGGGCATTTCCTTTATAGGCATTTGCTTTTCTTTAATAGGCAATTGATATTCTTTTATCGCAGGCTGTTGATATTTCTGCTGTTCCTTTATAGGTGCTTGATACTTTTGCTGTTCTTTTATGGGTGCTTGATATTTTTGCTGTTCCTTCATTACGGGTTGTTGTTGAATTTGCTGTTCTTTCATTTGAATCGGTTGAATTTGAGATTCCTTGGATTGATATGTCACTTGTGGCGCGCCCATCTCTTTTTTAATTGATCCCGATGTATTTCCAGGTATATTAATTTTCATGCCCGGCATCATCATATCCGGATTACTTAACTGAGAATTGGATTTTTTCAGTTGTTCATAACTGACGCCATATTTTTTTGCGAGCTTCCAAAGCGTATCGCCTTTTTGGACTATATGAATTTTCACGCTGATAACCCCTCCTGTGCATATGTCCATATATACTATGATGTAGTGGGTAAATTGCCATTATTATTTATCATGAAAACTTATGCTTGAAGAAACTAAAATATGAATGAAAGCCACACAGTCGGAAAAACCCGATCAAATGAGGGGTTAGCAGGATTGACCGCTTTTTGCCAGAGGGCATTTCTGTCTAATCGATCCGAACTTTGGGTATAAGGTATAGGATTTATAAAATGCTGATCAAGATAGCACTACATAAAAAACAACAGTCTAGGAGGACATCTAAATGAAATGGAAAGGAAGACAAAAGAGTTCGAACGTTGAGGACAGAAGAGGAATGGGTGGAAAGAGCGTCGCCGGGATTGGCGGCGGATTTGGCATAGTTGTCGTTTTGATCGTTATGTTCCTAGGTGGTAACCCGAGTGATGTGTTGAATGGCCTTGGTTCCAATGATATTACTGATAATGGCTCCTATGAGGAAACGGACCAGGAGAAGGAGCTCGCTCAATTTGTCTCGGTCGTTCTTGGAGATACGGAGCGGGTCTGGTCAGAAGAGTTTCGTAAGCAAGGGCTAGAATATAAAGAGCCCACTCTCGTTTTGTATACGGGAAGTGTAGACTCGGCCTGTGGTACGGCCGGTTCTTCAGTCGGACCCTTTTATTGTCCCGGTGATATGAAGCTTTATATTGACTTGAGTTTCTATCAGGAACTTCAAGATGAATATCAGGCACCTGGAGACTTTGCGATGGCCTATGTCATTGCTCATGAGGTGGGACATCATATCCAGACACTTTTGGGCACGTCAAGAAAAGAAATGCCGGACCGGTCTAAGGTCAGTGAAAAAGAATATAATAAAGCTTCTGTTCGATTGGAACTTCAAGCTGACTATTTAGCAGGGGTATGGGCCCATCACGCCCAAGGGGAGAATTTACTTGAGGAAGGCGATCTCGAAGAAGCCTTGAGTGCAGCCAGTGGAGTGGGAGACGACACCATCCAAAAGAAAGCTCGAGGGTATGTTGTTCCTGACAGCTTCACGCATGGAACCTCCGAGCAGCGAAAGCGCTGGTTTAATAAAGGATTCCAATCCGGTGATATGAACGGCGGCAATACTTTCAAGGCAAGTAACCTATGATTGTATAAGATTGAGGGCGGGCGCTTCCATGCGCCTCCCTCTTTTTTTTCTGCATACACCCGCATGTAAGGAACACCATGGTAAATTGGCTTTCATTCGATTAGCCCCTTTATTTTATGGTAAACTATTTGTACATAACGAGGTGAAGGATCATGCAAAAAAAGAAACTATTAGGCGAAGAAAGACGAACAAAGCTCTTACATATCCTACAAACAAGTTCACAGCCTGTTACCGGTAGCGAACTCTCCCAAATAACCAATGTGAGCCGGCAAGTCATCGTCGGTGACATTACCCTTCTTAAAGCGCGAAATGAGCCGATTATCGCTACTAGCCAGGGGTATATCTACTTGCAAACCGAGACTAGACAAAACCCTGAACGGACCATCGCTTGCCAGCACGAGCCCACGCGAGCCCAGGAGGAATTATTTCTACTTGTCGATATCGGCATAACCGTCAAAGACGTGAAAATAGAGCATCCCGTGTATGGGGACTTAACGGCTTCCATCATGGTCAGTAATCGGAAAGAAGTGGCATCCTTCCTTTCAAAGGTTACTAAAACAAAAGCCACTTTATTATCAGAACTGACAAGCGGCATTCACCTTCATACCATTAGTGCCGTTTCAGAAGACTTACTGGACGAAGCAGAAGAAGCATTGAATAAAGCCGGGATTTTAGTTAACTAAAATAGGACACTTCGAAGTAAAGGCATTCGAAGTGTCCTATTTTCTTACGAATCGCTCTCGTTTTCGCCTTCATCTCCACTCTCCCCCTCTTCATTGCTTATTAATTGAGCGATCAGGTTGAGAACGGCTCCTATCGCTTGAATCCAGCTCCCTAACGTTTGTAATGTTTCCGGGTCTAATTGTCCCTCATTATACCCTTGGTTCCCATTCCCTTGGCTTCCGTACCCTTGGTTCCCATTTCCCTGGCTCCCATTTCCTTTGCTTCCGTACCCTTGATTCCCACTCCCTTGGCTCCCATTTCCTTTGCTTTCCAGGCTTGGATTCGTATTTTCTCTTTTCAATTCAATAATCCCAGACAGTGCTTGTAATGAATTTCCCAACAGCTGCATTAAATTACCAACTATATTTATCCCTTCAGCTGGTGCATTTTCGGTTATATCCGCCGCAGATACGCCACCGCCTAAAGCCTGAATAAAATTTCCGTTTATAATCAATAGATCATTCGTGTCATCTGAAAAAGTACCTATCAATCCTGTAATAACCGTCGAATTTCCAATGGCCTGAACTGCACTTCCGATTTGATCTAAAGTGAAAGCTTCCTCTCCATCGGCAATTAAAGCATTACCTGTTCCCTGGAGAGTGTTCCCCACCACATCCAAGTTATTTGCAGAATCGTAATCCGATATAAGGGTTGGTGTATTTGCGATGGCGGATAAAACCGTTCCGATGGCTTGCAGCCAAGATCCGAACGTTTCTTTGAACTCATTACTCATCTTTACCGCACATCTCCCATCCCCTCTTTCATCTTTTTCAGTCTTTTACATTTAAATTCTGTAAGAGGATATTGTAACGATAAATCTGGTTTACCTCTTGGTATGTATTTCTCCCAACCCACTTCATAATTAACCCTATTAAATCCTATTATATGGGCTTAATAGCTTTACGTTCTTTAAAAAAGGCAGAACAATGTGTCACTCCCTATTTTTCTAATTAGATTCAAGGCCTCCTAAAAAAATCTCCTTGGACTTTTATCCAAGGAGATTTTTTAGGAATGTACTTTAAAGACCATTTAACTGTGTTTCCTTCTGTCTACATCTGTCCTTATCGATGCGCCACTCCATTTTGGACCGTAAAGCATGGGTAACTTCCCATTACTGAAACCGTGCATCCTAGGGCCTCAAGTTCGGAAATGGCTCCCGGAATGAGTACTTCATCAAGTGCCATTTCGATATCGATAATGAAAAAATAATTTCCTAATCCCGTTTTCATCGGTCGAGATTCTATTTTGGAAAGGTTCAGTTTTCTCCATGAGAAGGCAGAAAGAACTTGATGAAGCTGTCCCGAATGATCGGCTGGGAGCTGGATCATCAACGTCGTTTTACTGTCTCCCTCAGTAGTTAAATGCCCACTGAAATCGACTTCGCCGTTGGATACGACAATGAATTTGGTATGGTTATGCTCATAGTCGTGAATATTTCGTTCAAGAATCGTCAACCCATACTCCTGTGCTGCCATTTCGTTCGCGATGGCTGCAATTTTGGCATCCGGATTCTCCATTACCATTTTTGCTGCTGCAGCCGTTGACGTAACATATTCAAATGGGATGCCACTTAGATCTTTATGTAGGAATTTACGGCATTGTGCAATAGCGTGTGAATGGGAATAGACCCTATCCGGTTTAAAGTCAGGATTGGCATGATCCGGATGAACCATGTAATGCTGTTCGATAGGAATCGTGATTTCCCCTTTAATCGGAAGCCTCACTTCATGAACCAGGTAATCCATCGTTATATTAACCGAACCTTCCAACGCATTCTCGATAGGGACCAGCGCATGGCTTACTTCCCCATCGCGGACAGCGTCGAGACTGTCTGGAATCGTACTCATCGGAATTTTACCATCATTAGGAAATAAGCGAGAGACAGCTAAATCCGTGAACGTTGCTTTCGGTCCAAGAAATGCTATTTTTGAAGTCATATTATAATCCCCTTTTCACGGACAATCTATTGTTTATGTTATGCCATTTTCTGATTTATTACAATAGTTAATCTTTAATGACCACACATAAAAAAAAGCCTGTACAATGAACTGTACAGGCTTTATTCTATGCACCATTCCCAAGGATTTCGACCTTTTCGACGAATTCCATTTTACGCAATCTTGTTAAAAGATCATCAATATCCACCGTCATCCCACTCGTGTTGAGCGAGAGAGTGACGTTGGCACGACCCTGTAAGGGAATCGTTTGGTGAATCGTCATGATGTTGCAGCCAGATGAGGCGACCAGTCGTAAGAGCTCCGATAGAGTCCCGGAACGGTCTTCGAGGTAAAAGAACAGAGTGATTAGCTTTTCTTTGACAATCGTATGAAACGGAAAGACCGTGTCCCGATATTTGTAAAAGGCGCTTCTACTCAGATCC
Organism: Peribacillus sp. NPDC097198; assembly: GCF_044762055.1. NCBI lineage: Bacteria > Bacillati > Bacillota > Bacilli > Caryophanales > Bacillaceae > Peribacillus > Peribacillus sp. NPDC097198. The sequence goes on along the minus strand of NZ_JBIWDO010000007.1, from coordinate 114,957 downwards.
ACTTTTTGTACCGCTTCCCAAACTGAATCTGCTTTTCCCCGTTCAATCATTTCTTTAGCATCCAGCGTTTTTTTCATCGCTTCGGGGAGGACATCCTCTCGAACGAGGAAAAATTTCTGATCGGCCTTATTCAAAGTCCGCACGCTCCTTTTGCCTACCACCATGGTTTTTACATATTATCAGTCAATAAATTCAAATTCATATTCAAGGATACGAACGATATCCCCGTTTTTCGCACCTTTTTGGCGCAATCCTTCATCGACACCGAATGAGCGAAGTTGTCTAGCAAAACGCTTGATGGATTCTTCACGTGTGAAGTCCGTCATTTTGAATAGACGTTCAATCTTGAATCCTTTAACAGCAAAGCTGCCATCCGATTCACGCTCGATATCAAATTCATCTGAAAGGGCTGTATGTTTATAAAGAACACGATGAACCCCGGTATTCTCTTCTTCATGATCAAGCGGGAATTCAGGTGTTTCTTCGATTTTATCGGCAATTGCATAAAGAAGTTCACGGATACCTTCACGTGTTACAGCTGAAACCGGGAAGACCGGGAATTCCTCTTCAAGCTTTTCTTTGAATGCCGCTAAATTATCTGCTGAATCAGGCATATCCATTTTACTGGCTACGATGATTTGCGGACGTTCAGTCAAACGAAGATTATACTCTTCTAGTTCCTTATTGATTGTCAGGTAGTCTTCGTACGGATCTCTGCCCTCAAGGCCAGACATGTCTATCACGTGAACGATGACTCTTGTTCTTTCAATATGGCGCAAGAATTGATGTCCAAGACCTACTCCTTCAGAAGCACCCTCAATTAGCCCCGGTAAATCGGCCATGACGAAACTGCGGTGATCTTCCGTTTCAACCATACCAAGATTCGGCACGATTGTCGTGAAATGATATTCGGCAATTTTAGGTCGGGCTGCTGATACGACTGAAAGCAATGTAGATTTACCAACACTCGGGAATCCTACAAGGCCTACATCAGCCAATAACTTCAGTTCCATGATAATATCGCGTTCTTGTCCTGGTTCGCCATTTTCACAAATTTCCGGTGCCGGATTGGCTGGTGTCGCAAAACGGGAATTCCCGCGTCCACCACGGCCGCCTTTAGCGATAATGGCACGTTGTCCATGTTCAACTAAATCTGCGATGACTTCTTTCGTTTTTTCATCAATGACAACTGTACCAGGTGGAACTTTAATGACCATATCCTTCGCAGTTGCACCATGCATATTTTTAGACATGCCGTGTTCCCCGCGAGGCGCCTTGAAGTGACGTTGATAACGGAAATCCATCAACGTCCGCAATCCTTCTTCCACTTCAAATACGACGTTTGCTCCATTGCCGCCATCTCCGCCGGCAGGTCCGCCTTTTGGTATGAATTTCTCTCGACGATAAGCAACGATTCCGTTACCACCATCTCCGCCTTTTATATAGACTTTCGTTTGATCGACAAACATGCTATCACTTCCTTGTTTTCTGCAAGTCATTTCTTGCTGTATACTTCTCTAAAACTTAATATCCATCTTAAAGAATAATTCATTCTCATTACAAATACGCATTTCTATTGATTGCTCCGCTGTTAAGGATTTTTCTATAAATTCCACCACCGCGGATTGATCATTGAAACGGCCCTGCAAATGAAAAGAACAACGCATATCACTTATTTCTTTTTTACACATAGAAACAGCCAGTACATTTTCTCCAAAAGGATCGAGATTCTTTTCTAAGACTTTAAAGTAATCGTTCGTCCAACGAGACATCAACTCGTCCAACTCATTGGAGCCCGCAAAAACATCGATAATTTCAAATTCACATTGAAATGTTGAATTACTCCAATTCGACGTCAACAGCATCTCGCTGAACTTTGGCATATTCAAACTAGAGAGCCTTGCCTCATTCTGGGTTTCAATTATGATCTCGTCAATGAATCCTTTGACGCGATCAATTCTATTCAACTCCAAATTCCCTTTTATAATTTGAATTCTATTCAGCCAATCATGTCTAGTCTGACGAAGCGTTTCAATAGTCGTCCAATTTTTATCCATTATTAACACCTTCAATTATGATAAAGAAACTTTTTTTGGCTCTATCATGTTGAATACTTCCATTTGTATCAGTATATCAAAAAACAAAACAAACAGGAAATGAAGCTCGATTCACATGCCTTCATATGAAAGCCCCCGTCCAAAAAATACAGCCACACACCCTGAGTTCTTTGGACGATGGTAGAGCCGTTTGAACTTGCAAAGAGAATGGGCTTATTCATGCAACAATTGGAGATATAATAGTTGAATTGAACAGTCTATTTAAATTCAATCAATGTGTTAGTTAGAGCAATCCAGGATTTTACCCCCTAAAGTATAAGAAAGCCCGCCAAAACTGGCGAGCCTTTTGTGAATCAGAGGTGGTTTTCCATACTAATTGACTAAAATCTCCTGCAAAACGCTGGTTATTCATCATATTTATAGTATAAATAAAGGGCCGGACCCCTTCTACACTATATAAAGCATACCATTATCAATAATGACGCGATATATAGTGTCTCATAGAAGGAATCAGACCCTTTTGAGTCAGCCTCTGTTCAAAGATGCCAATTATGCTTCTTGTGCAACTGGATATACGCTTACTTTTTTACGGTCACGTCCGAAACGTTCGAATTTAACAACACCGTCTATTTTTGCAAATAGAGTATCGTCTCCACCACGGCCTACGTTCTCACCTGGATAGATTTTTGTTCCGCGTTGACGGTAAAGGATAGAACCACCAGAAACGAATTGACCATCTGCACGTTTAGCGCCTAAACGCTTAGAGATTGAGTCACGTCCATTCTTTGTAGAACCTACTCCTTTTTTCGAAGCGAAGAACTGAAGATCTAATCTTAACATTTGTTCCACCTCCTACTGGTTGAGGATAATTTTCATATATTTACCATAATCACGTTCGATGGTTTGTAGCGATATGAGCATTGCGTTCAAGAGCAATTGCACCTTCTCTTCGGATTCCGGCGAAAGATTCCCCGGGATGACGCAGCGAAGGTAGCCGCCGTCTTGCCCTTGCTCTATCTCAGGTTCTACATCCGTTAAGGACATAATCGCATTGACCGATCCAAAGGATACGGCCGATACGCCTGCACAAACGATATCGGAACCTTTTTTAGCAAAATCAGCATGTCCGCTTAATGTGAACGAAGTGATCCGTTCTTGCGGAGCATCAAAGATAACTTTAATCATCTTGATATCAGCCCTTACGCGTTGATTGCTTCAATAACAACTTTAGTGTATGGTTGACGATGACCTTGTTTTCTACGATTGTTTTTCTTCGCTTTGTATTTGAAGACAGTGATTTTCTTTTGCTTCCCTTGTTTCTCAACAGTACCTGTTACAGTAGCGCCTTCCACTAGTGGAGCTCCGACTTTCACGTCCTCGCCACCTACGAATAAAACTTTGTCAAATGTAACAGTTTCGCCTGCTTCAGCGTTTAATTTTTCAATGTAAACCGCTTCGCCAGCTGCTACTTTAATTTGTTTTCCGCCAGTTTCGATAATTGCGTACATACTTGCACCTCCTTGAATGTCTCAGACTCGCCAATCACAGGCGTTTTGTCCAGAAGACAAAAAACTTAAGACCTGTTGTTGAGCGGTTGTAGCACGGGTGCTACAAACATAACATTAAAATCCTATCATGAAACCTGAATGACTGTCAATACATTTGTTGGATTTCTTGTCCATCACTTTACTGACCGCTTGATTTCTTCATAACTTCCGAAGCGCCTGATGGAATATGTATGGACCGGGCCTGGAACATAAGAGATCACTAGCTTTTTGGATATTAGTTCTTCCAATGTCGCTTTATATGATTCCTTTTCCCCCAACAGGACATCCCCCACTGATTGGCTAAGTTCCACCCAAACGGCCTCATCGTCCGTTTTGCGGTGCTCCAGCAACTCCCGCTCCAAGCGGAAGGCAACGGTTTCAGCGCTTTCCACCTTTCCACTTCCATTGCAGGTTGGGCAAGGAACCGTCATGGTTTCACTAAGCGAAGGGGATGTCCGTTTTCTCGTCACTTGAAGGATTCCTAGTTCAGTAAATCCGACAACCTTCATCCGCATCTCATCTTTCGCGGCTTCCTTTTTGAACAGATCGATGATTTCAAGCCTGTGTTGCGGTTTCTCCATATTGATGAAATCAATCAAGATGATTCCACTAATATTTCTAAGCCTCAGCTGACGGGCGACTTCTTTTGCTGCCGCTGCATTCACTTCAAAAAGCGTCGCTTCCTTTTCCACCTTGCCTGTAAACTTCCCTGAATTGACATCGATTACGGTGAACGCTTCGGTTTCTTCGAAAATCAGATACCCCCCATTATCGAGCCAGACCACTTTTTTCATGGCCTTCTCGAACTGGTTATCTAGATTCCGTTCTGAAAAAATGTTCTTCGCACCAGTCTCATAGGATATACTCCATTCCTTACCATTAGCCAGCACCCACTTTTTCAACTCTTGACTCGCATCAAAATCGTCGATAAAGAGCTGACCTGATACCGTTTTCGCCATTTCAGCGATAACCATCTCCAGGAATGTATCTTTCTCATAGAGGAGGGCAGGTGCCTTCATCGTACCGGACTTTCCTTCCAGTTCCTTATGCAGCTGCCTCATTGTATTCAGCTTGTCGAGAAATGCCGACTCACTTTCCTTCTCCATCGAGGTGCGAACAATCACCCCCTCGTCCTTTTGCTTATATTCTGTTGCTTTTTCTCTCCAATACTTTTGCAAACGTTCATTTTTGAATTTCTTCGACACACCAACATAATCTATTCCATGTATGTAAACGAGGCAATCCGTCGAAAACTCGATCAGCCCCGTCAATTTCGCCCCTTTTGTACCCGTTTCATCACGGCTCACCTGAACGAGCAGCTTTTCACCCTGTTTAACATAATGATTGATGGGTGATTTACCATCACGCTTCGTCAGTTGATATGCCGGAATTTCATCCCGATGCAGAAAACCATTCTTGTCTGCACCATAATCGACAAACACGGCATCCATTCCTGGCAAGACCTTAGTCACTTTGCCAAGATAAATATTACCTACCGTACTATGTTGATGAGGTGGCATGACTTCGACTTTCCGCAACACTTCATCTTCTAGGACAGCCACTCTCTTCTCACGCGAAGATAGGTTCACAATCACTTTTTTCATCAAAAAAATCCTCTCCTCAATTTGAAGAAAGGATACCATATTTAATAAGAATATAACAGGTCACCAATTTGCCCATTGGTCATTTTCTCGGAAAAATAGGCATGAAGTATTTCCGTCTCATCCAATGAGCCACTCTCTTTCCCATTTTTCATGATGATGACGGGATGTTTGCATCCACGTTGAAACAATTCCAGCACTTTATAAATCGGTTCATGGGCATCCACCATGATGGGTTTTAATTTGGCCAGATCATTCGTGTTTCCGTAATGGCGCTGCAGAAGAAACCGCATGAACGCATAATATCGCTGTCGCCACTCCATGATTAGAGAAAGACTGATAAAAAAGATGATCAGCCAAATATTCAGGTTAAGCGGTTCGAGAAGAAGCCATGTTAAAAACGCCAATACAGCGAATGCACCAGAAAAATATAAGGTATATTTCTGAGCCTCAAGGAAGGTACAGTATAGGGAAACACCAATGAAGAGTAGCCTTCCCCCGTCCAATGGCCAAATTGGCAGCAGGTTAAAGAACAACAACATAAGATTCATATAGAAGAAGGAATGATACAGATCAGAAGAAACGACAGAAAAGAAATAGAGCAGGTAAGCCGCTCCAATGAGCCATATATGTTGCAGTGGACCCGCCAGTACGACTGCAAGATCTTCCTTCAAACTTTTATTGCCATATTCCTCGGTCTCGACAGCCCCACCAAAGGGGAGGAGCTGAATCGACTTGATCCGCCATTTAAAATACTGTGCACACGCAGCATGTCCCATCTCATGGATAAATACGATGAGTAAAAGCATCATCACTTCAATAAAGTGTGCCGTAAGGATGGCGATTCCTATGACGAACCACAGCGTCGGATGAATCTTGATTTTGGACAGTAAGTTCGCATATTCAGTCAAAGGAAATCACCTTTTTAGGATCGATGAATGCATCATTTTCTTTAATGGCTAAGTAAAACCTGCCTTTGGAACCATCCTCGCTTACGGTGACCTGTCCTACTTCTTTCCCTTTCTTCACCAGATCATAGAGCTTCACATCAATCTTTTCCAACTGGCCATACCATGACTCACTTTTATTGGCATGCTGTATGACCACAGTCTTACCGATTCCTTCTTTTTCCCCTGCAAAAATGACCACCCCCTCATTGATGGCTTCGACCTTGGACCCTAAGCTCGTTTCCATTATGATTCCCTCGCCGTTCGCCTCGAAGGTTTGGGTAATCTCCCCCGATGCAGGCATCGCATATTCTTCACCCGAATCCGCCGTTTCAGTAGTGGATTCAGTCGGTAAAAATGCGATAGGTTTGCCAAAAGCATTTTCATACCAACTGGAAACCGATGCAAATTGGAACTCTTGGTTCATGTTTTCCGTAACAAAGCTTCTGGCTGAGTCCAAGCGAACGGAAGGGTGCTTGAACATCACGGCAACCACCAAGAATAGGCAAATGCTCACCAAGATTTTCAAAAAGAAATATTCCTTCTTAAAGAGCGGATGATCTTTTTCTGAATACCCGTCAAAAGATTCGAATTCGTACGGGTTCTCCTTTTCAATCTCCGTCCAAGTACTGTTAACCACTGGGCTATCCTTCACCTTTCGTCTCTTGGCGATACGATTGCGGATATCTTTCCTGCGATCATCCATTCCAAATCTACCCCCTGCTCATATCAAAGCGCTCATATTAAAACTTATGAGCAACCTGTCCAGACTATGACGAGGAATCGTTTTTCTTTACGACAGATGAATGGTTTGCGTTTTAAAAACGAATGGACGAAAGAAAAAAAGACTGATTTTCAAACGTTTTGAAAGCCTTTCCCTTTTAATAATGGAAGAGGTGAAAAATCCAATTGATATTCTCCTACTTTATTTGTTATAATGAAGTTGTTTTAACATTATTGAGGGGGAACAATTTTAATATGTCAATCGAAATAGGCAGCAAAGTACAAGGTAAAGTAACAGGTATCACTAATTTTGGAGCATTCGTAGAATTACCAGGAGGCTCAACAGGTCTTGTGCATATCAGTGAGGTAGCGGACAGCTATGTAAAAGACGTTAATGACCATCTTAAAATAGGCGACCAAATTGAGGTAAAAGTGATCAGCGAGAAAGACGGAAAAACTGCCTTGTCCATCAAAAAAGCTATAGATAGACCCGAAGGACAAACCTCTTCTTATACTAAACGCCCACCACGCCAAGGCGATAATCGTAATAAAGATTTTCGTTCTAAAGGCAATTTTCAACCTAAGGAAAACTTCGAAGATAAAATGGTCCGTTTTTTAAAGACTAGCGAAGAGAATTTATCTACGCTCAAACGTAGTACAGAATCAAAACGTGGCGGTAGAGGCGGAAGACGCGGATAACCTGTTGCATTTTTAATACTTTAGTACAATAGATAAGGTAAGCCTATTATGAGGCTTACCTTTTTTATATCCATTTTTCGATAAAAATAAAAAAAGCGAGGGCATGGAATGCTCCCGCTTACTAAATTAACGCACACTAAAGAATTTTTTCAATTTAGACATGAAACCTTTTTGCTCTCCACCAATTGGAGTCAACGGCACAGATTCACCGAGAATCCGGCGGGCAATGTTCCGATAGGCAATCGAGACCCTGTTGTCCGGATTGTAAGCTATCGGTTCCTTTTTATTCGCAGCCACAATGACCTGATCATCATCAGGTATAACACCGATAAGATCGATTTTAAGGAAATTGGTTACTCCGTCAATATCCATTTCTTCATCTTCATGTAAAAGATGTCCACGGATTCTATTGATGATCAATTGAGGAGGATCGATATGCTCTTCTTTCTCAAGCAGGCCGATGATACGGTCTGCATCACGGACGGCCGGTCTTTCAGCGGTGGTGACGATGATGGCCCTGTCCGCACCCGCTATCGCATTCCTAAAGCCCTGCTCGATACCTGCCGGACAATCGATCACGATGTAATCATAGTCCGGTTTCATATCACTGATCAGTTTCTTCATCTGTTCCTCATTCACAGCTGATTTGTCACTGTTTTGTGGAGCCGGAAGCAAATAAAGCAAATCTTCGAAATGCTTATCTTTAATAAGTGCTTGATGAATTTTACAACGCCCTTCGACTACATCGACCAAGTCATAGATGATACGGTTTTCCAACCCCATAATCACATCTAAGTTCCGAAGACCAATATCCGTGTCAATCAAGCAAACCTTTTTGCCTAGAAGAGCTAACGACGTTCCTAGATTGGCTGAGGTGGTCGTTTTGCCGACACCACCCTTACCAGATGTTATAACTATTGCCTCTCCCACGATTAGAGACCCCCTTCTAATCTATTTAAATTAGGTCTATATTTCTTCAAAACTTGCAGTTTATCAATGATGATATTTTCTTCGTCGTCCATGAACGCACATTCCAAGTCATGTCCAAATTTCGTATATTGGTCAGGAGATAAGTTCACTTTCCCCGCAATTCGCAATTGTGCAGGTTTCATGATGGATGCAGCGATGATGGCCTTTTTATTCCCCAAATAACCAGCGTGGGCAATGCCTCTCAGCTGTCCCATAATATAGATGCTCCCACCAGCTCGGACAGTACCATCTGGATTGACATCGCCAATGAGCAACAAATCGCCGGGCACTTCAAAAACCTGTCCCGATCTTATCACCCTGGTCAAAGTTGTCACTTGGTTTTCGTCTTTCCACTGTTTCGCATCTTCCTTTGACATGACATTCGAAATCAACTCATCAACGATAAGCTTTTTCTTTTTATGAATAACTTCTTTGATTTTTTCCTTCTGGTCTGCATCTAGATAGCGGTTCCCGGTATGTACTTTAACGGAAATGGACGGGTCGTTTTCTTGAAACTGATAGTTTGCCGAAAGCTTCACTTCTAACTCTTTCAATAATTCGGAAAATGAGCAAGAATCATCGAGATGAAGCATAAACCCGTCCTTTGTCCCCTTAATCATAACATTTTGCTGAATTCTTTTATTCATGACGTTTGTTTCACCTCAATGAAATATAATTCGACATAGGAAAACAATTTACCTTTTTCTACGCACATGTTAAAGAGAAAATACATTTTAGACCGCATCCAACAGTCCAGTGAACGTTATTCCATTTCTCCCTGTAAATCAAACTTTTCAATAAGTCTCTTTAAGGGGTAGCAACTAATAATAATAAAAATGAGATTCAATATGAGTGTTGGAATGAATCTCCTGTCCACAAATTCCCCGAATCCCATATCCGCAAAAGTAAGAATATGATTCATTTGATAAGATACACACTCTACAATTGCCGTAAAGACAAGTGCCATTAAACAGTTAATGAGAATATTGTTTTGAAGGATCTTCATACTTTTGGAAATCAAATATGCTAGAAAAGGTAAAAGGAACATATAAATCCCCAAAATCTCCGTATATACGACATCATAGGTCAGCCCCAAAATGGCTCCATACAACATCCCCAGCTTCCTTGAACCATACATGGTCAGGAAGAAGACGAAAATGATCATGAAACGGGGAACGAGAATGTTATTGCTTCCAAAGACATCCCCCGCGAAAAGTTGCGCAAAGATACTTTCAAAAACGAAGAAGAGTAAGGCTACAAAAGAAAGGATGAAATGTTTCACTTAGCTTCATCCTCCCCTTCACTTTCTTCTTCAGCTCCCTCAACTTCACGTTTAACGACCATGACATTATTGATATCATAGAAATCCGTTGACGGCTCAATATATGCGGTTTGGTTCAATCCATATTGATCCACCTTCACGTCAACAACCTTACCGATTAGCAGACCTTTAGGAAAGATCCCGCCATAACCGGATGTGATGACCTTAGAGTTTTTCTTGATCTTTTTATCATAAGGAATCCGTTTCATTAATAGAAGATTCTTCTCATCATCGAACCCTTCTATCAAACCATATGCCTTATCATTACCCTGGACGATAGCTGAGACGCGGTTCGCTTTATCGATCGAACTCAAAAGCTGAACGGAAGCCGTGAATTCAGTCGTGGCTTTAACTTTACCGATCAAGCCATTGGCAGTGATGACAGCCATATTTTTTTCCACACCGTTACGCTCGCCTTTGTTAATTGTTAGCATTTCATGCCAGCGGTCCGGATTACGACCAATGACCGTTGACTGAATAGGTGCATACTTTCGCAAGTCATCTTCTTTTTTTAGATTATCACGAAGCTCTTCATTTTCTTCTTTCAAATCCTGCACCTGCGTTTTCAACAAGACGTATTCATCCAGACGAGCTTTTAATTTCTTGTTTTCATCGTATGTATGCTGAAGGTCTTTTAAATCCCCTACAAAACCTGTAATACCCGATACTGGTTTATTAAACACATTACCAACCCAACCGGTTGTATCCTTCAAGAACTTTTCGGGCCAAGTTAACTCTTCTCTCTCTTTTAATGAAAAACCGATCAATGCCACGAGAACGATAATACTAACGAGCAAGAGAAGGAGCTTTTTATTAAAAAACTGTGGCATGATGATCTGCACCTCTATTTTAATTTACTCTATTTGCATGAAGTATAATAATATCCTCTGTCAAAAAACTACACATTTAAGACAGGTAAAAAAATAGAAAAGCCGGCTCAAAATTGCGATCTTTTGTTGAGCCGGCCTTTTTTATAAGTACCGCTTAGCGAGAATCTCTAGATTTCGTCTTGAATAAGTGAATATGGTCCAAGGCTTTCCCTGTTCCAATCGCTACACAATCAAGAGGATTTTCAGCAATAATAACCGGCATTTGCGTTTCTTCACTGATGACTTTATCCAAATTACGCAGTAAAGCTCCGCCACCTGTCAATACTATGCCTCTATCCATGATGTCAGCTGCAAGTTCCGGTGGAGTTTTTTCCAATGTGTTTTTGACAGAATCCACAATGGCTGATACTGTATCACGCAATGCTTTGGATATTTCCTCTGCCGTAATTTCAATCGTTTTTGGAAGACCCGTCAATAAGTCACGACCACGAATTTCCATGTTTTCGATTCCTTCTGTATCACCTGCAGAACCGATTTCCATTTTAATAGCTTCCGATGTACGCTCACCAATCATCAAGTTGTAGTTTTTACGTATGTAAACGATGATCGCATCGTCCATCTCATCACCAGCAATGCGGATTGACTGGCTTGTCACGATACCTCCAAGAGAAATGATGGCCACTTCCGTAGTACCTCCACCAATATCAACAACCATGCTGCCTGTAGGTTCCCAAACAGGAAGATCCGCTCCGATAGCAGCTGCAAATGGCTCTTCAATCGGATAAGCATCACGAGCACCAGCTTGTCTAGCTGCATCAATCACTGCACGTTGTTCAACAGCCGTAATTCCTGAAGGCACACAAATCATGACATATGGCTTGTTGCCAAATACGCCTTTTTTCTGAGCTTCTTTCATATAATATTTCATCATCGTAGCCGTTGTTTCATAATCAGCGATTACGCCATCTTTCATAGGGCGAAGTGCCACTACATTTCCCGGTGTACGGCCAATCATGTTTTTTGCGTCTTTACCGACAGCAACGATCTGCTTTGTATCTGTCTGCACGGCAACAACCGACGGTTCACGGACGGCAATGCCTTTTCCTTTAACATAAACTAGCGTATTCGCCGTTCCTAAATCAATTCCTATATCTCTTGCGCCAATTCCAAACATTATGGTATCTCCCTTTCGTAAACAAAAATGCCTTTTTATAAGTTCAAATGATAATTTGTCGTTTTTTGACAATAGGTTTTTGAAAAAAGTTCCCTCTTTTAAAAATCATAAACAACATTATATCGTATCGTCAAAAATTTGGATAGTGTCATAAATAACCTTTTTCCTTTAAACTCACATATTTATGCTCCCCGATGATGATATGGTCCAGTACTTCTATCCCCATTATTTTACCACATTCTACTAACCTTTTTGTCACTTCAATATCTTCTCTGCTGGGAGAAGGATCTCCGGAGGGGTGGTTATGAAGACAAATGATAGAGGCTGCCGACCTACGGAAGGCTTCTTTAAATACTTCGCGTGGGTGCACAATCGAAGCGTTGAGGCTGCCTATGAAGACAGTTCGTTTATGAAGGACTTGGTTTTTCGTATTTAAGTAAAGACAAACAAAATGTTCCTGCGACAAAAAACGCATTTCTTCCATGCAATAATTGGCCCCGTCTTCCGGGGAACGGATCACATAGCGGTCTTGATCATTTAATTTATGGATTCGTCGGCCAAGCTCTACCGATGCTAGAATTTGAATTGCTTTCGCTTCCCCGATTCCCTTGATTTCAGTCAATTCCTCTACGGACGCTTCTTTCAAAAGCCGGAATCCCTCAAAAGCCTTGATAAGCCTATTGGAGAGCTGAAGCACAGATTCCTCCTTAGATCCCGTCCTTAACAATAGCGCAAGTAACTCTTGATTCGAGAGACTCTGGGGACCGTCCTGCAAGAACCTTTCACGAGGCCTCTCTTCTTTCGGATAATCCCTGATTAACATCTTTTCACTCAAAGCATCCACCCTTCCTGAATAAAAGGGAGGAAATCAGTCCGAAATCTTACGTCCACGCGGATTCCATCATCTTTAATTCTCTTGCTAGCCTTGAAACTGGGAGTCCGACTACCGAGAAATAGTCCCCATTGATTTGTTTGACAAGAAGCGAACCCAACCCTTGGATCCCATAGCTCCCAGCTTTATCAAATGGTTCACCACTGTCCAGATAACGTTCGATTTCAGGTTCTGATAGCTCCCAAAAAGTCACTTCCGTTTTTTCTGCGAATATGCTGCTGCGCTCACCATATAGAATGGCCACACCTGTATAAACTTCGTGTGTTCTACCCGATAACATTTCAAGCATTCTTTTTCCATCAGCACGATTGGCCGGCTTTCCGAGGATTTGCCCGTCAAGTACCACGACGGTATCGGAACCGATTACCCAGCTGTCCGGATATCTTGTTGCAATGGCTTCCGCTTTCCTTACAGCTAATTCTTGCACTGCGTCCTCTGCCTGCATGTTTTCGTCAATACTTTCATCGACATTGGAATTCATACTTTCGAAGGGGATTTGTAGGAATTGTAGAAGTTCTTTACGGCGTGGTGATGAAGAAGCTAAAATTAATGAATGCATAATAAAAATTCACCTTTCTTTACTAGGAGAGATACCTTTTCATCCTATCAAATTATGAAGAATTCCACAATTATTGTTTACCAGGAATCGACAAAGATTCAGTCTTATTTCCTGGAAAATAAAAAAAGGTTCCTAATTCAAACAATTTCCTCCTAAAGGGGAACTTTTTCTTTAGAAAACAGCTTCCCCTTCACATACCTGTTCTTAACTCCCCATGCTTTGAAAATCCTTTAGAAACTTCAATAGTTTTCCCTGTGCCTCTAATAGCTGTTCATCCTTTTTGGACGTCTCATACTCACTGATCAGCTTGGCTGCGGCCGCTAAATGGGTGTTCATTTGTGAAAGCTCAGATGAAAGTTTCTCATCCTTTAGCTTATCCATATCTTTTTTCAACGTTTCAGCATCCCATTTCGTTTCCTTCCCACGAAGCTCTCCTGATGAAATCTCTGATAGGGATGAATAAATCCCCTTCATGACATCCAGCGTTTTCTCTTCTTCTGCACTTATTCCCGACGCTTTTAAATCAATTTCCTTCCAAAATACTTCCACATCATAGGTCTTTAAAAATAAAGCTAGCTCTTTACTTGAAATCAAGCTTTCAGCTGAACCTAGGAATAAATAATAGCTGTCCTCCATTTTGAATATTTCAGCAGGAACCTGTTTTTCCACGATTTTCTCCTGGATTTGTTTCGCGGCATCCTCGCTACTGAATATCCCACCTTGAACCAGGAACGTTTTCAGTCCCATCCCCTGCCCTTTTTCACCCCCGCTATCATTCTTTACAACTGGGGATGCCGTCGTCGTGATAGCTGTTTCGACCGGAGAATCCGTTGCCTTTTCCTTCGTTATGGTATTTACGGCGATAAGGCCCAGTACCGATCCAAATAAAATCGCACAAAAAACAGCAATCACAAAAGTCTTTAAAGACCTGTTACCAGGACGTTTGCCCGTATGTGTATTAAAACCGATAAGCTTCGGCATTTTCTTCTTAGGTGGTGTAGGAACCAATACAACCTTGTTTTCTACGGAATCATCCGGCAAAATCCACTCGAAACTATCATCCGGTTGTTCCTTACTTGCAGCCTCTGGAATTTCCTCTGTAGACTCCCGCTTATTTTCACCCACAAATATTTTTTCTTCTCCATTTATTTTAATCTTTACCCCTTTACTTTTTTCGGACTTGTCCACTTTTCTTCCTCCTCTCTGCTTCATTTTTTTCATCCTAACATAGGGGCAAAAAAAAATAACAAGACTTTTGTCGTCTTGTCATTAATAGGTTTCGTCATTTTTCTCTTTTCATTTATCTGTCACTAATTCAGGTGATACATCTTCAAAAGGGATAGCTTTCCCATCTCCTTCATCACCGCAAAGTTTACGTTTCTCACCGTATAGACATATTCCTACGACCTTATTATCCAAGGCAGTCACATAGGATTCATTAATTGAAGGGTCCCAGTACTCTTTCGTATCAGGGTCTACCACCTTATCGAGAAAACCAGCTTCGACAAGCTCCTGATAGCTGATTTCTGTCACACGATCTCCACGCATGACCTTATCCTTTAAATAAAAATTCGAAGCATCCCTAAAAGCATAACCATTTGAAACGAATGCATTCGTCCGCGAATTCTGTATCACATTGAAAAAAATCGGGACGGCCACTGCAGCCAGTATCCCTAAGATGACAATCACCGCCAAGACTTCCATCAATGTCATGCCCTTTTCATTATCCACATTCCTACATTTTCGCTCCCTCATCCTAATTGCCCGTATCCATATCAGCATCATCTCTTTCATTTGTGCTGAATGGATTTTTCTTTTCACTAGGTTTTGGTGTTGCGACAATCGGGGTCTGGTCTTGCAAATCCGTTAATGAAGGATAGTAATAGGCAGACACAGTCAGTCCATACTCTAAAGGTTCTTGAATTTGGTCACGGGACCTGACTTCCTTAGCTCCCTCGAAGGTTAAGCTGTCTATCGTAAAAATTCGATTTGTTGCTTGAATGGAATGAATAAATTCCAACATTTCATCATAAGAAGACGATTTTACATTCATCGTCGCTGATAGCTTTTTCAAACTATTCGGCAGTGTTCCTGGTGCCTCAGTTACAATTTGATCCTGAGCTTCGGTCGTTGTTTCTTTTGATTCCGTTGCTTCCCCTTCAACTTCAGGATCTTGGTCATTAGTATCTGTACTTTCGGATGCCTCATCTGTCGCTGCAGGTTCTTTCGCTCCTGGTGCCTCAGTTGGTTCAGGCTCAACCGGAGTTTCTCCATCGGCAAATGCCATATCGACAATAAAGCTATTGGACACGACTTCTGCTTTTTCCAGGTTCAATACAAACTGATCAGTTAAGGGTTGCACAGGCAGTCTTTTTTGCAATTCTGTCGTCGATTCAAAATCAACACCCGTCCCTGTACCAACTTTCATTTGGACCATCTCTAAAATCTGTTCTTCATTTTTTAATTCGGATGTCTTAGAGGCCAGTTCTTTTTTTACCGGATTTAATAGATAAAAGTATAGTAGAATAAAGACCAAGGCAAAGACAAAAAGGGTGCCAGCTAATAAGAATAGTTCCTTTTTATTGAAAAACCTCATCATTCAGAAGCACCACCCTTTTCCCCGGCTTGTTCCTCATCGTCTTTTATAGCTTCTTTTACGGCAGATTTGTCGAGAATAATAGTATACACAGCCAGATAACGCGGTAGAAAGGCCTCTGTTTCTTCCTCAACGTTTTCTATCTCCCTTTCCATTTCCTCAGTGGTCACTGATACCAATTCAGCGGTCCCTATTAGTTTAGACTTAGTCAATTCGCTCAAATAATAAGCAGCTTGCCTTGAGGTATCAAACTGGACGGTTAATTGAATGGAACCATCTTCATTATAGGAAAAAGCATCGAAGAAACCTCGTTCTGGAAGCAGGAATGTTAACTGGTTTAACACAAACACCGTATCGATTGGAAAAGTATCGGCCCAGTCAATGACACTATGTAATTCGGTAACGGAATTTCCAGATTTCTGTGTATTAATCATGTTTTGTTCGACGGTTGCTGTCGCTTCCCTCACTTGTAATATCTGCTTATCCATGCTTCTAATCCGGTCTGATTGCAAAGAATATTGCCAATAAAACAACGTACCCGCCGCTAAAGCCAGTATGAGTAAGAAAATGAAATAAATGAAGAAACGTGGATTTCTTTTTTCTTTCTTGGGGAGTAAATTAATGTCAACTAGCATGATTATTTCACCCCTTTGATGGCCAATCCAACGGCAGAGTGATATCGCTGCAATAAAGGACCATCATCCATTACCATTTCCATGTTTTCATTTATGATTGTGATAGGAAGATCCATATGCTCTGAGAGTTTTTCGCAGATCTCCTCAAGATACGGATGATCTCCGGTGACTAAGATGGTAGAAACAGAGTCCCGACCACTATTTAAATTATATTTATAAAAGGTCAGCAATCGATCAATCTCTACATACGTATCCTCAAGCGTTTGAAAATAGCTATCTCTGTTACCTTGATAAACGAGTGTTTCCACTCCGCTGCTTGATGAGTGATTGACTTCCCATTCGGAAACCTCATCCGGAAGCAAAATATGACGCATAAATACCGGTTTATCTTCCACAAAAATGGTGGCTGTCACTGAAACCACATCTAATTCTAACAACATGAGCTGTTCGCTTGAATCCAAGTCTCTAGATACATCCCATAATCGATAGATTGCCAGTGAAGCGATATCAGCAGCCAAAGGCTCCAGTTTCGTGCTTTCCAGCAAATCACTATATTGCGAGACCAGCTCTTCCGAAGCTGCAAACAAGAGAATTTCCTTACCTTCCGAATTATCCTCCAGGGATACCGTATCGAAAATCGGATCCTCAAATGGTAAATGAATGCTTGTGCCCAGCTCCAAATATAAAAATCCTTCGATTTCATCTTCTTTTATTTCTTCTGGAATCATCATTTTTCGAATCACGACAAACGGGTCCGGCACTAAAAAGCGCACTTGTCTTTTCAAAAGACCCCACTCTTCAACACATTGCTCTACAATCATCTGCAACGTTTCATAATCGAGGATTCTCCCTTCTTTAATGATGCCAAGAGGCAGATAACGTTCACCATAAGCATGCACGATAGGTGGATCCACTTGCTTTAGCTCTACATACCGGATTACATAATCTTTGAAGATCAAATTCACTATTCGGTTTTTTCCGCTAAAAAAAGAGAAAGCCATAGATAGATACCCCTTACTTTAAAGTCATCTTAAAAAGTGCAAATACCACTGTAAAATAGAATCGCCCCAAAAATAGGCAGTTAATGTGCCGAAAACAATATACGGTCCAAACGGGATGGCCGTTTTCCTTTTAATCATACCTGTCAGAATTCCGATGATACCAAGGAAAGCCCCATAGAAGGTCGCAAATAGAAATGATAATAGTACGAGCTTCAATCCCAATGCAAGCCCCAGTACGCCAAACAATTTAATATCGCCGCCACCCATTCCGCCCTTACTTACCACGGCAATCAAAAGCAGCAGACCAAAACCGACGGCCGCGCCTAGAATGGAATCCCACCATGGAGATAGTGGATAAAATACTCGCAAAAATAAAAAAACCACTGCAAAAAAAAGCAGGATCTTATCAGGTATAAGCATATAAGCCATATCGGAAACGAAGATGATCATCAATAAAGAGATCAATGCCCAGGCCATCCATAATTCACTTGTCCATCCTAAGAACAAAGGAGCAACAGCGAACAAAATGCCTGTCAGTAATTCAACAACCGGATAAAGCGGGGAAATCTGGGCTTCACAGCCACGGCATTTCCCGCCTTGAATTACATAAGACACAACCGGTATTAACTCGAACGGAGACAAGGTCCGGCCACAAGAGGGACAAGCCGAACGCCGATTCGTAAATGAATTGTTTGCCGGTACACTTAAACCGACGACGTTATAGAATGAACCTAGGGTTAGACCTAGGGTGAAGAGTAAGAGATAGATCATCATTTAATCTAAAGCGATGTCATCTCTTGTTAATTCGCTTGGTGTTTTGGTGTTTGCAGTTGTTTTAACGTAATTATGAGTGTCTTTTAACAGCGTAACAACATAAGTAAGTTTTCCAGTATCAGTATCTTTTGTAATCGTTACTTTCGTAGTAGATGCTGTATAATCCCCGCCACTAGGATTTTCAATTTCTTCTATATAATCTTCATCTATTAAATCTTCCAATGTAACATCTGCTGTATTATCAGCTTTAAATTTAACTGTAGCATCATCCGCCGCAACTGCCGTCCTCGCCGCACTTACCATCTGTTGCGCATTAGCAATATGTGCGTCTTTCTTCGAGTTATTAATTAGTCCACCGATACTTGGGATGGCAATAGCTGCGATGATCCCAAGAATGACAACAACCGCCAATAGCTCGATCAGGGTAAGACCACGTTCGTTTTTAAGGTGTTTTTTAATAAAATTCATATAAATCCTCCTCTTCTTATTACCATTTCGTTACTTTACTGTTACTTTTCTATTAGATTACTATATATTTCTAATAAAATACAGCTTTTAGGGGTAAATATTCTTACATATTTTACATTTTGTCCACTTGGTTAAAGATTTCAAACATCGGGACCATGATCGAGATGACAATCGTGCCGACAATTCCGGCCAACAGTACGATCATGAGCGGTTCGATTAGTGATTTTAAGCGGTCCGTGCTTGCTTCTACTTCCTTCTCGTAGAAGTCCGCCACTTTCCCAAGCATCGCATCCAGGGCCCCTGTTTTTTCGCCAATTGATATCATCTGGGTGATTAATGGTGGGAATGCCCAATGTTTTTTCATCGGGTCCGTGATGGACTGGCCCCGCTCCAAGGAATCATGTGATTCCCGGATGACTCGGCCGACCACTTCATTTTCAACTACCTGTTCGACGATTTTCATCGCCTGTAAAATCGGTACCGAGCTACTGAACAAGGAACTGAGGGTCCGCGTCATTCTTGCCAATACTGCTTTTTGCATCATCTTTCCGAATAGGGGCATTCTCAGCATTGCAAAATCATAATAGTATTTCGTCTTCGGATTTTTCTTCACAGACATAATCGCAAAGAAAATCAAGAGTACACCCAAGATGACAAGGTACCAGGCTTTTTGCATGAACCCACTCGCCCCTAAAACAAAGCGGGTTATAGCCGGTAATTCGCCACCAAAATCGCTGAACATATCAGCAAACGTTGGCACAACGGACGTTAATAAAAAGATGACCACGAAAAATGCTACAAAGGCGACAACAACTGGATAGGCCATCGCTGATGTGATTTTCTGCCTCGTTGCCTGCTGCTTTTCAAAGTGATCGGCTAGCCGGTCCAAGGTACTATCCAGATTACCGCCAGCTTCCCCGGCCTTGACCATATTGATATACATTGTCGAAAAGATTTTTTTATGCTTGGCACATGCTTGGGAAAGTGCCTTCCCTTCCTGTAAATCCTGTTCGATGCTTTCTAGCGCTTTGCTTAATGGCTTGCTCTCCGTCTGTTGGGCTAATATGCTCGTTGCATCGACGACCGTGACCCCTGATTGCAGCAGTGTGGAGAATTGACGTATAAAAATTACAAAATGCTGCAGTTTCACTGGATTTCCGATGGAAAGATCCCTTGTTAAAAACGTTTCGGGTACCATCGTCATTTCGATGACCCGAATGCCTTCCAACTTTAACTTTTCCATGGCCTCACGCTTTGTATCGGCTGTGACGACTCCCGCTTTTTTTCCTGATTTATTCCGACCTGAATATTTAAACCTAGCCATTTACTCCACCTTGTCCTGTAAAAATGCATGGGCGCTTTCTTTGGATATGACCCCTTCAGCCAATAGTTCCTTGATGCTACTTTCAAGGGTATGCATGCCTTGTGCCTTGGAAGTCTGCATAACATTGACAATTTGATGGATTTTTTCATTTCTGATCAAATTGGCCACAGCTGCATTATTGACTAGAATCTCGGTTGCTGCTTTCCTGCCTTTTTTATCGACGGTCGGAATCAAGCGTTGCGAGATGATGGAAACAAGGACGTTAGCAAGCTGGATTCGAACCTGAGGTTGCTGTGCCGGTTCAAAGACATCTATGATCCGGTCGATTGTCGTCGGGGCACTCGATGTATGTAATGTCCCAAACACCAAATGACCCGTTTCGGCTGCTGTAATCGCCGTCTGGATGGTCTCTAAATCTCGCATTTCCCCTACTAGAATCGTATCGGGATCCTGCCTTAGAGCGGCTCTCAGCCCATTTGCGAAATTATTCGTGTCGAAACCCACTTCACGTTGGTCAATGATGCAATTTTGATGCTTATGCAAATATTCGATGGGATCTTCCAAGGTTATGATATGCTTACGCATCGTCTGATTCATATATTGAATCATGGAAGCGAGTGTTGTTGACTTTCCGCTTCCCGTTGGTCCCGTCAAAAGGACAAGGCCTTGGGGTTTTTCGACGATTTTCTTTAAAATGGACGGTAACTGCAGTTCATCTAAAGTAGGAATTCTTGTCGGCACGATTCGGACGGCCAACGCCACGCAGGACCTTTGCATATACGTGTTGATTCGAAATCTGGAAATCCCAGGAATGCCGTAAGAAAAATCCAGTTCACCATGTTCTTTAAATTGCTCCCACATCTCTTCGGGGATAATCGCTTTAGCCATCCCTTCCGTATCGGATGGAAGCAACAGTTCTTTTCCGTATTTCTTCAACTCACCATTCAAACGCATAACTGGTGGCACACCCACCGTTATATGAATGTCAGATGCCTTTAGTTCAAAGCCAGCCATTAGTAAACTATCAATTTTAGCTCTCAAACTGACACCCCTATTCCAGAACTGCTACTCGAAGAATTTCCTCGGTAGTGGTCAGTCCTTGTTTGACTTTCAATAAGCCGTCATCCATTAAGAAAATCGTTTTATATTTCATGGCCACTTCACGGAGCTTGTTAAGCGGCTCGCCATTCATGATCAGTTTTCTCATCTCATCATTGATGACCAATATTTCTTGAAGTGCAATCCTTCCTTTATACCCAGTCATATTACAAGACGTACACCCGCGCCCCCGGTTAATGCTTTCGATTTTCATGCCTCGTTTTGCAAAAATATCGATTTCCCGCTTACTCGGCTCCTGTTTTTCGACACAATCCCGGCACACTTTTCTTACTAATCGCTGTGCCATGATTCCGCTCAAGGAAGAAGCGACCAAAAAAGGTTCGACGCCCATATCTATCAATCTAGTGATCGTTCCTAGTGAATCATTCGTATGGATCGTGCTTAATACTAGATGTCCTGTCAAGGATGCACGGATGGCCACCTCTACCGTGTCCTTATCCCTGATTTCCCCCACCATGATGATGTTTGGATCTTGTCGTAGGATGGAACGTAGACCGGTTGCAAACGTCATGCCGACATTCGTATTGACTTGAATCTGGTTCACACCTTCAAGCTGAAACTCAACCGGATCTTCAATCGTAATGATATTGACTTCCTCGGTATTCAGCTGATTTAAGGCCGCATATAAGGTGGAAGATTTCCCTGATCCAGTCGGACCTGTAATCAGGACAATTCCATTTGGCTGGGCAATCATGGATTCAAATCGCTGTAGGTTCAATTTATTGAATCCAAGTTGTTTCAAATCATTCAACTTATTGCCTAAATCAAGAATCCGCAAGACGATTTTTTCCCCAAAGATTGTGGGAAGAGTCGATACCCGAAGATCGACAGGATGATGGCCAAGGTTCACTTTAATCCGGCCATCTTGTGGTACTCTATGTTCGGTAATGTCCAATTTCGCCATGATTTTGATTCTGGCGATTAGAACATTTTGCATATTCTTGGGTAACACCTTTTCCAAACGTAATACACCATCCACGCGATACCTGACGACCAATTTCTTTTCCTGGGGATCAATATGAATATCACTTGCCTTATGCGTCACGGCATTCGAAAGCAACTGATTGACAAGTCGTACGACCGGTGAATCCTGATTGACTGTTTCCTCTTGATTATTTACATCGCGATTAAGGGTAACCATCAATTCTTCTAGTCCGTCTTCATCCGTGTAATGTTTAGCAATCGCACGCAAAATATCATCTTTTGTCGCTATGGCTGATTCGATTTGAAAACCAGTTGAGAGCCGTAGATCATCGATGGCATAAAAGTCCATCGGGTCAGCCATGGCGACATATAGTTTTTCGCCTTCTTTTTTCAAAGGAATCATTAAGTTCCGCTTAGCCATATCCTCCGAAATCAAACTGAAGATATTCGAATCGAACGGGTACCGATATAAGCTCACATGGGGGATACCTAATTGAAATTCCAATACTTCAATCAACTGTTGCTCCGTGATATACCCTTTTTGCAGCAATACATCACCAAGCTTTTGTGACTTACTTTTTTCTTCCAAGGCAATTTGCAGCTGGTCTTCCGTGATCAAACCAGCTTCCACCAATAAGTCTCCAAGCCTTTTTCGGGTTTGAGCCATATTTATCCCTGCTTTACCTTATTTTTGGGGAACGTTGGGATCTTCCACATATTTGGGGTATCCACCCGCTTCCTGGATACTATCACCCTTAACTTGATCACCATCTTGTTTACCTTTTTCGATGTCCTTATTGTTTTCTTTCCTATCGCTATTCCCACTGGCATCTTCGGGCGATTCATTCTCTGTTTCCCCCTGATCCTGCTCAGTGTCTTCGTCAATCCCTTGATCGTCTTTTTCCGTGCTCTCATCCTCCGCATCAGAGGTATCTTCATTATTAGAATCAGAAGGAGGTGGAATGACTTTGAGTTCCAATCCATATACTTCAATTCGATGAATCGGTGCATAGAAATCTTCAGATACGGTTTCCGTCTCCAGAAGATCTCCCGCGGAGGACTCGATGCGACAAAGAACCTTGACTGTTATACCGTCTTTGCCATCCTTTTTCACCTGCATGGCAGCAGGGGCCAACTCATCACTATATTGTTTAATCGTTTTCGGCGTGTATCTTTTTTCATCGGTCGTCTTTACCTCATAGGAATTCAGGAAGGATTGCCCCTTTAATGTGGCCTTTAATTTCTCACCTTCTACCTGAAGTTCAACCCGGTAAGCATGATCATTCGTATTGGCAAAAACCAGATCATGGCCCATTTCAGAATCGATGTGTGCCTCAAATCCCAATTTGGCATAACCAGGAAGTTGATCACTGATATTCCGCTCAAGAATCGTAAAGTTAGTCGGCAGGATCACACTATAAATCGCTGTCGCCAACCGGCTCAATGTGTCTGAGTTATATTTCTTTCCTTC
This sequence comes from Peribacillus sp. NPDC097198, assembly GCF_044762055.1. Classification (NCBI taxonomy): domain Bacteria; kingdom Bacillati; phylum Bacillota; class Bacilli; order Caryophanales; family Bacillaceae; genus Peribacillus; species Peribacillus sp. NPDC097198. The sequence goes on along the minus strand of NZ_JBIWDO010000007.1, from coordinate 91,326 downwards.
AAGCTCCGACATTTTCTGCAAAAGAGAAAATTGAGTTTCCCCTTTCACTTCCAACGGCTGTATCAAGGGAATCAATTCCTTAATGGCAGTTGCAGCGTCTCCTACATTCACCGTAGCCTCAGCAATTACCTCGTCCTCGCCCACATCTCCATCGATGTAGTTTTCCAGCTCAAGGGTTTTGGTCCCTTCCGTTAAGAACTCCGCACTTACCGCCAGGTCATTGGCAAGTCTATCTATGTCCAACGTAGTAGATGCAAGTGATAAGGACATGTCATATAAATCTTCTAGCAAAGAATCTTTGTCGACCGAGACGACTGCTTTATTTTTCTTGCCTGAAAGCAAAGAAACAACCGTCTTTTCCCTTTGAAAATTGAAAATCCTATTATCTACGGTCATTTGACCTTCCTTATAAGTAATGCCCAAGACCATATTCTGCGTCCACTTTTCAGTTGCCTCGCTCAGTAGCGTACTTACTTCCCGCTTACTTTGACCCTCTATATCCAGGCTCCCAATCGTCGTGTTTTCACCAAATTGTGCTGAATCTTTGAAAATCTGATTATAAGCCGACGCTCCAAAATGCGAAAAACTAAAAATATATGCGGTTGATAAAATAAAGACCAGAAAAATTTTGAGCATTTGTGGATTCTTCACATAAAGGCAACTCCTTTTTATGCTTCAACATTCATGGAAAGCCCGACCAATACACTCGGACCCGCCGATTGTGCGTTAATAATATCCTCTTTCGAAAGAACGCGACCTTCCGAGAAAAGGACTTTTCCGTCTAGGCCCGTTACATTATTCACCAATCGCTTTCCTTGAAGCAATTCAATTTGCTTATTCCTTAAATCAGCTTCCCCATTGGGGTTTTCTTCGCCGGCAGCCACTTCTACCTCAGGGACTTGTTCACCCATCAACTGTTCCGCCTGCTCGAGGAAGCGGGATGAAGCATCCTCCGTCACGATCAAAATGTCCTTGCCAAAAGTCAAAACAGTTTCAGATGGGAGAATCACTTCATGATCCCCGACTTTCACCTGCATCCCGATGACTTGACCGTTATCTTCATCCGTAAAATACTCGCGGACGCTTCCTAATAATTCACCTTTTCGGGTCATCACTTTGGCATCAGTAATCTTGATCTTTTTATTCACGAGCTGATTTGCAATCGGGATTTCATTTAAATCGATGACAGAGTTTTCGGTTTCGATCGTTAAAGCGTATTCCCCAATCCCTATTACCTTTTTGAAGGGAATGGCCCTTACACTAACCTGCCAATCTTCATGTTCGATTGTGATAAAATCTAGTGAACCTTTTTCAGGATTTATCACTAATGATTTCACCTTTCCAATTTCCATACCTTCTGAAATGCTGATAATGGGCAAGCCTAAAATTTCTGTACTTTTTTTCATATTTTCACCATACCTATCTTCTGATTTTTCATCTTAACAAAAACGGTTTTCCATGAATGCTAACTCTTCTAGAAGAATTGGGTGCGCGCTGAACTTTTCCTTTAACTGCACGATCAATTCACGAAGCTTTTCCGTCTTTTTCGCTGTGATATACGTTTGAATTAAAAATGATGCAAATATGTAATACTGTTGATCCGGTATTTCCGGATGCAAATGGCTCATAACCAGTTGCTCGAACTCGCTATCATTCAACTGATGCTGTGCGATTTGAATATGGGAAACCATCGTTTGAAACATCTGTTGTTGCAATTCACTGACATGTTCTGTTGGACTCTCAAGAGTTGTTTCTTCAGGCTTAGCAATGACTGACGACGACTCTTGCTCTTCTTTTGCTTTATCTATTTCTAGGACAAGCGCTTCAGGAATCTCTAGAAGACTTTCCGGTTCTAAAGAATCTTCTAACTGAATATCTGGTTCTTCCACATTCATTTCCTGACTATCTTCACTACCTGTTTCATCGGACGTATTTTCAAGAGTTCCAGGCTCTTCGGGATTTTCCCCTAAACCATTTGATTCTAAGTAACCATGGAAATCCAGTTTCTCTTCCGCAGTATTCACTTCGATAGTTTCTGTGTCATTTTCCGGCTCTATTACTTCCGTTACCCACTCGCATTCTTCAGGTAATACAGCCAGTTCTTCCATCTCTTCTAGATGAATAGGGTCACTCTCTTCGTCAATCTCCAGCTCCAAATGCTCATCATCAAGTAGCTTTTCAATCTCGCTTAAATCGTTTTTCATCGGCATTTCTATTTCTGGGATACTTTCTGTTTCTTCAGTTACCGGCTCCATGAAGTCTTCTTCTAGTAATCTTTCAATATCACTTATTTCACCTTTTACCGGCATTTCTATTTCTGGGATACTCTCTGTTTCTTCAGTCACCGGCTCCATAAAGTCTTCTTCTAATAATTTTTCAATATCACTTATTTCCCTTTTTGCCGGTACTTCTATTTCTGGAATACTTTCTGTTTCTTCGGTCACCGGCTCCATGAAGTCTTCTTCTAGTAATCCTTCAATATCATTTATTTCACTTTTTACCGGGACTTCTATTTCTGGGATACTTTCTGTTTCTTCAGTCACCGGCTCCATGAAGTCTTCTTCTAGTAATTTTTCAATATCACTTATTTCACTTTTTACCGGGACTTCTATTTCTGAAATACTTTCAACTTCTTCTAAGTCATTCGTTCTCGTATCCAAAAACTCTGCCTCAAAAACAACGATCTCATCATCAGCGAATTCTTGCTCTTCCTCCGTTTCTTGAACGCGTTCCTTAGATACCGCAACATGATGCTCGCTGCTCTCATATCCCATTTTTTCTTTCTGTTCCGCCTCTGACTCTTCTATTTTGGATAACGAAGCACGATCTCTCGACGTTTCAATCAAAACGGCAGAATCGTTATACCGTTCATAGAAGTCCGACGCTTCTTCTTGATTTGAGAGCATTAATGGCTCGATTTTTTTACCGATAAGGAATAAAGCGAAAAATAACAGCAAAGTCAAAAGTAATAAAGCCTGCCAAAGAGGATAGTTATTTGCCACAACTAGACCCGCCAGTGAAACGGCAACAGCACCCCCGATTATGACCAGCTTTCCCTTGAAAGTAAGGGACAATGGTAAAACATAAACAATCGGAATCAATAAAACGAGGGATATTCCAGCAAATACGATTGTCTCCAATAAATCACTCCTATACTATTTTATTATATATTTTCCGTTTTTCGAAAATAGCTCCTTAATTTGGGTAATAAATCCTAAAAATATTGTATAATACTTATAGATATTTTGAAAGAAGGGAAAAGTATGGAAGAAAATATTTTTTCGAAAAATCAAAAGGGATTCACCCTCGTTGAAGTACTTGCTTCTATCGCTATATTAGGAATTATTACCATAACGGTAATGACCTTCTTTACACAATCCTATGATTATACAAAAAGGAACCAGAGTAAGACAGTCGGAATAAATGTTGCGAGAAATGTGATCAATTACTTTGACCAACTTGAGTTTAATGAACTTTATAAACAATATGGAATCGCCTCACTAGACTCAGAAGGCATCAAAATATCTCTACCAGACTGCAACACTCACCCTTCCCTCTATACAACAAGCTGTTCCGAAATCTTGCAACCTACCATAAATAATTACAAATATGATACAGAAATTACCCTTAAAAAATATGAAAATGTAGCAGTGAAGGATACAGGCTATGATCTTAATAAGAATTTGATTAGAATCGAGGTGAAAGTGATTTGGGAAAACAAAGAAACAGCTGTCACCGGCCTTTTGAAAAAGTAAAAAAATCTCTCTCGAACGAGAATGGCCTGAGCCTGATTGAGATATTACTTGCCGTAACCATTACAACTTTCATCACAGGCGTCATCTATTCACTGTTCATCACCGGCCTTAGCCTCTATCAAAAAATCCAAATTGAAGGCCAGCTTAGAGAAGATGCAGATTATATCGCCACCATGATTATGAATGAATTGACAACGAACCAGCCTAAATATGTTACGCCCCTTAAAGAAGATGGAAAAAACGGCGTTACGTTGAACGTACAAGAAGAGAAAACGGTAGATGGGTTCATCATAGAAGATAGCAAGGGAACGGAACCTGTGGATATTTATTTTAAAGATAGCCAGTTCATCATTGATAATATGGGCGTATTGAACACTCTTAATCTTTCCACTTCTTCTTTTATTGATATAAACGAAGGTACACAAACGGAAAAGAAAACGGGCATTAGACTCGATACGGATAGTTCTGACTGCACGAGGGACCCCTCAGGGACCTTATGTACGCATAGTACGATTCATGTCACGATGGTCATTGAAAATAATATTCATGCCAAAGGGTTCTTTGTTACGACTGAACCACTTGTATTAGAAAGCTCGTTTGGATTTTAAGGAGTGAAATTCATGAAATGGAATAACGAAGAAGGATATACCCTTTTATCCGTGTTGCTTTCTTTTTTGATTCTGACCACGCTTGGCATGGTACTTCTTGCTGCGAGCATTAATGGAGCAAAGAGAACGGAAATAAGGGAGACAGAGATTGTGGACGATATCGATGATATTAGTGCCGTAAAAGAGGGGGTTTCGATTATTGAGGATCATGTGGATACAATGGAAACACCTCTCCTTTCTGGTAGTAAGTCAGAATACAATAACGATTTAGCAACATTCATAAACGAGGAAAACTTGAAAGGTATTTTCACAATAGAAGATTTAACGAAAAATTATCCAACGATTGATGACCAACATGATAACACAAGAGTCTTTGAGGTAAGCAGCGGCAAATATCATCAAAAGGTCTACATTACGGCGATGCCAAGCTTTCTAAAGTATGCTCTTGGTGCCGGGAAAGATTTGACCATTAATGGTTCTCCCTTTATTGATGGAAATATCTACGCGAAAGAGCAATTTAATATCAGTAACCAAGCTTTGTATATGTATAAATCTTCGCTTCTTTCAAGGAAGACAGAATTGCCAGCGGTCCAAGATTATAGTGAGTTGCATGCGAATCGACAAGGGATGAACATGTGTATATCCGCCCCCTCGTGCTACGGTGGTGCAGGACATGACAAGGAAGAGCTGAGATGGCAGCGATTGACTGTTCCTACCCTGAAAGACGCTTTTTTTTCTGGAAATATCCTTTTCAATGATGTCGACGATACATTCAATGATATTGATATAAAAGAAACGTTTATTGATAAACTATCATCTAGTAGTATTGGGATTCCCGGTCTAAATAAGGATATGTCGATTGAAGCCTTGAATCAATCCATTAATCAAAAAGATTCCCCTACAAATACAGAAGTCAGATTCGATGATTTATCGCAGTATGGTACAATATCGCCGATTATTCATCCAGGTGACGCCTATATAGATAGCTTCGATATCGAGCTTGGGGACAAGCAATGGCTAGTCATTTCCGGTAATGCAACGATTGAAAACTTTTTATTGGAATCTATGGATGTTAAAGGCAATATCTTAATTACGGGTGACTTGGCGATTAAAGGGAAAGTAAGTTTTGATTCCGTCATCTATGTACTTGGTTCTACTACCCTAAATAATGCAGATATTCCTTGTTACAAAAACAAATGTGGAAATCAACCAGATGATTCGTCTTTAATCATAATGACACAAGGTAAGCTTAGCATTGCACGGATAAATAAATTTCAAAATGAAACCAATACAATCAATGGTTATTTTTATACAGAAAGTAAATCCTCCTGTGACTATCGCTTTGTTTCTGAATGTGGTTCCAAAGAGGTTTCGAATATAGAAGACCCGACGTCTTCTGAGATTTTTGCAGTGGGATCCATTCTGAATATTAATGGTGGGGTCTTTTCTAAGAGTTATTTAACTGTCAATAGTTATCGTGGAGACGTAGAAGATGATAAGGGTGATGGCGATTTAAGCTTTCCTGCAGTAAAAGAAGACGCCGAGTCAAGGTTGACCATAAAAAACAACAAAAGGCTTTTTCTAAATAAGACGCATGCCCTTCCAAAGGTGGAAGGATTGGATGTCATACCCGATAAGTTGAATAAAGATAAATAATACAGGGAGCTCTTGGGCTCCCTGTTTTGTTATTTCAATAGTTTCATAACCCCTTTATGGTTCCATTCTTTAGCGTAATCATTTGCGGTCTTTCCATCATTGCTTTTTAATGCTTTATTAGCTTTGGCGTCGAGTAATAACTGGACTTGTTCTATCTCTCCGAACTCGCTGGCATACATAAGGGCTGTCTTACCCAGATTATTTTTGCTATCAACCGGAATCAATCCCGTACGAGTAAGCAACTTCACTATATCCGTTCTACCACCAATCACCGCTATAGTTAGTAAAGTATTCTTTTCATGATCCTGTATCTTTGTTAGTTCTTTATCGCTTTCTATCAACGCTTGACTAGCTTCGACATTCCCTTCCTGAACGGCAAGCATGAGCGGCGTTTCTCCTGCTTTATTTTTGATTCCAGGGTTAGCCCCATACTTGATAAAAAGTCGTGCTAGTACATCATCCCCTTTTAGGGAAACGATATGGAGGGCCGTGTTTCCTTGTTCATCCTTTTCTTTTAGCTTTGCTTCAGCTTTTTTCAGCGCCATTTTAAACATCTCATTTTTAACTTTCTGCTTTTCTTCGACTTGCATCTGCTGGTAATGATCTAAAGAATAAGCAAGCTGAATGAATAGAGGGTTATCCGCTTTTGGACTCACATCTGCCCCTTGTTCTAAAAGTGTCCTAGCCAAAGAATAAAGTTGCATGTGTAAGGCGTATTCCAATGGGGTCTCCCCTTCTTCCGATTCTTTATTGATGAATGCCTTCGTCTTATTCTTCTTTAACAGCTTTTCCGCTTTTTCTTCTTCGCCTGATTTTATATAGAAAAGCAACGATTCGTACTGTTCTTTCTTCTCCGCTTTAGCAGTCTTGTATTGATACACTCCACCAGCCACAATTAATATAGTTAAAACCATTGAACTGATGAGTATGATTCTTTTTTTCATAAGATGTCCTTTCCCGTTTAATATAAACGAAAACCGGGTTGCCCCGGCTTGATAAACGATCAGTATTTATCTTGATTGTCATTTGAACCTTCTTCTTTTTTGTGTGTAACGGTAACCTTAACGATAGCGTTATACTTTTTCCCAGTATCATCAGCCACCGTAACAGTAATTTCAGTTTTCCCTACCCTCACTCCATGAACGACTCCATTAGATATGGTTATATAATCATTCTTTAAAGGAGAGAAATCCGTTCTATCCACGTTTGTCGCATCTGCTGGACTATGGTGAACGATAATGGGTTGTGAAGTACCTTTTTGTAGCGTTATCTCTGGCACCCTAATTCCCTCAAGAGGTTGGCCTACTTGAACCTTAATTGTTGCCTTTACCTCAGGATTTGATTTTGAAGTAATTTCTATGTTTGCAGTCCCGGTACTGACCCCTTTTATTTTCCCATTTTCCACCACTTCAACAATACTCTCATCAAGTGATTTCCACTCTACTGTTTTATCCGTTGCGTTACTTGGGATAATTTCAACAGTGAAATCTTTAAATTCATCGAACTTATTCATGGTAATCACGTTTGGGTACACTTCTATACCTGTTACGGGTACCTCTGTCACCGTAATCATGGAAGTGTGTTTGACTGTCTCACCATTAGAATCAATTCCCGTAACAGTCATAAGGGTTTTACCAGTCGTTAACCCTGTTATGGTGAAGTCTTCTTTATTAACACGAGCTATGTCATTGTTACCCAATACAATCTCTAAGCTAGACTTGCCATCCTTTGGTGATATATTACTAACGGGTAATGGTAGTGTCTCGCCAACATGTAATGTTAGGTCCGTTAAAGTAAACGAATTGACCGGAATTCTTACTGTCACAGGAACTCTCTTTTCAAAAACATTCCCGAAATTGTCCGTAACTTTCACTTTTAAGAATGTATTTCCTTCTTTTATTACTTTAGCCGTTCCTGAAGCAGGATTTAAATCCAAAATATTTCCTCTGCTTTCTTCACTCCATGAAATACTCTTGACTCCTGCATCTACGGGCAACTTTTTCAAGTCAATCGAAAAGTTTTTTTCTGTACCCTTACTGAGTACGTAAGAATCAGGAAAATCAATCCCAGTTAAGGCGAAATCCGCATTGAACGTTAATGTATTAAACGTTAAGTCCTTTTGGATATTAGTTAAATCCTTATATCTCAATATAGAATTAGCCAATATATACTGTTTTTTTGCAGTTGGCGTGACATGGACACTGAACGTCAAAGGACTAGCAACGAAGTCATTGCCCACTTTTTTGTAGACAATACTCACTGTCTTTTCTAGGGATATACCAGTTGATGCTGTCCCACTTTTCGTACCGTCACTAGTGACCTCCAAATCTGCCGGAAAACTTTCTCTCAATGCCATGGCTTCTAGAGTGACGGAATTCCCAGAAATGGCTTGAGCTTCTATTCCAGTGATTTTTTTCGGTGTTACCGTATATTCGATTTCTACAGGTTGTCCGACTTCCACTAAGTTATTTGATTTCAAAATCCTGCTTACTTCAAGATTGGCATTTATTTTTTGTACGTTTACTTTCACTTCTTTTTCACTGACTGCGCCAGATTGGTCTGTTGCTTGGACCTTGATCGTCACAACTTTACTATCCTGTAAATTATGAGGTAGAGACATGTTGATTGTCGATCCATTTATCACATCTTTTTCTTCCGATACTTCTTTCTCGTCCATAAACACTTTAGTGGATAGATTTTTATCTTTTAAATCATAATCTTGTAGTGTGTAAGATAATTCGATGTTCTGGTTTAAAGGGATGACCTGATTTTCCGTTGGAGTATGAATGGTAACTTCAGGTGCATGATTCGACCCTAGGAACGCTCTGTACATCGTGTTAACGAATAACTTTTGCTCATCATCAGGGAAGCTATCACTTCCCCCCTTATGACCTGTTCCAGAGTACGTAATGTTCCCTTTCGAGTAGGTATAATAATGATTCCAGCTATCATTTTCATCCCGACTGTTTCCAGTAATATTATACCAAGGAATTATTTCTGGATCCTCCAAGTCAAGCGTGTAATACTGATTATGGGTTAATGCCACTGATAATTCATTTTTCAATGCATATGGATAGGTTGTCATTAAACCATCATTGATTTTTTTCGTCGTTCTCGAAGTATTGGGTGCACCATATCCAAGATTCGTCTGAGGACTGATTTGTCCTGTATCATTCATGAAATTATTTACCCAATTATTATTATTTTCAAAAATGGTATCGTGGGTAAACATGATGCTTTGTTTAGAAGCAATAAACCTTTTCAATGAAGCCACTGCATTTGTATTTATATTCGCCGATCTATTATAAGAATCGGCAAATCCAAAGATGACCATGTCATATTTTCCGTTAATGACCTCATGCGAATAATTCGGGGCTTCTTTTTTTGACTTATTAAAAGTGTCCATGTTCGTTGCGTCAATCGAGATACTATATTCGTTACTATTTAAATAGGATTGATTCATATTATTCGGGTTGCTATCCCTTTTTAACGAGCTTTTTTCATTTGTATAGACTTGGAGCACTTTTACTTCCACTTTTTTATCAACGAACTTAATCATCCCTTTTTCATAACTCTTTAAGTTATTACCGGAATCTACAAGCTCCATTTTCCAATAACGTACCCCTGAATAACCTTTTGGTAGTTTGAAAGAAAGATTCGTTGCTTTAGAAGTAACATTCTCCTCCAATACAATTTCATCTGTCGTATATTTGTCGTCAAAATTGGAATCGATATAAAGCTTGGCTTTTAGGCTCCTCGAGTTAATATCCGAAGGAACGACTACATTCATCGTGAATTCCATGTCCTCTTTTGGCTGATATGTCTTCTCCTTATCAGGGGCTTTAGTTAATGTAAAGCGTGGGGATTGCTTGTACTTATCTCCTTTAAGAAAATCATTAAAAGCCTTTTTCATATTATCTTTATCTGTTTGTGTACTTTCATTATTATTTTTCCCACTTCCATACCAGAATTCGTTCCAGCGATCCCAAAAGCTTCCGCTTGAATTAGTACTAGTACTATCATAGTTGATGACATTTCTTTTACTTAATAGATTTTGATCGTTAAACTTCGCTTTTAATTTTGAACCGGTCGCTAGACTTTTGGTATTCAGGATAACCGGTTGCCCTTTATTAATGAAGTCATTAATGATCTCATTCGCCTTTAGATTCGTAATATCATTCATGACCGCTGATGTATTATGTTCTTTATTTTTAACCGGATCAGAAGTATAATTCCCCTCCATAATCGCTATTGCATCATATTTGCCATCCAGCTCTTCCCGCTGTGCGACAAACTTCTTCATCGTCATCAATGTATACTCATGTGAATTCTCACCTAGGATCCCCCTCAACTGTGAATTCCCTGATGCTACAATTTCCAGGATTCTCAGTTTAGGACCAGACGTTTGAACAGCTGCTTCTAAAGGTTTAGGTAGAAATAGAAACGAAAATAGTAACACCAATGACAAGAAAAACCCCACTGATTTTTTCATAATTTACACATCACTCTCATTTATAATTTATCTCTCCTCTGCCTTATACGAAGCAGTTCAGTTCCTGGTAATGTAAGTCTATATGTTTCTCTCTATCGATTGCTTATACCATTATTAGTTATATAGTCTTATTACTTAAGCATATTTTATCAAAAAATGCACAAGAATGGGCAATAAATCCATTAATTTTTAATATTGGTAAAATAACCCTTATAAAAAAAGACAAGACTCCAAGGAATCCTGCCTTTTTACCCTCCATATACTGCCACTTTATTTCTCCCAGCTTGTTTTGCGCCTGTATACATGGCACGGTCAGCGTGCCTGATTATCGATTGGGCATCTTCGGCATCGACCGGTGCTGTTGCGACCCCGATGCTTGCTGTAATGGAAATGGACTCTTCCCGTCTATTTTCATTTAAATCCGAATGGACGGTGAAGGGTTTGTTGGCAATCGAGAGTCTGATGAATTCTGCGAATTGATAGACTTCTTCTTTTCCAACATTGGGTAAGAGGATAACGAATTCCTCTCCACCGTACCTTGCTGTTACCCCTAAATGACCAACAATGCCCTCTAGACGCTCCGCCAATTCACAAAGGATTTCATTACCGCTTTGATGCCCATATGTATCGTTAACCGATTTAAAATGGTCAATATCAAGAAGGATCAGCGACAACTGATTGATTGAATGGTTTTGTAAACGTTCGAATTCCTTATGTAACACACATTCAAAATACCGAAAGTTATATAAATGAGTTAATGCGCATCGTTCACTGCTATATTTCGTTTTTTGATAATGGCGAGCATTTTCAAGAGCCACCCATAGGTAGGAGGAGAGAATGTCCATAATCTTCGTTTGATGCGTTCCATACGCCCTCTTCTTGGAAGAGGTAACAATGATTACTCCAGCCACAACGGAGTTTCGAAGAATAGGAATGGCCATGATGCTTTCCACGTCTTCTGGAAAATTCCCATAATTGGACAGATGCTTCCATTCCTTTTTAGAATGAAAGACCTTTGCTTTTTTTAATTGAAAAAGGGTTGCATAAATTCCTTCTTTTATGGAAACAGGTTGAATCCTTTTTTCTATTTGTACGCCATTTTCTGCATATCGTAATATCTGGGCGTTTTCTTTTTCATCGAATATCTCGAAGACCAGCGTGTACTTGGAAGGGATGATTGCTGAACTACCATCAATAAATAGATCCAGTACCTCGTTCGCCTGTAGCCTTCGAGTCAACTGATGACCAAATTCACTCACCTTTTTTAAATGCCTGTTTATTTCCTTAGTAAAATAGTATTGTTTCATGATAAAAGCCAAACTAATCAAAGCCGCCCCTACGAGCAAAATGGCCAGGGTCCCCATTTCGATATATAAAATAAATAAAATAATCCCGATTGGCATGGTCATGAGGCTTGAGAAACCGTCCCAGAAAGTATCCTTTGTTTTCATCTCCAGCTTTTTTCCATACAGCAATGAATGTGCGACGATGACCGCTAACTGATTGAATAAAAAATAGGAACATTGATAAACGAGAATCAACAGAATGTCAAAAGCATCAATACCGGAAGTGAAATCATGATCTCCACCTAAACCATAATAGACCAGCCCACTTAATAGGCAAAAGATAAATGACGTGATGGAATTAAGCGGAAAACGATACCAATCCTTTTTGGCTAATCGAAGCCTGACTATAATGAACATGAAGGCAACCTGTGTGACCAGGATTTCAATAGCTAGTCCGAACACAAGAAAGACCGCGAGCGAAACACCTTGTATAATTGTGATATTATTAATCATAATTGGCATCGAGGCCAACACACTGATGAGTACGAGAAAAGCAACAATGTCTCCCGTATTCCCACTCGTGATTGGCGGAAATACATGAAAAGTCCCGACTAAACCAGCGGGTATAATAAGAAACCACAACGCATAGACAGCCATTCTTTTTGTACTAGAAATAATCATTTATTCTCCCCATCCCCATGAGTATCTTGACACATCAATCATACCAGTAATCAGTTACTTTAGCACTATACCCAAATTAAAAAACTTTAAAACTAGTAGGTTAAAAGTCTTGTTTATTTGGTTTTGGAACCTAAAAAAACCCTTCTGTCTTAAAAGACAAATGGGTATAAAGCTAAATATGATAGAAAAAATGGCTGCAATAAGTGGCACATGCTGATGATCACTCAACACTGTATACAAATTTCCGGACAAGAGAAAGGAAATAGAGGGAACCCGTGATGACCAGTACTTCTCGTGCGTTTGTTCTTTGTTTGCCGGTTATGATCGCTTTCTGCCAATCCTTCTCCAATTCCCGTTTCTCCTTAGAACATTGTTCATAAAGCACTTCCGCGTTCGCTGCCCGTTCATGCTTGAATTCCGTAACCGTTATTTGACTTGCTTCCGTGTCGAGTAGCTGAAGCATCGTAGCATAATCCTTATCACGAAACGAACTGAATATAAACCGGTAACGATAATCCGGATAGCGTGTCTTTAACGTGTTAAGCAGCACCTCAATACCGGCTGGATTATGCGCCCCATCAATGATGATCAACGGTTCATTTGAAATTATCTCAAAACGGCCATTCCACTGTGCTTCCCCTATCCCCTTCCGAATGCTTTGTTCAGGGATGTCCTCTCTTACAATTGTAGCAGCTGCGATGGCCAGTGCCGCATTATTGATTTGATGGCGCCCTAGCATCTTTACCGCTATATTTTCGATGGTGGTATCCTTGAATGAAAAAGAGAAGCTTTGGCCGAGTTCATCCTGCTTAATGGCATGTACATGAACGTCTTTATCGATTTGATAATAGGGAACGTCCATGGAACGTACTTTATCTTCTATCACCTTTGCTGGTTCCTCTGTCGTCACTCCACTGATGATGGGTGCCCCTCTTTTAATGATCCCTGCCTTCTCAAAAGCAATTTCTCCAAGCGTATTACCGAGGATATTCGTATGCTCCAAAGAAATGGAGGTGATGATGGAAAGAAGTGGCTGGACGACATTGGTGGTATCGAGCCTTCCCCCAAGTCCCGTTTCCAGTAAAACCAAATCCGTGCCTTTTTTGCTAAAATAAGAAAAAGCCATCGCTGTCAGGATTTCAAATTGAGTGGGTCCATTTCCTTCACCATCCATCTCTTGTACGATTGGCCACAGTTCTTGAAATCCAGAGACAAAGTCCTCATCGCTGATTTCCTCCCGGTTTATCTTTACCTGCTCATTCAGTCGAATTAAGTATGGGGATGTGAAAGAAGCCACCCGTAGCCCTTCAGCCAAAAGGATTTCCTTTATGAATTGGAGCGTAGAACCTTTGCCATTGGACCCTGCAATATGTATATATTTAAGCCCTACATGGGGGTTTCCTAATTTAGCTAATAATGTTTCCATTCGTGACAAGCCAAAGTTCATACCTAATTGGACCTGTCTTTCTTCAAAAAATCGGTTGATTTCATTCATGTCCGTTACCATTTATCGATAAGCCTCCTCTTTCTTTATACCGCTCTTATGCGTTAGAATTATTTTATCAATATATTAACGATTTACCTAGATGAAAGGTAGTGATTGACCATGAAATCTTCTTCACTCCATTGTTGGATTGTCGTCAACGGCTATTTGCAACATGAAAAGTTTTCTAGCTTGGCTTTATTCATACAAGAGTCCGCTGAAAGAAAAGGGATATCGGCAACACTTGTCCGAAATTCCGACCTGGTTCCCGTTATTGAAAAGGGAATCCCGTATCTAAAAGGAACTGATGGAAAATTACCAGATTTCGTCCTGTTTATGGATAAGGATATTCATTTGGCACGCCATCTGGAACTGCTCGGCCTACCCGTATATAACAGCAGCTCGGCCATCGATATATGCGATAGCAAGGCCAAAACGCATCAAGCTTTAGCGGGTCACGGCATCCCGATGCCAAAAACCCTGTTTCCCCCGTTTACTTATGAAGGAATAGAAAGAAAGAACCTAGATGCATTCAAAAAAATCGGCAATGAGCTTGGCTACCCCCTCGTTGTAAAAGAAGCATACGGTTCATTCGGGGAACAGGTGTATTTAATTCCTACGGAGGATGAATTTATGGAAACGGTGAAAAAGCTTGGGCACCGGCCTTTTATTATGCAGGAATTCATTGAGCATAGTAAAGGCCGGGATATCCGTGTCAATGTCGTCGGCAATCAAGTCATCGCTTCCATGCAACGGAAGTCCGAGCATGATTTCCGAGCAAACATGACAGCTGGTGGAACAGCCTTCCCCTACACACCCACCAAGGCAGAAAGTGATCTTGCCATCCGTTGCGCTACTCTATTGGGTGCGGATTTTGCCGGGGTAGATTTGCTGTTCGGAGAAGATGGCCCGCTATTATGTGAAGTGAACTCGAACTCGCACTTGCTTAATATTTGCGAATGTACGGGCATTAATATTGCTGACAGCATGTTTGATTATGTGATGGATGCATTCGAAAGAAAGGGATTCCAATGAAAAAGCATACAGGCTGGCTGATTTATAACCAAGAAGATGCCGCAAAAAACAGGGGATACATAGATTGGATGCTGGAAGAGGCCAAAAGTCTCGACCTAGATTTGCGTTTATATTATCGCGACCACCTACAAATCGGCCACCGTTCGAATCAATTGTATGTCGTACATAAGCACGAACCGATAGATTTGCCTGATTTTGCGATAGTCCGGACCATCGATCCTTTCTTCACCAAACAATTGGAAAGGCTACATATCACATGCTTCAACTCTTCTTTCATCTCGGAAATCGTGAATGACAAAGCAAAGACGCATCAATATGTGACTTCTATCGGCATTCCAATGTCAGATACAGTTTATTGCTATGGTAATCCCTCAACAAGCGATATGGAATTACCATTCATTGCGAAAGACGTTCATGGACGTGGTGGAAAACAGGTTTACTTGATTGAACATGAAAAAGACTTGAGAGAACTGCCTAACGCAAAATGGATCGTTCAAAAACCGGGTGTATTCGGAAAGGATATCCGTGTCTTTGTCATTGGGAACAGAATCATTGCAGCTGTCCTTAGAGAGTCCTCTTCTAACTTCAAGGCCAATTACACGTTAGGCGGATCTGCTTCGTTATATGAGCTGTCAGCTGCCGAACGGACACTTGTAGAACGGGTAATCGCTGCCTTTGACTTTGGCATGGTCGGGATCGATTTCATTTTCGCCGAAGATGGCAGCCTCATGCTCAATGAAATTGAAGATGTAGTGGGAAGCAGAACGTTAAGTGCGCTCAGCAATCTTAATATTGTAAAAGAGTATTTATTGTTTATAAAAGAGAAACTATCGGTTAAGTAAACAAAAAAGGATGAACCAGCTTCTTACATAGCCGGTTCATCCTTTTTTGTTTTTTTAAAGCTGTTTCAATTCATTGATTCTATGAATGACAGAATCACGTTTCTCACTATAGTCTTTTTCTTTGGCACGTTCTTCTTCAATGACGCTTGCTGGTGCTTTTTTGACGAAGCCTTCGTTGCCTAGTTTTTTCTGTACGCGTTCTACTTCTTTATTAAGTTTGTCGAGTTCCTTTTCAAGACGTTTCACTTCTTCGTCGATATTAATCAGTCCTGTTAGTGGAAGGATCAGTTCAACACCCGTAACCACAGCTGTCATGGCTTGTGCTGGTTCTTCGACATCGATGCCGATTGTCAATTGTTCAGGATTACAGAAGCGCTCGATATAGCTGCTGTTTTTTTCTAATGTTTCTAAAATGGACTCATCTTTTGCTTTTAGAATCAAGTTGATTTTTTTGCTTAAAGGCGTGTTGACTTCAGAACGGATATTCCGAACTGAACGGATGATTTCAACAAGCAGTTTCATTTCCTCCGCTGCAGCTGTATCCGTTAACTCTTCCTTCACTTCAGGCCATGCAGCAACCGTGATTGATTCGCCTTGGTGCGGAAGATTTTGCCAAATTTCTTCCGTTATGAACGGCATGAATGGGTGAAGCAATCTCATCGTGTTATCTAGCACGTATGCAAGAATCGAACGAGTCGTTTTCTTCGCCGCTTCGTCTTCGCCATATAGCGGAAGTTTAGCCATTTCAATATACCAGTCACAGAAATCATCCCAAATGAAATTATAAAGCACGCGACCCACTTCACCGAATTCATAACGGTCCGCAAGTCTTGTCACGTTTGAAATCGTTTCATTCAATCGAGTAAGGATCCATTTATCAGCAACGGACTTTTCACCGCTTAAATCGATTTCATCATAGGTCATGCCATTCATGTTCATTAAGGCAAAACGGGAGGCATTCCAGATCTTATTGGAGAAATTCCATACCGCTTCCACTTTTTCCGTGCTGTAACGAAGATCTTGCCCTGGTGAGCTTCCTGTTGAAAGGAAGTAACGTAGCGAATCTGCACCATATTGGTCGATGACATCCATTGGATCGACACCATTGCCAAGCGATTTACTCATCTTGCGTCCCTGTTCATCACGAACAAGACCATGGATCAGAACGTCTTCGAATGGGCGCTCTCCCGTAAATTCAAGCGCTTGGAAAATCATCCGTGATACCCAGAAGAAAATGATATCATATCCTGTTACAAGTGCTCCGGTCGGATAGTAACGTTTGAAATCGATGCTTTCCTTGTCCGGCCAGCCCATAGTCGAGAACGGCCATAGTGCGGAGCTGAACCAAGTGTCCAGGACGTCTGTATCCTGTTCCCAGTTCTGTGCATCAGCAGGTGCTTCCTGTCCCACGTATACCTCGCCTGTTTCTTTATGGTACCAGGCCGGGATGCGGTGACCCCACCAAAGTTGACGGGAAATACACCAATCGCGGATATTTTCCATCCAGTGCAGATATGTTTTCTCGAAACGATCAGGAACGAAGTTGACCTTTTCATCCTCGGATTTCTTTTGAAGGTCAACCGATGCATCAGCAAGAGGCTGCATTTTAACGAACCATTGAGTAGAAAGATATGGTTCTACAACTGCTCCGCTACGCTCTGAATGGCCGACAGAGTGAAGGTGGTCTTCAATTTTGAAGAGTACTCCAGCTTCTTGCAAGTCTTTGACGATTTGCTTACGGCATTCGAAACGGTCCATTCCTTCATATTTACCGGCCTTCTCATTCATCGAACCATCTTCATGCATGACAAGGATGCGTTCTAGATTATGACGGTTTCCGATTTCAAAGTCATTAGGGTCATGAGCCGGTGTAATTTTAACGGCACCCGAACCGAAATCCATATCCACATAATCATCGCCTACGATCGGAATTTCACGACCTGTGATTGGCAGACGAACCATTTTCCCGATTAAATGCTTGTAACGGTCATCTTTAGGATGTACCGCAACTGCCGTATCACCAAGCATCGTTTCTGGACGGGTTGTCGCAATTTCAATTTCTCCCGATCCGTCAACTAGCGGGTATTTCATATGATAGAATGCACCTTGAATATCTTTGTAGATTACTTCGATATCAGAAATGGCCGTTTTCGTCGATGGGTCCCAGTTAATGATATATTCGCCACGATAAATCAATCCTTTTTTATAAAGGGTAACGAATACTTCATTGACCGCTTTAGAAAGACCTTCATCTAGCGTGAAGCGTTCGCGGGTATAGTCAAGGCCAAGACCAAGTTTTGCCCATTGTTCACGGATATGGCTTGCATATTCCTCTTTCCATTTCCATGTTTCTTCCACGAATTTCTCACGACCTAGGTCATAGCGGCTAACGCCTTCAGCACGAAGCTTTTGTTCCACTTTCGCCTGTGTTGCGATACCGGCATGGTCCATACCAGGAAGCCATAGCACGTCATATCCTTGCATACGCTTCATACGTGTCAAGATATCTTGTAGTGTTGTATCCCAAGCATGACCAAGATGTAGCTTACCTGTTACGTTTGGTGGAGGGATGACGATTGTATACGGTTCTTTTTTATCATCACCTGTTGTTTCAAAGTACTTCCCATCAAGCCACCATTTATAACGGCCTTTCTCTATCGTTTGCGGATCATATTTTGTTGGCATCGAAATTTGGTTTTCTTCCATGTTGTTTTCCTCCTTTTGGGCATAAAAAAAACTTCCATCATCATAAAAGGACGAAGGAAGTTGTTCGCGGTGCCACCTTTTTTCCGAAAAAGAAAGAAATCTTTTCTCGGCTCTCAAATCGGATAACGGCTCTTCACCGGCCTTCGCTACTAACTATTCACGAAGACTGCTCGCGGACGACTTCTGATGCTGCCTGCTTAGAAACCTCGCACCAATGGTTTCCTCTCTGAAAAGGGCATTTCATCTTACTATTTCCGGTCTTTACATTCATTTATATTCATATGTAAAATCATTAATTGCATATAGTATATAGTACAAAAAAAAGGGGGGTCGAGTCAATCATCTTTTCGTTTACTTTCGTAAGTATAGCCCTATTCACTAAGGGAGGCTCACAAGAACAGAACGATCTTCCTATTATACCATCAACGTTTCATGATGTTCCGCATTTCTCACATGTTTCGCAGCCCTCCCATACAATAAAAGAAGTCCTACAAAGGAAGGTGCAATCTTGAGACGAAAATACTCACCTTATACGTTGCCACCTTGGATGAAAAAGTTCCGCGGTGTTTGTCAGCAATTCATTGTCCCCTTTATTGTTTTTCAAGGAATACGTACATTAATATTTCCAACTTTCTTCGATATGCTCCTGTTGGTCGCCTTTATTTTCTTAGCCATGTCTTTATATTTAGAATGGATATAATTATTCCCCTACAACAAAAAAATATACATGATTGGATATTCATCCATTCATGTATATTTAGCTTGGGGGCGATTGTTCCTCTTTGGCCGCCTCGGCAGCCGCTTTTTTCTGTTTTTCGACTTCCTCGACCTTCATCACCATATATTCCACATTCTTCAAAAGCCAGAATTGTCGTTGCAACTTCGTGACATTATCCAGTTCCGTCCTTAGACCTTTACCCTCGGAATAGTTCTTCACCACATCCAGTGCTGATCCCGGGAAAGCCAAATAACTTTGCATCAGCAGCATTTCCTCTTCTTTCAAAGGAAAGAAACGAAGATAATTATAAAGCCAATCGACGCAATCATCACATTGGACTGGATAGGTCCTCGCCGTTTTGACGAGAAAAGGTAGTAAGTCAAAATGGGGAGGGGCCGTATTCGAATTCTCGAAATTGATAAAGTAACCATATCCTCGTTCATCATATACAAAGTGCTTCAATGAAACCTTTCCGTGGGTGAGGACGGTCCTTACTTTTTCACTTTCCTTTGTCTTTTCGAACCATGTTTCAAACTTTTTGATAGAGTAGTTCAATGCCTGGGTGATATCCGTAAAAAAGGTGCAGACCGACATCTCAAATGGAGACATATACCACTTTCTTTCACAGGTGACAATGTACTCCTCCATAAAGTCCTTCTGCGTATTCCACTCACTCAGCGTTCTTTCATAATGAGCTTCCCGCTCCTCTGTATCCACCTCTGTTTCTTTCACAGACAGTGTATGCATCCGTGCAAGTTCTCTGAACATTTGCTTATGTTTCTCATCACGTTCGCCATTTTCTTCATTATTCAACCAAGGCATCAGGTAATATAATCGGCCATTATGAAGCACAGCATAGCGCTGGTCCATCGTTTGGTAAATAGGCACAATTCGGTTATATCCCCGGTGATACAATGTTTGGATATTTCGGATAAAGTCCATTCCATTGTGGGGCGTAATCGATTTCAAGGCAAAGGTACCACGGTCGCTATACACTTTTTTCACTCGTCCAAAGTCCTCGATATATTGTACATAAAGCGCGTATTCTTTTAAGACATAGGCTGAATCACTATCCTGAATATTCTTTTGTTGATTCTCGTTTTCCCTCACGAGACTCACTCACTTTCTTTTTAAAAAAGCTCGCCAATCATTTGAAATGCAAGATAAAGCAGGAGCAGAGCCAAGGCCCTGCTTTCTGCTTGTGATTAGTTTTTGTAAGCAATGGACTTTGGAATGTAAATGACTTGCCCTTCGGTAACGCTCTGATTGCCTTCTAGTTCATTACTAAGAAGCAAGGATTGTACCGTGACGCCATAACGCTGGGCCAGATCATCTATCGTTTCCCCCTGCTGTACAATACAGACCTTCATCCTGACCAATTCTTCTTCCTGCTTTCTTCCGAAAAGATCCATGATGGTGTGTTGCTTATCCGTATTATCCTGGTTTTCTTTTTCACCTTGTTCGGCATTTTGCTTTTTTCTGCCTTTATAATTTTTCATTTCTTTTGCCTGTTTTTCTGGTTTTTCTCTTCTTTTGAATAGATCGGTCAAAGATGAAAGGGATTCCGGATCCTTTTCGAGGCTTGAGGATTCATTCTCATCACTAAGATTGTCATCTTGCCTATTGACGATGACATCTTGTTCTTGATGAGGCGAACCCGGAATTTTAACCACTGGCACATTTTCCACATCGGTCAAATAAACGGAGCCTTCCTTTTCTTCTTCTATTTCAGCGACTTTTCTTTTCACTTCGGTTTCAATACGTTTTCCTTTTTTATCTTCTATCTCAGCCACTCTTCTTTTGACCTGTTCCTCGATGTTCCCTTTGTTCTCTGCATCTTTTTTTGCCTCGATTTCATCCACTCGCCTTTTGACCTGTTCCTCGATACTTTCTCCTTTTCCTCCCTCTATCTCATCCACCCTTCTTTTAACCTGCTCTTCAATTCTTCCTCCTTTTTCTGTCTCAAACGATGCTGGCCACTTTTCCTTGGAAACAGGAGTCTCATTTTTCTCTTCCTCAATTTCAATTACTCTTCTTTTCACTTGCGTCTCTATGTCGTTATCCTGTCTGTTGACCTCGGCTTCCCACTGCATCTCCTCAGGAAATGGGGATACAGGAATTTCAAAAACAGGGGCGTTATGTTGATGGTTGCTTAGGTATACCGGTTCCTCTTCTTCATCCTCTTTTGCTTCCGCGACTCGTTTTGCTTCTGCGGAAAATGGCGTATATAGATCACTTTGCTCGTCATTGCGGAAGACATGATGGAAATCAGGGACGGGTGGTTCTGCAGCCGCATATGGAACGTATGATTCATTTTCGTCATCTGATTCCTCAAGAAACTCAGTCTCCTCGGTCTCTTGATCTACTTCCATGCGCTCTTCCACATAGGAATCATTGTAAATACCGGTTATCAACAAATCCGCCTGTAATTTTAGGCAGTTATGTTCAGGCAGGGCATAGTCAAAACTCTGAATCGTGATATCGATTTCCTCCAATGAGGAGATTCGGTTATTCGGTATCGTTATATCAACCGGAAATCGGTGTGTGAATTCATTGAGACCATCTGGATGCCTCTCAACCTTTTGAACGGCTTTCGGCAAAAAGCTTTGAGGAAATTCCTCATAATCACCGTTTTGCGAGTCTTTGTATTCACCACTTAAATCTAATGAACCCCGGATAAACACATATTGATCGCTTTCCTGGATCGTCACATTTGGATCGAGGGATATGGAATAGAGCTCAGCCACTTCCTGTCCCTTATGAAACCAAACGGACTCTTCCAAAGAAAATCGCAAATACGATTCATTTTCTTGCGACAAGACAACTCCTCCTTTCAGCTTCAGAAAAACAGTACCTATACCAATAACAATCTATGAGGAAAGGGAAATGATTATTCCTTTAATCAATGGGAAAAATGGATGAATGAATCGAACAAACGGTTGAATGGAGGGGGGAAATCATCACAAATAAAAAAGGGCTTCCCCAGAATGGGGAAACCCTTACGATTATTTTTTCAATGTAGCGAAAGCTTTTTCAGCTGCTGCGATTGTTTTTTCAATGTCTTCATCGCTATGAGCCGTTGATAGGAATAAGCCTTCGTATTGAGAAGGCGGAAGATAAATCCCTTGGTTCGCCATTTCCCGGTAGTACGATGCAAAAAACTCTAAATCAGATGTTTTGGCTGTATCATAGTTCACTACATCTTCATTTGTAAAGAAAAGTCCGATCATGGAACCGGCACGGTTGAATGTATAGGGAATGCCATATTGTTTCGCCGCTTCCCCGATTCCTTTTTCAAGCATATCGCCTTTACGGGTAAACTCATCATACGATTCAGGTGTCAATTGACTCAGGGTTTCAAGTCCTGCTGTCATCGCAAGAGGGTTACCAGATAATGTACCTGCTTGATAAATATTACCGCTTGGGGCTACTTGCTCCATGATTTTACGTTTGCCGCCGAAAGCCCCGACAGGTAAACCGCCGCCGATCACTTTACCTAGGCAAGTCAAGTCCGGATCAACGCCGAAATAACCTTGAGCACAGTTATAACCTACTCGGAAGCCTGTCATGACTTCATCAAAGATCAATAAGGATCCGTATTGGGTCGTCAAGTCACGTAGTCCTTCAAGGAAACCAGGTTGTGGCGGTACGACTCCCATATTCCCTGCAACCGGCTCGACGATTATACAGGCGATATCTTCACCAAACTGTTCGAACGCGTATTTAGTGGCTGCAAGATCATTATATGGTACCGTGATGGTATTCTTTGCAATTCCTTCAGGCACTCCTGGACTATCAGGTAAGCCAAGCGTAGCCACACCAGAGCCGGCCTTAATCAGCAAGGAATCACCATGTCCATGATAAGACCCTTCAAATTTCAGGATTTTATCGCGGCCTGTATAGCCACGCGCCAATCTCAATGCACTCATCGTAGCTTCTGTTCCTGAAGAAACCATTCGGATCATTTCGATTGAAGGGACCCTCTCGATGACTAGCTTAGCCAGTTCATTTTCAATCAGCGTAGAAGTACCGAAGCTTGTACCTGATTCTGCTACCTTTTTCAATGCCTCAACTACACGGTCATTCGTGTGACCAAGAATAAGTGGACCCCATGAAAGAACGTAGTCAATATATTCGTTGCCATCAATATCATAGAGTTTGGATCCTTTACCCCGTTCCATGAAAATAGGATCCATATCCACTGACTTGAAGGCACGGACAGGACTATTTACGCCCCCTGGCATCAGGTCTTTAGCTTCGGTAAACGCCTTTTTTGAGTTTTCGTATGAACGCATGTATCCGTCCCCTTTTCTCTAATAAACTATATTATTTTTTCCTCACTTATTATCTTCATCGATCCAACGGGCTACATCTTTTGAAAAATAAGTAATAATCAAGTCAGAGCCTGCTCGTTTGAAGCCTGTCATCATTTCCATTACGATTGATTTTTCATCGATCCAGCCGTTTTGGGCGGCAGCCTTCACCATTGAATACTCCCCACTTACGTTATAAGCCACAATCGGAAGTGTAAAGGTATTTTTCATGTCCCTGATGACATCCATGTAGGAAAGAGCTGGTTTCACGATTAAGAAGTCGGCTCCTTCTTCTACATCGGATTCTGCTTCACGGAAAGCTTCTAGACGGTTAGCCGGGTCCATTTGGTACGTTTTCCGGTCGCCGAACTGAGGAGCCCCATTGGCCGCATCACGGAAAGGACCATAAAAAGCGGACGAATATTTCACAGCATAAGACATGATCGGGATATCTTCGTAACCCGCTTCATCTAGTCCTGCACGGATGGCCGCAACAAATCCATCCATCATATTAGAAGGGGCAATGATATCGGCACCTGCTTCTGCTTGGCTGATGGCCGTTTTGGCAAGAAGGTCAAGTGACGCATCATTTAAGATTTTGTCTCCCTCAACTACTCCACAGTGACCATGGCTTGTGTATTCACATAAGCATGTGTCGGCAATGACCATGACTTCAGGGTATTGTTTTTTGATGAGTCGGGTCGCTTGTTGGACAAGTCCATTATGATGAAAGGCTCCAGTGCCTTGTTCATCCTTATCATGTTCAAATGGAACACCGAATAAAATGACTGATTTAATGCCAAGACCCACGACCTCATCCATCTCTGCCGCTAGATTATCCATCGAAAGCTGGTAAATTCCTGGCATGGAGGCGATTTCCGTTTTTATGTTCTCACCGTCGATGATGAAAATCGGGTAGATTAAATCCTCTTTATGTACGTATGTTTCACGGACCAAAGCCCTCATGCCGGCACTTGCACGCAGGCGGCGGTGACGATTGAATAAAATATCTTTCATTTTATGGTTCCTCCTTTAGGATTCTTTTTAACAATATATCGTACTACTTCCTCAACCATCGCTTCTGTTGTATAGACATCAGGACATACAGAAACGTGTAAACCACTTTTCGATGCCGTCCTGGCACAAATCGGTCCGATACAAGCAATGACAAGATCTTTTATGTATGTATTCAATTCATATTGTTCAATGATCTGTATAAAGTGATTCACCGTGGAAGAGCTTGTAAAGGTGATGATATCCACTTTTCCGTTCAAGATTAATTGGACCAGTTGTCTTTCGCTCTCTTGTGGAAGTATGGTGTGATAGATAATCATTTCATCACACGATGCACTCGTTTCATTAATGGCCTCCGCTATGACCGTCCTTGCGAGGTTCCCTTTCGCAAGGAGGACACGTTCACCGGGTTCGAGGTGAGTAATAAACTCCGAAACAAAACGCTCTGCAACATATTCGGATGGAACAAAATCCGCTTCATATCCATATGCGTTCAAAGCCTCTTCCGTTTTGGATCCAATGACGGCTATTTTCGGAAGCACCACATGTTGTTGCTTGCCGAGCAACCTGAACAAAAAATCCACACCATTCTTGCTCGTTAATATGACCCAGTCATAGCTGTTCAATCGATTCAACCGTTCTTGTACCTCTTCCAGATGTTCTGGAAGGGTAAACTCAAGCAACGGCACCATCAGAGGAGTTCCCCCATTTTTTTTCACTAAGGTTTGCAAACCCTCTGCTTGCCCTTTCCCTCTGGTGATTAAAACCTGATAATCTTTAAGAGGCAAAAACGGCTTCATTACTGATCAAGCTCCTCTTTTACACGATCAATCAACTCTTTGCCACCGAATTCACTAATCAATCTAGCAGCTTCAAGGCCAACAGCTTCAGGATTTGGGCCCTCAGCCATTTCTTTATAAATCACTTTACCATCCGGGGAAGCGACTAAAGCTGTTAAGGAAACATCTCCATTGTCTTTTGCAACTGCCAATCCTGCAATCGGCACCTGGCAGCCACCTTCCATTTTATCTAAAAAGGCACGTTCAGCTTCTACGGTCTTTTTCGTATTTTCACACGTGAATTTAGCGAGTTCTGACAATAAATCATGATCATCTGCACGGCACTCAATGGAAAGAGCTCCTTGGCCAACAGCCGGTAAACAAATGTCTTCATCTAAAAATTCCGTTACGACGTCTTTCTTCCAACCCATTCTAGCAAGACCTGCAGCAGCTAGAATGATGGCGTCATACTCTTCATTTTTTAGTTTATCCAAACGGGTATCAATATTCCCGCGAATCCATTTAATTTCAAGATCCGGTCTTCTTGACAAGATTTGGGCACTGCGACGCAAACTGCTTGTTCCGACAATAGAGCCCGGTTTCAATTCAGAAAGCTTTTCATGATTCTTTGAAATCAATGCATCACGGTGATCTTCTCTTGGTGGAATGCAGCCAATCGTCAATCCTTCTGGAAGCACCGCTGGCATATCCTTCATGCTATGTACAGCCATATCAATTTCCTTATTCAGCATGGCCTGTTCGATTTCTTTAACAAATAGTCCCTTACCGCCTACTTTCGAAAGCGTCACATCCAGGATCTGGTCACCTTTCGTGACTATTTCCTTCACTTCGAACTCGTAGGGAAGGCCAAGTTCCTTAAGTTGATTAATCACCCAATTCGTTTGGGTAATCGCTAGTTTACTACGTCTAGAACCGACAATAATTTTTCTCATAGTTTCCTCCTATGTATTCCAAACATGGAATGATGAAAGACTTCCAAAAAGGAAAAAGTTAATTAATACAATCATGAAGAATCCAATATTCAAAAAGGCCAAAGCCCTGCCATAAACCTGTTTTCGGATTTTCAAGTATAAATAAACACTGTATCCTATCAATATAACAAACGAACCGATAATTTTCATATCCAACCAAGAAACACCTGGTAATTTAAGATTGGCCCACTGAATGCCCAGTATCAAAGATACCCCCAATAACGGAACGCCGATTACAGCGAGAAGATACGACAGATTTTCAAGCTTCGTCAAATCACCCAGTCGAAGCAACCGCTTACCCCATTTCTTCCGCTTCAATAAGTCATATTGAATCAAGTAGAGTAAGGAAAACACGAATGAAAGAGTAAAAGCACTATAAGATAGTAAGGCAAACGTGATATGAATAAATAAAAGCTCAGAAACCAGCTGTTGTGCAAGGACTTCCGATTCTATCTGGACAGGGGCAAACGTATGGATGGCCATCACCATAAACCCAAGTAGATTAGTAAAGAATACGATAAAATCGACCCGTAACAACCGGTTAATGATCAATGATAATGAAACGAGGAGCCAAGCATAAAAATATAGCCCTTCGAAAATCGTCAAGATCGGAAATCTTCCCGTTTTCATTACATAAAGAAATAAAAAAATTGTTTGCAGTACCCAAACAATAGAAAGCAACCAGAAGGCGATTTTATTAGCCTTCTGGTTATTATTTAGAAAATCGAAGAAATATAAAAGCATACTGAGGGCATATAACAATACAGTACCTTCATGTAACCTTGTCATTAGTAATTCCATATCTACCTCATTAATGGACAGGAACTGGATTTAGTAGAGAAGACTTCGCATGTGCCTTTTCAGTTTCATTGTCCTCTACCATCTTTTCTTCAACCAATTCCTCTAAATGAAAGATTTTCACAAAATTATTCAATTGTTCTTTTGCATTTGGTTCCTCTGCCAGTTCTTTGGCATATAAAATCGGATCCCTCAGCATTTGATTAATGATGCTCTTCGTATGTTTGTTCAATACTTTTATATCACGTTCACTCAAGTGTGGGAGCTTTCTTTCAATGCTCTCCATCGTTTCCTTTTGAATCGATAACGATTTTTCCCGTAGGGACGAAATGACTGGAACCACACCAAGCAAATTCATCCACTGATTAAATTCAACAATCTCGAATTCAATCATTAAGCCAATCTTTTCAGCAGCTTTCTTACGTTCTTCGATATTCGCTTGTACGATTCCTTCAAGGTCATCGATGTCGTATAGGAATACGTTTTCCAGTTCAGCCAACGTTGGATCCAAGTCACGTGGAACAGCGATATCCACCATGAAGATAGGACGGCCTTTGCGAAGCTTGTTCACAAATGTCATCATTTCTTTTGTGACGAGAAGGTCTTTCGATCCAGTGGACGTGATTAAGATATCCGCTTCCACCAATGCACATTGCAGTTCCTGAAGCTGTTTTGCATCTCCATTAAATCTCTCAGCTAAATCAACCGCCTTCTGATAAGTACGATTGATGACAGTAATGCTATCCGCACCATTACTGTGAAGATTTTGAATCGCCAATTCACCCATTTTACCTGCTCCGAGAATCAGCACATTCTTGCCACTTAAGCTTCCAAAGATTTTCTTCGCCAATTCAACGGCCGCATAGCTCACGGAAACTGCATTCGTATTGATTTCCGTTTCCGAATGGGCTTTTTTGGCCAGTGTAAGGGCTTGCTTGAAAAGATGATTAGAAACCGTTCCTATTGTATCTTCCTTCTGTCCCAACATATAACTCGAGCGAACTTGTCCCAAAATCTGCGTTTCCCCAAGAATCATGGAGTTCAGGCCACATGTAACTGAAAATAAATGCTCAACAGCAGCGTCCCCTTCATAGAAAAACAGATATTTAGAAAACTCCTCTTTATCGATGTGAAACCACTCAGAAAGGAATTCCTTAATATAGTATCGGCTAGTATGAAGTTGATCACCTACCGCATATATTTCCGTTCTATTGCATGTGGAAATAATGACATTCTCCAAAATACTTTTTTTATTTTTAAGAGCTTTCATTGCCTCGGCAAGTTCGGCTTCATTAAACGACAATTTTTCCCGAATTTCTACAGGGGCAGTTTTGTAATTGATACCAACCGCTAGAATATGCATCTTTTCTTTTGCACCCCCAAAATTTTTCATGTACCTTCATTATACCATGTACAAAAACTGAAACAAAAAAATATATGAACAGTTTATGAACGTATGCTACCATAATAAGAAAGCTTGTTCACCCACTAATATAGTGAATATATAAGCCGTATTTTTATATTAAATACATATTTCGACATTGTGTACAAAAGAACCATATCAAAAATACCAATAAACTTCAAGTAATCGAATTGATAGGAGGATAAAATGAAAAAGCAACGAATTTTTCCCGGAATCATTTTAATCGGTTTCGGACTTTATTTTTTTCTTGAACATTCACGAATTGAAATTTTCCCAGGTTTCTTTAGCTGGCCTACACTATTATGTATTGTCGGTATTGCCTTTTTAATCCAGGCCTACAGTGGGAGTGAGTATGAATCCATACTCCCCGGTGTCATCCTGCTCGGATTCGGCGCCCATTTCCATATCGCCAATAACCTCGAGATTTGGCCGGATAGCCTTGGTATCTTTATTTTAATCATTTCTCTAGGTTTTATTCTTAGGACACGTAAAACGAATACAGGCATGATGCACGGGATGATTTTATTCTTCATAGCGATCCTCACTTTGTTTTATGACAAAATCACCTCATCTTTCGGAATACTGGAAACAGGAACCTATAATATAGAAAAATTTTGGCCATTTGTTTTAATCGCAATTGGTGTGTATATCTTACTTCGAAGAAAATGAAAAAGGCCTCCCCGATGGGAGACCTTTTTTCATTAAGAAGAGAAGGGCATTCCACTTAGGGAATGTCCTCTAGCTCTTACATGTATTTCTTCAAAACGCCCCAGACTTGTTCTTTACCTTCTCCGGTTTCACCTGAGAAAAGAAGCAATTCATCTTCTTTTTCCAGATTAAGCGTTTGGCGTGTGATTTTAAGATGTTTTTGCCATTTCCCTTTTGGGATTTTGTCCGCTTTCGTCGCTATCACGATTCTTGGCAAATCGTAATGCTTCAGGAACTCATACATGGCTATATCATCTTTAGTCGGCGGATGGCGTAAATCAACGACCAATATCGCTGCACGAAGCTGTTCACGGGAGGTGAAATATGTTTCAATCATTCTCCCCCACGCATCACGTTCGCTTTTAGAAACCTTTGCATACCCGTAACCAGGTACATCCACAAAATGCATGGCTTCATTTATGATATAGAAATTCAGCGTTTGCGTCTTTCCTGGCTTGGAAGAAGTCCGCGCTAAATTTTTTCGATTGATCAATTTATTGATGAAACTTGATTTCCCGACATTGGAACGACCAGCTAAGGCAAATTCGGGAATGGGGGTGTTAGGATATTGTTCAGGCTTAACGGCACTGATGACAATATCTGAACTTGTTACTTTCATTCGTCCACACCTACCAATGCATGTTCTAGGACTTCATCCACATGTGAAACTGGAACAAATATTAATTCTTTACGGACACTTTCCGGGATATCATCAATATCCTTTTCGTTATCTTGCGGGATGATGATTTTCGTAAGTCCTGCCCGATGAGCCGCTAAGGATTTTTCCTTAAGGCCCCCAATTGGGAGAACCCGTCCGCGTAATGTAATTTCGCCTGTCATGCCTACCTCTTTTCTGATCGGCCTATTAGTTAGAGCCGATATTAACGCTGTTGCAATCGTGATGCCTGCAGATGGACCATCCTTAGGAACGGCTCCTTCTGGAACATGGATATGGATATCATACTTTTCATGGAAGTTCGTATCGATGTGGAGTTTCTCGGTCTTCGAACGTACATAACTGAAAGCAGCCTGAGCTGATTCTTTCATGACGTCGCCAAGTTTCCCAGTCAAAATGAGCTTTCCTTTTCCTGGTGATAAAGATACCTCGATCTGTAACGTATCCCCACCAACGGAAGTGTATGCCAATCCATTAGCGACACCTATTTGGTTTTCTATCTCCGCTTGTCCATAATGGAACATCGTTTTCCCTAAAAACTCCTCGACATTCTTATCAGAAATCACGACTCGTTTTTTATCACCGGAAACGATGATCTTCGCCGTTTTCCTGCAAATACTGGCAAGCTGCCGTTCTAGACTACGGACACCGGCTTCCCGAGTATAATAACGAATGATCTTAGTAAGGGCTTCTTCACGGATTTGCAGTTGTGTCTTCAATAGACCATGATTCTCCAACTGTCTAGGCAGTAGGTGATCCTTGGCGATATGAAGCTTCTCTATTTCAGTATAACCTGCAATCGAAATGATTTCCATACGATCACGAAGCGGTCCTGGAATTGTTGAAAGATTATTGGCTGTCGCAACGAACATAACTTTAGAAAGATTATACGTCTCTTCAATATAATGGTCACTGAAGTTATGGTTTTGTTCCGGGTCAAGCACTTCTAACATCGCGGCCGATGGGTCTCCCCTAAAGTCATTGGACATCTTATCCACTTCATCCAGTAAAAATACCGGATTAATCGTGCCGGCCTTTTTCATCCCTTGGATGATTCTACCTGGCATGGCCCCTACATATGTGCGGCGGTGTCCCCGGATTTCCGATTCATCACGCACGCCACCTAGGGAAATTCGAACAAACTTCCGGTTCAATGATGAGGCAATCGACTTGGCCAAGCTTGTTTTTCCGACGCCTGGAGGACCTACCAAACAAAGAATCGGTCCCTTTAACGAATTCGTCAGCTGCTGGACAGCCAAGTATTCAAGCACCCGTTCTTTGACCTTTTCCAATCCATAATGGTCACGGTTTAGGATTTTTTCCGCTTTATGAATATTAAGATCATCTTTCGTGGCATTCGACCATGGAAGCGATATTAACCATTCGATGTAATTGCGGATAACGGAGCTTTCAGCTGAACTGGATGGTACTTTTTCATACCGGTCGAGTTCTTTTAAAGCCGTTTCTTTAATATGCGTTGGCATATCGGCTTCTTCTATTTTTTCAGTAAGAACGGCGATTTCTCCTGTCTTACCTTCTTTATCCCCTAGTTCCTTCTGGATGGCCTTCATTTGTTCACGTAGATAATATTCTTTTTGGGTCCGTTCCATGGATCGCTTGACACGCTGACCGATCTTTTTCTCCAGGAAAAGGACTTCCTTTTCGTTATTGATGATTTCAATCACCCGGCTTAAGCGCTCTTTCATATCAATGGTCTCAAGCACTTCTTGCTTCTCTTTCAACTTAAGAGGCAAATGGGAGGCGATGATATCAGCCAATCTACCCGGTTCTTCAATATCTGAAGTGGAAGAGAACGTTTCACCGGTTATTTTTTTGGACATCTTTATGTATTGTTCAAAATAATCCAGCAAGGTGCGCATTAACGCTTGATGTTCCGCATCTTTTTCATCGCTGTCTTCATATATTTTAACCTTCGCACCATAGTGTGTCTCATAATCATAAAATTCACTAACCTCTGCCCGGTTTAAACCTTCCACTAAAACACGGATGGTACCATTTGGAAGTTTCAGCATCTGTTTTACTTTTGTTAATGTACCCATGGTAAATAAATCTTCTTCACCAGGTTCATCCAACGTCACATCTTTCTGTGTCGTCAAAAATATAAGATGGTCTTCCACCATTGCTTTCTCAAGGGCTTGTACCGATTTATCTCGGCCCACATCTAAATGAAGTACCATTGTTGGATATACAAGCAGTCCTCTTAGCGGCAGGAGGGGAACGATGATTTCTTGATCAGTCATTTCCTGACACCTCCAAATTTAGTATCGTCGTTGTAAACTAATTACCCAAGTTATCAACCTTTTAACAATTCTATCCTATTTATATAGAAGTGTCTATTTGTTTACCTTAACAGGTATAATTGCTTTTATTATCTCCAATTTCCGAGGAAAAAGCACGCCTGAATTCATGATTATTTTTTTCGGCCAGAAAACGCCCCGGTCTTTTTCAAACCGGGGTTCTCCTGTTATACGCTTTCTTTTTTCGAAGGGTCCAAGGAGGCTAATATCTGATCGGATATTATCTCTTTCTTCAGCGCCCTATCCAATACTTCTTTTACATTCGTAACAGGAATGATCTCGATATCTTTTATTTCCAGCAGCAGCGGTTGCATGTTTTCAGCTGGAATAATGACAGTCTTTGCCCCAGCCAGTTTTGCGGCCTTTATCTTCGGAATGACGCCTCCGATTGGTTTAACGCCACCATGAATACTAATTTCTCCCGTCATCGCTACCGTATGATCCACAGGCATTTTATAGATGGCCGAGTATATGCCCGTTGCCATCGCTATACCCGCTGATGGACCGTCCACAGGGCTGCCGCCTGGGAAGTTAACATGGATATCGAATTGGTCGGCTGGAACGCCCATTGAACGCAGGACCGTGATGACATTTTCAATCGACCCCTTGGCCATGCTCTTGCGACGAATGGATTTCCCATTTCCACCACCAATGCTTTCTTCTTCGACTATCCCTGTAATATTGATTGAACCTTTATCATCGTTAGCAGCCATCACAGTCACTTCGATTTCCAACAAAGCCCCACTGTTAGGACCATAAACGGCAAGACCATTAACCAGTCCTATTTTTGGACTTGACTCTATTTTCCGGTCCATCCTCTGTGTAAGTTGGCTGCTATGAGCCATCCAATCAATATCTTCTTCCCTGATGTAGCTTCGATTTTCATTAATGGAGATACCGGCCAATGTTTGAATCATATTGACAGCTTCCCTTCCATTTCGGGCGTAATCCGAAATCGACTGAAGTCCCTTTTCACTAATAGTGATACCTACCTTATCGGAAGCATTTTTGGCAACGGATACGATTTCCTCACGGTCCAGTTCACGGAAAAACACTTCAATGCACCTTGAACGAATGGCTGGGGCAATTTCATTAGGCGTTCTTGTTGTAGCCCCAATCAAGCGAAAGTCGGCAGGAAGTCCATTTTTAAATATATCATGGATATGGGTCGGAATATTTTGATTTTCCTCTTGATAATAAGCACTTTCGAGAAACACTTTCCGGTCTTCCAGCACCTTTAACAACTTGTTCATTTGAATGGGATGAAGTTCCCCAATTTCATCTATAAACAGTACGCCGCCATGAGCATTACTGACAGCCCCTTGTTTGGGTTGCGGGATACCCGCCTGGCCCATGGCCCCGGCGCCTTGATATATAGGGTCGTGCACTGAACCTATTAACGGATCGGCTATTCCCCGTTCATCGAATCTAGCAGTCGTTGCATCCAGTTCGATAAAGACTGCCGACTTCTTGAAAGGAGACTTCCCATTTTTCTTGGCTTCTTCTAGAACGATCCTTGCAGCTGCCGTTTTCCCCACTCCTGGAGGGCCATAAATGATCACATGCTGAGGATTCGGACCGCATAAAGCTGCTTTTAGAGATTTGATGCCGTCCTCCTGACCGATGATATCCTTAAATGTAATCGGCCTCACCTTTTCTGACAATGGCTCTGTTAGGGAGATGGACCTCATCCTTTGTAGCTGATCCATTTCCTTTCGTGAATCACGGTTAATCGAAACTTTTTGTGTCCGTTGGCCTTTTAATAAATTCAAAAAATACAAACCAATCACAATACCAAAAAACAGCTGAATAAATAACGCTATTCCTGTCCAGTTCATCGTTTTCCCTCCTGCTACTGCCTTGTCATTTCTGATAGTATCTCCTAGGGGAGGGCGAAATAATCCAATAAATATGGGATGTAAATTTTGGTGTTTTGAGATATAAACTTAGAAGCACTGAGGTAATGAAAAAGAACATAAAAAAACTGCCAGAAGAACTGGCAGTTTTTTCACTAATCGATTAAGCAGATGTTTTCTTCCCTTGTCCCTGAATGGTTGTACCATCTTTCAGGACAAGCTTTGGTGTTTCGTTTTTCGCGATTGTGCTTCCTGTAATTACACATTTGGCAACATCATCACGTGATGGAAGATCGAACATCACTTCAAGGATAATTCCTTCAATGATGGAACGGAGTCCACGCGCACCTGTTTTACGTTCAATCGCCTTTTTAGCAATTTCACTAAGTGCTTCCTGTTCGAATTCCAATTCCACGTCGTCAAGCTCAAGCAATTTTTGATATTGCTTCACAAGAGCATTTTTCGGTTTTGTAAGGATTTCAATCAAAGCGGCTTCGTCCAATTGCTCTAGTGTAGCAATGACAGGAAGACGACCGATGAATTCCGGAATTAGACCGAAACGCAGTAAATCTTCTGGAAGAACTTTAGAAAGCAATTCTTTTTCTGCGATATCATCTTTTTTAACATCAGAACCAAAGCCAATGACTTTTTGGCCTAAACGGCGTTTGATGATTGGTTC
Source organism: Peribacillus sp. NPDC097198 (assembly GCF_044762055.1). Taxonomy (NCBI): domain Bacteria; kingdom Bacillati; phylum Bacillota; class Bacilli; order Caryophanales; family Bacillaceae; genus Peribacillus; species Peribacillus sp. NPDC097198. The sequence goes on along the minus strand of NZ_JBIWDO010000007.1, from coordinate 56,508 downwards.
AATGCCGTCAAAAGCACCACCACAGATGAATAAGATATTAGTCGTATCGATTTGGATGAATTCTTGATGAGGATGTTTACGTCCTCCTTGTGGCGGAACGCTTGCCACGGTACCTTCAAGAATTTTCAATAAGGCCTGCTGTACACCTTCACCGGATACATCGCGTGTAATCGATGGGTTCTCGGATTTACGGGCCACTTTATCGATTTCATCGATATAAATGATGCCTTTTTCCGCTTTTTCCACATCGTAATCAGCCGCTTGAATCAGCTTAAGAAGGATGTTCTCTACATCTTCCCCAACATAACCAGCTTCCGTTAATGAAGTTGCGTCAGCAATGGCAAAAGGTACATTCAATAGACGCGCCAATGTTTGGGCAAGTAGCGTTTTCCCGCTTCCTGTCGGTCCAATAAGAGCGATATTACTCTTGGATAACTCGACGTCATCAACTTTGCTATTGGAATTGATACGTTTATAATGATTATAAACAGCGACGGCCAAAGACTTTTTAGCCTGTTCTTGTCCAATTACGTATTCGTCTAGTATCGCACGAATTTCCTTAGGTTTAGGTACATCTCTAAATTCTACTTCTTCATCAGTACCTAGCTCTTCTTCAACGATTTCAGTACAAAGTTCGATACACTCGTCACAAATATATACACCTGGACCAGCTACCAGTTTGCGGACCTGTTCTTGAGTTTTTCCGCAAAAAGAACATTTTAATTGTCCTTTTTCATCATTAAATTTAAACATGAACGTTCACCCCTTTAAATACTCTTCCAACTCTAGTGATGTAAAGGTGTCAAATCCGCTATAGGAAAGACACACAAATACTTTAGCGTTCCAAAATTCCTAGTATGTTTTGCATTCTATCACGTTCTTGGAAATTTTGTAACAAAAACGCTCACCCACAAGTTGTCCAATAAGTACAAATTTTCATTTCATATGTATGTTTCCATTTACCAGTATGTCCAAACTTTTCGGTTTTTAAAATAAGGTTTTTCTGTATAAATATGTATATGCAGCATTAGAATTAATCTACACTGAAATGAAAAAAAAATCAATCAGAAACTATCCGATAGTTAAAATTACCAACAAATTCTTAATATGTATAAAACAAGGCACGATTACTCGCGCCTTGTTTCTTTGAAGAAAATATTAGTAAACACTTACTTAAAATAAATTATTTTGCTTCAACAGTTTTGCTGTTTTCCACTAAGAAGTCAATTGCTTTCTTAATTTTAAGATCGCCTTTGATGCTTTCTAAGTTTCCAAGAGCTTGTTTGATTGCTTCAACTTCCATGTTGTACATTGTAGCCATTTCTGCAAGTTCAGCTTCAACGTCTTCATCAGTTGCTTCAATTTTTTCAGCTTCAGCGATAGCTTCAAGAGTCAAGCTTGTACGAACTTGTCCTTCAGCTTCTTCTTTCATTTGTGCTTTTAATGCTTCTTCGTCTTGACCTGAGAATTGGTAGTAAAGTTCTAAGTTTAGGCCTTGAGATTGAATGCGTTGAGAGAACTCATTCATCATGCGGTCTACTTCGTTAGAAATCATAGCTTCAGGAATGTCCATTTCTGCACCTTCAACAGCTTTACCGATTACAGTGTTTTGTACGAAGTTTTCTTCTTCGTGTTTTTTGTCATGCTCTAATTTATGTTTTGTTTTTTCTTTAAGTTCAGCTAACGTTTCAACTTCTTCGTCAACGTCTTTCGCGAATTCATCATCCAACTCAGGAAGTTGTTTTGTTTTGATTTCGTGAATTTTCACTTTGAATACAGCTGGTTTACCTGCAAGTTCAGCAGCATGGTATTCTTCAGGGAATGTAACTTCGATATCTTTTTCAGCGCCTGTTTCAAGACCAACAAGTTGCTCTTCGAAACCAGGGATGAATGAGTTAGAACCGATTTCTAGTGAATGGTTTTCTGAAGCTCCGCCTTCGAATGCTTCACCATCAACGAATCCTTCAAAATCAAGAACGACTGTATCGCCTTCTGCAGCTTGTCCTTCTTCTTTAACGACAAGTTCAGCTTGACGTTCTTGCATTGATTTCAATTCGTTATCAACGTCTTCGTCAGTTACTTCAGTATTGAATTTTTCCACTTCAACACCTTTGTAATCTCCTAATTTAACTTCAGGCTTAACTGTTACAGTAGCCGTGAAGATTAGGTTTTCACCTTTTTCCATTTTCTCGATGTCGATTTCTGGACGATCTACAGGCTGAATTCCAGCTTCTTCGACAGCATTTGCATATGCATCAGGAAGGATGAAATCAAGAGCATCTTGATATAATGATTCTACGCCGAATTTCTTTTCGAACATTTGACGTGGCATTTTACCTTTACGGAAGCCAGGTACGTTTACTTGTTTAACTACTTTTTTGAATGCTGCGTCTAAACCTTCGTTTACTTTTACAGCTTCTACTTCGATTGTTAATACGCCTTGATTACCTTCTTGTTTTTCCCATTTTACAGACATGTGTTTCCCTCCAAAAAGATCTATATACTTCAATAATAAGCATTGGATGAATATGCTTTGCAAGTGTTAACAAGTCATCCTTCAAATATACCCAAGAAAAAAAAATTGGGAATTCGTCAAAATTAGACGATTATACATTACAACCACTACATTATAACACAGGTTCAAACCGTTACAACAGCAATAGGTTAAATAATGGGATAAGAAATTTCTTCGATTTCTTTTATAGTGGCTAGAATATTCGTAACCGCTTCCCCATCAACGGAATAACTATTCGCTATTTCTTGGATCCTATCTTCCCCTGTCATGTACTCTTCGGCTAACGCATGATAGGCAGCCGCCCATGCCGGTATCATATCTGATTCTGGTTCGAATGGATACAATAAAAAGGAATGCCGCTCAATTAGGCTGTGCACCATTTCAAATAAACTCGGATTTTTATGACTGATTTCCTCTTCTGTCAGGTTCATGATCGTTTTATGGAAGCTTGTTTCCTTCAAGGTCACCAGCTCTTTTGGATTGACAATCTTGGACTGGGTGAACTTCCAAACGGTTACTTCTTCATTATACTCCTGGTTTATAAGGATGTTTAATAGCATCGTTTTAAAAAATGGGTGTCCATCACGGTCTTGAAGAAACTGCTCGATTTGGGGGACAAAAGGTCGAATATTAAGATTCGTAAGTTTAGAAATCACAAGTAGCATTTCTTTATCCGATTTCCCTGCGAATAACTCTTCCTTCTGTAATTCTTCTTCCCGCAGCTGTAATTCCCTTTCGGTTTCCTCTTTTTTATCTTCAAGGGCCCGCTTGCTGAAGTGAAGCATCTTTTCAAAATGCTCCTCTTTGTCGAAGGGGATCTGGTTTTCATCAAATAAAAGTTCAATTGTCGTAATCATTTCCTGATGTTCATTCAATTGGAGTAGCACCATTAAATAGATGTTAATCAATTGGAAATAGTCACCGATTCCTTTATTAAGCATCTCTTGGCACAATTCTTTGGACTCTTCATAATACTCGAGCTCAACCAGGGAAACGACAAGGCCCATACATACTTCATCATTATCCGGCTCAAATTCCCGTGCTTGACTGAAGAGCCGGGCTGCGTCTTTAAAGTTCCTTTTTCCAAGCTCGTCGAGGCCCTTTATGATTAACCGTTCCCCTAGATTAGGAAATGGGACGACCTTCGGATCCTCTGTGCTCTTTCCACGTTTCCCAACCATCAATATTCACCTCGCCGTTCGCTTTTGGAAAATAGTTTAGCATGTAATAGAATGAAATTCAAAAAACAGTCACCTTCCAAGGTATCCATTCCACTTATATGTAATTTAAAACTCCACAAAAAAGAGCTTCCTATTTTATTGGATAGGAAGCCTTTTTTTGAATTCATTACGCATTAGAAACTGCATCTTTTTGCTTTTCATAAGCTGCTATTTTCTCATCATATTGAAGGGTGATCGATATTTCGTCCCAGCCTTTAACGAGCATTTCCTTCCAATATGGATGAATCTCGAAGCTTGCTTCAAACCCTTGGCCATCTTTCACCGTTTGATTCGGTAAATCGACAGTCAGTTCATAATCAGGGGAAGCGGCCCTCTCCATCAGGTACTGGACTTGCTCATGGTTTAATGCGATGGGAACCATTCCATTCTTCATGCAGTTGCTTTTGAATATGTCGGCATAAGATGGTGCGATGACAATATCGAAACCATAATCTTTCAACGACCATGGTGCATGCTCCCTTGATGATCCACAGCCAAAGTTTTCACCCGCAATCAAAATCGAGGTATCACGATTTTGAGGCTGATTCAATTCAAAATCAGGGCGTTCATTTCCTTCTTCATCAAAGCGCCAGTTATAGAACAGGAATTCGCCAAAGCCGCTTCGTTCAATCCGTTTTAAAAATTGCTTTGGAATGATTTGATCGGTATCCACATTTTTCCGATTTAGTGCCGCCGCTCTTCCTTTATATATAGTAATGGGTTCCATTTCCATTGTGCACCTCCTATTAATTTGTATTTACTGAACTCTCTCAGCTTTTTTCAAGTTTCTTATATCAACGAACTTCCCGTATATGGCCGCAGCCGCTGCCATGGCTGGACTTACTAAATGGGTCCTGGCCCCTGCCCCTTGTCGTCCCTCGAAATTCCTGTTACTCGTGGAGGCACAGTGTTCACCAGGAGGCACCGCATCCGGGTTCATGCTCAAGCACATGCTACAACCTGATTCCCGCCATTCAAAGCCTGACGATTTAAAAATTTCATCCAATCCTTCATCTTCCGCTTGCTTCTTGACACTTTGTGAGCCTGGTACCACCATTGCTCGAACACCTTTATGAACCGTCCTGCCTTCAATCATTTCAGCAGCCTGACGTAAATCTTCAATTCTGGAATTGGTACAAGAACCGATAAATACATGTTGAACCGGAATATCCGTAATCGCCATTCCTTCTTGAAGTCCCATATATTCAAGCGCGCGGCCGAGTTCCTTCGAATTAGTGATATCCTCTGCAAAAGTCGGTACCCGTTCATCCACTCCACTAGCCATGCCCGGATTTGTTCCCCAGCTGACCATTGGCGAAATCAAGCTGCCATCAAGGACGATTTCCCGGTCATAAACCGCATCTGCGTCACTAACAAGTGCCTTCCAGTCCTGAACGCAACGCTCAAACTCTTCACCTTTTGATACATATTTACGACCTTTCAAATAGGAGAAGGTCGTTTCATCTGGTGCCACTAGCCCAGCACGAGCACCGCCTTCGATTGACATATTACATACGGTCATTCTTTCTTCCATTGACATGGCATCGAAAACTTCCCCACAATATTCAATGATATGTCCTGTCCCAAAGTCGACACCGAATTTGGATATAACATATAAAATGACATCTTTCGCCATGACTCCATGACCGAGTTTCCCATTAACCTCAAGCTTGAGCGTTTTTGGTTTAGTCTGCCATAGGGATTGAGTGGCCAAAACATGCTCCACTTCACTTGTTCCGATCCCGAAAGCAATCGATCCGAACGCCCCATGCGTAGATGTATGGCTGTCCCCGCAAACAATCGTCATACCAGGTTGTGTAAGACCTAATTCCGGACCGATGACATGAACGATTCCTTGTTCTGGGCTGTCTAGGTCAGCAAGACGGATACCGAATTCCTTACAGTTTTTATCGAGTGCCTCCAACTGTTTTCTTGCAATATCATCCGAAATGAAATGGCGATTTATAGTAGGCACATTATGGTCCATTGTTGCGAAAGTCCGGTCGGGCCTTCTTACTTTACGCCCTTTCAATCTCAAACCTTCGAATGCTTGAGGGGATGTTACTTCATGAATATATTGAAGATCTATATACAATAAATCCGGTTTATTTTCCTCTTCATATATAATATGGCGATCCCATATTTTTTCAATTATAGATTTACCCACTTATATCCACCTCGATCAATTTTATATTTTTTAAAAAACACGGCCTAGATTTAGGCCGTGAAAGAAGGTTATGCATAAGCTCCCATGATGTTGGAGATGGCTTCCTGGTCTAATAGAGTTGCTTTTATTTGGGCAATCATTTCTGTCGTCGTCGTGATTGATGATTGACCATTAGCAATATCACCGGTTCTTAATCCATAGTTCAGTACCGTTTCCACCGCTTGCTCGACCGCGTCGGCCTCATTTTCCAATCCGAATGATAGGCGTAACAACGATGCTGCCGATAAAATCGTCCCAATAGGATTTGCTAGGTTTTTTCCTGCAATATCAGGGGCAGATCCGTGGATCGGTTCATATAAATTGGGACCTTCCGTAGAGATCGAAGCGGAAGGCAACATGCCAAGTGAACCAGTCAAGACGGATGCTTCATCGCTTAAAATGTCACCAAACATATTTTCCGTCACGATAACGTCAAATTGTTTCGGATTCTTTATGAGCTGCATCGCAGCATTATCAACAAGCATGTGTTCAAGTTCCACTTCTGGATAATCTTTGGCGATTTCTTCAGCCGTTTCACGCCACATCCGACTGGATTCCAGGACATTGGCTTTGTCGACCGATGTCACTTTTTTCTTGCGGTCAGAGGCTAATTTAAATGCAAGTTCAATGATGCGCTTCATTTCATCTTTCTGATAAAAAAGAGTATCGACGACCGCATCCTTCCCCTCTCGTTCCACCCGCTCACTCGGCTTCCCGAAATAAAGGCCGCCTGTCAGCTCGCGTACAATAACGAAATCGACATCTTCAATGAATTCCTTTTTAAGAGGTGAAGACTCCGACAAGCTGGAATAATAGCTAATTGGCCGGATGTTAGCATAGAGATTCAGGTCTTTGCGGATTTTCAATAAACCACGCTCTGGCCTTAGGTGCGCAGGTTGAGTGTCCCACTTCGGTCCCCCGACCGCCCCTAATAATACCGCGTCGCTATTCTTGCAAATCTCTACCGTCCCGTCCGGTAGTGGCGATCCCGTGTTATCGATAGCGCTACCACCAATTTCGCCATATTGAAATTCAAAATCATGCCCGTACCGTTGAGCAACGGCTTCAAGAATTTCTACAGCGCCTCTAGTCACTTCTTTACCGATGCCATCTCCTTGAAGCACCGCAATATTCCTTTTCATCGAAATCTCCCCTTCCTACTGCATGACTGCTTTTTCTTCTAATTCCTTCATGATGACTACACGGTTCACCGCGTTTAAATAAGCTTTTGCCGAGGCTTCCAATACGTCCTGGTCCAATCCACGTCCACTCGTTTCCACACCGTTGTAATCGATTTTTACGAAAACTTGTGCTAAGGCATCCATCCCAGCTCCCACAGATTGGATTCTGTAATCCTGGAGGTTGATTTGACTACCCAAACATCTTTCAAGCGTGTTATAGAGGGCCTCAACACTACCAGCACCCGTTGCCGCTTCCTGTATTTCTTCACTATCGCCTTTTTTCAACGTAACCGTTGCCGTGGCAACTTGATGGGTACCATGAGATATTTGGAAGGAAATCAGGTCATAAAAACTGATATCCGTCGCTTTTTCTTCAAGGACAAGAGCTACGATATCTTCGTCCGTCATGGTTTTCTTGTTATCCGCCAATTCTTTGAACTGGACAAATAAAGAATTCATTTCTTCATCCGTTACAGAGAAATTCAATTCTTGTAATCTCTCTTTGAAAGCATGCCGTCCAGAATGCTTACCTAGAACAAGCGAATTGGCAGACACACCGACCAGATCCGGTGAGATAATTTCATACGTCGTTTTTTCTTTCAACATGCCATCTTGGTGAATCCCGGATTCATGCGCATAGGCATTGGCCCCGATAATGGCTTTATTTGCAGGTACCTGCATTCCCGTTAAACGACTAACCAGATCACTAGCTCTTTTGATTTCATTCAAGACAAGACCCGTCTCCGCCTGATAGAAATCTTTTCGGATATAAAGAGCCATCGCCACTTCTTCAAGGGCCACATTGCCGGCACGTTCGCCAATTCCATTTATCGTTCCCTCGACTTGGGTAGCCCCACCTTCAATGGCAGCCAATGAGTTAGCTGTTGCCATTCCAAGATCATCATGGCAGTGAGCCGATAGGCTCACCTTATCGATGGAAGGAACATTTTCACGTAGGTAACGGAAGATGTTTCCGTATTCAATCGGGGCGGCATATCCCACTGTATCCGGAATGTTGATAACCTTCGCCCCCGCCTGAATGACCGCTTCGACTATTTCAGCCAGATAGTCAAGTTCAGTTCGACTGGCATCTTCGGCAGACCATTGTACGATTGGGAAACGCTCTGCCCCATACTTGACCATGGCAACTGATTTTTCAATCACTTGTTCTTTTGACATTTTCAACTTGTATTGACGGTGGATCGGAGACGTGGCGATGAATGTATGCAACCTTGGTTCTGCTCCGACTTTCAATGAGTCCCACGCAGCGTCAATGTCTCCCTTTACAGCGCGCGCCAGCCCTGTAACAGAGCTGTTTCTGATTTTGCGCGCGATTTCCTGTACGGAATTGAAGTCCCCTTTGGATGCTGCCGGAAAACCGGCTTCGATGATATCCACACCAAGCCTTTCAAGCTGATAAGCAATTTCCAGCTTTTCGGTAAAATTCAAGTTCACACCGGCCGATTGCTCCCCATCACGAAGTGTTGTTTCAAAAATATTAATTTTTCGCAACGGCTACCACTTCTTTCTCTGTTTGTTGAGGTTTGACGAATGGCATCATTTTTCTTAATTCACGACCTACCACTTCGATTTGGTGTTTGTTTTCACGGTTATTGATAGCATTGAAGACTGGACGATTCGCTTGGTTTTCTAGGATCCATCCTTTTGCGAATTCCCCGTCTTGGATGTCTTTTAAAATGGCTTTCATCGCTTCTTTTGTCGTCTCTGTCACAACGCGTGGTCCTGAAACGAAATCTCCCCATTGAGCCGTATCAGAGATGGAATAACGCATATTTTCCATACCGCCTTCATACATAAGGTCGATGATTAATTTCAATTCATGTAAACACTCGAAGTATGCAACTTCCGGTTGGTATCCAGCTTCCGTCAATGTTTCAAACCCAGCTTTTACAAGGGAAGTCAATCCGCCACAAAGCACTGCCTGTTCTCCAAAAAGATCTGTTTCTGTTTCTTCTTGGAATGTCGTTTCCAATCCACCCGCTCTTAGTGCTCCGATTCCTCTAGCGTAAGCAAGTGCCAATTCTCTCGCTTCACCCGTCACATCTTGGTAGATTGCGAATAATGCCGGTACCCCTGCACCTTGTTCATATGTACGGCGAACAAGATGTCCTGGACCTTTTGGAGCCACTAATAATACATCCACGTCGGCTGGTGGGACAATTTGGTTAAAGTGAACGTTGAATCCGTGTGCGAACATTAATGCTTGACCTGCATGCAACACAGGTTTGATTTCTTCTTGGTATACTTTTGGTTGCGTTTCATCTGGTAAAAGGTTCATGATTACATCTGCTTGTTCTGCCGCTTCTTTAACTGTATATACATTGAATCCATCTTCTACAGCTTTATCGAATGATTTACCTTTTCTGATTCCGATGATTACATCCACACCGCTATCACGTAAGTTTTGAGCATGTGCGTGTCCTTGTGAACCGTATCCGATTACCGCTACCTTTTTATTGTTGAAAAAATTCTCGTTTGCTTCTGCGTTATAATATACTTTTGCCATTATTAATACATCTCCCTTTTCATATCCATAGTTTTTTTTGGTTGTTTTTATACGATTGTTGCGCTTTTTGCATGTGACAACTGCATTCCGCGAGGGAAGGCCGCCGTCCCGGTTCTTGCCAACTCTTTGATGCCATACGGTTTGATCAGTTCAATGAAGGCTTCGATTTTGTCTGATTCCCCAGTGATTTGAACCGTCAGGCTATCTTTACTTACATCTATAACAGAGGCCCGGAAAGGCTCAATTACCGAATAGATTTCAGGTCGGGTCTGGCTTGTCACCAATATCTTGATGAGCGCCAGTTCCCTGGCTACAATCGATTGATTCGTGATATCAATCACTTTAAGCACTTCTATCTGCTTATTTAATTGCTTTGTGATTTGCTCAATGACCGTTTCGTCATCAACATCGACCACGAAGGTCATCCTTGAAATGCCCTCCTGCTCGGATTGCCCGACTGTCATGCTTTCAATGTTATAATTCCTTTTCGTGAACAGGTTCGTGATCCGGTTAAGGACGCCTGGTCTATTGTTCACGGTAAGGCTAAGAATTCCCCTCATTGCTTAAACTCCTTCCATTTCATCCAGCCCTTTTCCTGATGCTACCATCGGAAAGACATTTTCCATTTGTTTGACACGGAAATCGATCAAAACCGGTCCATCTATCGTGAATGCTTCATCGAGGCATGCATTGGCTTCTTCCTCGGTAGTCGCTTTAAACCCTGGAATTCCATATGCTTCAGCCAATTTAACGAAATTGGGTTGAGACTGGAAAACACTGTGTGAAAAGCGATTGTCATGGAAGAGTTCCTGCCATTGCCTTACCATTCCAAGCGCACCGTTATTAATGATGATGATCTTAATCGGCAGATTCATTTCCGCAATGACCGAAAGTTCTTGAAGGCACATCTGAAAACCACCATCGCCAGATATCGAAAGAACTGTCGCTTTTGGATTGGCCATTTGTGCTCCAAGTGCGGACGGTAAGCCAAAGCCCATCGTACCCAGGCCACCGGATGTGACCCATAAATTAGGCTTGTTAAATGGATAGTACTGGGCCGCCCACATTTGATGCTGACCAACATCCGTCGTGACAATGGCTTCCCCCTTCGTTTTTTCATGGAGCATTTGAATGACACGTTGAGGTTTCAGCACCCCTTCTTCTTGGGTATAACGTAATGGGAATTCTGCATTCCACTCATTCAACTGTTCAGTCCATTCCGTAATGTCAGGCTTTTTACCACTTTGGGCAATCAACTCCGTTAAAGCTTCTTTTGCGCTGCCGACTACAGGAATCTTGGTTGGTACATTCTTTCCGATTTCCGCTGGATCAATATCGATATGGGCAACAGTTGCATATTGTGCAAATTTGGCTAAGTTTCCGGTCAAGCGATCATCGAACCTTGCCCCCACATTAATCAACAGATCACATTTCGATAACGCCATGTTTGCCGCAAAACTACCATGCATGCCACCCATTCCAATAAATTGCGGATGCTCGGCTGGGAAACCACCAAGGCCAAGGAGGGTGTGAACTACTGGTATGCCTTGTTGTTCGGCATATTCCTTCAAGAGATGAGATGCCTTTGCATGAAGGACACCTGCTCCAGCAAGGATGACGGGCCTTTTCGCACCACTTACCGCTTCAACAAGCTTTCTTATTTGCAAGTAATTCGGCTTTGTCGTTGGCTGATAGCCTGGCAGGTCCATCACTGGATCCTCTTCCGTCGCTACCCCTTCCAAGATTGCCATGTCTTTAGGAATATCTATTAAAACAGGTCCCGGTCGTCCGCTTGAAGCGATATAAAATGCTTCTTTGATGATACGTGGGAGGTCTTCCGGCTTTCTCACTTGATAGTTATGTTTTGTAATTGGGGTTGTAATCCCGAGTACATCTGCCTCCTGAAAGGCATCCGAACCAATTACGCTAGTAGCTACCTGACCCGAAATAACAACAAGTGGAAGAGAATCAATCATTGCGTCCGCTAGGCCGGTTACAATGTTCGTTGCTCCAGGACCGGACGTGACAATGACCACTCCCGGTTTGCCAGTAATCCTGGCGTACCCTTCTGCTGCGTGGATTGCACCCTGCTCATGTCGTGTCAATATATGAAAAAGCTTTGAACTATAAAGCTTGTCATATATCGGCAATACAGAACCACCAGGGTACCCAAAGATGACTTCAACATTTTCCTTTTTCAATGCTTCCATCAAAAATTCGGCACCACTATAATGTGTCTTTCCACTTTTTCGATCAGCCACTACTGCTTTTTGTGTCATTCGTAAAGACCTCCTCCGCTTTCTCACTTGATTAAATTCATAATATTCGGATTTTTAGGCATACAAAAAAGCCTTTTCACCCCAAATGTACTTGCACTTAGCAAGTTAAAGGGGTGAAAAGACTTAATCAGCCGCTCCACGGTACCACCCTTTTTCGCATGAACTTCCATGCGCACTTTGAATAGTATACAACTATTCTCTGTTTTGGTAACGGGTACTGGTACGCACCCGTTCAGCCCTACTAGTATAACGTTCAAGCTGAAACTCCAAGGTGAGTTCATCTTTTGGGACAATACCGGTTCTCAGCAACCCGGCTCTCTGTGAATGTCTTGAAAAAAGACTACTTATCCTTTTCAATGTTTTCTCATTATTCATATTTTTTGAAACGCTAATGTTTGATGTCTTGTATTTGAGATTATCTTACTCGCATTTTGGAGTGTAGTCAACAGGCATTTAATGAATTTTTAGATAATTCTAAATTATAAGTTTTGTTGTATACGCTTTCATCCCTACCATTATCCTATTTTCACATTTTAAAAAAATATTTTTTTAGTTTGAAAATAATGAAAAAAGATACAAACTAAAGCATAATGCATTCCATATTCTTACCCAACATCCAATCTGCCTGCAACCAATGTTTATTTTGAAAGGCTATTTCTGCATTTTATTGGTAATTACAAGAAGCGGTGTCCCCTTAGCACCCTCCCCCAGACACTTTATAAAAAACAAAGGGAAAAGGCTGAATACATAGGATCGGAATGGTTATCCATTCCTTTTCCTAGTATCCAGCCCTATATCGTTACTTAGCCAATACATCTTCATATGCTGCATTTTTTCCAAATTGCTTTTGAACGAATGTACATTCCGGAACGATTTTAAGATTTTCATTACGCGCTAGTTCAATCACTTTTTCAACAAGCGCATTCCCAACCTTCTGTCCGCGTAGTTTGTCGGATACAACCGTATGATCCACCGTGATTTCGTGATCACCTGATTTAAAGAACGTAATTTCAGCCAGCTTTTCACCAGAGTCCTTGACAAAAAATGACCCTTCACCTTTTTGGATATCTACCATCTTGATGACCTCCTTTTATATTTCCTATCATATATCACAATCTGGTTATTAAACAAATAATTGGAATTCGCATAGACTTTATAAATCTGAGTGATCCCTCCCCTTACTTCTAACCTATACTAGAGGATTGTAAACAGAAAAAAGTTTTCGTAAAGATAATAACCCGCAACACCCCATAAAAAAAAGCCCTAACAAATAGGGACAAATGGTTATAGTTTGATAAAAAGAAAATATAAAATGACCATCAATAGTAAGATGAGCATAAAGACCGCAATGAGAATGACTTGGGCCGAGGAAGGCTTGAAGGTCTCCTCATTAATTTGCTTCTTCTTCTGAAGATAACTAACCGTTGCCAATATGGTGATCACTAGACCTAAAAAGCAGGTGAACATCCCAAGCACGATACTGATCAAATCGATTCGGGCATCTCGGTACACACCTATCGTAAAATGCAAACTTGTTGTTAGAAAACCCACCCCCACAATTGCAATCACAGTTCGGATCCACGCCAAAAAAGTTCGTTCATTGGCCAAATGCTGCTGTGCATATTTCAATTGGTTCTTGTCCATTTTTCATCACCTTATTTTTTTAAAAATCTCCCCTAAAAAAAAGGCTGATATTTAGGAGACTCCCCAATTGTACATAGAGTCACCCCACTATATCAACCCAACCGGTCATTATTCGCTTCTCTTAAGAAGGGAAAAGGCCCTAAACATAGATCCAACGAACATAAGACCCGATCCTCCGAGCAGTAAATATATGCAAACTGTTTTACTGATAACATTCAAGGGATAAAGAAGGGCAAACAATGCGATCAAAACCCCGATTCCCGTTACAAACCAACCAAACTGTTTCATGAGCAACTCCTATAAAATGATTATTTATTAAGCTCTTAGCCTCCATTTTACTATATTCAAAAGACAAATGGTCCAAAATCTTGATAAAGTCAAAGTTTCAACCATCATTATCGAGCCAAATTAAATAAAGAAGCCAATATAGCCTCCTTAGTTACAAGTATTTATTAAAGGTCCTTATTATCTTTTTTCATATATTCTTTAATTTTTCTTTCTTCCCATTGCGACCCGAAGTTCCCGCTCGCAAATGTTGTTATACCATGTATAAGAATTCCGATTCCCCAGCCGCCAAGGGGATAGAGAAACCACAAATAACTAGCATCGGTCAATAAGTTTATCATTATAAGCAAAAGATTCACCAAGATGTAAACGATTAAATGGATATAAAAACCCTTTAATTTCTCCACCCTTTTTTTTGCTTTCAAATAGCTTTCATCCTTTTCCATCGCTACGCCTCCTTCATCAAAACTCAAACTCACTTTTTCATTATACTTTTAATTTACTTTATTTACCATTATAGAAATCAGATCTATATAACCGACGCCTGCCCGTTACTCACTCAAGAGAGGATCTCATCCCTTTCACACCCTCTTGATGAAATTAGCAGCTGGTCTAATAATATCCTCCTATAATATTTTATTCTGCGTGAAATCCAAATTGAGTTTAATTCCCCATGAAAAAAACATGTCTTCCATGTATAATTACCATATCTCAATAATAAGCTATGTATATTCACATCAAGCTTTAGAGGAGGATATATTATTGAACTCTGATTCCGGAAAGGTTGTTTCTTCTATCCAGAACCCTGAAATACATAAAGCCCTACAAGGCGTTTCGGAAAAATTCAATATATCAATGCTTCAGTTACGCGATACCATTGATATATTATTGAAAGATCAATCTAATCTCACACCATTTGGAAATGAACAAGATGTCATCCGAACACCGCTTGAAGAAATAAATACCGCCATAATCAAAAACCGTGAAATCATCAATAAAAACCGCGAAACGTTAAATAAGAATTGAATGAATCAGACACAGAAAAAAGCATCCAACTCGTTGGATGCTTTTTTCCTCTTCCTAACTGAACCGATGGTATTAACTAGGAATGAATTTAAGGATGCCTTCAAGGTAAACGCCTTGATTTTGCGACTTACACTCTCTTAGTTTGATTCTGCCTTCTTGTTCTAACTCCTTGGCCATTTGAACTACTTTGGTTCCATCTTGGGCTATCTCTACTGAAAAGAAATTCCCCCGCGTGGAAGTTTGAATGAATTTAAATAAGCTATCTTTATTCATCTAAACATCTCCCTTATTCTTATACAGTTCGACATAAAAGAGAATCCACCTTCTCTAAAAATAGAAATATAAACAAGTTAGAAAAGAAACTAAAAGGCAATAGATCTATGGCCTCAAATCATTGTCTCCATGATCAACAGTATTCTTCATCCATATCCTCTAGTGAATTGTTCCCCTCTTGAATCCTATGGGAATAATGATAGGGGAAACAAACATATCATTATAAAATGCCATGACAATCCTTTATATAACGAAAAAACAGCCAAACCCTTCAAAAGGCCTTGGCTGTTTTTGATAGTGTCCCAGGAGAGATTCGAACTCCCGACCGACGCCTTAGAAGGGCGTTGCTCTATCCAGCTGAGCTACTGAGACATTGTGTAACACTATGTATGAAAATTCTTGGTCATTTAAGACAACTCTTATTATAGTGAAATATAATAAGAAAGTCAACATTTTTTATTTTCACCAGAAGATTTATATTCAATAAAAAAACAGCCAAACCCTAAAAGGATTTGACTGTTTGGTAGTGTCCCAGGAGAGATTCGAACTCCCGACCGACGCCTTAGAAGGGCGTTGCTCTATCCAGCTGAGCTACTGAGACATTTTATGATATAAGTTGCGGTAACACTTATGTATTAACCTTACTTAAGATCCCTTAGGACAATTCTTATTATATTAGCATATTAAAAGAAAGTCAATGGTTTTAATAATTTTTTTTGCAGACAGGAAGCACAGAATGCTTCCTGTTCATTATACCTTAAGTCAGTTGGTTTTATAAGCTTTATTTAGTTCCTCGACCGTGTTTCCTTCAAGATCGTAATACGTGATTTCAAGTACGTTTTCTTCAATAGACAAAATTACATACGTTTTTTCTTTTCGCCCCCGAGGCTGGCGAATACTGCCAGGATTGATGAATAACCTTCCATCGATACGTTCAGATCCCGCTGCGTGAGAATGCCCAAAACAAACGATATCAGCACCGGATTCTTCACTTTTATATGATAAGTTCATAAGTGTCATCTTAATATTATACAGATGTCCATGGGTAATGAAGAAGCGTTTGCCAGCAATGTCTTGAATGAGATCGTTAGGAAAGGCATGATCATGGTCACAGTTCCCACGTACCGCTAAATACCCTCTCAAAAGTGGATCCTTGCTTTCAAGTTCCGAATCTCCACAATGTATCATCGCTGTGACTTCTTGTTTATGACGAGCGGTGATCATGCTTATTTCATGAGTAAGCCCGTGGCTATCACTCATTATCAGGACCTTCATGATCACATTCCTTCTTCCCGTTTAAGGAATTCTTCCAATTTCTCATCCAACGCTTTCAATGCGTTTGCACGGTGACTGATATTATTTTTTTCTTCTTTTGTCAATTCAGCATTTGTTTTGCCCTGTTCTTTCACAAAAAAGATTGGGTCATAGCCAAATCCATTGGTTCCTATCGGTTGCTTCGTAATGAAACCTTCCATCGTACCTGAAACCGTTATCGTTTCTTGATTGGGAGAGGCCAATGCCAATGCGCAATAGAACCTAGCCGTTCTTTCCTCCTCTGGTACACCCTCTAGTTCCCTCAATACTTTTTCCGTGTTCGCTTCATCAACCTTATCTTCACCGGCATAACGGGCAGAATATACGCCAGGTCGGCCGTCTAACGCATCTACGATCAGCCCCGAGTCGTCTGCGAGGACAAAGTGGCCTACCTTATGGGCAATCGCTTCCGCTTTAAGAATTGCATTCTCTTCGAACGTCGTTCCAGTTTCCTCGACATCCGGTGCATCCGGCAGGTCGAGGAGAGTCTTGACTTCATAACCTTTTGCCGCAAACATGTTCTTGAATTCGTTGGCCTTTCCTTTATTCTTCGTCGCAATAATCACTGTTTTCATCAATTCATCTCATCCTTTTCGTTTATCTTCACTGAGTTCCCTCTTGCCCCTTTGACTTCCGAATACGATATGGACTTATTCATCGTTCGAACAAGTAAATTGGGTGCTTGTCTTATGTAAATATTAAGTATGTTCCTCACTCGTAGTTCACTTCGTTCTCCGCTTCCTGTCGGGACAGCTTGATGACCACAAGGAAGATCGAACTTTATTTGATAAGTTAATTTTATCACAAATTCAGCTTCTTCAATAATCCGGAAACTTATGAGGTTGCTTTTTAGAAATAAATCCTCTCTATTTTGAAAAATAGAATAAGAGGCAGCTGAAAGCCTGCCTCCATTTTTTATAGGTATCAACTCGTTTCTTTAAAAACTACCTGTGTTCACCTTTTCAGGACGGATTACTGGTTCCGATAATGGCTTACCTTCTTCATTTAGAAGGTCTGCACTCCCCTTAACATGAACTTCCACGCTTTCAATTCCTTTTTGCTCCGTTAGTGATAAAACCAGGGCATCAAGTACATCCTGGGAAACCTTTTTCTCCTTGAAGCTTCCAAGTATATTTTCATTGAAGTTCAGGACGACCTTACCATCCGCTACCTTAGGCTGATCAAGCAACGCTACGTCACTCATGAAGCTTGTTTGCAAGTTAGAACCTGCCGGCCCCTTCGTTAATTCCTGAATGGCCGCTGTCACGTTATCCGACTCCGTTTCACTGACCCTGCGTGTCACTGGTACATAATAAGAATACTCCTCGTCCCCACCGATGTAATAGACCGTCACAGCTTTCGAGTTAGAGATATCGACCACATCACTTGCATCGACATTGATTCCTGAAGCACGGGAGATATTATCATCGATTGGCGTACCATTTACCGGCATTTCCGATATATCTTCCCCATTGATCCTCAATTGGATTTTATCGACCGAATCAAATTGGGTCAGAGTCCAGGTGATGGCTTGCAGGATCTTGAGTTCATCCTCCTTTTGATAGTTTTTAAACTCTGGTGAAAAATCGGCAACAGCCACACCTTCCTTTATGTTTACACTTATCGACGTATCTGCCGGAATCACTGCGCGGAACCCATTTGGCAGCTTATCTGTGACAGGTCCATTATTCACTAAATAGTCCAATGCCTGTTTTGCGACCGCTTCGGATTTAGGAAGCTCCATTGTTTGCGGAACTACATATCCACTTTTATCAATTAAATAAAGCTCGGTCTTAACTGTACTTTCAGTTGACGCCTCTTCTCCTTCATCTACAGGCTGTTGCTCCCCTTTCGGCTCTTCCAATGAAGATTCATCCTCCACTAAAGAAACATCCTTAGGGGGATCGATTTCCGTTTTCTCGCCCGCTCCGAACAAGCCACAGCCAGAAAGAAAAAGAGAAGAAGCCAGGATTGTCACTGCTGCTGTTACTTTTGATTTATTGGACATAAAATCACTCCTAGGACAGTTTGTACTCCTATTTATACGAGCCCAAGGCAAAAATAGACCAATTATTTTCCTTTCTCTTTAGGCAACTACTGCCACCCGCCCATTCAACCAAACCAAAAAGACCTCCATAGGGAAGTCTTATAGATGGTCGATCTTGATGGTCTCTATCGTATCAATTTCTATGCCGAGCCAACTCGATGCGATTGCACCAAATATATCTTTGGAACCCGTTGTATAGAAACGGTGTACAGGAACCCTTTTGCTTCTATTGCTTAGTCGGTAGTAATCTAAAATGACACTCGCTTCACGGGCCGTCTCTTCCCCAGAGGAAATGACTTGTACCTTATCCCCCATGAACTTCGAAATCACGGGTCCTAAGTGAGGATAGTGGGTACAACCGAGAATGAGCGTATCAATGTTGATTTTCTTTAACGGCTTCAACGTTTGCGCCACGACCCTGTCGACGATTTCCCCCTGAAACTCTCCGCTTTCCACAATTGGGACAAATTTCGGACAGGCTAAACTATCCACTTCCACACCCGAGTTTATGGAAACGAGTGCATCGTCATAGGCTTTGCTCTTCACCGTTCCCTCTGTACCAATCACGCCAATATGTAGGGAATTAGAAACCTTTAAAGCTGCCCTTGCCCCTGGAAGGATGACACCGAGTACAGGAATCGGAAGAATCGCCCTGATTTCATCCAGCACTGCTGCAGTTGCTGTATTACAGGCTATAATTAGCATTTTGATATCCTGTTTCATCAGGAACCGGGTCATCTGCCATGTGAAGTTTTTGACATCCTTTTTTGACCTTGGTCCATACGGGCATCTGGCCGTATCGCCTAAGTATATTATATTTTCATTCGGTAACTGGCGCATGACTTCTTTAGCCACAGTCAAACCACCGACACCCGAATCAATAATTCCAATTGGTTGTTTCAAAAATCTCGCCTCATTTTTCTTTCATTTCATGATGATATTCTCTATGAAGAAAACCTATACCTAAGCTTCTCGCTTACTTCATGAAACTTATCATACTACCATTTTGGGAGAAAGTGAAATAAATTTCAAGACAGAAGTTTTACGAGCCCTGGAAAACCTTCTCATAAAAAATAAGCAGCATCCAAAGAAGTGGAAACATGGAAATGTTTCACCCTTCCTTATATGCTGCAAATGAACGGGAGAGTAAAGATATATAAGGCTTACGTATTAATAAAGCAACACATTATAGCTTAAGTTCTCCCATACGAAGGAGCTCTATAACTGCCTGTGAACGTCCTTTGACTCCAAGCTTCTGCATCGCATTCGAAATGTGGTTTCGAACTGTTTTTTCGCTAATAAACAATTCACCTGCGATATCTTTTGTTGTTTTGTCTTGTACTAGTAACTCAAATACTTCTTTTTCTCTTTTGGTGAGTAGTGGCTTATGAGTGAATTCGTTCTCCTTCAAGTAATGTTACCCTCCTTGCCTTCACCAGCATAAAACCCGGAGTGGGTGTCTATTTAGTCAAGATATAGTATGTCGGCTAGGGCAAGGGAGTGACTCATTTACTTGTCTAATTGAAATTTTACTTTTAAAGTTGTTTGACACTTGTTTTTGACATCCACTTTTTCATTTCTTCAGCCAGTGGCACCGGCTTCCCGGTCGTTTTCGATACTTGGACGACCGTTCCCCTGCCAGTGAGGCAAATCGTCCCATCCTCTTTCGTTCCCATATAATGAATGTCCACCGATGAGTTGCCCACGTGGGCCGCTTTCACATGGATCGTCAGTTGTTCGTTAAAAAACACCTGCTGAATATAATCACATTGTAAATCGGCAACAACCGGAATTTCATCACTTTCTGCCGAAGACCAGTCCACCATGAAACCCATACTATTGAAATACTCGATCCGTGCCTCTTCAAAGTAAGTGAATGGAACCGTATTATTGAGGTGTCCGAACATGTCAGTTTCTGAAAAACGGACTTTAATCTCATGCTTAAAAGAAAATCCATTGCTCCACTCTTTTATATTATCGATATATGATATTCTACTCACTGTGAGAACTCCTCCTTAATGAATGACTATTCATTCATTTTATAAGAAAAAAGAAAAAATGGGAAGATATTTCTATCTATAATTAATTTACTTCAGAAAATTAATTAAAAAGGAAGAAATAACTCCTTCCTTTTTTGACTTACTTATATAGAGAGTAATAAACAATCCCACATTATCTAATACCTTATTTTTCATGAACCCTTTTTTTCTTTTTTATTTCCTTGATTGGCACGCTAAGCTCTTCAAGAAAATACTTGGCCCACTTATCTTCTTTATAAATAAATTCTCCCTTTTCATTTTTATCCGTTATATCAAGGAGTTTTCCGTTCCACATTGTCAATTTCCCCTTATCATCAAACGTAACATCCAACTGGCCAAGAAATCTCCCATACCTACCCGCTTGTACTATTAGGGTCGGTTTCTTTTTTTGATTAATGACGTCAGGTTCTTTCAGTTTATGATGTGAATGACTACCAACAATAACATCTATTCCGTCAACTGTATTAGCTAACTTTTTATCGTTGCTGTAACCAAGATGTGAAAGGACAATGATTTTATTAACTCCCTTAGCTTCAAGTGCGTTAATTGTTTCTTTCGCTTTCTTGAAAGCATCTTCAAACACGATATCCTTATTAGGATTTGATAAAAGGGTCGTCCTCTGCGTCGTAAGACCAATAATCCCCACTCTCTGCCCTTTGATTTTCTTGACTACTGAAGGATGGATAGTACCCTTCCAGCCTGTTGTATCGATTTCTATTCGAGACAGATCTTTTAATTCTTCATCTTTAGAAAAATCAATATTAGCACCAACAATAGGAAATTCTGCAGCTTTTATAAAGTCCCTTAGTATGACCGATGACTTATCAAATTCATGATTACCGAGTACCATTGCATCATATCCGATTTTATTCATAAACTGTATATCTGCTTGACCAAGATATTGCTTAAAGTAAAGAGAGCCTGTAAAAACATCTCCCGCATCGAGTAAAAGGACATTTTCTTTTACATTCCTTATTTTATTGATTGCTGTAAACCTTCGTGGAATATCTTTTAGGTGAGCGTGAGTATCGTTCGTGTATAAAACTGTCAAGTCGAGTTCCTTATTTTCAGATTTAGAAGAAGCATCTACTCCACTACCTCCTTTTGGATCTTCCACCATTTCCAACAAGACCGTAGCTTTTGCATTGCCTAAAAGGAGAAAGGCACTTATAAACACCAAGCTAAATATAACTAAAAAGAAAGAAATTTTTTGAACAGAGCCGTTTTTCATACTTCTGACCCTCCTATAAAGGTAGAATCTCCTTGAAAACGGAAAAAATACTGCTTATTATTTGAAACTTATAAGACAGAGCTATTATATTGAAATGTATTCTTCAGGTAAGATACCCCAGAGGGAAATTTACTTAACCCCACTTCACCTATATTCATCTTCCGCTTCTAATAAATACAGGCTTATTCTTTAAAATTGATGAGTATTTTTTTGTAGAGCTAATATAAAAAAACCCCCTATCCAAAGGATAGGGGGTTACTACTTATTAAACTTCGTCGCTTCCGAAGAAGTTACGGAATTGTTGAATCGCTGTATCACGGTTTAACGCTGCAATCGAGGTTGTCAATGGAATACCTTTAGGGCAAGACTGCACACAGTTTTGTGAGTTACCGCAGTTTGCAAGGCCGCCATCTGACATGATTGTGTTTAAACGTTCTGCTTTGTTCATTGCACCAGTTGGATGTGCATTGAATAAACGAACTTGTGATAATGGTTGTGGTCCCATGAAGTTGGAGTTGTCATTTACGTTCGGACAAGCTTCCAAACATACGCCACAAGTCATACATTTAGATAATTCATATGCCCATTGACGTTTCTTTTCTGGCATACGTGGTCCTGGTCCAAGATTATACGTACCATCAATTGGAATCCAAGCTTTTACCTTTTTCAATGAATCGAACATACGGCTACGATCGACTTGAAGGTCACGCACAACCGGGAAAGTACGCATTGGAGCAAGACGTACAGGCTGTTCTAACTGGTCAATAAGGGCTGTACAAGATTGTCTTGGCTTACCATTGATGACCATTGAACAGGCACCACAAACTTCTTCAAGACAGTTCATGTCCCATGCGATTGCAGTTGTATGTTTACCTTCTACCGTTACCGGATTACGACGAATTTCCATCAAAGCGGAAATGACGTTCATATTTGGACGGTATGCTAATTCAAATTCCTCATCATAAGGAGCTGAATCCGGTGTATCTTGGCGAGTAATAATAAAACGAACTGTTTTAGTCTCAGATTTAGTTTCAACCATTTTTATGCTCCCCCTCTTTAATGTGTAGTCGTGTAATCACGTTTACGTGGTGCAATCAGTGATACATCAACATCTTCATAATGGAATGCAGGAGCTTTGTCTGCTCCTTGGAATGTAGCCATTGTTGTTTTCATGAACTTTTCATCATTACGTTCTGGGAAGTCAGGTTTGTAATGCGCTCCACGGCTTTCATCACGGTTAAGAGCACCGATTGTGATTACACGTGCCAATTGCATCATGTTTTGAAGCTGTCTAGTAAAGGCAGCACCTTGATTGCTCCATTTAGCCGTGTCGTTGATGTTGATTTTTTTGTAACGTTCCATCAACTCAAGAATTTTATTGTCTGTTTCTTTAAGTTTGTCATTGTAACGAACTACAGTTACATTGTTTGTCATCCATTCACCAAGTTCTTTGTGAAGGATATATGCGTTTTCATTACCATTAAGAGACATGATAGAATTCCATTTCTCTTGTTCTTGTTTTTGGTAGCCTTCATATAATGAAGAAGGAAGAGAATCTGATGTTTTATCAAGTCCTTGAATGTATTTAACAGCATTCGGACCAGCCACAGAACCACCATAAATGGCTGAAAGAAGTGAGTTCGCACCTAAACGGTTACCACCATGTTGTGAATAATCACACTCACCAGCAGCGAATAGGCCTTTAATGTTTGTCATTTGGTCATAATCTACCCAAAGTCCACCCATAGAATAGTGAACCGCAGGGAAAATTTTCATTGGTACTTTATGAGGATCTTCACCGACGAATTTCTCATAGATTTCAATGATTCCGCCTAATTTAACATCTAGTTCATGTGAATCTTTATGTGAAAGGTCAAGGTAGACCATGTTTTCTCCGTTAATACCCAATTTCATATTAATACATACGTCGAAAATTTCACGTGTTGCAATATCACGAGGTACTAGATTACCATAAGCCGGGTATTTCTCTTCTAGGAAGTACCATGGTTTTCCGTCTTTATATGTCCAGATACGTCCACCTTCACCACGAGCGGATTCACTCATTAAGCGAAGTTTATCATCACCAGGGATTGCTGTCGGGTGAATTTGGATGAACTCACCGTTCGCATAATGTGCACCTTGTTGATAGACGATAGATGCTGCTGAACCTGTATTGATCATAGAGTTAGTAGATTTACCGAAAATGATTCCAGGGCCACCGCTCGCCATGATGACTGCGTCGCCAGGGAATGATTGAATTTCCATTGAAGTCAAGTTCTGAGCTACGATACCACGTGCTGTTTGATCATCATCGATAACAGCTCCAAGGAATTCCCAGCCTTCATATTTCGTTACAAGGCCTTGTACTTCGTAACGACGAACTTGCTCGTCCAATGCATAAAGTAATTGCTGACCAGTTGTTGCACCAGCAAATGCAGTACGGTGAAATTGTGTTCCACCAAAACGGCGGAAATCAAGTAGGCCTTCCGGCGTACGGCTAAACATAACACCCATACGGTCAAACATATGGATAATAGATGGTGCTGCATCGCACATTGCTTTAACTGGAGGTTGATTTGCTAAGAAATCCCCACCATATACTGTATCATCAAAGTGAAGCCATGGAGAATCGCCTTCACCTTTCGTATTTACTGCCCCGTTGATTCCGCCTTGAGCACAAACAGAGTGAGATCGTTTTACTGGAACTAATGAGAATAAATCAACATGTTGTCCTAACTCTGCTGCTTTGATCGTAGCCATTAAACCAGCTAGACCTCCACCGACGATAATAATTTTACCTTTACCCAATTGTGTCACTCCCTTATTCCATTAGAAAAGCTATGTTTTTCCTAGTACGTATAAATTAATTTCTTCTGCTACTTATACGAAAGCGAAAACTGCACTAATTCCTATATAAGAAAGAAGAACGAAAATGATTAAAGTTACATATGTCATAACTCTTTGCGATTTAGGTGAAACTGTTAGTCCCCAACTTACTGCGAATGACCATAATCCATTGGCAAAATGGAAAATAGCAGAAACAATACCAACAATGTAGAACGCGATCATGAATGGATTAGAGAAAATCTCTGCCATCATATCAAAGTCTACTGTTGCCCCAAAAGCTGCTTGAACCCTTGTTTCCCAGATGTGCCAAACAAGGAAAATCAAAGTTATGATTCCTGATAAACGTTGTAGCATGAACATCCAGTTACGGAAGAAACTGAATCTTCCTAAGTTGTTCTTTGCTGTAAAGGCGATATAAATCCCATAAATAGCATGGAAAATTAATGGTAGATAGATGATTACACATTCCACCACGATTTTCAATGGAGTATATTCGATTAATTGAACTGCCCCGTTGAATGTCTCTGCTCCCTTTGTTGCCATAAAGTTAACCGATAAATGGAAAATTAGGAATAGACCGATTGGTAATACCCCTAGAAGTGAATGAAGCCTACGATTCCCAAACTCACGATTCTTTGCCACTAAGTGCCCCCCCTTAATTTGTCAAAACTCATACGAAGATGGTTACCTTTTATCTCCGCGTGAAAATAAAGTATAGAGTTAAACCGCTCTCTATACTTTCTTACAATTATGTGACATGTCCATTTTACTCCTGACTTCAATGTGCGTCAAGAAAACGGATACAAGATTTCTCTTTTTTAGAATAAATATTATCAATAAATTACTAAGGTTTTGGGTGTTCATTTACAAGTAATATGAAAAAACTAACTATTTTTTTAATATATTGAGATAATTTAACATATTTTTACATTTTTCTGTTGAAATATTAAAAAAAACTGTATAAATCGCAAAAGGAAAACGTTTATAATAGATTTACAGAAAGAGGCGATAATACATGAAAAAAAATATTGCTGCAGCTATAGAAGAAGAAATCCAAACAGATGAATTCCAAGTTCCAGCTTTCGGGTATGAACTGATCAGGGAAACTTTATTGAACGATATCCTTGGGAAAGATTCTTATCAAATCTTATATTGGGCGGGTAAACAACTCGCAAGGAAATTCCCTTTGAATGGCGATCAGGAATTGGTTGCATTTTTCCATAATGCAGGCTGGGGCCATCTTGAAATCATAAAGCTTTCCAAATCCGAGATGGAGTTATCCTTGTCAGGAGAAATGGTCGCCCGTCGTCTGGATCTATATCCCGACAGTCATTTTCAACTTGAAGCAGGGTTTCTTGCCGAACAATTTACCTTACAAAAAAGGTTCATCAGTGAAGCTACGGAAGAAGTCAAACGTCGTGCAAAAAAAGTCGACTTCACCATCTGCTGGGATCCGAAAGATCCCATTTAACGGCTTCATCAAAATGGTTGAAATGTAAGGAACCTGGGTCAAGTTTGACTATTTCCAAGTGGTCTTCTTCCATGAGTGATTCTTTAACTAGTACTCACATCCATAACACAAAACAGCATATATGATACATAAAATAGAAGTTATAGGTGTGTAATTCAAAATCTTCTTTTCCTAATGGCTATATAATAAGAAGAAAGTAATCTTTTTTGGATAGATTCTACCTTGATTTAAACAAAAGGAGTCAAATAACCTGAGTCCCCCTCACTCTCGGACTCAGGTTATCGGACTCCTTTTTTTCATGACCGATAATCATTTAACACCATTACTTTGAAATTGAAGGAATTCTCGTTCTGAACATAACACGAAGTGTCCTGGTTTCACTTCTCGCATTTTGACTTCCTCATCCGCCGTATAAGCATGTGTAGCGGGATTATAGCCCTTCCGTTGCCTAGTCCGTTCCAATTCTGGATCCGGAAGCGGAATCGCAGATAACAGGGATTGTGTGTACGGATGTATCGGGTTGTTATAAAGCTCTTCACTTGGTGCAAGCTCCACTAACTTCCCAAAGTACATGACGCCGATTCTGTCACTGATATACTTGACCATCGATAAATCATGGGCAATGAATAAATATGTTAAGTTTTTTTCTTTTTGAAGCTTTTTCAACAGATTGACTACCTGTGCCTGAATGGACACGTCCAGTGCTGAAATTGGTTCATCCGCGATGATGAATTCCGGTTCCACGGCAAGTGCCCGCGCAATTCCAATTCGCTGGCGCTGTCCCCCTGAGAATTCGTGCGGATACCGATTTGCATGTTCGCGATTTAGCCCGACTGTTTCGAGTAAATGGTAAACCCGTTCCATGCGCTCTTCTTTTGTCTTAGCCAGCCCATGGTTATCGATGCCTTCTGCGATAATATCGGCAATCTTCATTTTAGGATTCAAGGATGCATATGGATCTTGAAAAATCATTTGCATCTTTCTGTTCATATCTTTCAATTTTTTCCTCGATTTCTTTCCATGGACACTTTCCCCTTTGAAAAGCACCTCGCCATCGGTTGCATCATACAGGCGAATGATTGTACGTCCTGTTGTCGATTTACCGCAACCTGACTCCCCAACAAACCCAAGCGTTTCCCCTTGATAAATATCAAAAGAAATATCATCGATTGCTTTCACCATATTAGGCTTTCCGTTATTGAAGTATTGTTTTAAATGTTTGACTTCCACGAGTTTTTCACGTTGTTCCATTATTTAGCGACCCCCTGAACGAACTGCTTCATGCGTTTTTGTACAGCTAGAGGCGGTGTCACCTCAGGTGCATCCGGATGTAAAAGCCATGTGGCTGCATAATGCGTTTCGGATACTTTGAATACGGGTGGCTGTTGTTCTAAATCAATCTGCATTGCATATTCATTTCTCGGAGCAAACGCGTCACCTTTTGGCGGATTCAGCAAATTGGGCGGAGTGCCCGGGATCGTGTACAATTCATGTTCCCCCGTATCTTCGAGGCTAGGCATGGAACTGATCAACCCCCAAGTATAAGGGTGCTTCGGATTATAAAAGATTTCATCCGCCGTACCTATTTCAACGATTTTCCCTGCATACATCACAGCCACACGATCTGCTATGTTCGCAACCACTCCCAGATCATGGGTGATGAAGATAATCGATGTTTCTATTTTCTTTTGTAAATCCTTCATCAATTCAAGAATTTGAGCTTGAATGGTCACATCCAACGCAGTCGTAGGCTCATCAGCAATCAATACTTTGGGATTACACGCCAAAGCTATCGCGATGACCACACGTTGTCTCATTCCTCCCGAAAATTGGTGAGGATATTGTTCGAAACGCTGCTTAGCATTAGGAATGCCCACAAGTTCCAATAGTTCGATCGAACGTAGCTTCGCCGCCGCCTTACTGACGTTTTGATGTTTTAAAATGGGCTCCATTATCTGTTTGCCCACCTTGATCGTTGGGTTCAACGAAGTCATTGGATCTTGGAAAATCATCGAAATATCTTTACCTCTGACCTTTTGCATATCCTTATTAGAAAGTTTGGCCAGATCCTTTCCTTCAAAAAGGATTTCACCACTTTTAATTTCTGAATTATTTGCTGGCAACAATCTCATGATTGATTTGGATGTCACGGACTTACCCGATCCGGATTCTCCTACAATCGCCAAGGTTTCCCCTTTTTTCAGTTCAAAGTTCACACCACGGATTGCCTGGACTTCACCAGAAAAGGTATGAAACGATACATGTAAATCTTTCACTTCCAATAAGTTTTCCATTTCATTTCCTCCTTCTCTTAATCTCGCATTTTTGGATCCAATGCATCACGAAGCCCATCGGCGATCATATTGAAGCAAACCATGATCAGACTGATGAAAAATGCTGGGAATAACATCAGATGTGGGTATAGTCTAAGCGTTTTGAATCCATCGTTGATCAACGTCCCAAGGGATGCAAGTGGTGATTGTAGACCCAGTCCAATGAAACTCAAGAAAGCTTCGAAGAATATCGCACTTGGAATGGTGAACATCGTATTGATGATGATGACGCTCGCTAAGTTTGGTAGCAAATGTTTTAAAATGATCTTGAAATTTGAGCTTCCCAATGTCCGCGAAGCCAAGACGAATTCTTGTTCTTTTAATTTCATCACCTGAGCACGAACGACACGGGACATGCTTGTCCAGCTCGTAATGGCTAGGGCAATCGTGATGGACATGATGCCAGGCTCGAAAACAAGGATCATTAAAATGACCACAACTAGGTTAGGGACACCTGAAACGACTTCGACAATACGTTGCATGACATTATCAAGTTTCCCGCCGTAATATCCGGAAATGGCTCCATACGCTACACCGATAAGCATATCAAGCAAAGCCGCTAAAAAGGCGATATACAAAGATATTTGAATTCCCTTGGCCACTCGGGTAAGTACATCCCGGCCAAGTCCGTCCGTTCCGAACCAGTAATGTTCTTCAATGTTTTTTTGTTCGTAAACATCCACCACATTACCATTGGCCATTGTCCTTGTACCATCAAAAGGAAGCCAACTTACATTTTCCAATCCTGGAATTTTCGCTGGTAAATTGGTTCTCTTTAAATCTTGTTCATCTAATCCATGTCCACTAATAAGGGGACCCACCCAAGCAAAAATAAAGACCAAAGCAATTAAAACCATACTGACTAGGGCTGCTTTATTTTTACGGATACGCATCCAAGAATCCTGCCAGAAACTTATACTTGGTTTATTAATCGCTTCGCTTATGGTGGCGTCCATAATGGCAGGCGCAAATTGACTTTTTGACATTCTCACTATTTTGTTTGCCATTATTTTTTCCCCCCTGCTAACCTAATACGTGGATCGATAATACCGTAGAGAATGTCAACCAATAGAACGATGACGATAAAGAGGAATGAAAACAGCAATGTCGTTCCCATGATTACCGAGTAATCATTCACCGTTATCGATTTAACGAATTGTTCCCCGATTCCAGGTATACCGAATATTTGTTCAATGACGAGTGAACCCGTCATAAGTGACACTGTTAATGGTCCGAGTACAGTTATGACAGGAATCAGAGCATTTCGCAGTCCATGTTTAAACGCCACTTCAAAATTACTTGCCCCCTTCGCTTTAGCGAGGGTGATATAATCCGAACCGAGTACATCGATCATTTCCGTCCTCATGAAACGTGCCGATGTGGCTATAGGGAACATTGCTAAGGCAAGCGTTGGCATAATGCTATACTCCCAACCCTTCCAGAACATGACGGGCAGCCATCCCATCTTCACTCCAACATAATATTGCAGCAAACCGGCAAACACGAAACTTGGTATCGATTTACCCAAGACCGCTATGAATGTTGTTCCATAATCGACCCATGTATTTTGTTTGAGGGCTCCTATCACACCTAGAATAATCCCAAAAATCGTTCCGAAAAACATTGCTTGAAATCCTAATACCAAGGAAGGCTGAATCCTTTCGCCCAGCAATTGCGTAACTGGTGTATTATTGAATTGAAACGAAACCCCCAAATCTCCCTGTACTAGGTTCAGCATGTATTTCCCATACTGGACAGGCACCGGCTCATTCAATCCATACTTGTTCTCCATGATTTGGAATTGAGCCTCCGATAACTTGCTTGCATTTGCAAATGGAGAGCCCGGGATCAACTTCATGAGGAAGAACGTCAAGCTCGCGATGATAAACAAAGTAATTAACATATATATAATCCGTTGCGTTAGATATCTGGCCATTTGTACACCTCACAAAATAAAATTCTCACTTTTTCGACAATAGTTTTATAGTGAAAAGAGAGTATATACTAGTGATATACTCTCTTTTCTAGTTTGTTTTAGAAGATGCTTATTCTACTACTGTTACGCCTTTGTAGTAATAATGTGGTCCTAAGTCACTCTTAACAATTCCTTTGACTTTAGGATTTACTAGGATGTTCTCTACTCGTTGGTAAATTGGTGCGATTCCGAAGTCTTCAGTCAAGAAAAGCTTTTCAGCATCTTGCATGGCTTTCGCATATGCTGCCGGATCGTCCGTCAATTCGTTTGTGGCTTTATTGATCAGTGCATCGTATTCTGGATTAGAATAGTCCATTTCATTATTTGTTCCACCTGTTAACCAAAGATCGGTAAATGAGATGGCATCTTTATAATCCGGTCCCCAACCTGATACGACCAAGTCATAATCGCCTTTTTTCGTACGGTCCAATCGAATCGAGAATGGAACGCTTTCGACTTTGATTGTTAAACCAGGAAGGTTTTTCTCTAATTGGTTCTTCATATACTCACCGATTTTTTTCGCAGAATCGGTTTCATCCCCCATATATCGAAGGGTAAGTTCCTTCACGCCCAACTCTTTTAATCCTTTTTCCCAAGCAGCTTTTGCTTCTTTTGCGTTAAACGTAATCAAATCTTCATTTGCCGAACGGAAATCTTTTCCATCATAACTAACGAAATCTTTTGGCACGAAGTAGTTGGCTGCTACTGAACCATCGCCCAACACGCTTGATGCAAGATCTTCTTTATTGAAAGCTTTTGCAAGCGCTTCGCGGATATTGACATTCTTAAGTGCTTCATTTTTCTGGTTCATCTTCATCCAGAATACCGTTGGTGCCAAGTTGGTTTGTAACCGCTCGTCCCCTTCATATTGTGGGACCAGTTCAGATGTCAGTAAATCCGTAATGTCTGCTTCACCAGCTTCAAATGCATTAACTTGCGCATTGTTATCTTTTGAAACATTGACCGTGATTTTCTCTAATTTAACTGAATCTGCATCGCGGTAATTCTTGTTCTTTTGAAGTTCCCATTCTGTCGCAGTTGGGCCATTCCAAGAAGTCATGACAAAGGGACCATTGTATAAGAGCGTTTCTGCACTTGTAGCGTACTTGTCACCTTGTTCTGTAACGAACTTTTCGTTTTGCGGGAAGAATGTCGCAAACGATAAATACTCTTTCCAGTATGCAAGTGGTTTTTCAAACGTAATTTCCAATGTTTTGTCGTCAACCGCTTGCACACCAAGGCTGTCTAAATCGTATTTTTTCTTTTCAGCAGCTGCCTTGGTAATTTCTGTTGCACCTGCGATTTTGCCATTCATCATATATGGACCATATTCAGAAGCTACTTCAGGATCCATCGCCCGTTTAAAAGCAAAAACGAAATCATTTGCCGTAACTGGGTCACCGTTCGACCACTTTGAATCTATTAATTTAAACGTATATGTTTTTCCGTCTTCACTGACTTCAGGTTCTCCGTCAACAAGAGCCGGCACTGTCTCTCCGTCCTTATCAATGGTATATAAGCCTTCGTTCACGTTGTTCAAATAGTTGAATCCTACTGTATCTGTTGTTTTAACGGAATCCATGACTGGGATTTCCGATTTACTCATAATACTAATCTCTTGTTTTTCAGCTAATTTCGTTCCATCTGACTTCTTCTCAGAATTATCTGAATTGCCGCCACATGCTGCTAGAATGACGCTAAGAACTAGCATAAGACCAGCAAAGATTGTGATTTTAGACTTTTTCATCTACTTTGACCTTCTTTCTATATTTTAAAATCATATTTTCATTATACTGATTTTTTTGATTTTGTATATAAGTTAGAATAATAAATTATTTCTAAAAAATTAAAAATACTCAAAAACCAAGGAAAACCTAGGTTTTTACTACTTTAAGGCTTTAAAGTGCTGCTTACGCCGTTTTATCGGATTTTTTAGAATACTATTATGTTTTTTACTATCGCTTTTTCATACTATTTCAAAAAATCATTTTTGTTTATTTAGTGTTTTTGATATACTTATAAAAAGAAAATCGAGGTAAAAAGAATGAAAAAAATACTTATAGGTACGGGATTTGGTATCGTGCTATCCATTTTGTTATCCCTTATATTCCATCAAGATCTCTCTCTATTGAATTTTATTAATATGACCTTTTACATCAGTGGAGGACTGATTCTTCTAGCATTGGTTACTTTCGTCGTCCAACGAGGATTTTTCGACGTAGTCTTTTATAGTTTCCGGAGAGTATTCCAAATACAAAATCAGCATGTAGGAGAGGAGAAAGAAGATATCCCTAAACTTTCCGATATCATCTCCCTTTCCTCTTCCTTTTCCCTGGTCTTAGGCCTTATCATGTTGTGTATCATGCTACTCTCTCTAGCCGTCTATTATCTTTAATCTTAATCTTTCCATAGAGTCCGGGCACCGAAAAAGGGCAACCTTTTTTTAGGTGCCCTTTTTCTTTATAAAAGCATTAGGTACATCTTTTCATCAGTTTTAATCAATCAGGCAAGGACTTTGGCGTGCTGTCCAAGTTTGAATGCCTCGTGTAGCGCTTCGACCGCTTTGACCATTTCCTTTTCGTTTACGACGGTAGAAACTTTGATTTCCGAAGTGCTGACCATTTTCACTTGGATCCCTGTATTCGCCATGACTTCAAACATCTCTGCGGCCACTCCGGGATTGGAAACCATTCCTGAACCTACGATAGAGACTTTAGCCAACTCGCCTTCCGTTTCTATACCATCAAATTCCAACTGGCTTTTATTGTTTTCAAGAACCATTAAAGCTGCTTTTGTATCTTCGCTTTTAATAGAGAAAGAGAGATTGGTCGTATCTTCTGATGTCATGCTCTGGATGATGATATCTACATTTATGTGATTTTTCGCCAGTGTCGTGAAAATCGTGGATAATACACCAAGTGATCGAGGCAAGCCGTTCACTGTAACTCTTGTGATGCTATCCTCAAAAGCAATACCCCGTACAATTAAATTCTCTTCCATATTCGCTTCCTCCTCAATGATGGTCCCAGATTCTTTTTCTAAGCTTGAACGGACTTCAAGCGAGATTTGATAGTTTTTTGCATATTCAACGGCCCGTGGGTGCAGGACCCCAGCCCCTAAATGGGCCAGCTCCAACATTTCGTCATAAGATACGGATGTTAATTTCCTGGCGTTTTTTATGTAGCGTGGATCTGTTGTGAAAACACCGGTTACATCGGTATAAATGTCGCATCGGTTTGCGTGTAGTGCTGCGGCTATGGCAACCGCCGTTGTATCGGAACCGCCCCGACCCAATGTCGTGATTTCCCCATGTTCATCCATTCCTTGAAAACCGGCAACGATGACGATCTTTTTTGCTTGTAACTGCGCTTGAATTCTGGAAGCATCGATATTTAAAATTCGCGCATTTCCGTGAACGGACTCTGTCTGCATCCCAGCCTGCCAGCCCGTAAAGGATACGGCTTCATGCCCCTTTTCCACCAATGCCATCGTTAACAAGGCAATCGTAACTTGTTCCCCGGTCGTCAATAACATATCCATTTCCCTCTTACTAGGGGATGCGGAAATATCTCTTGCCATGGAAACCAATTCATCCGTTGTCTTCCCCATTGCCGAAACAACGACAACGACGTCATTACCTTTTTCAGCTTCCTCGATTACACGATTAGCGACATGTTTGATTTTCTCGACACTCCCTACAGAAGTACCGCCAAATTTTTGTACAATCAGTGCCATTCTCATGCACCCTCTCTATCTTTTTTAGGCAATAAAAAAAGCAATGAGAATATCTCATTGCTGTGGTTACGTATCCGTTCAGTAATCACAGTGAGATAGCTCTCCAAGGTATCAACCCTGACAATCTGCCATCTTTTAAATGGTCAGACCAGAAAAACAAGGTATGAGTCTTGTTTTCCTTCGGCGTCATTCCCTTTCAAAACCCTTCATTGAAGCTCATACTTCTCTAGGTTTTTACTATTGAATTCCGCACCTCTATCAGCACTTTAAATTGTCTTGTTTAAAAATCCCTTTTAAGCATAGCATAGGAAAAAGACACTCGCAAGGTCATTCTTGTAATTTTCTAAAGATTCCATCCGCTACATTTTTAGGCATTCCCGCTTCGATTATCTGTTCGACTGAGGCCTCTTTCATTTTTTTCAATGACCCGAAATGCCGTAACAGCTGCTTTCTTCTTTTCTCACCTACACCTGGAATATCATCCAGAAGTGAATGAATGGCATTTTTCCCACGAAGCTGGCGATGGAAGGTAATCGCGAACCGATGCACTTCATCTTGGATTCTTTGTAGCAAGTAAAATTCCTGACTTCGCGAATCAAGTGGAATCAGTTCGAGCGGGTTTCCAATCATCAATTGGGATGTCCTGTGTTTTTCATCCTTAATAAGGCCAGAAAGCGGAATATCGAGACCGAGTTCATTTTCCAAAATGTCCCGAACGGCCTCCACATGTCCTTTCCCTCCATCGATGATGATCAAGTCAGGAAGTGGAAGGCCATCTTTTAAGACGCGTGAATATCTTCTTCGGACAACTTCACGCATCGATTCGTAATCATCAGGCCCTTTCACCGTTTTAATTTTATACTTTCGATACTCCCGCTTTTCCGGCTTGCCATCAATGAAAACGACCAAAGCAGATACAGGATCACTTCCTTGAATATTCGAGTTATCAAAAGCCTCGATACGATGTGGAGTGTAGATGCCTAACTTATCCCCTAAATTCTCCACTGCCTTGATCGTTCTTTCTTCATCCCGTTCAATTAATGAGAACTTCTCTTGAAGGGCGATGGAGGCGTTTTTATTTGCCAATTGCAGCATATCCTTTTTCGCGCCCCTTTTCGGATGAAGCGTTTTTACACCAAGCAAGCTCTCCGCCAGCTCGGCATCAACAGACTCCGGCAACAATATCTCTTTTGGCTTAAAGTGATTGGCCTTTTCATAAAACTGTCCGAGATACGTAAGAAGCTCCTGTTCCGGTTCATCGTAGACCGGAAAGAGCGAAACATCTCTTTCAATCAGTTTCCCTTGTCGCACAAAAAATACTTGTACGCACATCCACCCTTTATCATAGGCAAAACCGAATACGTCCCTGTCAATGAAATCAGTCGTCATCATTTTCTGTTTTTCCATTGTAATCTCGATGTGGGCAATTTTATCCCGATATTCCTTCGCCCGTTCAAAATCGAGCATTTCAGAGGCTTCAAGCATTTTTTCCGTGAGTTCTTTCTTTATCTCGGTATGACCGCCATTTAAAAATCGGTTAATATCATCGACGATTTGCTTATATTCCCGTTCCTCTACATCATAAACGCAAGGGGCCAAGCACTGGCCAAGGTGGTAATATAGGCAGACACGGTCTGGAAGCGTATTACATTTCCTTAATGGATAGATCCGATCCAGAAGTTTTTTCGTTTCATTGGCCGCAAAAGCATTGGGATAAGGACCAAAGTATTTCCCTTTATCTTTTTTGACTTTTCTCGTGATGATCAAACGCGGGTGTTTTTCAGCCGTCAACTTGATGAATGGGTAGGTCTTGTCATCCTTCAACATGACGTTATATTTTGGATCGTGTTTTTTGATTAAATTCAGTTCTAAAATAAGCGCCTCGATATTGGAGGAGGTAACGATATACTCGAAATCCTCGATTTCATTTACGAGCCTGAATGTTTTCCCATCATGTGAGCCCGTGAAATATGAGCGGACGCGGTTTTTCAATACTTTCGCCTTGCCAACATAAATGATCGTTCCCTGACGATCCTTCATTAAATAACAACCAGGCTGATCAGGGAGAAGGGCAAGTTTATTCTTTATCCGTTGATTCATGCATTCAGCCTCCTGTTCTCCCATTCTACAATCAATTATATATCAAGATACAAAAAAAAGCTTCAAGTCCGTAGACCTGAAGCTCTTCCTTCATTCAAATTAAGCGTGTTTAGCAAGAAGTTCAGCAAGAGCTTCCTTCGGTTGGAATCCAACCACTTTATCCACAACTTCACCGTCTTTAAGAACGATTAAAGTAGGGATGCTCATAACGCCGAATTTTCCAGCTGTTTCTTGGTTTTCATCAACGTCCACTTTTACGATTTTTGCTTTGTCGCCAATTTCTTCATCTAACTCGTGAAGAACAGGAGCGATCATTTTACATGGTCCACACCATGGAGCCCAAAAGTCTACAAGAACGACACCTTCATTAGTATCTGCTGTGAATGTTTGATCAGTTGAATTTACGATAGCCATATATTTTATCCTCCTAAAATGTACTCAAATAACTATAGACAGTATAACATTGTAACAGGAACAGATGCTATTATTTTGCTTCAATGGTAGCATGTCCATAAACAGAGAAAAAATACTGCCTAGAACCTAATAGATTGTCATAAAAAGAAAAGGCGCTTGCCAGTTCATTCCCTGACAGACGCCTTTTCTTTTATATCAACTTACAAATCAAGCATTCACCTTTAACTTTTTGAATTCTTCCGTTAACAATGGGATAACTTCGAATAAGTCCCCGACGATTCCGTAATCGGCCACATTGAAAATATTGGCTTCAGGATCTTTATTGATGGCTACGATGATTTTGGAGTTGGACATCCCTGCCAAATGCTGGATGGCTCCGGAAATTCCGCAGGCAATATAAAGGTCAGGCGTAACAACTTTACCCGTTTGTCCGATTTGTAAAGAGTAATCGCAATAATCAGCATCACACGCACCACGAGAGGCTCCGACTGCTCCCCCAAGAACTTCAGCAAGCTCTTTCAAAGGTTCGAAACCATCTTCACTTTTCACACCTCGCCCACCGGCGATGACCACTTTCGCTTCTGAAAGGTCGACCCCTTCACTTGCCTTTCTTACTACATCCTTGATAATTGTACGTAAATCTTTAATATCCACATTTAATGTAGATACATCCCCAGAACGGGACTCATCTTTCGATAGAGGTTCAATGTTATTCGGACGGATGGTCGCGAATACAATACCGTCTGTGACGATTTTCTTTTCAAAGGCTTTACCTGAATATATCGGGCGAGTGAAGACGATATTTCCGCCTTCTTCTTCAATGGACGTCACATCTGAAATCAAACCTGATTCCAGCTTGCCAGCTAATTTAGGAGCCAAGTCTTTCCCTAATGCCGTATGACCGAAGAAAATGCCTTCTGGTTTTTCTTGCTCGATAATAGCTAGTAAACTTTGAGCATATCCATCTGATGTATATTGTTTTAATTGATCGTTTTCAACCACTACCACTCGGTCGGCACCATACTGAATCAATTCACTTCCAAAAGACTGAACACTGTCACCAACTAAAACACCTACGATTTCTCCGCCGTCTGCAGCAAGTTTAGCCGCTCCGATAGCTTCGAACGATACATTTCTAAGAGAACCATCGCGTACTTCGCCCAATACAAGAAACTTTCTAGCCATTTTTAAAAACCTCCTGTGCTCTATTTTATCTTTTTGTTGTGTTTTATTTTCAATAGAAATCCTTCTATTAGATTACTTTTGCTTCACTGCGTAATAATTGAACAAGTTCGCTAACTTGGTTCGGAATCTCACCATTCAATACTTTACCAGCTTCTTTTTTGGCTGGAAGGAAGATCTCAATCGTTTTTGTTTTTGCCTCGACATCGTCTTCTTCCAAATCCAAATCATCCAATTCCAACTCTTCAAGCGGTTTCTTCTTCGCTTTCATGATCCCCGGTAAAGATGGATAACGAGGCTCGTTCAAACCTTGCTGCGCCGTTACCAGCAGTGGAAGTGAGGCTTCGATTGTTTCTGAATCCCCTTCTACATCACGGATAACGCTTACATTTCCACCTGAAATGCTTAATTTCGTAATGGTTGTGATATAAGGGATATCCAATATTTCTGCTACACGCGGTCCTACTTGTCCAGATCCACCATCAATGGCCACGTTACCTGCAATGATCAGATCAGCTTCTTTATCTTTTAAGTACTCTCCAATAATTTTGGCAGTCGTGAATTGATCGCCATTTTCTATGTCGTCTTCGATATTTATTAGAACAGCTTTGTCAGCACCCATAGCAAGCGCTGTACGCAATTGTTTTTCAGCCTCTTCAGAACCGACGGAAATAACCGTTACTTCTCCACCTTGAGCATCACGCACTTGGATGGCTTCTTCTACGGCATACTCATCGTATGGATTGATGATGAATTCTGCTCCATCCTCATTAATTTTCCCGTTAGAAAGCGTAATTTTTTCTTCTGTATCAAATGTTCTTTTCAGTAGCACATAAATGTTCACGATAATACCTCCCGAATAATTTGAGTTTTGAAGATTGTGTTTTTTAGGCATACTTATAATGGTATTCTTCAGAATTCCTTAAAATCCTGCATTTTTTTTAAATATAAGTAATAAATTTACTAATCAAAAAGATGGCTTAAGGATCATTCTCCTTTAAATACCGGTTCCCTTTTATTTATAAAAGCATCGATTCCCTCTTTTGCATCAGCGCTGTCAAAGGCTTCTCCGAATAGGACGGTTTCCTTTTCTACACCTTTATAGTAGGAATCACCCTTCGAATAATTCAATAGTTCGATAGCGGACTTCAAGGCTAGCGGGCTTTTCTTGACAATCTTAGCGGCCAATTCCTTTGCTTTAGGCAATAATTCTTCATCAGTGTAAGCGTGGTTTGCCAAACCCCACTGTACAGCTTGTTGACCCGTTATTGGCTCACTCGTAAATAGCATTTCAGCAGCTTTTGCCGTTCCAACATACCGTGGTAGGCGCTGTGAACCAGCATATCCAGGAATCAATCCAAGTTGCAACTCAGGCAAACCTAATTTTGCACGTTCAGTTACTAACCGAATGTGACAGGCCATGGCCAGTTCCAGTCCTCCGCCAAGAGCAGCTCCGTGAATGGCTGCAATTACCGGCTTTGAAAACGATTCGATTCTCTCAAACACAGATTGACCATTTTGGGCTAGTTTCACAAAGGCTTTACCGTTTTCCACACTAGTGAATTCTTTAATATCCGCTCCAGCAGAGAAGAACCTTCCCTCACCATGGAGTAACACCACACGCACTTCTTCATTGCTTTCGATTTGATCGAAAGCCTGTGATAATTCTTCCACAATAGCGGAAGAAAGAGCGTTAGCAGGTGCATGGTTTATCGATATAATAGCAACGCGATCTTCGATTGCGAGTGTAAGGTATTCCATATTGATCTCCCCCATCATAGTCAAACTTTTTTGAAAATTCTTTATGTACTTCGGTAAAAGGCAGGTAGCCAAATGGCTAGAGGATGGTTCTGGCCATCCTCTATTTTGTCTTTACCGTTTCGTGCCACAACCACCGAGTAGAAGGCGATGAACATCTGACGCAAGGTCAGCAAGTGAATATTTTTGTTCATTCATCACCCAAGTTGTTGCTGTTTCATCAATCGTTCCAAAAATCATTTGCCTTGCGAGTAAGTTATTTAAATCAGGCAGGAATTCACCATTTTCTTTCCCATCGGTAATGATTTGATCAATTACATTTAAATATCCTTTTAATACTTCATTAATCCTAAGTCGTAATTCTTTGTTTGACTGTCTTAATTCCAATTGAGTGACAATTGCTAAATTCACGTCTTCTGAAAGGATTTGAAAATGTTTTTGAATTAATAGGAACAGTTTTTCTGAAACTGATGTCTTACCCTTTAATTCTTCTTCAATTTGTTCTACAAAGTAGCCCATTTTTTCATGAAATAATGATATTAAAATATCTTCTTTATTCTTAAAATAAAGATATATAGTACCATCTGCCACGCCTGCTTGCTTGGCAATTTTTGATACTTGCGCTTGGTAATAACCATTTTGTGCGATGACGATAACAGCTGCATCAATAATTTGGTTATACTTTGGTTTGTTGCGTTTCACTGGATGTCCCCTTTCAGAAAATGAATGAATCATCATTCATATTTCTATCATAAAATGATGACTCTCTACTGTCAAGCAAAAACTTCCATAGAGTCATAACATCCTTTTTCCATTCTACCCCTCATTACTTAAGGTTGTCCAGTTGTTCCGCAAACGGAGCTCACTATTACAGCTCCGTAAGATGTTTACGCCTCCTTTTTTTCTGGTGGGATTTTTTTCTTTTCCTCATCAATTAGGACTCTCCTCAAGATCTTACCAATGGTCGTTTTAGGAAGTTCCTCTCTAAATTCATAAAGACGTGGTACCTTATAGGAAGCTAAGCTCTTTCTCACAAACTGATTCAATTCCTCTTCCGTTACACTTGCCCCGTTCTTCAATACAACATAGGCTTTGACGGTTTCCCCACGATATGGATCAGGAATTCCTGCCACTACTACTTCCTGTACGGCCTCATGTTCATACAGAACCTCTTCCACCTCACGTGGATAAATATTAAATCCACCTGCAATTATTGTATCCTTCTTGCGTTCCACTACATAAAAGAACCCTTTTTCATCCATATAACCTAAATCACCCGTAAGAAGCCAGCCGTTTTTAAATGTGTTTTCCGTGTCTTCAGGACGATTCCAATAGCCCTTCATAACCTGGGGCCCCTTAATCGCTATTTCACCGATTTCATTTGGCGGAAGTTCTTCACCCGTTTCCAACGAAAGGATCACTGAGTCTGTATCCGGCCAAGGCAAACCGATGCTTCCTTTGACCCGAGGTTGATCCCAAATGAAATTGGCATGGGTAACTGGAGATGTCTCCGAAAGACCAAAACCTTCAACTAGCTTTCCACCCGTCACTTTCTCAAATTGCTCCTGAACTTCTAATGGTAGGGGTGCCGATCCACTCATGCACGCTTCAATGGAGGACAGGTCATACTTGGAGACGTCAGGATGATTCAATAGACCGATATACATCGTAGGTGCCCCTGGAAACAATGTCGGTCTCTGCTTTTGAATGGTTTTCAATGTAGACTCGACATCAAACTTCGGCATGATGATCATCGTATTTCCTTCCATAACGGAAAGAATCAAAACAGTCGTCAATCCGTACACATGAAAGAATGGTAGGATAGCCAGAATCCGCTCTTCGCCTCGTTTACATCTATAAAGCCAAGCATTGCACATTTTCGTATTCGCAAGTACATTCTTGTGGGTAAGCATGACACCTTTAGGGAAACCGGTTGTCCCCCCGGTATATTGCAAGAGCGCCAAGTCATTCTCCACATCGATTGGCTCTGCTATTTCTTCTGACATTTTCCGCTTCATGATTTCCGTGAATAAATGATGATTTCCTTCATGCTCCACTTTGACCACTATGCCATATTCCTTCTTTTGAATGAACGGATAGATAAGATTCTTCGGGAAAGGCAAGTACTCCTTGATAGCGGTTACAATAATATGTTCGATTTCCGTACTCCGGGCGACTGCGGTGACACGAGGAAATAATATGTCCATCGCTATGATGATCTTCGCTCCAGAATCCTTCATTTGATGTTCTAATTCACGTTCCGTATAGGTAGGATTCGTTTGGACGACCACTCCACCAGCCATCAAAATTCCAAAAAAGC
Organism: Peribacillus sp. NPDC097198; assembly: GCF_044762055.1. Classification (NCBI taxonomy): domain Bacteria; kingdom Bacillati; phylum Bacillota; class Bacilli; order Caryophanales; family Bacillaceae; genus Peribacillus; species Peribacillus sp. NPDC097198. The sequence goes on along the minus strand of NZ_JBIWDO010000007.1, from coordinate 14,586 downwards.
TGATGACTCCCTGTGGGCAGTTAGGAAGCATGACCGCAACACGCTCTCCCTTTTGGAGACCGATGCTCTTTAAGTAGGATGCAAACTTCGTAGCAGATTCATAAACTTCTTTGAAGGTTAATTCCTTTCCCTGGAAATGTATGGACACCTTATCTGGAAATTCATCTGCAGCCTCCTTCAATAATGAATAAAGAGGTTTATCATCGTAGGTTAAAACGGTTGGTATTTGTTCCGGATACATGGCTTGCCATGGCTTATTGCTCATTTGCCCCCTCCTTCTGAATATTCTTAATACTCATACTCATTATAATACAACCGGTATTTTCTTACAATTACTGTATTCAGAAAAAATAAGCATAAAGGAGGATAACCGGTTGAAGAGGATTTAACTCCTTCATATTAAAAATATTCATGAGGGGATTTTCGATTCAATTAACATTTGGGATTAGGCATGACTCCTCGTTCAGTTTCTAACTCTAAACCAATATCGATAGAGTTCTTTAAAACCTAATGTTGCATAAAGATTCCGTGCAGGTTCATTCGTTAACACCACTTGGAGATAGGCGTTATTCGCTCCATTCTCCTTTCCCCAATACAGGAGATTTGTAACGAGTTTCGTTCCATAGCCCCGGTTTCGGTAGGCCTCCTCGGTGGCGATATTAAATAGACCTAGGTATTCATCCTCCAGAACACCGAGTCCACATGCTAGCGTTTTCTCCTTTTCATCCGTCAAAAAGATAAAACAGGTAGTTGGAATGATTTGTTCCAGCACCTTCCTGAAAATGGGCTGATTTCTTTTGTGTATGTTATTTAATCTACAAAAATCTGCAAACCGCGCTTCTGGCATCTCGTTATATATGAGCACATTGGTTCCACTCGGTACTTCCATATGTGCTAATGTCAAGGCTTGCACACTGGTCCTACTTTCGATACTATAATTCAAGGCTTCAAGGGTATCGTCTAAATCGTCCGGACTAGCCAGTGGAGTGATTTTATAAGACACCTGGATGTTCCGTTCCAAGAAAGCTTTTTCACTACATTCTATTTTTCTATTCACATCTTCATAAGAAGGATAAAGGGGATTTACCGAATTTGCCCTTTTGGTATACCCATCGGCAAAGCGTAAAACCCACCCATCACACAACTGCGTTTGCAATGCCGGCAAAGCGTTCATTGATAGCTCTTCAATTTTCCTTATCAGTTTAGGCTGAACCATTATTTCTTCCTCCATGTACTAGGCTTCGTAAATAATTATATAAAAAAAGAACCCAAATAAAGAAGCGACGCAACGGCCGCTTCTTTTCAGGTCAAGAATACCATATAGATGATTCCGAGCAGAAAAAAAATTCCGCAACAAATAATTAAAACTTTTGCAAGCTTCTCCACAGTTTTCTCCCTCTCATGCAGGACATTAAGATATTCCAGCGCCGATGACAAAGGATAGGGCGATTGAAATGATCATCGCAAGAAATCCCACTGCCCGATTATCTTTTTGTATCTCTTCATCTATTTTAAATCCCGGGGTCATAAATTCAAAAATAAAATAACCGATGAGTAGCAGGATAAAACCGTATACACCCCAGCCTATCATTGTAAGTAGCGAGTTCTGATGGAGAATGGACTGTTGGAACACATAGGCGATTCCAAAAATCTTGCCCCCGGTGGCCATCGCGACAGATAAATTCCCCTGTTTGATTTCCTCCCAGTTTTTGTACTTGGTGACAAGTTCAAAAACGGCTAAAAAAACAATTATGCATAATATAACGACACTATATCTGGCTGCTATATACACATACTCATTTTCCCATATGTTCTCCATGAGACAACTCCCTAACGGTATTCGGCCATTCCTGCTAAGCAGCGTGCCTGAATGGCCACTTTCCTTTATTTAAATTCTACGACCGTCACACCAGTTCCGCCTTCTCCAGCTTCCCCGAAACGGATTTTCTTGACTGATCTGTGATTCTTCAAATATTCTTGGACCCCGGACCGGAGCGCACCCGTCCCCTTACCATGAATGATGGACACACGCGAATATCCTGCCAGCAATGCATCATCGACATACTTTTCGACTCTCGACAATGCACTTTCATATCGTTCCCCACGAAGGTCTAGCTCCAGGCTAACATGATAATCTCTTCCTTTGATCGTGGTTAACGGCTTCGTTTCTTTCGCCTTTGTCGTTTTAATGAATTCAAGGTCGGACTCTTTCACCTTCATTTTCATGATGCCGATTTGTACCTGCCATTCATTATTTGAGACTTTTTCAATCAGACTACCTTTTTGTCCAAAGCTTACAACCTTCACTTCATCTCCAGGTTTCAGAGTTTTATCCAAAGGCTTAGCTGCTTTTTTGGTTGACTTCTTCACTTTTGGCGCTGCTTCTTCCAGCCGTTTTTTCGCATCGATCAGTTCGTGCTCTTTTACATCGGCATGCTTTTCAAAACGGAGTTGGCGCAAGTCAGCAATGATCGCTTCCGCTTCTTTTTTCGCTTGTTCAACGATTGCCTCTGCTTCTTTGGCCGCTTTTTCACCCATCGCATCTCGTTCTTCATTATACTGTTCCATTTGCTTTTGAAGGTCCTTGTGCAGAATGTCGGCCTGTTTTAGAAGCTCGGCTGCTTCTAGTTCCTCTTCTTCTGCCTTCTTACGGCTATCTTCAAGAGAAGCTATCATATTCTCGACTTTATTCGTATCCTCGCCAATATGGCTACGGGCATTGCTAATGACGCTCTCTTCCAAACCAAGACGCTTGGAAATTTCAAATGCATTACTCCGACCAGGAACACCGATAAGGAGCTTATAGGTCGGGCTCAAAGTCTCGACGTTGAATTCGACGCTTGCATTAATGACGCCTTCACGGTCATACCCATAGGCTTTCAGCTCAGGATAGTGGGTGGTGGCAATCACACGCGCACCACGCTTGTAGACTTCATCCAATATGGAGATCGCCAGTGCGGCACCTTCTTGAGGATCGGTTCCCGCTCCAAGTTCGTCGAACAATACAAGGCTTTCATGGTCGACATTCTTTAATATATCGACAATATTGACCATATGGGAAGAGAACGTACTCAAGCTTTGTTCGATTGACTGTTCATCCCCGATATCTGCATAGATGGAGGAGAATACGGCCGTTTCAGAACCATCAAGAGCAGGGATTTGCAGACCTGCCTGGGCCATTAACGTACAAATGCCTATTGTTTTGAGTGTTACCGTCTTACCTCCTGTATTCGGTCCGGTGATGACAATCGTCGTAAAATCTTCTCCAAGGAAGATATCATTGGCAACGACTACATCCGCTGGAATAAGCGGGTGTTTCGCCTTGAATAGTTTCACGCGGCCTTCATTGTTCAAACGTGGTTTCGACCCTTTTATCGCTTTGGCGTATTTTGCCTTTGCAACAAGGAAATCCACATGGGCAAGCACCTTGACGTTATGGAATAGTTCTGGAGTGAACTCGCCTACTTTTTCGGAAATCTCGACCAAAATGCGTTCGATTTCCTGTGTTTCCTTTACACGTGTTTCCTGAAGGACATTATTCAATTGGACAATCACCTGTGGTTCAATGAACAGGGTTTGTCCTGATGAAGATTGGTCATGGATGATTCCACCATACACACTACGGTATTCCTGTTTTACAGGAATGACAAAGCGGTCATTTCGAATCGTAATGATGGCATCTGACAACATTTTCGTTGCATTCGAAGAACGAATCATGCTTTCGAGTTTTTCACGAACCCTGCTTTCATTCGTGCGAATCTGGTTACGAAGCGTGCGCAACTTATCACTTGCCGAATCCATCACTTCCCCATGTTCGCTAATAGCATAGGTAATTTCCTGTTGCAAATCAATCAGGGGATGAAGCGAATCGATAAACTCAGCCAATAGCGGAACTTCAATCTCCTGTTCCGCGATTTCTTCGAAAAATCGAGTCAGGATCCGACCAGCACGAATGGTGCTAGCCGTTTCCATCAATTCCATCGGGGATAACATGCCACCGATTTGCGCCCTTTTAGCCTGCAGGCGGATATCGAATATCCCTCCCAATGGAAGATTACCTTTTAACCGGACAATTTTAGCCGCCTCATCCGTTTCATCCTGCCATCTCGATACTTCCTCGAAGTCGGTGGAAGGCATTAATTGCTGTGCCTTCTCCTTCCCGATTGCAGACGAAGCATGGGAAACCAATTGTTCTCTAATTTTATCAAATTCCAATGTCTTTAAAGCTTTATTATGCATGGAGTTAAGACTCCTCCTCAGTGAGTAAATAATTAGTCATTTCTCTTTAAAAACGTCAATAAACCATCCGTATCCATCGCGTTAAGAACCGTTGTTTTTTTAATCCATCCTTTTTTAGCAGAAGATACGCCAACCGGCATATGTTCAAGCATATCAATACTATGGGCATCAGTATTGATCACAACCGTCACGCCCGCTTCTTGCGCTTTACGTAGATGAGGCGGAGCCAAGTCCAAACGGTTCGGGTTTGCATTCAACTCAAGTGCCGTATTCGTCTCGCGTGCCAGTTCAATTAGCATATCCATATCGACATCATATCCCGATCGTCTGCCGATGATTCTTCCTGTCGGATGGGCAATAATATCGACATGCGGGTTATTCAATGCCGTTTTTAATCGTTCCATGATCGTTTCCCGGGGCTGAGAAAAGCTCGAGTGGATGGAGGCGATGACCAAGTCCATCTCTGCCAGCAATTCATCATCGTAATCAAGGGTTCCATCTGGAAGGATATCCATTTCGATTCCTGATAGGACCGTAAAATCATCATATTTTTCATTAATGTCATGAATGATCTGTTTTTGTTCGCGCAACCGCTCTGCAGTCAAGCCATTCGCCACTTTCAAGTATTGTGAATGGTCAGTGATGGCCATATATTTATAGCCTTTGGCCCGACATGCTTCAACCATTTCTTCAATCGAATAAGCACCATCGCTCCAAGTGGTATGCATATGCAGGTCACCCTGAATATCTTCTACCGTTATAAGCGGTTCTCTTTCATTGTACTGTTCCACTTCCGTCCCATCTTCACGTAATTCGGGTGGAATGAGCGGGATGCCGAAATGATTGTAAAATTGCTCTTCTGTTTCGAAGGTCAGAATTTCTCCCGTTTCAGCTACCTCCACGCCATATTCACTTATCTTTTCTCCCCGTTCTTTAGCCAACTGGCGCATACGGACATTATGTTCCTTCGAACCGGTGAAATGGTGAAGAGTCGTGGTGAACTCTTTATCCTGCACGATCCGGAAATCGACAGAAATATCATATTCATAATCAAGGACGACCGAAACCTTTGTATCACCTGCGGCAATGACTTGCTTAATGCCAGGCAATGAAAGAAGCTGTTCCTTCACCTCTTCGGGGTGGTCCGTGGATATGATGAAATCAAGATCTTTAACCGTTTCCCTCATTCTTCGCATACTGCCGGCTCTTGATGAGCGCGTGATATGCTCCATATTGCCAATCGCCATCTCGATATCGTCAGCAATCGGTCTCATGAAAGCAAGTGGAAGACGGTCAGGCCTTGATCCAGCCTCGGCAATGGCTGATAAGATCTTTTCTTCTGTTTTTTTACCGAAACCGGTCAGAGCCGCGACACGCCCCTCCACACATGCCAGTTTAAGGTCATTCACATCATTAATATGTAATTCTTTGTGTAGCTTGGCGATTTTTTTACCGCCTAATCCCTGAAGTTGTAAAAGCGGTATCAAGCCCTTCGGCACCTGCTCCTGAAGCTCTTCAAGAACGGTCGACTTCCCTTCATTGATAAATTCTTCAATAACGGATGCCGTCCCTTTCCCGATGCCATTCAACGCCGTAAAGTCATCGATGGCCGTTAGACTCCGGTCATCGGTTTCCAATGCACCAGCCGCCTTGCGGAAAGCCGATACTTTAAACGGATTTTCTCCTTTAAGTTCCATGTATATGGCTATCTTTTCTAATAATTTTATAATATCTTTTTTATTGATTGTCATTTTTTTCACCACCAAAATTAGTAGGGAAACTCCCTTGGATACTTTCTTAAAGATACCTTTCTTAACGCCAAAGTACAAGCCGTTCGATTATTACTTATACGAATCAACGATTAGGTAATTCCAGGCTGATCCACAGAAAAGGGCCCGCCCTTCCAAAGATGACGGTTTACAACTTTGAAAGGTAATGGACCCCAATTTAATGCGCTTATGAATTTACTTATTAAACCAAAGGTCTTCCACCTGTTCGGATAGGAACGGAGTATGTTTCACGATTGATTCTGCCAGGAAGGAGCCGGTAAGCGGTTCCTGGATGGAATCCATTGGCAGCAAGGCACCTATGTATAATATAATAAACATGATAAGATAGACTTCGGCAAATCCCAATATCGCGCCTCCCCAACGATTCAACTGTTTTAGGATCGGCAGGTAGGTGATGAAATTGAGCATTGATCCAAGCATTTGCCAAAGAATCTTAGTGGCAAAGAACACGATGGCAAAGGCGATGGCATTGTAATAAGCCGTCTCAAGCCCAACCGATTCGAAAAACATATTAAGCGTCGAAGAATCACCTATGGAAGGGAATGGAATCCACATTTTCAAGTTGGGGGCAAGATCCCCATAGAAGACATAGGCAATAATGAAGGCTACGATAAAACCTGTCATATGAACCAGTTGTAAAATAAAGCCACGCTTCAAACCGATTAATACACCGATTAAAAGAATGGCCAGAATTGCTAAATCAAGCATGTACTCAGTCCTTCTCTCTCTTTAATTCCAGTTGAAGCTGGTCCAGTTCATCTTTTAATTTAATATATTCGTGAATCGTGTTCACTGCGGTCAGTACCGCAAGCTTACTCGTATCCAAATGTGGGTTTTTCATACTGATTTCTCTCATTTTCTCGTCGACCATCGAAGCAACTAGGCGCATATGACTCGCGCTTTCCGTACCGACGATTGTATATGGTTGTCCGTATATGTCAACTGTCGTTTTATTTCGTTTATCGTCTGACAAAATGATGCCTCCAATCTAAACAATCCTATTTCTATCATATCATGAACTTTTTCGTCATGAAAGAGAGTACATCGTCATTTCTCGCATAAAAATTGCAATAATTTGTCAGTTATAAATTCCTTTAGTATGAATGATCCCTTAATAAATCAAATTGAGCGAGGAGTCCATTAATTATGTCCCATGTTGTATTACTTACAAGTCCTGTCCAAATCCAAGCAATGAAAGTCCATTATATGAATAGCTCAGTTGCAAAGCTTCCACCTGGGAGTATATTTTCAGCCAAGCCCCCGCTCTGTACCGTAACCGGTTATAAATCCGGAAAGGTCCTGTTTCAGGGAAAAAATGCAGAATTGGAAGCTGCAAAATGGCAAAAGGATGCAGTAGCACCGAAGAAGAAGCCGGACTCTTCATCCACTTCCACAGTCAAAGTTCATCGTTATTTGCCGCCGGCCAACATTGCCACGATGTCGGTTATTGGTTCTGATGAAGTCGGGACCGGCGATTATTTTGGCCCCATCACCGTCGTTGCTGCCTATGCAAAAAAAGAACAGTTACTTTTATTGAAAGAACTTGGTGTTCAAGATTCAAAAAACCTGAAAGATCCACAAATCATCGAAATTGCTAAACAAATCAAGGATGTTGTCCCATTTAGCCTGTTGACGTGTGATAATCCGAAATACAATATGCTTCAGGCAAAAGGGATGTCTCAAGGAAAGATTAAAGCACTCCTCCATAACCAAGCCATCAAGCACCTTATTCAAAAAATACAGCCAGAGCAAGCGGAGGCGGTCCTGATAGACCAATTCGCCCAGCCAAATGTATTTTTCAATTATTTGAAAGGCCAGGAGCCCTTTCAGGCTAACGCTACCTATTTATGCACGAAAGCGGAAGGCATTCACCTTTCCGTTGCGGCCGCTTCGATTCTCGCTCGTTACGCATTTGTGAAACGCTTTGACCTATTGAGCGAAAAGGCCGGTTTTAGAATCCCCAAAGGAGCAGGCTTTGCCGTCGACGAGGCAGCGGCACGCTTAATCCATGAAAAAGGGATCGACGCCTTGAATGACTTTACGAAAACACATTTTGCCAATACGGAAAAAGCAAAAAAAATATATCACAAGAAATACGGGAAATGAGAACGGGAATTGGAAACGTAAATGCCTTTGGGCTTGCTTCTTATGATAGTAAGATGAATGTATTCAGAAGATCTTGTCGACTATAAGAAAGTACATATTATTAGGAGGCGGTCTTCATGCAATTATCAGCAAGAAACCAATTAAGTGGAAGAATCACTGAAGTTAAAACAGGACCTATTTCAACGGAAATAACCATGAGTATCAATGGTGTAGACATCGTATCCAGCATTACAACGGCTTCTGCAGAATCGATGGATCTAAAAGTGGATGATCAGGCGACAGCAATCATCAAAGCAAGTTCCATCATGATTGCAAAGTAACTGATACATATCCTAATAGAAGACTCTCACCCACCTTTCATTCTAGAGAAGTGAGTGAGAGTCTTCTTTTAAATTTGCATGCTATCAAACGAAGGCGTTACACCCAGAAAAACAGCCTCCTGAAATGCCAGGAGGCTGCCTTTTTTGATGCGATTTATCTTATCCTCGTAATTCTGCTCCGGCTTTTTCTTTAACCGCTGCAAGCACTTTTTCATGCGCTTTGGTGATATCCTCGTCCGTCAATGTACGTTCCGGATCGAAGTATTTCAATGAGAAAGCGATGGATTTCTTGCCTTCTTCCATTTTTTCGCCTTCGTATAAGTCAAAGATGTTGACTTCTTTCAATAACTTGCCACCCGCTTCCAAAATAATATTTTGGATGTCGCCGGCTTTCGCTGCTTGCTCGACTACTAACGCGATATCGCGTGTGGTCGATGGATAGCGTGGGATCGTTTGATATGCAATCGGCGCCACTTCCGCTTCAGCCATAGCTTTGAATGAAAGTTCGAAGATGTATGTTTCCTTTATATCCAAATCCTTCTGAACGGTTGGATGCACTTGGCCGATGAAGCCGATTACCTCACCATGCAACAGTACTTCCGCTGTCCGTCCTGGATGCATATCTTTGATTTCCGCTTGGCGATAGCTGATTTGATCAGTTAACCCCAGCGTATCGAAAATTGCTTCGATCACGCCTTTTGCTACATAGAAATCAACCGATTTCTTTTCGCCTTGCCAAGGTTGAGATTCCCATAGTCCTGTAATAACTCCAGCTACATGCTCCTTCTCTTCAGGAAGCTCTTGATTGTCTTTTTTGAAGAAGACAGAACCAATTTCATATAGAGCAAGTGAGTCAAGCTGGCGAGCATTATTATATTTCACGACTTCTAATAATTGTGGAACGATGCTTAAACGCAACTGGCTCCGTTCTTCACTCATCGGCATGGCCAAACGGATGGAATCACGGGCGTTCAATGCAAATTGAGCCGCTTTGTCCTCGCTTGTCAACGAATACGTAACCGCTTGATACAGTCCTGCTCCTTCAAGGGTACGGCGGACTTTACGACGTTTCATTTGATAATCCGTCAATTGGCCAGGAGTAGCGGCACCAACCGGCAATGTTGCTGGAATGTTGTCATATCCATAAAGACGGGCAGCTTCTTCCACTAAATCCGCTTCAATCGTAATATCTCCACGGCGTGTAGGAACGGTGATCGTGAACGTTTCATTGTCCAGAGCCACTCCAAATTGAAGACGTTTGAAGATGGATTCCACTTCAGCGACAGACATATCCGTGCCAAGAAGCGTATTGATTTTTTCAAGGGTAATGCTAATGACAGCTGGCTCCATTGTCAGTTCATCAACCTCTGCCGTTCCTTGTAGAATCGTTCCGCCTGCATATTGTGCAATCAATTGAGCTGCACGTTCTCCAGCTTCACGCACGCGAGCTGGATCGACGCCTTTTTCAAAACGGGCACTTGCTTCACTACGTAATCCATGATCTTTCGAAGCTTTACGTACAACTGTCCCGGAAAAATAAGCACTTTCGATAATGACGGTCGTTGTATCATTCTTCACTTCTGAGTTTGCCCCGCCCATTACTCCTGCAATCGCAACTGGCTCGGTGCCGTTCGTGATGACCAGATGATATGGCGATAATGTACGTTCCGTTTCATCCAAAGTAACGATCTTTTCTGCTTCGTTCGCTTTACGGATGACAATTTCCTTTGAACCCAAACGATCATAATCAAAGGCATGTAGTGGCTGACCATATTCAAGTAAAATGTAATTCGTAATATCGACCACATTGTTATGCGGACGAATGCCTGCTGACATAAGGCGGGTCTGCATCCAGAGTGGAGATGGACCTACTTTTACGTCCTTGATGATTTTAGCGATGTATAATGGATTATCTTCTTTTGCTTCCACTTTGATGTTGATATAATCAGTGGCTTTTTCCGTTGCTTCTTCTTTTTCGATGACTGGCCATTTCACGTCACGACCAAGAATGGCTCCGACTTCATAAGCAACACCCAGCATGCTTAAAGCATCTGATCGGTTTGGCGTTAAACCAAGTTCCAGCACTTCATCGCTTAAACCAAGTTCTTCTAGTGCATCTTTGCCAACTTCCACATCATTAGGGAATACAAAAATGCCTGTTGCATAATCTTTAGATACAATCTTGGATTCGAAACCTAATTCTTGAAGCGAGCAAATCATTCCGTGAGATTCTTCTCCGCGAAGCTTGGCTTTCTTGATTTTAAAGTTACCTGGAAGTACAGCGCCAACAGTCGCTACGGCTACTTTTTGGCCTTTATCCACGTTCGGGGCTCCACAGACGATTTGTACAGGGGCCTCCGCTCCAATATCAACCAGGCATTTATTCAGTTTATCGGCATTCGGATGCTGTTCGCGTTCTAGTACGTGTCCGATGACAATCCCTTTAAGCCCTTCACTTTTCTTTTCTACCCCTTCAACCTCAATGCCGCTCTTCGTGATTTTATCCGCAAGCTCACTTGCATTGATGCCGGAAAGGTCTACATATTCCTGCAACCATTTATATGATACAAACATGGTAGGTCCTCCTCTTTAAAATTAAAATTTATGCTTCATGATGATGGAATTGTTTTAAGAAACGAACATCGTTTGTATAGAAGTGACGGATATCATCCACGCCGTATTTTAGCATCGCGATCCGTTCTACACCGATTCCAAAAGCGAATCCGGAGTATTTCTTCGAATCGAATCCAGCCATTTCAAGGACATTCGGATGAACGATTCCTCCACCCAGCACTTCGATCCATCCTGTTTGTTTACATACATTACAACCTTTACCGCCACAGATTTTACATGAGATATCCACCTCTACTGATGGCTCCGTGAAAGGGAAGAAACTTGGACGAAGACGGATTTCCCGGTCTTGGCCGAATACTTTCTTAGCAAATACATCAAGTGTTCCTTTCAGGTCGCTCATGCTGATGTTTTCATCGATGACCAAGCCTTCAATTTGCTGGAATTGATGCGAGTGCGTTGCGTCATCATTATCACGACGATACACTTTACCTGGACAAATGATTTTAACCGGACCTTGGCCTTTATGTTTTTCCATCGTTCTTGCTTGTACTGGAGACGTGTGGGTACGCATCAAAATCTCATCCGTTATGTAGAATGAATCTTGCATATCACGTGCTGGATGGCTCTTCGGCAAGTTCAATGCCTCAAAGTTGTAATAGTCCGTTTCGACTTCAGGACCTTCAGCCACTGTGTATCCCATACCGATGAATAGGTCTTCAATTTCCTCGACGACCCGTGTTAACGGATGAAGATTTCCTTTCTTAACCGGACGGCCTGGTAATGTCACGTCAATCGTTTCTGTTGCAAGCTTCTTATTAATGGCAGCTGTTTCTAATGCCGCTTGTTTTTCCTCGATTTTCGACGCGATGGCTCCACGGACCTCATTAGCTAGCGCTCCGATTTTCGGACGTTCCTCAGCTGATAATTTCCCCATTCCGCGTAATACCTCTGTAATCGGCCCTTTTTTCCCTAAATAAGCAACACGGACTTCATTCAGTTCTTTTAGTTCGGAAGCTGCGGCAACTTTTTGCAACGCTTCTTCCTGCAGTTCTAGTAAACGTTCCTGCATCATGTCTTCCTCCTTTAGTTTTCCTTTTGTAAAAATGAACACAAAAAAACCCCACTCCCAGAAAGGGACGAGGTTTATGTATCGCGGTACCACCCTTATTAGTGCTATCTGCTAAAAAGCATGAAGCACTCACTCATAAAAAATAACGGCTCTTCACCGGAACATTTTTCAGACACTCTGTCTTCCCAATGCCAACTCGAAAGGTGAATTCCCTTAAGCAGTGCCATAAAAATGCTTTCAGTCACGGCATTTTTTCCCTGGTTATGGATGTCTTAAGTTACTACTCTTTGTCATTGTTGTTTTCATTATAAAATTCTGTTTCATTATATTATAAATGAACGGCCGTTTCAAATTGATTTTCTTAAATAGTACATTAAAATACCGGCCGCGATCCCGACATTCAGTGATTCACTTTTCCCGTAAATCGGAATATAAAGGTTTTTCGTCGTTTTCGCCAATAATTCCTTGGAAACTCCTTGGCCTTCATTACCGACGAGCAGTGCAAATCGCGAAGACCTTTCCACCTCTTCAAAGGGCGAGCCACCTTCTAAGGCCGTGCCATAAACCGGCATGCCTTGTTGCTTCAGTTGATCAATGATCTCGGAAAGATTCCCTTTAACCACCGGCATATGAAACAGGCTTCCCTGCGTGGAACGGACCACTTTCGGATTATACAAATCGGCACACCCTTCTCCTAGAATGACAGCATCGATTCCGGCTGCATCAGCTGTCCGGATCATCGTGCCGATATTGCCTGGATCTTGCACCGCATCGATCAACAGTAGTTTGTCCGGATTGATGGAAGACATGCTCATGGTTTTCTGTTCACAGACAGCGGCTATTCCTTGTGGGCTCTCCGTATCGCAAATCGCCTTCATGATGTCAGTTTTCACATAGATGACATCCGTGCCTTCGAGCGAAAAATGGGCCGGCATTTCTGTTTCTTCATTTACGATTACTTCCATGACGATTTCTGCCTTCAATGCTTCTTCAACAAGATGAAAACCTTCTACTAAATACGTACCGGTTTTATCCCGTTCTTTTTTGGTCAATAATTTTTTCCACTGCTTCACCTGAGGGTTTTTTACAGACTCAATATATTTCAAGGTAAACGCTCCTTTAATATTTCACGCTAATTATCCTATTATAACGTAATTCGTATACATATTGAATGCCTGTTTGTGAAATGCTAGTTATGTGAGTCATTATGTGTTAGAGGAGGAAAAATCATGAATTTAAATTTACGCAATGCCATTATTCAGAATGTATCCGGAAATACGCAAGAACAGCTAGAGGATACGATAGTCGATGCGATTCAAAATGGTGAGGAAAAAATGCTACCAGGTCTTGGCGTATTATTCGAGGTCATCTGGGAAAATTCATCCGAACAGGAAAAGCAGGAAATGATTACGGCTCTTGAATCTGGATTAAAAAAATAACAGCCATCATCGGCTGTTATTTTTTCGGCTTATAAGCGATCGGTGTTAATACGATTTTTAATGTATTTATCCGTTAAGTCAGGGTTCTCATCACTATCTTGAGGCACCTTTCCGTCACGGGGAGCGGTGTTTTGATTTAGTGTGTCACCTACATTCAGAGAATTTTTGGTATCAGCGGAAAAGGGATCCACATGGGGATCGCTCGCTATCGTTCCCTCATAATCCTCTGGTCTTGGTTTCTTATACTGCTCCGTGGAATTCGACTTCATCTCTTTCTCCTGTGCCCGTTTCGATCCCATCTCTTGATTATCATAGATGTTGGTTGAATTCCCATGAAGTTCTTCACCTTTACCTGGCTGTGCCTCTACTTCACTTGCTTGATAGGCATTCGCCGTCGTTTCAGGGAAAAGATTCGGATCCGGATTATTCACGATACCGGTTTTAAGTGGGTTATTCTCTTGGGAGGTAATATGATCTTCGGTCTCTATTGGGGTCTCGTCGTCAAGAAGAATCAAGAACTTCCCGGCTTCAACTTCATTTATATAAGCCGTGGCTTCACTATCGGCTAAACCCAGATTCCCTAAACGATTTCTGATATCACCGGATCCTTCATTCAAGAAGAAGTGTTTCACTTTTTCTACGAATGAATCATCATCCTGGTTCGTGATAATATCGACGTCCTCATTCTGGCTATTGTTCACAAAAGCCACATCTTCTTTTTTATTCGCGATTACGGTGATTTTCTCACTATCCCATCCTTTTAAATGAAGCGCCTGGATTTCCTTGTTTGCTTCGGAACTAGAATCATAAACACCATGCAATGTTTTTCCCATGAATTATTCCTCCTTTTGTAGCATTACTATTTAATCTTGTTATACCCTTACCACCCAAAATTAAACAAAAATCAGGCTCTGGCCAGTCGATAAGGATTTAATTCCACTCGTCATGAACCTAAAATAACGACCACCCGTGATAACGGGTGGTTTTCTCTGCGGCTGAAAGCCTTTATTACTGACCAGGCCCTAAAGGGCCCCTGATTGGTTCGCCAA
>NZ_JBIWDO010000006.1:0-313116 GCF_044762055.1 Peribacillus sp. NPDC097198 | reverse complement strand
TTGGCGAACCAATCAGGGGCCCTTTAGGGCCTGGTCAGTAATAAAGGCTTTCAGCCGCAGAGAAAACCACCCGTTATCACGGGTGGTCGTTATTTCTTTTGCGTTTTTTCACTTGAAAAAGGGACTTTTGAAAAGGCTACTTGTTTGGTATGTTTTAAGAGTTCTATCCGATATTCATTATTTTAAGAAAGCATTTAATTCACTTTGCCCATTGCTCTATAAAGGCTGACAATCGCTAAACGAGTTAATTGTAAGGCCATGTAATGAGGGCTGTAAATCATGTTTTTTTCCACCCATACCTTTGTGATTCCTATGATGGATGAACTACTATAATCAAGCAATATATCTAAGGGGACCAATAATCTTTGTTCCTTACTCATGTTTGAAATGCGAAGGTAAAGGTTCTCCCTAATCACTTTATATAGGTTTTGAAGAAATTCTTCGGATTTTATTTTAGTGAACATGGTGTGGTAGAACTTTTGATTTATAGCTATATTTTCAAAGAAAGACTCATAGTAGGGATCAGCCATTTCAAGGTTAGATTGGTCATTTCCATGATTATCCATTGAATTCACCAAGGATTCTTTTAATTCTGATAATTTTTCTTGGACCGTTTTATCTAGCCAATCATATTTGTCTTGATAATGTGCATAAAACGTAGAACGGCTGATATTGGCTTGATTGGTGATGTCCTTGACAGATATTCGTGAAAATTCCTTTTCGGATAGTAGAGAAATAACGGTTTCATAGATGACTTCACGAGTCCGGATGATTCGACGATCTGTAATCGGTTGATGGCTTTCCATTTTTTCCTCCTAAAGATTGAAAGTAGAACGTAAAGTGATTATCGTTTGTTGACGCCTCTATGCTTTTATTGTATCAATGTTGTATTAATATAATAGACCATCAATTCATATATAATCAATAGGAATTGTTATATTTGTGATTGGAGCAGGGACCAGAACGGATGGAACATGAAAAATACAATATAAATCATAATGTGGTTTTACTTTACTCAATCGAACATTTCGTTGTTCACTGTCCTCTAAACGTCAAAAACGCCTTAATTGTTTGTTGCAACGGAGTGGAGTCTTGCTATAATAAATATCAAATTCCGATTTTATTCATGTGATTTATGGGTGTATGTTAGAACTTGTCTAATTTTATATGTCGACTGGACTACCAGAGACTTTTATGTAAGCTTGAATCCCCTGATTTTAAGCAAACAATAAAGGTGTCTGGTTTTTTGTATGCTTACGGTTTGATTGAATTTGGATGAAAAGAGGTTCGTAAGTGCTGAGCAGAGGAGATCGCTTTATTCAAAGCTTGAATGATGAACGTAGCGTATTACTTGAAGGGGAAAAGTTAACCGATTTGGCCGGGCATCCCGCGTTTAAAGGAACGCTCGAAACCATTACACATCTCTTTAATATGCTCGATGATCCCAAAGAAAGAGACAACGTTGGGTTTAAATTGCCTGATAGAGAGTCATATGCACATAGTTCATTTTTAGTCCCCTATACACAAGAAGATTTACAAAAGCGTAGCCGGGCCTTTCATTATTGGTCTAAAGAGACTCATGGCATGATGAGCAGGTTGTCTGATTATGCACGATCCATGATTACGGGATGGTATGCGGCCAGGAAGCAATTGGGTGTTCTTGATCCCCATTTTGAATCGAAGATCACAGCTTACTATACAGAGGCAAGGGATCATGATTTGTTCTTAACAACTGCCATTGTCGATCCGCAAATTGATCGCTCGAGTGGTCTGGAGGATGTCAGAGTGGCAGACAGGTTTCTCCATATTGTTAGAGAAACAAGTGATGGAATGATTGTGCGCGGTGCAAAAATGATTGCGACGGGTGCTCCCTATGCCCATGATTTTATCATCTCGTCCTTTCTGAAATTCAAACCGGAACAGACCAAACACGCACATGTTCTGATTGTTCCAGCAAACTCCAAGGGTCTTCATATTGTTTGTCGCGAATCCTTTGCTGATCTGAGGAAAAGCGACCATATTTTAAGTGCTAGATATGACGAAATGGACTCCGTGCTATTTTTCGATGATGTCTTCATTCCTTGGGAAAGGGTCTTGCTTCATGGCAATTCAGAGAATGTATTAGCACTTCGAGCCAACGAAACGGCTAATTCCCTTGCTTTTCATCAGAATATTGTTCGGTACGTGGCAAAGCTGGAATTCGTGACGGGGGTGGCCTTTGCGGTAGCGGAGGCAATAGGTGTGAATGAATATTTGCATGTGCAGGAAAAACTTGGTGAGCTGCTTACCCAGATTGATACCATGAAAGCACTCGTGATTGCCTCAGAAGTTCAAGCTAAGCCGGATGAGGCGGGAGTGCTAGTACCAAACCTATCCTATATCCATACAGCTCGAAACATCGGAACCCGTTTTTACCCGAGGGCCATCGAGATTTTACAACAAATAGGCGGTGGGGGATTTGTTCAGGTTCCCTCCAGGTTCGAAGATTTCTTTGGAGTGATTTCAAACCACATGCAACACTACTTTGAAGGAAAGACGGTCAGTGCGGAGAAAAAAGTACAGTTATTTAAACTGGCCTGGGATTTAATTGGGAGTCCTTTAGGGTCCCGGCATGAACTGTATGAACGATTCTATGCGGGAGATCCCGTTCGTGCTTTTGCCAGTCAGTATAGTGAAGCAGACCACGCTTCCTTCACGGAGCCGATTTGGCGGTTATTATGGGAAACAAGTAAGTAGGGGGAAGTAAGCTAAAGAGATTGAACCCGTCCATCATAGTCTTGCTAGTAAACGTTCTAAACCAACAATGATTAAGGAGCATTCAGTATGAATGATGAGAAATTAAGCATATTCGAACTTTCTGAACATCCCCTACAAAAGAGAAATCTGGAAAAAAGCGAGTATCTTAACCTACCGGATATCGAGTTTTTTCTATTGTGTCAGCAGCAATATAGGGTGAATAAAGGGGTGTATAACACGATAGATAAATGGTTTCATCATGATGGAATCGTTAATATTATTCACCGTCGAATCTATCTTCTAGCCTTTTTGGACTTTGTATCAGAAGAGAATGCGAAAGATGACCGCCATAAATATATACGATTCGGGAATGGCGGATTAACTAAAAAGCTCAACGAATTTATGAAGGAAACGGAAACCAATAAATATATGATTTAAATCTGGTCCATTTGAAGGAGGATCCTCATTCATGAATATAGCTGAAAAAGGAACAGAACTGGATTATCTTAAAATCGCCCAATCATTAGCAAATGAATTCGCAAAAACTGCCGTTCAACGAGATAAACAAGGTGGAACGGCAAAAGTGGAACGTGATTTACTTCGCAAAAGTGGATTACTCTCTCTTAACGTTCCCAAGCATTTGGGGGGACATGGTGAGAACTGGGAAACCATTTTTCGAATAACCCGTGAACTGGCTAAAGTCGATGGCTCGATGGCTCATTTATTCGGTTACCACTTTTTGTGCCTGACGTCGGTTCATTTATACGGAACTGAACAGCAGAAGGAAAAGCTTTATAGAGAAACAGCCGAACATGATTGGTTCTGGGGCAATGCCTTTAATCCACGTGACGAGGGGTTAGTAGTAAGACAAGAAGGGAATTCATTGCGATTGAATGGAAAGAAATCCTTTTGTTCCGGTGCCACAGACTCGGACCGACTGCTTATCTCAGCCAAAAGCCCGGAACATGAACGGCCTGTTATTGCCGTTATTCCGACTAAACGAACAGGCATAGTTGTCGGGGGCGATTGGGATAGCTTCGGTCAACGTCAAACAGATAGCGGAACCGTTATGTTCAATGATGTGCGGTTAGAAAAAGAGGAAGTACTGAGTTTTTACGAACACCATCAGGATGGCTTCTTTCCCACTTTACGAACACATATTGCTCAGACGATTTTAGTTCAGGTTCTCCTTGGTGTGACGGAAGGAGCGTTTGAAGAAGCCAAAAAGTACACCAGAAGCGTTTCTCGCCCTTGGTTGACTTCCGGTGTTGAGCAAGCAACTCTTGACCCCTATACCATTCGTCACTATGGGGACTTCTTCATACAGATAAAAGCTTCTGAAGCATTGGCTCAAAATGCGGTAGTGGCATTACAAGAAGCGTGGGACAATGAGTGGTCACTAACAGAACAGGAGCGAGGTGAATGTGGGATCATGATTGCAACGGCTAAGGCTTCCGTTGCAAAAACGGCATTAGAGGTGACAAGTCGCATGTTTGAGGTCATGGGAGCAAGGGCCACTTCAGCACAGTATGGATTTGACCGATTTTGGCGTAATGTAAGGACGCACACCTTGCATGATCCGATTGAATACAAAGTTCGGGATCTCGGAAACTGGGCTTTAAATGGTCAGGTACCTGAGATTACCCCCTATTCTTAAATAGTATGTAACAACTGCTTTTTAAAGAATTTACTGAAGCGTCTACCAAAAGAAGAAACAGTAAAACCAGTTAAATAAAACTTGATTTTAGAGAAAGAGGTTGATTAATAAATGGAAATCTTTTGGTTTATCCCTACAAACGGTGACTTTCGTCAATTAAATAATAGTGAAGGCGCTCGTCCTGCCACATATAACTATTGTAAGCAAATTGCAGAAGCGGTTGATGATCTAGGCTATACAGGGGTGTTAATTCCAACAGGAAAAACATGCGAAGAAGGATTCATTGTGGCGTCTACACTTGTACCTGTAACAAAAAATCTAAAATACCTTGTAGCTGTACGCCCAGGTTTAATGTCACCAAGCTTTGCCGCACGTATGTCTGCCACATTAGATCGGTTTTCTGATGGTCGGTTGTTAATTAATGTGGTAGCGGGGGGCGATCCTGTAGAAATGGCAGGAGAAGGTGTCTTTTTAGATCATGATGAACGGTATGAGCTAACTGATGAGTTTTTAACCATTTGGCGACAATTACTTGCAGAAGAAGAAGAGGTAGGCTTCAAAGGTGACCATTTACGAATTGAAGGGGGACAATTACCATACCCTACGGTGCAAAAACCATATCCGCCCCTTTATTTTGGAGGATCTTCGCCCGTTGCCATGGATGTGGCAGCAGAACATGTTGATGTCTATTTAACATGGGGAGAGCCACCAGCTCAAGTGGAGAAAAAAATCAATAAAATGCGTGAACTTGCAGCTAAGCAAGGAAGAACATTGAAATTCGGAATAAGACTTCATGTGATTGTTCGTCCAACAGAAGAGGAAGCATGGGAAGCTGCGAATAAGCTTATTGAACACGTGGATGACGAAACCATTGCACAAGCACAAAAAGTATTTAAGCGGATGGATTCGGAAGGTCAACGTTTGATGACGAGCCTACATGAAGGAGACCGAGACCGATTAGAAGTAAGCCCTAATCTATGGGCAGGAGTGGGATTAGTGCGAACAGGTGCCGGCACGGCTCTTGTAGGAGATCCGGATACGGTAGCGGCGCGTATGAAGGAATATGCTGATTTAGGCATCGAAACCTTTATTTTATCAGGCTACCCGCATTTAGAAGAAGCCTATACCGTATCGGAATTATTATTCCCTAGGTTGCCAATTGAAAGGAAGGATACTTCTAATCAAAAAACATTCCTTAGTCCATTCGGCGGTGACATCAAGCCGGCTGCTGTTAAATAACTATTCTTTGGAAGAAAGAATCTCCATTGATGTTCTTACTAGGTTCATAACATTTACACTACATCACTTTTTAATAGTGCCCACTGGACGACCAGAGGCTCGTATCGATTCCTTTCCTTTGGGATGTTGATAGGGCCTTTTGATTTCTGAATATAAAGGAGGAAAAAGGATGAGTTTACAATTTGCTTATTGGGCTCCAAATGTTAGCGGGGGCTTAGTCGTTTCTCAGATCCCACAAAAAACAGGTTGGTCTTTTGAAGATAATAAACGCTACGCTCAAATGGCTGAAGAAATTGGTTTTGATTATGTGCTATTGCAAACAAGGTTTTTCGCAAGTTACGGGGCTGAGAACCAATTAGAAGCAGCTACTCTTGCTTCAGCTCTTGCCGCTGTGACGAACAAACTGAACATCATAACGGCTGTGTTGCCTGGTTTATGGCACCCAGGTGTAATGGCAAAAATCATCTCGACGATTGACCATATTAGTAACGGGCGTGTGTCTGTCAATATCGTCAGCGGCTGGTTTAAAGGGGAATTCCATGGCTATGGAGAACCATGGTTGGATCATGACGAACGGTATCGTCGTTCTGAAGAATTTATCGAGGTTCTCAAGGAAATGTGGACACAAGAAAAGGCTAATTATCGAGGCGACTTTTACCGATTGAACGACACGCCCTTAAAACCAAAACCTATTAACCCTCCGAAAATCTTTCAAGGAGGAAATTCTCGAGCTGCCAAAGAAATGGCCGGACGCGTATCGGATGTCTATTTCATGAATGGCGGAACCCTTGAAAAAATAAAAGAACAAATTGAGGAAGTAAAGGCGCTAAGAAAGGCGAATGGTGAAGGCGACATCCAGTTTGGCGTGAATGGTTTTGTCATTGTCCGCGATACAGAAGAAGAGGCAAAACAAGTGTTGCGGGATATTGTCGAAAATGCGGATCGAGAAGCGGTGGAAGGGTTTAGAAAATCAGTCAAAACCGCAGGGGCAGCTTCTCCCGATGGAAAAGGAATGTGGGCTGAATCCACCTTTGAAGACATTGTCCAATATAATGACGGATTTAAGACAGGACTAATCGGAACAGCTGAACAAGTAGCGGACCGGATTATGGAACTGAAAAAAATCGGTGTGGATATCGTGCTGACAGGATTTCTTCACTATGAAGAAGACTTGAGAGCCTTCGGTGAAAAGGTCATCCCTATGGTCAGAGAAAAAGAATTGGTATTTGCCTGAGAATAGCAAACTTCCACGGGCTAGACTATTCTGCTCTTTTATAAATTAAGTCGAGTGGTCGAATTAGTGCCTGGCGTGGTTGAATAATCAGCTTGCATGGTTGAATTAATCCGATTCGTGGTCGAATGATAAAGAGGTATTTAAAGAAGCATAAATGAATGACAGAGTAATGGAACTAAGTCCGGCAATTGGTAAATAATGAATCCATTTCGATCCATTCGAAATGGATTCATTTTATTTATCATTTTACTAAGCCCCTAGTTTAAGAAAGGTTCAAAGGATGATACCTAAAAAAGCTCCTTTTAACACTTCTTTTTCATGTTGATTCTTACATGAGAAAAATGCCATAAGGGCTGTTCTATTATTTTCTTGCCTTTCATATTGATCGATTTGAACTTCACACATTATTGTATCCCCCGTAAATACAGGTCGTATAAACTCAAAATTCATGGTGCGAGCCAGTACGTTATGGTCCCCACCTACTTTTGTTGGTAAGGTAGCCGTCAATAACCCTTGAATGACAAGCCTCCCCTGTTCATCTGGGGTTATGTGATGATTCCCTTCATCCCCCGAAATCTCCGTGAATAATTCAACATCCCTCACTGTAAACGTCCGTTCAAACGTAATGATATCTCCTGCTTTTAAAGACATATAAATCTCCCCCGGAAAGTTTTTTTGATAGAATATCTCTTTTTGAACTTCCTTTCTTGTTAGATCGCTAAGGAATATATTCGGGATGAAAAATACAAATCCTTCTTCCACTGCCTTGCCGTTCATGACCAGTACGATGAAGGTAGTAAGGAAGGAGGTATCAGCTTACTAAACGAGTTCTGTAGCGAAATACCATGTTATAATTAACTAAAAAGGTGATGTATTTTGAAAGTACTAATTATTTCTGTGTATTTAATACCTACTCTTATCGCACTCTTTTTTGCTGGACCTTTTTCTCCATTAGTAGGACTTGCAATCGGATTTCCTGTCCATATTCTAATAGTACTTTCAAACATATCCAGAACTCTTGATGAAATAGCCAAGAAGCTTTATGAATAAAAGGAAACTGTCTAATAGGTCTTACGGGGAATAGCTTCAAATCAAGGCTGTTAATGAGCAGTCTTCTTTTTGTTTAGGAAGAGAAGGTTAAGAGTTTAATTGAATGGGAAGGAAGGAAAAAGGTGAAGGGCAAACCGACTTTTTATTACTTTTTAATCATGTTGTTTCTTTTAAATACTGATGCTAAATATACGGATACACATATTTTTTCATTAATGATTTTAACAATATCCATATTAATTATTTTAATGAATAGACTGAGAGCATCGGAAAAAGAAGACTTTAAATTTAGACATCTAATAATAGGTATGGTATGTGCACATGGAATCTATTATTTAGAAGAATTCATAAGGAATTAGTAGAGGATATACAAGTATTAAGATAAACATTTTTACTAATTGTATAATAGGAAACCTAGTACATATGTATCTATCCATTTCTTAATAGAAAGAATGGACTTTAAGCGATAGCCCATCAAACAGGATGTTTGAGAATAAATGAATTCTCATTTAGTATGAATATACAGGGTTATCTTGTAATAATTAACGGCTTTGGAAGTTCATACTAAAGGAGAGGTGTTTGTTGGATAATCATTCTTTTCAAGAAGTTATACGCAGTCGAAGATCTATACGTCAATTTCTTTCTACACCTGTTGAAGAAGAAGTTCTTCGTGAAATTCTAGAGGATGCTCAAGCTACCCCATCGAATTGCAATACTCAGCCTTGGGATGTTCATATCGTTTCAGGTGCAAAGAAAGAGGAATTGAAGAAGGCCCTCTTAAATACGAGCGAACAAGGGCAAGCCACGCCCGATTTTACATTTGATTTACATCACTATTATGGACGTTATGCTGAACGACAAATAGAACAGGCCCAAACATTCTATGGGGAATTGCAGATAGCTAGGGAGGATCACGAAGCCCGTCAAAAGGAAGTCATGCGAAATCTATCATTCTTCGATGCACCGCATGTTGCGTTCCTATTCATGCCTTCATTTGGAGATAATGTGCGTGTCGCTTCTGATATTGGCATGTATGCTCAGTCGTTCCTTTTATCACTGACTGCACGCGGGATAGGAAGTGTTCCTCAGACAATCTTGGGCTTTCACGCTGACACGGTACGCCAAGTACTTGGTGTATCCGATGACAAGAAGTTATTGTTTGGCATTTCCTTTGGTTATCCTGATCAAGAAGCAAAGGTAAATAGTTTTCGTGTGGGACGTGACCCCATCGAATCCAATGTAACCTTGCATAACTAGACTAACGAGAAAGGGCGTAATCAACGATTAAGTGGATTACGCCCTTTTTATAGTGAGTAGGAAATTAATCGTTTCTTGAAGAAGGAGAACTTAGCTCCCTTTCCCTACATAACCCCATCCGTTTTCATCTCCAACACCTTCAATAACTCTTTCACTGCAAACGAGTGATAGGACCCTTTCTTTGTAATGATCCCGAGTTTCCAGAGGAGTGTGGCGTTTTCAATCGGGATAATTTTAACATCACTGTTGGTTTGCTTTTCATATATCAATTTCGGTAATAATGCAATGCCCAGCTTGGATGAGACCAGTTCGACGATTAAATCCCACTGTGAACTTTGGTACGAGATGATGGGACTGAAGCCATTTTCTTCGCATGCTTGTATCACATAGTCGTGCAAAGTGAAGTCCTTCGTAAATAAGATGAACTTTTCTTCTTTTAGTTCGGTCAAGGAGACGGATGATTGATGTGCGAGCGGATGGTCGTCGTGGACAAATAAAACGAATTCATCCTGAATGAACGGGTAGATGTCGAATTTTGCCTCATTCGCTGGCATGACCACGAGCCCAAGATCAATCCGTCCATCTTCGACAAGTTGACCAATCAACTTGGCGCCAAGTTCAACTAATTCAATTGAGACATTCGGATGTTGTTGGTGAAAACGACGGGCGATTCCCGGAAAGAAAAGGGTACCGATCAGAGGGGGCATCCCGATTTTAATTTCCCCTGTCGCAATGTCTTTGAGGTCATCTAATAGGACGTCCAATTCTGACAAGGCCTGTAGCGCTTTTTGACCTTGCTGATAGACGATCCGTCCAGCATCGGTCAAACGGAGGTGCCTTGTAGATCGATCGAACAGTTCAACATGAAGCTCCTGTTCAAGCTTTTTGATGGCTTTGCTAAGTGAGGGTTGTGACAAGTAGGAATGGGCGGCAGCTTTTGTAAAACTGTTATGGTTCGCAACCTCGATAAAAGATTGTAAGTCTCGTAGTTCCATCGTTATTTCTCCTATTTATTCTTTATTTTCATACAATATATTCTATTTATGTATTTTACTTATAGGAAATATAAATGTAAACTTTAAACAAGAAGATTATTCAGAATATTTACGATATTAAAGGGGGCGACCATATGAAAAAAGGAAAAGTGATCCATTCATTTTTGGAAGCGATTTCAGATATTAAGGACGGTTCCACTATAATCGTTGGCGGTTTTGGACTCTCAGGCATCCCGGAGTATGCCATACAGGCACTGAAGGAGCAAGGCACGAAAGACTTGACGGTTGTCAGTAATAATTGTGGCGTCGATGACTGGGGACTGGGGCTGTTGCTTCAGAATAAGCAGATAAAAAAGATGGTGTCATCTTACGTGGGGGAAAATAAAATATTTGAACAGCAATACTTGAGTAAGGAACTCGAAGTCGAATTAACGCCTCAAGGTACACTGGCGGAGCGAATCCGGGCTGGTGGGGCAGGCATCCCTGGTTTTTATACAGCGACGGGCGTCGGTACACCTATAGAAGAAGGAAAGGAAACGAAGGTGTTTGATGGCAAGAAGTATCTTTTGGAAAGAGGAATTGTTGGGGACTTTGCCCTTGTAAAAGCGTGGAAAGCCGACACGCTTGGAAATCTTGTGTACCGTAAAACAGCGCGGAATTTTAATCCACTTGCGGCGATGGCTGGGAAAATCACGATTGCGGAGGTAGAAGAGATCGTCGAACCAGGTGAATTGGACCCCGATGAAATTCATACACCAGGTATTTATGTACAGCGGATCTTGCTTGGGTCCAATTATCAAAAACGAATCGAACGGCGGACGGTTGCACAAGGATAAAATTTAATGGGAATGGGGTGTCTGATGATGAAGGATACACGTATGGTTATCGTAAAAAGGGCGGTTGTGGAAATTGAAGACGGCATGAATGTCAATTTGGGCATTGGGATGCCGACACTTATTGCCAATGAGATCCCGGATGATTTCAATGTTTTACTTCAATCAGAGAATGGCTTGCTTGGCATTGGTCCATATCCACGGGAAGAGGAGATAGATCCGGATTTGATCAATGCGGGGAAAGAAACGGTCACGGCCGTTCCGGGATCGGCCTTTTTTGATAGCGCAGAATCGTTCGCCATGATTCGTGGCGGCCATATCGATCTTGCCATCCTTGGGGGAATGGAAGTATCTGAAACAGGGGATTTGGCCAACTGGATGATTCCCGGGAAAATGGTGAAAGGAATGGGCGGTGCGATGGACCTCGTTAATGGGGCCAAGCGGGTGGTCGTGATTATGGAACATGTGAACAAACATGGAGAGTCGAAAATCAAAAAAACATGTTCGCTGCCATTGACTGGTCAAAAAGTTGTGCATCGTTTAATCACCGATCTTGCCGTGTTTGATTTTACCCCTGAGGGAATGGTGCTAATCGAGACGCAAGGAGATGTTTCCATAGAAGAAGTGAAACAAAAGACGGAAGCCCATTTTTCTGTGGCACCTGAATGTTTAGCTAACAACTAAAAGTGTGGACTTGTGTCAATCCTAATTTTCTCTTTGCATGTTGAAGGGGAATTAGGATTGTGTGTAAGGCAAAAATCATTTGCAGAAGATATAGATATGTGATATTATTATCTCGAATTAAATATATTTTAATTAAGAACAATGGGTCAATAGATCTCATTTATTTTTTATATAATATCTCGAATTCAAGATAAATTGAAACAGGAAGCACGATGAAAAGGGGCGGAAGTTGATGAATCATATTAAAGGAATTCACCATGTAACAGCCATAACAAGCAGTGCAGAAAAAAACTATGAGTTTTTCACATTCGTATTGGGCATGCGTTTGGTCAAGAAGACGGTAAACCAAGATGATATTCAAACCTATCACTTATTCTTTGCGGATGACAAAGGAAGTGCTGGAACGGACATGACATTCTTCGATTTTCCAGGTATTCCAAAAGGAACGCATGGTACGAATGAGATTTTCAAAACGGGATTCCGAGTAACGACAGATGCCGCTCTCGAATATTGGGTCAAACGTTTTGACAAGCTACAAGTGAAACATACAGGCATTCAAGATCTTTTCGGGAAAAAGTCTTTATCATTCGTTGATTTTGACGATCAACAGTATCAATTAGTCTCAGACGAGTTGAATGAGGGCGTGGCTTCAGGTACACCATGGCAAAAGGGCCCGATTCCACTTGAATTTGCGATTACAGGATTGGGACCGATTCATGTACGGGTTGACCAATTTGACTATTTTAAAGAAGTGCTGGAGAAAGTCATGGCATTCCGTGAAATTGCCAAAGAAGGGTCGCTTCATTTATTTGAAGTTGGTGAAGGCGGGAATGGGGCACAAGTCATCGTGGAACATAATACGGTCTTGCCACGTGGACGCCAAGGTTTTGGTACGGTGCACCATGCAGCCTTCCGCGTGGAAGATACAAGTGTGTTGAAGGAATGGATCGACCGTATGGAAAGTTTCGGATTCAGTACTTCCGGCTATGTGGACCGTTTCTTCTTTGAATCGCTTTATGCACGCGTCGCACCTGGCATCCTGTTTGAATGGGCAACAGACGGTCCAGGATTCATGGGCGATGAGCCATATGAAACGGTGGGTGAAATTCTTTCATTGCCGCCATTTTTAGAACCAAAACGGGAACAAATTGAGAAGATGGTCCGCTCAATCGATACGGTTCGCAGTACGATGAAGATTGAGAAAGAATACTTGTAAGCAGTTCCGTTCACACCATGTGCACGGAGTACGTGTACATGGTGTGTTTTAAAAAAGAAGAATGTTGAGCAAATGGGTTAAATCAATTTGTTTGAACTATGTGCTCAGCATTCATCTAAAATAGGGAGGAAACGAAGATGAAAAAACAGACGGCAGGGATTCACCATATCAGTGCCATTGTCGGCCATCCGCAGGAAAACATCGATTTTTATTCAGGTGTAATGGGTTTACGCTTGGTGAAGCAAACGGTGAACTTCGATGACCCTGGCACATATCATTTATACTTCGGTGACGAAGGGGGAAATCCGGGGACCATCATTACCTTTTTCCCTTGGCCAAACGCTCGTCAGGGGCGGATTGGCGATGGACAAGTGGGTGTGACGTCATATGTCGTGCCAACAGGAGCACTTGATTTTTGGGAAAAACGGTTACGGAAATATGATGTGGAGTTTGAAAAAGTGAAGCGCTTCGGTGAAACATATTTACAATTTGACGATCCGCATGGCCTTCACCTTGAACTCGTCGCTCGTGAAGCGGGTGAAGAGAATGCATGGTCAGTTGATGACGTGACAAGGGAAGTGGCGATAAAAGGATTTGGAGGCACGACCCTTTATTCAAGCGCACCAGATGAAACGGCCGCTACATTGACGGATGTGCTAGGTCTGGAAATGATGGGTGTAGAAGGCGATTATACACGGTTCAGAGCTCTAGCTGACATCGGTAATATCATCGATTTGAAAATGGTAACAGGGGATCGAGGTACAATAGGTGCCGGTACGGTGCACCATATCGCATGGCGTGCGAACGACAAAGCCGACCACTTGGAATGGCAAGAGTATGCAATGAATCATGGGCAGCACGTGACCGAAGTGAAGGATCGTAACTACTTCGATGCGATTTATTTCCGTGAATCAGGAAAGATCTTATTCGAAATCGCGACAGACCCGCCAGGATTCGCGATTGACGAAAGTCCTGAAACGATGGGGACGAAACTTATGTTGCCGCCACAATTCGAGCAGCAACGTGAGCATCTCGTTCAATCACTGATTCCCATTCAAGTACCACCCAATAAAGTGAGATGATAAGGAAAGGGAGAATATAGAATGAAACATATCTTTAAGCCAGGAACGAATCCGAATAAACCAGTCTTATTGCTTTTACATGGAACGGGCGGGAATGAAAATGATTTGCTTCCGCTAGCTGACATCGTGGATCCAGAAGCTTCTATACTAAGTGTAAGAGGGAATGTATCGGAAAACGGGATGCCCCGATTCTTTAGACGTTTGGCGGAGGGGATATTTGACGAAGAGGATTTGATTTTCCGTACGAATGAACTGAATAGCTTCCTGGATGAAGCGTCCACTACCTATGCATTTGATCGTCAAAATATCATTGCAATTGGGTATTCAAATGGAGCGAACATCGCGGCGAGCCTATTATTCCACTTTAAAGATGCCTTAAAGGGTGCGATTTTACATCATCCGATGGTGCCAAGACGTGGAATCGCTTTACCTGATTTAACAGGTACAAACGTGTTCATCGCAGCCGGAGTCAATGACCCGATTTGTCCACAGCAAGAATCCATCGACCTTAAAGAATTACTAGAAGCGGCCCATGCCTCGGTTGATGTAAAATGGGAAAATAACGGACATCAATTAACGATGAATGAAGTGAACGCCGCGAAACAGTGGTATCAAGAAAAATATTAATCAATCAAAAAATCCACCTACGATTTGTATGGTGGATTTTTTGTGTTATCAAACCATTTTGGCCCATTCATTACCCTCTATTACTATCTGAAATTACATGCGGAGAGGGTATAAAGTCTTAGTGATATTCGTGGATAGGTGAGTATTATATCCTGGTCAATCGGGTAATTAGCATATTTATCCCTATTTATCTCCCTGACTATCTTCCTTATAATTATATAATATGAAAAATATACCAATAATAATGAGGTGTTTCTTTTGGATATAGGACAGGAGAAAGCTCAGATTTATTTTTTGAAAAGCACCATCCCCCTTTCCCTACAGAGGGATGAGCCATTATGACGATTTTTGAAGCAAAGCCATTGAAGTCGGCGGTCAAGTCACGGGCCAAGCAATATGAAGACCTATTGGGGCAAGTAGAGACACTGAAAAAGGAATTCCAGGGAATTGTCGATTTGGATGAAGAACTGGCCGGATCCGGGGCTACAGCCATCAAGAACTTTTACCGGGCACAAGTAGAGGTGGCCAATGCCTGGATCGAATTATTCACGACACAGATCAGCTTTCTAAAAGGCATTCCGGCGATTTTGGAAGAAGCAGACTTATCCGGAGAGACCGTGGTCGAGGTGCCTTTTTTAGAAGGAGAAGTGACCCATGGCCTCACCAATGCCAAGTCCATGGTGAACCAGCAGTCCACCGATCTCCAAAAGATTTTTCAGACCATTGATGATATCCTTCCGCTAAAGGTATTCGATCAAGAGGATTTCCATGAGAAAATGGAAAAGGCGGAAAAAGAAAAGAACGATACCATCAAGAAAGTGCAGGAAGTAGATAATAAATTAGTAGAAGAATACCAAGTGAGCGAAGCCCAGGAAAGCGTGGCCGTTAGTCTTTTCCAGGCATTACTTGAAGCCACCAGTCAGGATGGCACCGTTTCTCCGATGAACTTCAACCAAAGTGCCTTCCAAGCGAGTCAAGCTTATCAAGTGAAGGATGAAGTGGCCGATAACATGCAAGGATACCGGGACTTCAAGCAGCAAGAAGAGGAAGCACGGAAACTCGAAAAGGAAATGGAAGAACTCGAGAACCGCCCTTGGTATGAAAAAGCCTGGGACACGACAAAAACCTTTACAGGGGAAATCACGGGGTATTATGATTCAGTAAGAGCGACAACGGGAGTCGATCCCGTCACAGGCCGTAAACTCTCCGAAGCCGAACGAATCGCCGCGGGCGCGATGGCCGCTGCCGGATTCATCCCCATCGTTGGTTGGGCTGGGCGTGCTGTCAAAGGCGGAAGTGCGATTTATAAAACAGCCAAAACAATGAATGCTGCAGAGCATGCAATGAGCGCCTATAAAACAGCTGATTCAATGAAATGGATGGCTCAAGCCGAAAAAGGAATCTATGGTCTAACCAGTGCGAATGAAGCAAATGCCTATTTAACCGGAAAGGACCTCTTAGGCAATGAATATTCCGGAGGAGAACAAGGTTTCACCCTCGCAGGTATAATTGGCATGGGTAGTGTCATGAAGAATGGTATGAAATTAAATGGACCTAACTCACGTATATTAAATAATGATACGAATACTGGCCCAGTAGAGGTTAAAGCTCCTCCAGGTGCTTCTGCAGAACAAATAGCTCAAGTTAAGGCTTATGTTGAGGGTTCAAATAAGGCTTTACAAGATGGAGCTTTGTCACCTACTGGAAGGATATCAACTAAAGGAAAATTAAGACAGGATGCGTCCAGATCCGCAAGATTAGAAGGGAAGAGAGCCGCGGAGAGTGGGACTCCATATAAAGGTCATGTAGGTCATGTTCCTGACACAACTTGGGGAGGAAAACCTGACCCACATAGTTGGTTAGATCTTGACCCTAAAGTTAATACGAGTCTTGGAGGACAAGCGAAAAAATATCCTATAGGTTATAGACCTACAGAATTTAAGTTTGTTAAGGAGGATTTAGACGAATGAATAATTGGACAGAAAAAATAACGGCAATGGTTATAGTAAAACAGGAAATTATGAAACAAGATGTGAAACAAATTTGGCCACACCATTTTCCGGAGGTGGCGACAACTGAAGAACAGATAGCTAAACTTGAAATGGAAATAGGATTTAAACTCGATTCCATTTATCGAGATTTCCTGAAATATGCAAATGGATGGAAGGGATTTTACCAGACAGTTGATTTATTTGGGACAGAGCAACTAAAGAAATCTAAGGCTATGGATTATGCAAATTCATTATTAAATTCAATAGAAGAAGACGTTATAAAAGAAAGTGGTTTTCTTAGAAATCAGTTGTTACCTATTGCCGCGACCGAATATGATAAGGATTTATTTGTTATAGGTTTACCCCATTCACCATATCCAGGAAAAGTAATTTGGTTTGCTGGGGAAGAGATTGATAGATATGAAAATTTTAATGAATATTTTTTAGCGATGATTGATTATAATCGAGAAGAAATAGTTGCTTTAAAAAGCTAGTTTGTTGCTGATTTTATAAAAATAGCGGTAAATACAATTCGAATGGTTAAAATCAACATTTTATAGTCGTTCAGAAGAGGGTGGAACTTATGATGATGGAAGAGAAATTCATGAATCCTCAAGCATTGACTAGTATATTTGGAAATATACCTGTATTCGAAGGTGCAGAGCTATTAGATATTCAGCTTATAAGAGATGGCCCCATTTTATTTATGACTTTAATGACGTATGACTTTAATGACGAAAGAAGAAGTTAAAACTAAGCCAAAGCGTTGGGACCACTGGGACGTGGTTTATATTCAACTATCATTTTTAACTATTAGTAACTTAGATATAAAAGGGTGGGGCAATGATAATATAATTTCTCGATTTGATCTTTCAGGTAAGATGGAGAATAATTATTTAGAAATAAAAGGGAATAATGGGTTGAGAATAAATACGAATTTGGAATGGGTAAATGTAGAAAAGGTTACTCCTGGCTTAATAGGGTTACCGTAAAAATTCTTAGAAATTAAAAAAAGATAAAATGAAAGTTGTAAATGAACATTGGGCTCCTGAGGTGAGAAAAAATAGGAAATAAGATAGATATTTTAGATAAGAAATATGTACTTGAACATGGAACGGATTTTGATGAGAAACTTTGGTTCACTTCATATAGTGATGAAGTTTTAGATAATCCTGAAGACGAGGGAGGAAAACCTTTTAATGGGCTAGCCTACGAGTTATATGAGAACGGAGAATTGGCTTATTATAGTTATTATAACGAAGGATTTTTAGAAGGTGATTTTGTTAGATTTCACAACAATGGCAAGGTGAAGTCCATAGATTATATGATTAAAGGACAAACTAGGGGGTTAAGGAGAATGTGGTACGAAAGCGGCGAAAAAAAATATGAGGGTGAATATAAATTTGGTGTTTGTTTAAGGTATACCGAATGGGATAAAGAAGGGGAGATAATTAAACAAAAATTTTCACCAACAGAAGAAGAATTAGCCCTTATTGATCGATTCTCCAATATGGGAAAAAACTGAAAAGCACATTGTAGTAGCTTTTCGCAATGAAAATATTATTCTAACGTATATCAACAGAGCTGTAGATTATTTTAAAGGTGCTTGAATAGTAAGCGTTATTATCCTTTAGGTTCACGTGAAATGACAAAGATAAAGTGGTTGGCTTAACTAAACCCGAACAATGACACTCATATAAAAGTGACTCGTTGTTCGGTTTTTTCTATATAAAAAGATCTTTGGAAATCCAATTTATGTATAATGGGAATGATAGATTTTTGAAATTTATAAACAATGTAACGGACTCTAGAGTTGTATTAGTATGAGACTCGACACAAGAGCTAGGGTTAAAATATTACTAGTTTTCCGATGATCAAATAAAGGTTGTGGTGACTTTGAATGATGAATTAAAACTTGAAACCTTTAAGTATTTTCTTGAATGCTATTTCAACGCAAGTGTTAACTATGATGAGTTAACTGACCAAATAAAACACTTTAATTCGTTCGAAAATACTAAATATCATCAAAAACTCAGAGATGAGCTAAACTTAATAGAGCAAC
The DNA here is from genome assembly GCF_044762055.1 of Peribacillus sp. NPDC097198. NCBI lineage: Bacteria > Bacillati > Bacillota > Bacilli > Caryophanales > Bacillaceae > Peribacillus > Peribacillus sp. NPDC097198. The sequence continues at coordinate 294,453 of NZ_JBIWDO010000006.1, read as the reverse complement.
TAAATAACTGGGAACATGTACAGGAATTCGTTAAAAGATATGGCATGAGGAAAATGAATGAAGAGAGACTAAAATGGTTGATCCACAGTATTTCTGAGGATTTATTATAAAATTAATCGCATTCTTCTGGCAATTTTACTAGTTTAAATTATAAAAAGTTTAAAGCTTTATCTTAAAACTGAGCTGTAGAGGAAAGATTTCTGTAGTGCAAGCGTTTATGTTCATCTGAAGTGATTAATACTCAATTAAGAGAGTTTAATATTCAAATTGTATATCAGTCTTCAGGAAATAAAGAAATCTTTTAGGGGGAACTGGATAAGGAACAAAAAGGGGAATGGCAATGATTTGGAATGACCAATTAAATAAAGAAAATCTATGGAAGGGTTGTATGGTAGCAATGATAGCGCATGCTATTATGGTAGCCCGATATCCTGAATTATCATATGAACATTCCTGGGATGGTTCGAATTATAGCATGATAGATGGTTCAGGGGGGCGGGGGACTCTGACTTTTACTGAAAAGCATATCGTGGCAGCTTTTCGCAATGAAAATATTATTCGAACAGATATCAACAGAGCTGTAGATTATTTTAAAGGTGCTTCCCAAGAAATTATTGAGTTGGCAGAAAATGAGGCTCTTCAATATCTATTGATGGAGGGAGATGATGGGAAAACTATACCTTCTATTACTACCGCATTTTGGGGGGATATTAATAGCGTATCATCGAATGATACGATAGTGAAATTCGTACAAAATGGTGGTTATCTTATTGAAAATCAGTTATTGGATTACACATCAGCAATAGATGCCTGGCGTGAATATTACAAGATGTCAAAAGATCAAATCAAGTTATTAGAATCTTTATACAAGAGGAAGGTTGAAAGGAAAGAGAGTAATATTGTCTTAACTAGAAATGAAATTAAAGTTCTAGGAACAGATGATATAGAAGGATTAAGAGAGAGCCAAAACTCATTTGAAGAAATAGGGATAATGTTTAAGGGTGATTAGAATGAACTTTTCTGTAGATATTTTCAAGCAAAACAAAATTAATTACGATTGGAGAACATTATATATAGGATTAAAATTAGATGTAATAAAATATAGTGACATAACTGATTATGCAGTCGAATATTTAACTAACTATCCAGACACTAGCAATCAAAACATTATTCAGCTTGCTTGGGGTGGAGATGAATTAGATTACGAGAGCTTATTGGAAACTATATTGAAAGAGTCAGATATCAGTGATTTGGACTTAGACTCCCGACGTTCCCATCTTGAAAAAAGAAAATGGAGATTTGGCATACTTGATTCTTTAAAAATGAGATATCAAGATGATTTTGAGGAGTTATTAAACAAGGTTGCTGAAGTGTATGCCGACTTTGATTATCCAAAAGACATGGAGAGCTTTATTCATTATCTGGCTCCTAAAGACGGATTTAATCCTTCTCAATACTCGAAAGAAGAGAATGAAGTTAGATTAATTAACTTATTTACTGTCTTTCTAAACCAAGAAAAACAATACTTACAAAATGATATTGCCATTTAGGACTTTGACTGATAGAAAAGCACAAGTTAAGCTCAATACCCTCCAAATTCCTGTATAGATTTCCCTGCTCCTGGACAATCTAGTTTAGATTACTAATCCAGGAGAGGAGTGGTTTGGATGGACCGCACGATTGGTTACTTACGTGAGATCTTGTCTAATTATACGGATCAGCACCCGGAGGCACAGCACATTTACGATAAGATTAAACATGGTCAGTTCCATTCGGAGAAGGAGCTCGTTCGTGAGCTTACTGGAAAGGAATCAGAACTTCTTAACCGAATTCTTCCTAAGGAAATGGCGCATGCAAAAGAGGCGATGGATTCCGAACGTTATACGCAATTAAATGAAGTGTATGAACAACTGATTATGTGAGAAAAAAACCTTGTCCATGTTGCTCACCGGACAAGGTTTTCTTATTAGCCTATTCATCCATGCTAGTCAGAGAATCCATATGACTCGCAATCATCGAGATGATGGTACCAGCTTCTTCTTTACTGAACATGAAGTTCGTTTCATCTCTTAAAATAATATCGTCTTCTTCTGTCCAGATCCGATTGACCCGTCTCAGCAGTCCATCACCTGTTTCCTGGACGATTCCGAATTGATAGGTGACCTCTACTTCGTTTTCTTTTATATAAGCCGTCACTTCTGGCGTTTCCCATTCAACATCGATTTCGAATACCTCAGAATCATCGTTTCCTGTTGAAGGATAGGACATGGAGCCTGACACGATTTCCAACCCATTATTGTCGTCATCGAGTTCATAGTCGTATTCGTCGTCGTCCCCTTCTATGTAAGCATGGAAGGTTTCATGGACGGCCTCCACGATATCTTCAATATCAGGTAATAGCACCTTGCTTATTTGCCCAAAATCGATGTCGAAGGATTCCATATAAAATTCTTCACTTTTCGGATCGAAAAACAGGGCGCAAAAATTCTCCTGCTCATCTTCATCTAATTCTGTATAAAATTCGATGCGTGGATGTTTTGCTCCTCGCTCCACGGTCATGCTGCCAATCCGATCGTATTTATCACAAATCGATTGAAGATGGTCCTGCAATTCCCCACATACTCTGTCAAACCATTCTAATGACATTTCATCCACATCCTTTCGCTCCTTATTGTTTACCAAAATACGAAATACACTCTCGTCCAAAATATGTATTTTTAAAGGGGGATAACTCTACCATTACGAATACTATTTGAAATGACCCGATAGGAGGGTGTGCTATTGTCAGCGTTCAAAAAAATCATGATGGGATTCCTTGGTATAAGTCTCCTTGCTGCATGTGAGGACCAACAACCATTCAATGACGATAAGGAAGCGGTACATGCAGAAAAAGAAGTCGGGGATGCCAAAACGGGGAACGATGAACCTTTGTATGAAGCCTATAAATATAATGGAAGACACTTATATGGAGGGTGGATATCAGAAGGAACCTATCTTCTCATTTTAAGGGACCCCATCAGTACCTATACCATGCAAAGGATAACGAGAGATGATTATGAAGAGGTACGACATTTTGAAATAGTCAAACCCATTGACAATACCATGACAGGTGTACTTTATAATGAAGAACATCGGAATCGGACGACTACGTTCACACTAAAACTTAACGACGACCATACGAAACTGACGATTACCATGCCGGATGAGCCTCCTGTTACTTACAAACAAACCGTGATGGAGCCTAACGAATTTAATCCTACTTACGAATGGGGATTTGAGGAATAAGCCGTTTCTGACGATCTGAAAAGTGAAAGTCGAAATCCCTACAGAATATATAGCGTAAATTTGTTAAACTATAGACAAGTGACGACTGAAGGGGAGTTTTGACGTGTCGATTCAGATTTATATCTTAGGGAAATTGGCTGAAGAGAATAGTTATCCATATAAGTTGAAAAAGCAATTATCCGAACCAATTCCTATTGATAAATTTACGGGGATAAGCGAAAGTAAATTATATTATCATTTTGATAAGTTAGCGGATATGGGGTTTATCCGTGCTGTGGAAACCATTAAGGAAGAGAACAGGCCAGACAAGCATGTCTATCAAATTACAGATCCGGGACGAGAAGAATTAAACAAGCGGATTTACCAAACGTTTGAAAAGGCCACTGAAATAAATGAAATGTATATTGCCCTTTCCTATATCAAGCACGTGAAGGTAGAGAAAGTGCTCACGATATTAGAGGAGAAAATTGAAAAACAGCGTAAGACTTGGGAAACCTACACAAGCTTCAGCCACGAAATTGATGAAAATGCTGAGAACTATTGGGGAGTTAAGTTTATTCAGGAGCATGCACACAGTCGGGCGCAGCACAACGCCGAATGGCTGGAAGAACTTAGAGCACGCATAAAAGAACGGGCATGACTTCATGAACAGCTCACGCTTTGAAAGCATGATGCTTTAGTTTTGAAAAAATAATCTACCCATGCAAGACATAAAGGTTGAATGGTAAGTAAGTTCTATCAGGATAATCATAGGTGATTTCTAGTGGAGACAGTGTAAATGCTGTCTCCTTTTTTATTGAGATTTTCTAAAATATATTTCCACTGCGATGCTACTTTTCCCGCGAAAAAGTTTATATAGAGTATGAAAGGGGGTGAGCGACATGGCAAACCAAATCAAATTATCGACAACTTTACGATTGGATTTTGAAACGGGCCTCAATGAAAAAGGGGAGATCGTTTTTAAACGTAAGTCCTTTTCTAACATTAAAACGGATGCATTGGTCGATCAATTATCGGCGACAGCCAAGGCCATTGCGAGTGTGCAGAATTATCCGATGGGTGAAGTGAACCGCGTCGATACGAACGCTATCATCGGGTAAGAGATGTAATGTCGGAAAACAAGGGAGGTGACAGGTATGGCTAAAGCATTGGAAATGATCTTCGTAACCGAAGAAGGAAAGTCGTCGACGATTTCTGTGGATAATCCAAAGGAACCGGTGGACGTGAATCAAGTTAAGCAAGCGATGCAGCAAATCATCGCGCAAAATGTTTTCATCACCTCATCAGGAGATTTCGTTAGCATCAAGGGAGCACGCGTGGTCGAGCGTAATGTCGAGGACGTTGAAGTGCATTAAAATCAGTAACGGTTGAATTATCTCTTCTGACGGTCGAATTATTGGTCGTAACGGTCGAATTAATGCCTATAACGGTTGAATTAATCGCCACAATGGTCGAATTAAGCTCATTTTTGAAGGGATGGTCCTTCAAAGATGAGCTTTTTGTTCGTACATGCTCTATTTCCTAACACAATCCAAAGTGTAACAGCTTGATTAAGGTTAAAAGTGAGATATATCACTGCAATTGAGCTCGACTGCCAACCATTTATGGCGATAGTCCACGTCCTAGCAGTAAAAAGACGGAAGGTATAATCTGCTTTCCGTCTCGCTCATTTTTAATCAGAGCCAGTCTTTAACATAAGCAACTAACCCAAATACCCCACCTATTCCCATTCCAAAGAAAACAGGAAGAACAAGACTGGATTTATTTACCGACTTAGGCCTATCCAATAAAATACCTCCTCTGTAAATAATTTATAATAGATAGTACGGAAAGAGTGAGGAAAAGTTTCAACTTTCTTGTTGTTAATAATAATCCCAAGCTCTTTCATATAAGTCGAGAAGGTCGGGTCTATTTAATGAATTAACGGGGATCTCAAAATGCTTACCCTTGATGGTTATATCTTGATCTTCATCTTTGCCGAAGTAAAAGAGAGATGGAATCATTTCATCCGCAAGATAGGTAGTTTCCACTTTTAGTTCAGCAGTTTCAATATCAAACTTTTCCCTGGAGGCTAATGTGAAACCCCAATTACCAAACGAAGGAATATCTAAATGATAATTATCCACATATAACCCTGTCGATTTCACGGTGTTACTGATCGTCCAGAAAGCCGCTGTAGCAAATACAGGGGAAGTCGATTGAATAGAAGTAAAGCCAGTTGGTGTCAGGTGGTTCCTAACTAAGCTATAGAATTCCCACGTATAGAGTTTATTCAAGGACTCGTTATTCGGATCAGGTAAATCTACAAGGATGACATCATATACGTCATCGGCATTCTTCAAATAACTAAAGGCATCTTCATTAATAATATGAACTTTTTTAGAGTGAAAGGAGTTTTGATTCAACTTCGTCAAAAGTGGGTTCTCTTTGGAAAGGGTCGTCATTTCAGGATCCAAGTCTACCAGGGTAATGTTTTGAATCTCTTTATACTTCAATAATTCCCTTGTCGCCAACCCATCACCACCACCAAGGACCAGTACATTCGTATTCTTGTCGGAAAGCGACATTGGAATATGAACCAGCGCTTCGTGGTATCGATGTTCATCTGATTCAGCGAACTGAAGCTGTCCATTTTGGTATAAACGTAAATCTCCTGTATCTTTCGTCATGATAATCTTCTGGTATTTCGTATCTTTGGAAAAAACGATGGGGTCTCTATAAAGTTTCTGCTCCAATGTATGGGCATACTGTTCCCCATATAAAAAACCTAAGCCAATCACGATGGTTAATAAGATCCCCGTCAGTCTGATATACGTTTGTTGAATCTCTTTTTTAAATGCAAAGCTTATCCAGAGGGCCACGATGATATTGATAAAAGCGATAAAAAATCCGGTCTTGATCAGTCCCAGCATCGGTTTTAGCCAAAAAGCAAAAGCCACGGTCCCCAATAGACTACCAACATAGTCCCATCCCAGTACATTAGCAGTCGATTCCTTTAAGTCGGCATCAATTTCTTCGGATTTCCGAATAAGTAGGGGCACTTCCAATCCTGTAAGATAACCGGTGATAATGATGATGGCAAATAAAAAGACCTTGGATGTCCCATCCCCGAAATTTGCTTGTATGTAAAAAACAGAGAAGATGGAGAAACCACCGATTAAGGCAATCAAATATTCCGTTATCACGAATTTGGACATCAAGTGGCGATGGAATTTACCGCTATGCATGGCCCCAATGCCCATCCCGCTCAAAAACAAGCCAATGGTTAAACAATAGAATAATGTGGAATCCCCGAAAAGATAGCCACCAGCGGCTCCATATAGTACCTGGTACACAATCCCACATATAGAAACAATCCCGGAAGACGTGAAGATTCTTCTTTTTTGAATGTGGCTTGCTCTTTCTGACATACTGTTCTCTCCTTCACAATCTATAATGATCCATCAAAAAAGAACCTGAAAGAACTCAGATTCTTCATGTTAGTCCGTCTTATGAAATGGCACCTGAAATGATAAAGGCGATAGCGAGGGATATAGCGGCTGCAATGATTCCAACCGATACTTTCCCTTTTTCAATCTCTTTTCTCACATCTAATTTCGGTGTAGCGATCTCAAATATAAAATAACCGATCATCATCAAGATAAAGCCGATGATGCCCCATATTGCGGCACCCAGTAAGGAATTATTTGTGTCAACGGCAGTACTCATGATATAGGTGATACCCAAGATTTTCCCCGCAAACTGAATAGCGACCGCACTGTTCCCGTTTCTGATCAGTTCAAAATCATTGTACGGTGTGATTTTTTCGAAAATCCACATACAAACAATGGATACTACACCCAATACCAAAAAGTAATAGATTGTTAGTAACACTTCCTGTACGTCTATAATGTTTTCAAACATTTCTTATATCCTCCTTGTCATTTCCCGGTCCCCGGACCGCCACCACGTACAACATCACCATTTCGAATGCTGTCCGGATCTGATGATTTTTTCACATTGCCTGTCCCTCTATAACCGCTACCCGTGTATGAAGATCCGGATTCGTCTCCCTCTTCATCCTCCATCAAAGAATTAGTGGGGATACTAGTGGAGTTATGATTTCTAAACGCGTTAACATAACCCTTATAGCCCAGCCGTTTCTTTAATGTTTTCGAGTCTACTTGATTCCAGCCATACAAAGTGGTAGCCACACTTAAAACGCCGAGTGTTTCCATAAGAGGAAAGTCATAGCTATTTTCGGCAAAATCCTCTTCGACGACTTCAATGATCGTATTAGCTGGGTTTAGTTCATCTTTCATAATATGTATGACTTCATCTGTTGAGTCTTCTGGATAGAGGAGAAACATCTCTTCCTCACTGCTTACTGAAGCATGATCGGGTTCTGTGTCCGTCCGGATCTCACTAGCAACCTCTGAAACACTTTTACTATAAGCCTGATAAACCGTTCCATGATCCCCTAAGTCATTTTCAATCGTATCAATTTCTTGATATTGAGAAGAAATAAAGGAATTTCCACAAGAAGCTAAAAATACGGATAACGAAGTAAGTATGACGGCCATTTTCTTCATGACTTTCCTCCTTGATTGTTGTCTTTAATATAATAGTATATTTTAGTGAAAAATTGTAAAAAATAATAAATGGGAAGATGTAGGGATCGTTTTACGAATTAGTTCCTTTTTATGGTAAATGAAGGAGAGAGAAATTATAATCAATAGATAAAAAAGACACCCGTTGAGAAATGGAATAGGGGGATACAGATGTGCATAGGTGTAAAAGAGTAATGATTGGATGGCTGATGATAGGTAGCCTTGTTGCATGTGAAGAACCAGCCATTCAAGAAGGAAAGTTCCAAGTGCAAGAAACAAAAGAGGGGAAAGACTTAGTGGAAACGAGTGATGTGCCTTCTTATAAGACCCCTAAGTATTTTGGTAGCCAATTGTACAATTATTGGGTATCGAATGACACGTACCTTATTATCATGAGGGATGAAATCAGTACGTATACCCTTCAGAGAATCACAAAAAACGAGATTGATCCACTTAGGCATTTTGAAATCGTGAATCCGACTGGTTCCACAATCACGGGTATCTTATATAATGAAGAAAATCGAAATCGCACTACCCTTTTCACTTTGAAATTGAGCGAAGATAAAAGGAAACTAACCGTTACGATGCCAAATGAAAAGCCGATTACGTACAAAGAAACGGACCTGGACCCGCATGAATTTAACCCTCGTTTTATTTGGGAAGATATTAAGTTTGAGTAAGTAGGTTTCTTTACGTTTAATAGAATGTGGCTGGCTTGACTTTGTGCAAAAAGTACAAGATAAAGTCTGAAATCATTTACTGACAAGAGGCGGCCTAATCACAACTCTTCTCGAAATGTTTCCCTTCACTGGGGCTTTTTCCTTCTGGTGGCGACCAAGAGCCTTGGCACAACTCATTGCTCAAGGAATACGAATACGTCCACCCTTTTTCGTTTTCAAATTCTACATTTACGTGATACGGATTATAGTTTCTCCCAATGTCCCTACTGAATTGCCATCTTTGATTCGGATATTTGTCCTCAAGATAGTGGTTGAGTTGTTCAGTCTTCTTGGATACTTGATAATCAACCCAATAGGGGCGAATAACAAAGAATGCAAGCACGAATACGGTAATGGAAGAGGCCATTAGTAAACTCAATTTCCTGATCTTTTGTGGCAATAATAAGGCAGTGGCATACAGCATAACTACAAAAATAGTAGACCCTATAATTTCTAATACTGTTTGTGGATACAAGGGAAATCACTCCTTCAAGGAACTATTATTTTTGTGGGAAATCATTGAATATATAAAAAAGACGAAAAAGCACCTTTGCTTTTCGTCTTTTTTTTCATTTATAAGAAACGCTTCCTGATACTTGGTGAAGGCAACATGCAGCTTTCTTCCTTTTTCCCGAACCATTTATAACGGTTTTTGGCAATGAAATCATAAGCGGTGTTCCGAATGAAACGTGGGACAATGACCAAGCCATAAAACAGCTTCCAAGCGCCTTTCAAATGGCTACATATCCTTAGTGCTGCAGCCGATTTATAGTAGGCCTTGCCATTCTCAAGCAAGACGATGCTATCGATATTCCCGGGAACCTGATACTTTTTCTGAAACTCTTGTCCAGTTGGACTTTGAAGGGAAGCAAAACGAAACAGCCCCTTCGGATCGCGCTTTATGATGAATTGGACACTCGAATCGCAAAAGTTACATTCACCATCAAATAAGATGACAGGATTCATGAACTTTCCTCCTCAAAAGAGACGTGTAGAGAATGCCTCATCCTTTCTCTACCCACATTACTGTGATGGAAACGTCTTTGGTTTTCGATGTTCTTTCTTTTATTTTACATGATTTATTCCATATTTACGCATTTTATGAAAAAGTTTTACCCGCCATGCTACTTTTCCCGCTAAAAAGTTTATATAGAGTATGAAAGGGGGTGAGCGACATGGCAAACCAAATCAAATTATCGACAACGTTACGATTGGATTTTGAAACGGGCCTCAATGAAAAAGGGGAGATCGTTTTTAAACGTAAGTCCTTTTCTAACATTAAAACGGATGCATTGGTCGATCAATTATCGGCAACAGCCAAGGCCATTGCGAGTGTGCAGAATTATCCGATGGGTGAAGTGAACCGCGTCGATACGAACGCCATCATCGGGTAAGTAGTGTGATGTCAAAAAAAGAGGGAGGTGACAGATATGGCTAAAGTATTGGAAATGATCTTTGTAACAGAAGAAGGAAAGTCGTCGACGATTTCTGTGGATAATCCAAAGGAACCGGTGGACGTGAATCAAGTGAAACAAGCAATGCAGCAAATCATCGCGCAAAATGTTTTCATCACCTCATCAGGAGATTTCGTTAGCATCAAGGGAGCACGCGTGGTCGAGCGTAATGTCGAGGACGTTGAAGTGCTTTAAAATTAGTAACGGTCGAATTATCCGTCTTAACGGTTGAATTAATGCCCATAATGGTCGAATTATTTTCTAATGTGGTTGAATTCTTGGTGATTCAACTCCATTCCGAGGCAGGCTCATCTTGAAGGACAAGTCCGGAAGCGGTGAGCCTGTCCTTTTTGATTAAAACTACTCAAGGCAGGTGAATAAAAGTGGACCAAATCCTACCGTTTGTCAGCGATATCGGGTTTCCCATCATTGTAACCTTGTACTTGCTTCACCGGATCGAAACAAAGCTGGATACATTGAACGAAACCATTGTCGAGCTGCCAGAACGCTTGCGAGAAGGATTCCAAAGTCAATTCAAAGGATGAAGGGAAACACCGTGGATGATTGCATTCACGGTGTTTTTATTATGCAATTCGGGTTAATCGATTGGATACGTGCTACTTTATAACTGTTTATTGATAACTTTTTTGTTTATTTTTCCCGTTTAGGTTTTATTATGCTAGCAATCCATTTACAATTAAAAAAAGAAATTTTTGAATTTTTTGTGAGGTGAACGGTTTGGGACATAAAATGATTATGACTGCTGGCTACCCTGAAATGGCTATACTGATTCGAGAACTTGCAGATGAATTAAGGCTGGATATAACCATTGTGGAAGGAATTTTAGATGAAGCGGCACAGGAAGTAAAACGATTGGTGCAAACTGATACATATGAAGTAGTCATTAGTCGGGCGGGCACAGCGGCGAAAGTAAGGGAAGTAATCGACCTTCCCATTGTATATTCAGATTCGGAGCATCTCGATTTACTTCAAGGATTTATCGAAGCAAAGAAGCTGGGGGATCGAATTTGTTTCATTACTTTTCCAGAGGAAGGATTTTTATTTAACTTTGAAGAAGTGACTAAGATTCTAGGTTTCGAGGTCTCTTTTTATCCTTATCATTCAGATCGTCAATTGATCGAACAAATAAAACAAGCGAAAGAGGATGGAATGGATGTGATTGTAGGAGGTGGCGTGCGGTCAGCCAATATTGCATCGAGCTATGGGATGAAAAGTATGTACTTGCCGCCCAACCCCCGTACTATTAGACGGGCATTGGTTCTAGCCGATCAAGTAGCAAGGGATCGCGTCATGATCAAGGAAGAGGCAGAACGGTTAAATGCTGTAATCAATGTTTCGGAAGAAGGCATCATTTTTTTGAATGAGGAAGGCATCATTGAGTCGATGAACGCTGCGGCTGAAAAGATTTTCAATGTGAGCAGGACAGACTATATAGGGAAAAGTAAGGAACAAATTTCATTGGTGGAGTTAAAGAATATTTTATTGAAAAGCAGTAAACACATTGAGGGTGGGAACTTTACGTTAGGAACCCTTAATGTATCATACAGTCCTGTGATTGTCGGGTATACGAAGATTGGAACCTTTGTGAATTGCAGAGAGGTTAGTAAAATTCAAAAGTTAGAACAGAAAATCCGACGGGATTTACATGTAAAGGGTCATACAGCCAAATTCACATTTGATGAAATCATTCATGAAGATCCAATGATGGAGGAAGTCATTGACTTGGCAAAGGAGTATGCAAAGACGGAGTCCACCGTTCTTATAATAGGAGAGAGTGGAACCGGAAAGGAACTTTTTGCCCAAAGTATACATAACGAAAGTAGCCGAAACAAAGGTCCTTTTGTCGCCATAAATTGTGCAGCCTTGCCTGAAAATTTATTAGAGAGTGAATTATTTGGCTACACGGAAGGGGCATTCACTGGTGCAAGTAAGGGTGGCCGTCAAGGTGTATTTGAATTAGCACATGAGGGCACGATCTTTCTAGATGAGATTGGGGAAATCCCGACGCATATCCAAACCAGGTTATTACGTGTCCTTCAGGAGAAAGAGGTTATGAGACTTGGTGGAGAAGGGGTCATTCCGATTGATATTCGAGTGATTGCAGCCACGAACAAAAACCTATGGGAAATGGTGGATAAAGGCGAGTTTCGATTAGATCTCTATTTTAGGCTTAGCATATTACATTTAGACGTCCCACCCCTTAGAGAACGGGGATTAGATATCCCATTACTTGTGGATCAACATTTTCAAAAGCTAAATCAATCGATTCGATTTTCTGATTTATCCATACCTATCCAATATTTCTTCAAGAATTATAGTTGGCCAGGAAATGTACGGCAACTCGAAAATGTCGTAGAGCGGTATATCCTCTATTCGAAAAATGTAAAAAAAGAAAAATATTTCATAGAAGATATTTTGAAAGAGATGGGTGAGGGACAGAAACTGGAATCCCAGGGAGATGAACTAATCGTTCGAGCAGGAACGTTAGATGAAATTAATAAGCAAGTGATAATGAAAATGTTAGAAGAACATAACGATAATAAAAAGGTTGTAGCCGAATTATTAGGGATTAGCCGAACAACATTGTGGAAGAGAATATCGGAAATATAAAAAATCAAAGTGGGTTCCTTCCGCTTTGTATTTTTTTGGAGTAATCTTACGCGTATGTTTACGAAATGAACGTTTTTATAGGAGTGTTTAAATAATGAACAGGTTCGTCGGCAATTTGTTAGAATTTAAGCCATTTTATATTTGGCATGGATTTTGCTTATTAAGTTAATAGGAAGGGGGAGATTACAAGTTGCAAAGTAGTATTAGCACCGTATCATATGGTCAAATCCGTGTCATTACATTAAATGAGCCGAAGAAAATGAATGCGCTATCATATGAGCTGAAGCAGGATTTATTTACAGAATTACAATCCTTACAATTCGATCAAGATATAAAAGTCATTATCCTGACCGGTTCTGGCAAGGCTTTTTGTGCAGGTGGTGACGTGAAAGCCATGCAAAAGCCTTATGATGCCGAAAGTATTCGAAGAAATATGGAACTCTCTAAACATATCATTATGCTCATCCGTAATTGCGAGAAGCTTGTCATTAGCATGGTGAATGGGGTAGCCGCCGGAGCGGGAATGAGCCTAGCGTTAGCAACGGACTTATCAATAGCGGAGAAGAATGTGAAATTCATATTGGCCTTTAAGAATTTAGGTCTTATTCCAGATTTAGGGTTACATTATTATCTACCGAACATTATTGGAGAGAAGAAAGCAAAAAAGTGGTTCATGGATGGTGCGAGCCTAACGGCTATGGAGGCATTAGGAGAAGGACTCATCAATGAAGTTGTAGAAGAAGGAGCGGGAATGGAGTACGCAATAGAAATGGCGCAACAATTAATTGAAGGTCCCGTTGATTCTTTTATCGTATCAAAATCATTAATCAACCAACAAAGTAATGATCAAATCGAAAAAATCATGACACTCGAAAATATGCATCAAACACTTTTGCGTGGGAATGAAGATCACTTGAAGCGTCTACAAACTTTCTTTGCTCAACGGAATTAATGGATAGATCAACAAATAAAGGAGGGATTCATTTATGAGAATTCGAAAGTATTCGCGCTTCGTCTGGCTGTTCATGGTTGTCATCATTTTATCGGCTTGTAACGTTTCTGCAAGTAATGGGGTAGTCAAAAAAAATGAAAATGGGGATTACAAAGTAACGATGACAACAGCCGGTACAAGTGGTTCATTCTATGCAATTGGCGCGGCCATCTCACAAAATCTAAACAATAATGCAAAGGGGATTTTCATTACGAATCAGGCTTCAGGTGGTTCTGTTGAAAATGTTCGATTATTGGACCGCAATGAGGTGAATTTCGCACTTGTAGGTGGGGATAGTGCTTTAGCTGCTTATAATGGAACACATGAATTCGAAGGAAATGCCCGTTCGGACGTATTACGCGGTGTAATAAGCCTATACGAGCAGCCCCTTACATTGGTTGTTTTAAAGGATTCCAATATTAAAACATTTAATGATCTGAAAGGAAAACGTGTGGCTGTGGGTGCGCCTGGTAGTGGTTCGGAACTGAAAAGTAAAGAGGTTCTGGAAGTTTTGGGGTTGCCTTATGACGAGGGGGTCAAGCAAAAGTATCTGTCCTTTGCAGATGCCATTGAAGGAATGAGGGATAACCAAGTAGATGCGACATTTGTTTGGGCAGGAGCGCCGGCATCAGCCGTGCAAGAGCTAGGGAGTACACGGGACATAGATATTGTTGGCTTCACAGAAGAAGAAAGTGAAAAAATATTTGAAGAAAACCCATCCATTTTTCCTTATGTATTGCCAGGTGGTACGTATAAAGAGGTAGAAAATGATGTAAGGACTTTGGCCATCAATACCCAAATTGTTACACGTAACGATATACCAGATGAAGCAGTGTATAACTTTGTAAAAGGATTCTTTGAAAATATAGAAGAAATCCAGCTTGCACATAGCTCTATGAAAGAAGTAAGTATGGAAAGTGCCGTGCAAAACGTCATTGAGATGCATCCAGGTGCGAAACAATATTTTGAAGAAAGTGGAGCTATGAAGTAATTAAAAAGGGGGAAAAAACATGGAGCATGAACCTCAAAAACCACAACACCATTTAGTGAAGAAAATTATTTTCATCACGGCCATTGTCTTATCGATTTTCCAGTTGTATACGGGAGGGTTCGGTTTACTAACGCCCATGTTACAACGAAGTCTCCACCTATACTTAATTCTAATATTAGTATTTTTAATGTACCCCATTAAACTACCAAAATCTTGGCGGATACTCGATTTTATTGCCGTTGCGTTATCGGTTAGTTCAGGGATTTATATATTCTCTACATATGAAACGCTTTTGTTTCGTGTAGGTGCGCCAAATGCATTAGATGTTTTCTTTGGTGCGGTGACTATCATTTTAGTACTTGAAGCAACTCGACGTGTGGCTGGGTTAATTTTAGCGTTAATCGGCACAGCCTTCATTTTCTATTCATATTTTGGTTCGTTTTTCCCGAGTGTTTTTGAGTCTTCGAACATGTCGACCAATCGATTCATGTCATTAATATTCCTTTCAAGTGAAGGATTATGGGGAAGCACTTTAGGGATTGCGGCAACATTTATTGCCCTATTCATCATTTTCGGTGCGTTCTTGAATGCAACGGGTGCTGGTAAGGTATTTATCGATTTGGCTTACTTTTTCGGGGGTCGTTATCGTGGGGGCCCAGCAAAAGTAGCGGTTGTATCGAGTGCATTAATGGGGACGGTTTCAGGTAGTCCGGTAGCCAACGTGTCATCGACAGGACAATTTACCATCCCGTTAATGAAAAAAATTGGTTATAAACCAAAAGTAGCTGCTTCAATAGAGGCAGTAGCTTCAACAGGTGGTTCAATGATGCCACCAATCATGGGCGCTGGCGCCTTCGTTATGGCAGAAATGACTGGGATTCCATATTCAGAGATCATCATTGCTGCCATCATACCGGCCCTTTTATATTATTTATCCATTTACTTCTATGTCGATTTGGAAGCTGCAAAGGAAAACTTACGAGGCCTTTCGAAAGCGGATTTACCTAACTTGAAAGAAACGTTTTTAGCAGGATTCCATTTGTATATTGGTTTAGTTTTCCTTATATACATGCTTGTATTTGTTCAAGCCTCACCGATGTTTTCGGCATTCTGGTCAATTGTCGCATTAGTCGTGTCCTATATCGCATTCTACTTCAAACAAGTGAAGTGGGGTTTCTTCATAGATGCATTACTTGATGGAGCAAAAGGGATGGTTCTAACAACCGTTGCCTGTGCTACAGCGGGTATTGTTGTTGGGGTCGTTAACTTAACAGGTGTGGGCGTAACATTGACTACACTAATGGTGAACGTTGGTAGTACCTCGATTATCTTAACGCTAGTTGTAACGATGGTAGCGTGTATCATCATGGGAATGGGGCTTCCCCCGACAGCAGCATACATTTTACTTGGTGTGTTAACGGCACCAGCACTAATCAATTTGGGAATCGAACCGATATTCGCCCATATGTTTGTATTCTACTTCTCTTGTCTAGCACCAATCACACCACCAGTAGCCCTTGCATCCTTCACAGCGGCGGGAATCGCCAATAGTCATCCACTGAAAACCAGTATAACTTCTGCAAAGATTGGACTTGTTGCATTCTTGATTCCCTATATGTTCATATACGGTCCGGAATTGTTAGCACAAGGGAAAGTATCGGCCATAATGTGGACCATATTAATGGCCTGTATAGGCGTTTTCGTATTAGCAATGGCCATGGTTGGCTGGTTGAAGCGAAAACTATTCTGGTATGAACGGGTATTGGCTTTTATCACAGCCGTATTACTGATATCGGCAGGAATGCTTACGGATATTATTGGCCTGGGTCTCCTTGTTGGTTTGTTAGCCCTTATTTACACGACAAGGAATAATCCGGTCGAGGCTGTTGATACAAACTTGGAATTAACAAAATAAATAGATTTTATTAAAGGGTGTGAGTGAATATGAAAGTATTTACTCCTCTTTTTTTAAATGACGTTAGGTTTGGATGATGTGTATGAAGCTTTATTCTTTATATATCGCGGCTATTTTTGTATTCATCGCAGTTTTTGGAATACGTCCATTAACCTCTTTATATGCGAGCTCTTTAGATGCGACGATGTTCCAGATCAGTTTAATCACGATGTGTTATTCGGTTGGCCCTTTATTGATAGCCATTAAGATCGGAAGATTCATTGATCAATATGGAGAAAAAATACCCATTTTGATAGGGGCTTTAGGGATTGGCGTTTCAGCATTGTTACCCGTTTTATTTCAAAGCATCGGTATGCTCTTTGTATCTCAGTTCTTATTAGGGACCAGTCAGATCTTAACGATTGTTGCCTTGCAAAATGGGGTGGCCAGTGCCGTTCCAAGCAGGAATCGTGATAGGGCAGTCGGGACCTTTAGTTTATTTACTTCGACAGGCATGTTCATTGGTCCATTTGTCGGTGGATTCACTACAGATTATTTTGGCTATCTAATGGCCTTTATCGTGCTTGCCTGTGCACCGATTGTTAGTTTTATAGCGACATTAGGCATTCAAACGACGAAAAAGAAAGAAACAAAGAAAGCTAAAGACAACAATCTGGGCGTGACACAACTTATTGGTCAAGTCCACTTGAGAAAAACGATTATCGCTGGAATGCTGGTGCTCTCGGCCTTGGATTTGTTTTATGTGTACTTTCCTTTATATGCAGAAAGTATAGGGTTCACAGCTTCCCGGATTGGCATTTTACTATCAGTAATGGCTGGTGCTAATATGCTTGCAAGGATTTTTATAGGAAAGCTCATCACTTTATTTGGGCGCGTTAAAACGTTATGGCTTTTTATGCTCATTGGGGCAGTTGGGTATGCGTGTGTGACGTTTACGAGTAGTTTTGCCGCCTTATTTCTTATCGTCTTTATTATAGGAGCTGGTTTAGGTGTGACACAGCCACTGACGATTATACTCACGTATAATTTAGCGCCAGTAAACCAAACGGGAGAAGTGTTGGGTATTCGGTTGGCGGCTAATCGTTTATCACAAACAATACTCCCCTTTCTTTTCGCTAACTTAAGCACATTAATCGGTCTTGGGTCGATTTTTATTTTTAAGGCACTCTTATTAGGAATCGGTTGCCTATCGGCCAAGGGTATTCAGGAAAAACAAGCTACAATCGAAAAGGAGGTACAAGATGTCAAATAGTATAGTCGGAACACCTGTACAAGTTACACATGAATTTGCAAAGTTCATTCATGATTTTCATCCAGTCCAACTAGACCAAACGGTAAAAAAACAAGTGCATCATATTTTAACGGATTATTTTTGCGCAGCCATAACGGGATCTCAAACAGAAACAAGTAAGAGGGTATTACATTATTTAATAGAAAGCGAAGGGACGGGGACAAGTAACGTCATTGGTTCAAAGCATAGGCTTTCCCCAGCAAATGCCGCTTTTATCAATGGAACGAGTGCACATTGCTTGGACTTTGATGATGGCCATACACAAGGGTCGGTTCATCCCGCTGCACCCATCATCCCGGCCGTACTGGCGATTGCGGAAAGCCTCCAGTCAGAAAAGGATGAACTAATAAAAGCCATTGTCATTGGTTATGAAGTTTGTTTGAGAATTTCCGCCGCGATACACCCCAATTCTCGTAAACGGGGTTTTCATAATACGCCGATTACCGGAATTTTTGGCGCAACGGCTGCTGTATGCTATTTGCATAAAATGGACGTGGAGGAGATCCAAAATGCTTTCGGAATCGCTGGTAGCTTTGCGGGTGGCCTCTTTGCTTTTTTAGGAACGGGTTCTGAAGTGAAACGGATCCACCCCGGACAAGCAGCAAGAGATGGTATACACGCAGCCTTATTAAGTCTTCATGGTCTAACAGGTCCAACCAATGTTTTGGAAGGGACCAACGGATTCTTTGAAGCATTCGCCGGGGACATAAATAATGAACGGTTATTTGCAAATCTAGGAACCCAATATGAAATTTTCAATATTTATTTCAAGCCATATCCATGTTGTCGGCACTTACATGTGGCGATTGATGTGATAAATGAAATGAAGAAAATATTTTCAATCGATGTTCAAGAAATTCGAGCCATTAAAATCGGGGTAAATGAAATTGCCGCGATGCACCATCATAAAGAATGCACGAATCTATTGGATGCACAAATGAGCATGCCCTATGCAGTTGCTTTGGCTTGTCTACATGATGAATTGCATGTGGATTTATTCCAACCATCCCATGCACCTGAAGAGGTTTGGGAATTAGCGAAAAAAATTGATGTGTACGTGGATGAAAAGGCAAATGAGCTGTATCCGGAGTATCGCGCAGCAAAAGTAGATATGGTGATGAATAATGGAGAGGAATGGAGTCACTTTATCGATAATCCGTTAGGTGAACCTTCCAAACCATTAACTACAGAACAACTCCAAACGAAATTCACGTCCAATTGTAACCCGATTATAGGTGTGAAACCGAGCCAAGTTTTCTTAAAGGGACTTAGTAGTGAAAAAAACACGGATGTTTTTTATCAAATTTAGGGGGCTACAAGGATGAGTGAATTCAAATATTTAGACGTGTATAAAGATGGCGCACTAGGAATTATTAAAGTAAACCGGTTAGAGGTCCATAATGCGCTTAATAAAGAAACCATCCAAGAACTTTCCGCTTCCATAGATAAATGGGTAAATCACGATGGAGTCCAAGTCATTGTAATGACGGGAGCCGGAAGTAAATCATTTATTTCCGGTGCGGATATTAACCAGCTGACCGTGAAAACACCTATTCAAGGTTTAGAGGCTGACTTGTCCGTGTTATGTGAGAAAATCGAGAATTGTGAAAAGGTAACGATTGCCGCCATCAATGGGTATGCATTTGGTGGGGGATTTGAAGTAGCGTTAGCCTGTGATATCCGAATTGCTTCTGCGAATGCAAAGTTTTGCTTTCCAGAATTAAACTTATCCATCATTCCAGGTGGAGGGGGAACTCAAAGATTATCCCGTTTGATTAACAAAGGGGTCGCGCTGGACCTCATTTTAACGGGGGATGTGATGACAGCGGAACGAGCTGAAAGGCTAGGAGTCGTTTCGGCGGTCATACCCCAAGAAGAACTATGGGAAGCAGTCATTACTAAAGCACAAAAAATCATTACCAAAGGGCCCATCGCTTGCCGGCTAGCTAAGTTAGTCGTGAAAGAGGGAGCTGAGATAAATTTATCGTCAGCACTAGTATTAGAAAAGTTAGCCCAATCTCTTTTGTTTGGGACAAAAGATAAACAAGAAGGTACACAAGCATTTATTGAAAAAAGAAAACCTATTTTCGCAGGAAAGTGAAACGTTTAGTTTATGAACGAAATTGTTCATAAACTAAACGTTTTTTTATTTATGGGTGTATTAAAAGGCATTGAAGTAAAGGATTCCCTATGTTTTTTAAGTTGGCATCAAAATTGCTTATATATAAAGGGAGTGGATTAAACTATTTAATTCCAACTATAAAACTACTAAAGGGGTGCTAGATATGGATTTTACATTATCAAAAGAACAGGAAGATTTAAAAAAGTGGGCGAAAAATTTAGCAAAAGAAAAATTCTCGGAAAAAGCATACACATGGATAAAAAACGGTGAGGTGCCATGGGAGAATGCACGGATTCTTGCAGAACACGGTTTGATGGGCATGACGCTACCGGAAGAAGATGGCGGTCAAGGAATGACGTTAATGGAAGCCATTATCGTCATGGAAGAAATCGCAAAAGTTTGCCCGAATACGGCTGATATGTTCCAGGTGGGGAATTTTGGGGCGATTCGCCAATTGTCCGCCTATGGTTCACCAGAATTGAAGGCCCGTACTCTCCCGGGGATCTTAGCGGGTGAACAGTTAATCTCTGTTGCCATGAGTGAGCCCAATGCAGGTTCAGCTACAACCGACTTGGAAACACGAGCACGTATTGTGGGAGATAAAGTCATCGTAAATGGTTCGAAAGTATTCAATACACATGGTCCCCATAATCAATATTACGTAGTCTGGGTCCGTTTCGGTGATGATGTTCGTAGCTCGGGAGCCATCTTGATTGAACGTGGCTTACCAGGATTCACACTAGGAAAAACGGAAACACATATGTCAGGTGAGGAACATTGTGCGTTATTCTTCGAAGATTGTGAAGTACCGATTGAAAATATCCTGGTTCCGGATAATGGGTTCAAAAAGTTATTTACCATGTTTAACATCGAACGTATGGGTAATACTTCACGCTCATTAGCTTTAGCACAAGCTGCTTTTGATATGGCAGTTGAACATGCAAAGGAACGTGAACAGTTCGGGCGTCCACTAGCTGAGTTCCAAGGCATTCAGTGGAAGGTGGCCGAAATGAAAATGAAATTGGAAGCTGGTCGCCTCTTGTTATATAAAGCAGCAACGAATGCAGATAAAGGAGCTCCAAGCCCATTAGAGGCTTCAATGGCAAAGTGTTATATCAATACAACCGCATTTGAGGTGGCAAATGAAGCAGTACAGATCTTTGGTGGATATGGCTACTCAACGGATTATCCATTGGAATATATTTTCCGTCGCGTTCGTGGTTGGATGATTGCAGGTGGTACACCAGAAATGCTGAAAAATAAAATTGCTGAGGAAGTATTTGAACTGCGCTTTAGCCAACGTAAAAAAAAGCCTGAGATTGAGAAGGTGGTTAAATGACTTTGACAGAACAAATGGTGGAGGAGAAGACATTTCTAACGGAATATGAAGGGGCGAAATTATTAAAAAAGTTTAAATTACCTGTTGCCCCTGCTGAATTGGCGAAAACACGCGAAGAGGCAGTGATTTTTGCTGATAAGATTGGCTATCCACTTGTGTTAAAGGGTATGTCCCCGCAAATTACGCATAAAACGGAAGCCGGTATTGTCAAAGTGAATATTCAAGATGAGCAGCAACTTTTAGAAGCCTATGAAGCTATTACTAATAATGCCATCGCCTATGATGCTTCGGCGAAATTAGAGGGCGTCTTAATTCAAAAAATGTCCCAAAAGGGGTTAGAACTTATCTTAGGAATCAAAAGGGACCCCGTGTTCGGACATCTTTTGGTTCTGGGGATGGGTGGTACATTCGTAGAAATTTTGAAGGACTTTTCCATGCGCATTATGCCCGTAAGCAAGCAGGATGTTCTAAGCATGGTAGATGAGTTGAAAAGTGCCGAACTAGTAAAGGGATACCGCGATCAAGCCGGAATCGATATGAGTCTACTTGTGGACATTTGCCAGAAGCTTAATGAACTTGTAACCCTCCATCCTGAAATTATGGAGTTAGACTTGAATCCTGTTATCTTCTCTGCAGAAGGTCCACTCATCTGTGATGTGCGCATTTTAAATGAGCCGGTCATTGAACTTGAAGGGGAGCGCCGGAGTTTAGAAAACCTAGATAAACTATTACATCCCTCATCAATAGCCATTGTAGGCGCATCGTCTAATGAAAAGAAGAATGGTGGCCGCCTAGTTAAGTATTTGGTGGAAAATCAGTTTAAAGGGAAAGTGTTTCCAATCAACCCTAAGGCAGATGAAATTTTCGGTCATCGCGTATATCCTTCTTTAACCCATGTAACTGAGCCAATTGATGTGGCTTGTATTATTGTGGCAGCACAGAGTGTCCCTGGCGTCATGCGTGAATGCCAACAAAAAGGGATTAAAAATGTCATTATCTATTCATCGGGTTTTGCTGAAACCGGAGCAAAAGGGGCCCTTTTACAACAAGAAATATTAAGTATCGCTAAAGAAGCGGGGATTCGGATCGTCGGTCCAAATGTAATCGGTGTTGCCAGCCCAAATGACAATGTGTATATGGCATTCGGTTCAGCTTTAACAACGAAAGAAAAAGTGGCCGGCGGGATCGGATTCATTTCCCAAAGTGGAGCGATGGGTAGTGCTTTACTCAGTCGTGCTTGGGAAAATAAAGTGGGCTTTAGCCGATGGGTAACAGTGGCAAATGAAGTCGATCTCACAACATCCGATTTTATTGAAACCTTTGCTGAAGATTCACAAACGAAAGTTATCTCGGCCTTCATGGAAGGTTTAAAAGATGCAAAGGCATTTGAACGTGCGACCCAAAAAGCGTTAGATGCGAAAAAGCCAGTCCTTGTCTATAAAACAGGACGTTCTGAAGTAGGAAAGCGGGCCGTTCAATCACATACGGGTTCCATCGCCGGTGATGAGGCGGTATATTCGGCGGCCTTTAGAAAATATAATGTATTACCCGTGGAACAAATCGAGGACTTAATTGAAGTTGCTGCGATATTTGAAAAACAACCACTGCCTAAAGGCAATCGCATTGGGATTGTTACAGCTTCTGGTGGTGCTTGTAGTGTAATTGCCGATTTATGCACAGCGAATGGACTTGAGGTACCTGAACTTACAGAAACTGCCGAGAAGATCAAGCAATACATTCCTGTATTTGGCGCAGCGAATAATCCCGTTGACGTAACGGCGGAGATAATCGGAAACCCTGATATGTTTAAGAAAGTATTAACAGCCGTTGTGGAAGATTCACAAATCGATGGTGTGCTCGTTATGCTAACATCGAATGCCGACCCGGGAGCACTTATCATTGCCGAGGCCATTTATGAAGTCTTCCAATCGCACCAAAAACCGATAATCGTTGGGCGCTTAGGGGCAACTGCGATCGCACCAAAAGCAGTATCTTTCTATCAGGAAAAACAATTCTTCGTCTATCCAAACCCAGAAAAGATTGTTAAAGCCATGAAGTATTTGGTGGACTATGAACGGATTCTACGGATGAATGGGAGTCTATGAGAGAGAAGGGTGAGAGGGAAATGGAACAAATAGCCGTCGTCGGAAGTGGATTGATGGGTAGGGGAATTGCATTAACCGCTGCTCAAAACGGATTCACTGTACAACTTAATGATGTGGATGAAGATACCTTACAAAGAGCGCAAGCGTTTATTGAAGAAGAACTGGAGAAGGCTGTTGAAAGGCAGATCATCAGTTTGGATCAAAAGCAGCAGGCAATCGCACGGATTTTCTATGAAACGTCACTTGAAAAAGCGGCTTCGAACGTTCAATTAGTGATTGAAGCCGTACCGGAAATCATGAAGTTGAAAATTGAAATTTTTAAAAAGTTAGATGAATATTGTTTACCACACACGATTTTAGCTACGAATACCTCAACAATGAGTCCTACAGAAATAGCGGCCCAAACGAATCGGCCTGAACAATGCATTGCGATGCATTTCTTTAATCCACCTCATAAGATGAAGCTTATTGAAATTGTCCGGGGATTACAAACAAGTGATGATACGATGGCATTTGCAAAAGCCGTTGGGGAAAAGATGAATAAACAAACGGTTGAAGTCAATGAGTTCCCAGGATTTGTAACAAGCCGTATGAACTGTTTAATTGGAAATGAAGCGATGACCATGCTAATGGAAGGTGTCGCTTCTGCACATGACATTGATCAAGCGTTAAAACTGGGACTCAATCATCCAATGGGACCATTGGAATTAGCAGACTTGGTAGGTTTGGATACGCGTTTAAAGAATATGGAGTATTTATATCAAACATTGGGTGAAAAATATCGGCCTTGTCCCTTATTAAGTAAATATGTAAAGGCCGGTCGTTTTGGTAGGAAATCAGGTAGCGGTTTTTATGAATATGATGAAAAGGGGTGTAAGAAGTGAGAAATGTTGTAATTGTAGATGCAGTCCGGACCCCCATTGCCACAATGGGGGGAACACTAAAAGAGGTGGAAGTTGATTTCTTGGCGGCTTCCGTGATCGATGCCATTGTTAAGCGATCCAATCTAGATGCGAGTCTTGTTGATGAAGTCATATTAGGTCAGGCAAAACAAAGTGCCGACTCCCCTAACCTTGCGCGTCTTGCTGCATTACGCGCGGGTCTTCCAGTAGAAGTGGCCGGATACACAGTACATAGACAATGTGGTTCAGGATTACAATCGATCGTAAATGCCGTTCAACAAATTCAATGTGGGCAAAGCGACATCATCATTGCAGGTGGGGCAGAAAGCATGAGTACAGCACCCTATTACATGAGAGGTATTCGTTATGGACTTGGTGCAAATAACGGGCAATTGCTTGATCCGAATACAGAAAGCCAACCCCGTTCACAACCAGAGGATCAATATGGCAAATTTACAATGGGACTCACAGCCGAAAACTTGGTGGAGCAGTATGGGATTTCAAGAGAAAAGCAAGATTCATTTGCTTTTCGCAGTCAGTCACTTGCTTTAAAGGCGATTGAAGAAAACCGCTTTGCAGATGAAATTATCCCGTATAAAGTGAAGACTAGAAAAGGAACGGTGATATTCGACAAAGATGAATATCCGAGACAAACGACTCCCGAAAAGTTAGCCGAATTAAAGCCTGTATTTAAAAAAGGAGGAAGCGTCACAGCAGGTAATAGTAGTGGTCGCAATGATGGTGCATCAGCCGTGTTGCTGATGTCTGAGGAAAAAGCTTTGAAGCTGGGCCTTAAACCACGCGCACGCATTATTGGACATGCAGCAGTAGGCGTATCCCCAGAAGTCATGGGGATTGGACCAGTACCTGCCACGAAAAAAGCATTACAAGTTGCGAATATTTCAATGGAAGACCTGGATTTAATCGAATTAAATGAAGCATTCGCTGCCCAGGCCCTTGCGGTGATTAAGGAGTGGAACGTGGGACTGGACAAAATCAATGTGAACGGAGGAGCCATTGCATTGGGGCACCCACTTGGGGCAACAGGTGCGATTTTACTAACTAAGATTCTCTATGAACTAGAACGTCGTAATGGTCGATATGGGTTAGTCACCCTATGTATAGGTGGAGGTATGGGTATTTCAGCCGTTATTGAAACAATGAAATAGACCAAAAAATAATGGACGGTTGCCCCGCTCCTATTAATGTAGGGATTGATCTCATAGTATAATCTACTTAATTGATAGAAGGGTGGCGGCATAAATGGATATATTCATAGAGGAGTTACAAGATTCAGATATGGAAGAGTTGTTAGCATTCGAACTGGAAAACAGAGCTTTTTTTGAAGAAATGGTCCCGTCTCGTGGAGATGACTATTATACCCCTGCTCATTTCAATGAAAGCCATAAAGCATTACTCGATGAACAAACACGAGGAGCTTCCATTTTCTATTTAATCAAGGATAACCACCATTCCATTTTAGGAAGAATAAATGTGGTAGATATCGAAGAAAACCAAAGAATAGGGCATCTTGGTTATCGAGTAGGTCAAATATACACTGGAAGAGGGATTGCCAATAGGGCTCTGCAATTATTACTAAAGAAAATCGTCAATAAAGATATCAAACAAATCCATGCAAAGACGACCACTACTAATATTCCCTCCCAAAGAGTTTTGGAGAAAAACGGCTTCAAGAAAGTGGCTACCAGTGAAGAAGGCTTCGAAATGAATGGACAGAATCTCCATTTTGTTTATTATACGTTGACTACCATGTTATCCGGTACAAACTGATGTATTCTATAATTATTGTATCAATTTTCCAAATGAATAATTTTGAGGGAAATTTACAATGAATAAGTTTTTGAAAAGTATTCTTCAGACTATAAACAAACAGGATCAATTTATGAGGGCATCCTTCTATATTATAGGAGGTTTCTTAATTATATTGGTTGGGTTAGTAACCTTTTAAAGGTCAGGATTACTTCTAACAAGTTGGAACAAAAATAAGCATTTGGTGGAAGCGTCCCATCGCCATCAAGCTAACAAGAACGAGTTACCCCAAAACGAAAAAAATGAGCTGAATTCCCATGGACAACTATGAAGGGATAAAATATTTATTTTGGGGATATTTCAAAATATTAGCTTGATGGGCATGGGTAGTACCCCTAATTTTGGTGTCAATGATGAAATAATCTTGGAGGAATCTGCAGATGTCGGATCGCTAACAATTTTTTACTTCTATTTATCTGGTGCTCACATTTTGTTTATGAGGAATAAACTACCTTGCATTATTTAATAGTTATGGAATATAATGTTATTAAATGGTACCTGTTATTAAACAATACTGATTTTTGTAAACTACCTTTCATTATTTACTACATAATAAAGAATCGGGTGATCAATATGGTAAAAATATAAAAAACGGAGCTTGACGATTGAAACAGACAAGGGTGAAATTACCTTAAAAAAATAACTTGCTGAGCAAAAAAACTTTATTTCAAACTAACAAGCAGGAAAAAGTGTGTTAGTTTATTTTTTTAGCAAGGTACCTTGCATTGAACAGTACTAGAATGTAATAGTGTGGAAAACGGACCGCTTTACACTTCATAATTATCGAAAGGAGCTATTATGAATACAAATCTATTGATTAAAGAAAGAATTGGTACGATTGATTGTATACGCGGCTTTGCCCTGTTAGGAATCTTTATGGTGAATCTGCCGATTATGCTGGGTATTTTTACCCCGTTTGAAAAAGAAGAGGTTACGATAAATCAGTGGATAGAAATATTCTTAAATCTTTTTATATCCAATAAATTCTTTGTTCTGTTTTCCTTTTTGTTCGGGTTAAGCTTTTTCATTTTTATGTCGAGGGCTGAAGCAAAGGGATATGGAAAAAAACTTTTCGCTCGCAGATTGTTTTTCTTATTGCTTTTCGGAATCATTCACCGGCTGTTTTTTTGGACAGGAGATGTTTTGTTGTTATATGCGGTTACCGGCTATTTCCTTTTATTCTTTTATAACCGCAAACCGAAAACAATACTCGTATGGGGAGTCTCGCTTATATCAGCATTTATCATTCTTGTCCATGGTCTTGCCGGTTTTATGTTTTTGAATAATCCTTCTTTATTGTATGGTTCTTTTCATAAAGAAGCGCAGATTGAAGCCTATCATACACTAGAGTATGCTGACTGGCTTATCTGGCATTTTAACGCCGAAGTTTTAACTGAAACACCTGAACATCTGCTTATTATACCTTTGCTTTTAGGTATATTCTTACTCGGATTATATACAGGAAAAATAGGGGTTTTTCAACATATTGAACAGTTTATTAAACCGTTAAAGAAGATTCAGGCAGCTTCAGGGCTTGCAAGTATACCATTAATCGGCTTGTTGTATTACTGCCAAGTTGCTAAAGATCCAATTGCTTTAATAAAAGCTTTCGAAACGCTTTATTTACAAGCAGGCGGAATTACTTTATCGGCATTCTACATGACAACTTTAATGCTTTTACTGCGTGTGAGCTTTGCTCAAAAGGTTCTATCTCCGCTTCGCTTATATGGACAGATGGCTTTAACCAATTATTTAACTCAAACATTAATTGGGTTCGTGATCTTTTTTATCATGCGCTTATATGGAACAATAGCATTGTACGAGTCCGCATTAATTTTCATTGGTGTTTTTATAGTGCAAATCATTTTCAGCAATTTATGGCTTAAGAATTTTCGGCTTGGACCTTTCGAATGGCTTTGGCGAACATTGACCTACGGAAAGCGGCAAAAGCTGTCGAAAAATAAAGGAGATATCGCTATCTAAAATGAAGATAAGGCTTCCTATACTGAATTAAATGGAGGATGCTATTAACAAAGCAAGGGGGGACAGGGGTAGCGCCCCTTCACCATCAAGCGAAAGCCAAATTGTATCCATAATACGAAAAAAACGCTATTCTTTCTGTAATATGTAGAAAGGATGGTGTTTTTTTATGTGTCACGAGGTTTCATTTGTGAACTTACTCTCTTTTCACAGGAATTACAACGATCTTTGTCTCCACAAGCTCTCCAACAGCTGGCCAAAAAGGTAGGCTTTGTTCAAAGGACGAGTAAGTACCAAGCCAAAGATTTAATAGCATTGTGCGTGTGGTTAATTAAGTCAAAAAGTAGCGAGTACTTCCCTGACACAGTTATGTAGTTCACTAGAATCTTCAACGGGGGTCTTAATAAGTCCTGAAGGGCTCAACTAGCGATTTAATACTTCGGCTGTCAAGCTTCTACAACACGTATTCACTTCCTTGCTTACTCAAAAGCTATATACCTCTCAGGTTCTTACTCATTGTTATGCTTCCCAGTTTCAGCGTATACGAATCTTGGATTCTACGACCTTTCAACTTCCAGATGTGTTTGCCTCAACCTATCAAGGATCCGGAGGCAGTAGCCATACAGCTGGCGTAAAGATTCAATTAGAATATGATCTTCTTAGCGGTCAATTCCTACACGTTCACTCAGGACCAGGAAAACAAAATGATCGAACCTAAAACAAGTGATTTATGTATACGCGATTTAGGTTATTTTGATTTGAAAGATCTCCATCAAATGGATGAGAAAGGAGCCTATTATATTTCTCGCTTATAATTAAACACTCGGATTTATCTGAGGAATCCTGATCCCGGACCCTTCAAAAATGGAACGCTCAAAAAACAAACCGAGTATATTCAATTGGATATAGAAGAAATCATGCATAAATTAAAACCAGGACAAACCTATGAGATCTCTGACGTTTACATTGGCCAGTATCAAAAGTTGCCGACTAGGGTCATTATCCATCGACTTACGGAAGAACAAACCCGAAAACGCTGGAAAAATCAAGCGTTAAAGGAGAAAAAGAAAGGTATTGTCATGAAAGAACGGAGTAAACGGTTGAGTGCTATGAATGTATACATAACCAATACGCCACAAGAAGATGTCCCAATGGGACACGTTCACGATCTTTATTCTTTACGTTGGCAAATTGAATTACTTTTTAAAACATGGAAATCCTTCTTTGAAATAGATCATTGTAAAGAGATAAAAAAAGAGCGATTAGAATGTCATCTCTATGGTCAACTGATTGGCATTCTCCTCTGTTCCTCCACCATGTTTCAAATGTGGCAGCTACTCCTCACCAAGAAAAAACGAGAACTCAGCGAATATAAAGCCATTTATATCATCAAAGATTATTTTTCACTACTGTTTCAAGCGATACAAAAAAGCACCCAAGAATTATCAAAGATACTGCTTCGCCTGTTTGCCCTCCTACAGAAAAACGGGCGAAAGGTTTATTTGGCATGTTTTTTTCATTAGCATAGACAGTTTTATTGTAGAAACGGCTCTACTAGTAGTATCCGTCGTTGTTAACTTGATGTGCATGTGGAAGCGCCCGCCAAATGCTATTTTTATACTCTGTTCAAGTTACTGAGGAATTTTTTTTACAGGGGGACTATCCTAGATTTTAAAGATAAGATGAAATATAATTGATATTAGAATATTCTAAAAATTATTCCCTTCGATTCCACATCATGACGCTTCTCTACATCTCATCCGTTTGTTCCTCAACTAGGTCCATTGCAAAAATATGATAACGCTTCCAACCATTTGTGATTCTTTTAATAGGAGGAATGGATCGTGAAATCAATGACTAAGAAAAGCTGGCCAAAAGGTGTTTTGGAAACCTTGCATTACCGCTTAGGGGAAAAGCCGCTTCATGAGTACTTGATGGATAATGCGAAGGAACGTCCGGAGGAAACGGCGTATGTGTACTATGGGAACAATCTGACTTGGAGCCAGCTTCAGGATGACACGGGGAGGCTTGCCCAGTTTCTCAAAGACCAAGGTGTGGGTAAGGGTGACCGGATCGCTTTGTTCATGCAGAATTGTCCGCAATACCTCATTGGACATTACGCCATCCAAATGCTTGGTGCTATAGTGGTTCCCTTGAATCCGATGTATAAAGAAGCGGAACTGGAATATTTGATCAATGAGGCGGATATAAAGGCCGTGATTGCCGGCCAGGAGTTATATCCAACTATGGAAGCGGTGAAAGGCAAGGCAAAATCTTTACAATTTATCATCACCACCCATTACGCTGACTTTCTTTCGGAATCTCCCACTTTGCCGTTGCCAGTCGAGTTTTTGGCGGAGAAAGTGACAATGGAAGGAACGTTTGATCTTCTTGAAATTCTCTATACGAATGAGGTTCTAAAAGAAGTGGAAGAAGTGAATATATGGGAAGATGTGGCCTTGATGGTCTTCACTTCGGGTACGACGGGGAGGCCGAAAGCGGCGATGCTTACATATGGGAACGCGTTGTTCAAAACGGCAGCGACTGCTCAGAGTTCTTTCATCACGCACAGCGACAAAACGCTGGCAGGCGCTCCATTTTGCCATATTGCCGGGATGGTGATGGGCGTCAATATTCCTATATATAGTGCCTGCATGTGTGTGGCATTGACAAGGTTTGAGCCAGAGGCGGCAATCAGTGCCATAGAGACGTATAAAGTGAATAAATTATATACGGTCGCCCCTATGAATGTAGCCATCTTGAATACTCACGGTATCGAAGGAAGAGACTTAACTTCACTTGAATTGAATTTCGCGACTAGTTTTGGCATTCCGGTCGATGAAAAGCTTGCAAAGGCATGGGGGGAATTGACCGATGGTTGTCTTTTGTATGAAGCCTCGTATGGGTTAAGTGAAACGCATACATGTGATACATTCATGCCGATTGATAAAATCAAGTTTGATACTTGTGGCATTCCGACATTCGATACCGAAATTTGCATCGTTGACATCGAAACAGGAGAAGATTTACGGCCGGGTAAACGAGGGGAAATCGTGTTGAAGAACCCTGGCGTATTCAAAGGATATTTGAATAGGCCAGACGCGACAGCCGAAACATTAAAAAATGGCTGGGTCCATACAGGTGACATTGGAATGCTGGATGAGGAAGGTTATCTGCATTTTCTTGGCCGTACGAAAGAGATGATTAAATCCTCCGGATACAGCATTTTTCCAGAAGATGTGGAAGTCTTGATGAAAGACCATGAAGCGATTTTACAAGTTGCCGCAGTTGGTGTGCCAGATGGGATCAGGGGCGAAAGCGTGAAAGCCTTCATCGTATTGAAACCGGAGTACAAAGGGAAAATCAGCGAGGAGGAGATCGTCGATTGGTCAAGAAACAGGATGGCGTCCTATAAATATCCCCGCTACGTTGAATTCCGGGACAGCTTGCCAACAACCAGTTCAGGCAAGGTATTACGGAGATTATTAAAAGAGTGAGAGAAAGCCGATAGCGGCAAGTGGCTATCGGCTTTGTTTTGTAGTGAATGTTGAATTAATGGTGTGAATGTTGAATTATTGCCACGAATGTTGAATTAATGAGGCTGAATGTTGTATTAATGCAAACGAACGTCGAATTAAACTATTCTAGTAAAAGGGCATATTGTTATTAGCATAATGAGGTATGATTCCACTATCATCTTGGTATAAAATGGATAGTGAAGGGAGCTGTTTTAATGAGTAATATTGGGGTACCAGGAATCATTTTGATGATCATCGTATTTGCACTTTTCGCTTTATTCTTTGTTTCATTCACTGCGTTTATCAGTAGGCTACTTAAGAATTCAGGCAAGAATCGTAATCAACCAGATATAGATAGTAGGCTCACTCGGATTGAAGATGAACTCCGGTCCATTAATAAGAAAATGGATCACCGGGATAGTTGAATGAAAGAGGGTGTAACCGAAATAGCGGAGGGCAAAATGAAGTCATTACAAGTAATCATGCTTATTATTTTTACACCAGTCATTGTGCTGGATTATTTCCCGAATCTATCGTTTGTATGGGTGATTCCAGATGGTATTTTCCTATGGCTGATGTTCGTCATATATGTGATCAGTTTTTTGTTTAAGAGATTCAGTGATGGGAATCCTAGGGAATGGCTCCAGTGGCAAGTGCTTTCCCTCTTTTATTTACTCTCATTACTAGCTTTGTTGACCATTCTCGGAGGCCAATCGCCTGCGGGAATTGCATTTGATAGTCCTTTCCTATGGCTGATTCTATTGATGTCGTGTTTGGATATCTATTCCCGGTGGAAGAAATTGAAACAGGAACAAGCTGCTCATTAGAGGAGGACTAGAATGATAAGTGCATCGACTTGGTTTAATCCTTACGTCTTAGAAGTGCTTATCCTCCCGATTGCTGTTGTAATAGGAACAGGATCAGCATTGGTTACAAAGAAAATTATAGTAGGACCCATCATTCATATAAGCATATCCGTGCTTTTCTATTGGTGGAATTTCACTTATTTTCACGACGAGGATTACCATTATAATAGGATTGATTCTGAATGGATACTTATTGACTTAATCTTTGTAGGAATTACAGGCTTGTTATCTTGGGGGTTACTAAAACTCAGGAGGAAATAGCTCATATCATAAAATCTTACTCTTCTTATTTAATAATAGAAGGGTAGGATTTTTTTTATTTTCATGTATAGAAAAGTCAAATCCAGTTAATCATGAGAGTAAGAGAAGGGAGAGGGGAACGGTTCACAAAAAAAGATGTCTTACTACTAATGTATATTTTTAAGAAAACATAAAGAATGATACTAATTTTCAAGTTGTCCAATATAATAGAAAAAAGGTGAAGGAGTTGGTTTCGAATGGAGAAGCAATTGCCTATAACACCACTAGAACCTGAGATGATGGAAACGTTGGCAGAAATGGTACTTATCAAGGCCCTCAGTGATTACCGGAAAACTCAAATCGAAAAAGAAATCGATCATTCGTTGGAAACCCGTGATAAGCAGGAATTTATAAGATTAACCAATGAATTGAAGAGTCTCTGTTAGATTGGCCTTATGAATCAGGCTTTTTAATATCTGTATATAATGAAGGACCAATCTTCTATTGAAATTGGTCCTTTGTTTTTCTTTATTTTAATTGTCCCTGATAGGAAATCTGTTATGCATAGCTAAAATCACATTCTGATAAGCTATAAAAAAATAACCTTCAACATCCCATAAATAGCATAATAAATCATAAGGGAAGCAAGTAACTGTAAAATAAGGGCGATTAGAAACAAAAACTTTCGAACAAACCAACTATATTTGCTAAGCCTTAGATAAATGTAGTAACCGGAACCAACGAGAAGGAACATGAATAAGTTTATGAATTTTTGATAAGGGCTACTAGGTTTTTCATAGATGGCTAAAGCGTAAAAGCTGGTCATCGTTCCTTCTAATAAAAAATACAGAAGCCATAGGTAAGTTGTATGGTTAGATAACCTGCTAATAAATTTCTTATCTCTTCTATAATGCTGTATGCCATTCTCATCTTCTCCCTAACATGAACGGTACTTATAAAAATATAACTTTCAAAACCCCATAAATGGTTTTATAAATCAGAACAGAAGCGATTGCCTGTAAAAACAGGGCAACCAGGAATAATAATTTTCGAACAAGCCAGCTGTAATTTCTAAGTCTAAGATAAATATGATAGCCTGAGCCAATCGTTATCAACATGAAGAGATTCGTTATTTTTTGAAAAAGATTATTAGGCGGTTCATAAATACCTAAAGCATAGAAGTTGGACATGGTATTTTCTAATAAAAAGATGGAGAAGCCATATGCAAGTTGGATTGAAAGTAAATATGCTAATATGTTGCCGAATAACTCTAAATTTCCTGATGACATGTAGGTCCTCTTTCTAAGATTATAGGAATATACCTTTCAAAGCCCCATAAATAACGTAATAAATAATAACAGAAGCGATTGCCTGTAAAAACAGGGTAAATAGGAAGAGAAACTTCCTAATAAACCAATTGTATTTTCTGAGTTTGGTGTAAATGTGATAGCCTGAGCCAATCGTTATCAACATGAAGAGATTCGTTATTTTTTGAAAAAGATTATTGGGCGGCTCATAAATACCTAAAGCATAGAAGTTGGTCATGGTTTCTTCGAACAAGACAATTAAGAATCCATACATCAGTTGTCCTGAAAGAATACATAATAATAAAATTCTTATACCTTGAATGATGTCGTGCACATAATCTGCCTCTTTTCAAAACGAAAGGCCAATCTCTATTGAAATGGCCCCTCCGCTTTACTCAATCTATTAACTTTTTTATATTGATTGTCCCTGATAGGCGGCCAAGTCACCTATGCCAGATAATGTGGCTTCCCATTCATCATGGTTGGCTAAATGGATATGTACAGGGGTTTTTGGATCATCCGTATATTCTGCAAGCCATATTCCACGATCAGAGGGTAAAAAGAATAGAATGTTCTCTAAGTATGCTTCTTCTTCATAACTCGTTAAACTAAAGTTGGAAATGTTGAACAGAGTCCAGTCATAAGTGCGCAGGTCATCAGAGAATAAGTAGAAACTGTCTTCTTCTTGCTGGGTAAACTTGGACTTCTTCCGTACTTTATCAACTTTTTTAGGATTACTTAACCAATCAAATGCTTGCTCGGTCAGAGAGAAAGCTTCCTCACCTTGATATTTGTCAAAGGAGATTCCATAATATTCTCTAATAATCATCTGGATTTCAGAAGAGGGGATAATCGCGAATTCATGAATGATATCTCGATCGATCAAATGGAAAAGCCATTCATCCTCTTCAAAGTGATGAAGCATTAATACGGACTTTTGAGGGAAATTGGAGCAGCGAATCATTCGTTTTGAGCCAATATACTTTTCGATGAAACGCTGAGTTTCCTGCGTTAATGGTACTTCTTCCCGAGATTCTTGCTCCTCACTCCACATGTTTTTCATGATCAATTGATTTTTCGTCACTTCAAGAATGGTCAACCACTCTTTTTCGGACTTATCCCCAATAGCCGTTTCGGCAATACCTTTTGCGATTTCATGATGTCCGGCAACACTCACCATCAAGGCTAATTCTTCAGTCGTACAGGTTAACAAATGATTCATTATGATGTCACGTCCTTTTAAGAACTATGGTTATGTATCCGCTTTTTGATAAGTTATAGAAAGATAGCTTTCACTGTCCCATAAATGATCTTGTAAATAATAATGGAAGCAATTCCTTGTATAATAAGAGCGATAAGGAAGAAAAATTTTCGAACAAACCAATTGTATTTACGAAGTCTGAGATAAATATAAAAGCCGGCACCCATCATGGCATACATGCAAAAGTTCACGGTTTTTTGATAAAGGTTACTGGGTTTCTCATAAGTTCCTAAAATATAATAGTACCTGATCATGGCGCTTTCGAATAAGAAGATTACAAAGCTAGATCCCCATTGGATTGAGAGGAGATATAGTAATAAAATTCCTATCCATTCAATTGTACTATATGTCATTATTGTCCTCTTTCAAAAAAATGGAATGTAACCCTTATAGAAAAATAGCTTTCAACGTCCTATAATAAATGATGTGATAAATAATAATAGAAGCAATTCCTTGTGAAATAAGGGCGATTAAAAATAAGATTTTCCGAATAACCCAATTGTATTTGCTGATTTTAAGGTAAAGGTTGTATCCAATCCCGGTTAAAGTGAACATAATAAAATTAATGGACTTTTGAAAAAGGGTAGAAGGTTCTTCGTAAGTCCCTATCGTGTAAAAATTAATCATTGCTCTTTCTAATAAAAAAATGGAGAGACTGTAAGCAAATTGCGTTATAAGAATACATAATAATAAAAGTCTTATACCTTCTATTATGCTATATATCATGGTTCTCCTCTTTCTAGGTATAAAAAATAAACCAGTTGTTACCTCCTGAATTTAGGAGGTTTACTATACAAACTATAAAAGTAATTGTATAGAAAATCACATGCTATCCTATAAATTGTGTTATGAAATATATTTATATAAGAATTATTGCTTCTAGAATACGAAGCAAGGCTATATAAATAATAACGGACACCAGTGCTTGTAAAACAAGAGCAATAAGAAATAAAACCTTTCTTACCAACCATTTATGATTTCTAAGTTTAAGATAAATGTGATAACCGGTACCCACGGTAACAAGCATGAAAAGGTTTGCGAACTTATGGAAGAAATTATTAGGTTTTTCATAGGTTGCTAGAGCATAATAATTCGTCATAGTACTTTCTAATAAAAAGATTAAAAAACCAAACATAAGTTGAATGGAGAGTATGTATCCAATTAAATTGCTAATTATTTCAGATGTTCCTGGTGACATTTTATCCTCTTTCTAAAACTATAGAAAAATAGCTTTCAACATCCCATAACTGATTTTATAAATAATCACGGAAGCAATTCCTTGTAAAAGAAGCGCTATTAGGAATAGAAGTTTCCTAACAAACCAATTGTATTTCCTGAGTTTTAGATAAATGTGAAATCCAGTACCAATTAAAGTGAACATGAAAAAATTCACGAATTTTTGATACGGAGTACTGGGTTTTTTATAAGTTCCCATAGCATAATAGTTGATCATCGCACTTTCGAATAAGAAAATAGAACAGCCAAATGCAAATTGTGTTGAGAGTATACATGTTATAAAGGTCCTGATGCCTTGAATTATATCGCCTACCATGACATTCCTCTTTTTAAGTTATAGAAAAATAGCTTTCAACGTCCTATAAATGATTTTATAAATAATCACGGAAGCAATTCCTTGTAAAAGAAGGGCTATGAGGAATAGAAATTTCCTATTAAAATTCTCATACCTATTAGTGCAGGGTTTTACTATACAAATTTCACAATTTTAAAAAGCCAGTGTACAGAAAATAACACGCTATGAGAAAAAATATGACTGTGGCTACGTTCGCTATAAAATTTTTAATGTGTTTTCTCATTTTAAACTCTCCTAAACCTTTTAAGTAATTTTATTCTTCTGCAAAGACATACAGTGGATAGCCGCCGTTATAGAAAAATAGCCTTCAACGTCCCATAAATGATTTTATAAATAATCACGGAAGCAATTCCTTGTAAAAGAAGAGCTATTAAGAATAGAAGTTTCCTTAAAAACCAATTGTATTTCCTAAGTTTAAGATAAATATGATAACCTGAACCAACGAGAAAGAACATGAAAAAGTTTACAAATTTTTGATAGCGGTTACTGGGATTCTCATAAATGGCTAGAGCATAAAAACTTGTCATTGTACTTTCTAGTAAAAAGATGGTGAAACCATACGAAAGTTGAGTTAATAGAAAACCTGTTAATAATACTCTTATGCCTTCAATTATGTTGTATACCATTATTTTCCTCTTTCTATTAATCAGAATATAAATTTGAGAATACTAAAATTCCTCTTATTTAGATGAGAATTAGAAAAGTGTATTAAATTCTTTGGATATGGTTTTTTAATTTTAATTAAACCAACTAGAAACCGAATTTTTAATATTACTACCAATGTCATCAACTAATGCACCTGATTTTTTGATAACCTTTCCAGTAACTTTTCCAACTTTTCCTCCAACATCTTTGATTTGATCACCAAAAGTAGAGCTTACTACACCGCCAGCTAAGCCTCCTACTGCACCGCCTATAACGATTCCCACCGGACCGCCAATACTGCCTATTGTAGCTCCTATTTTAGCGCCACTACCAATAGCAACCATATCTGTCGTGAAACCAAATGCGAATCTTCCAGCATTTTCAGAGAAGGATTTATTTGAGTTTTCTGGATTAGCAAACTCACCGAGATTAGAAGCAGCTGATATTGGAATTCCGACCAATGGAATCCTTTTAGCGGCAGATGTTAATCCTCTAGCTCCTGCTGCTTTACTTAATAGGCCTGTTGTACCATTTGTTTTTATTCTTTCAGTTGTTCCCTTAACTAAATCTTTACCGGTTGATCGTTCGAAATTTTTCGGGAAACCGGCCAGATGTTTTAACATATGGGAAGGACTTGTGTAAGAAGCAGCGAATTTCTGTAGTTTCTGCATCACTGGGTTAGTAGGTGTGGATCTGGAAAAGTCCAAGAGCCATTTAGAAACTTTCGAACTATGTTTTCCTTTCGATGTCCAAGACGGATCTGCCTTTACAGAAAACTCATAGTTTCCTTTTAGTTTTTGCCATAGTGTCGGTTTACTACCAAAGTAATGGATACTTAATTTTTTTGACAAATACATGGTAGATATAGAGGAAGCAGCTTGATACCCTACTAAGACATTATCGCCAAAACTCATTTTCCCGTTAATATAGGCAAAAGGAGAGGTAAGCATTTGTCCAAATGTCATCAAATCTTCTGAAGCTACTTGCTTTTTTACCTCTGAAAATGTCGGCTTATCCTTTAATTGATTCACATCATAGTTCTGAATGTTGAAGTTTCCGCCACTGAACATCCCTTGAATTTCATTGAGGTATTTGTTCATCAATTGTATGTCATCCTCTACGGATGCTAGTTCTTTTGTTTGGCTTGTATCGAACGTACCCAAGTTATCAATCGTTTCCTTTATTCTAGAAGTAGCCCTTTGATAATGGGTGAGAAATGTCTGGTCATTGAGCTTTTCGATGGCAACGATATCACGTACCTCATCCAGGGTGGTGTTGGCTTCATCCACTAAATCAATCGTGACATTATGTGCATTCTTTAATCCTGTCGTGAGTTCGCCTTCAAGAAAACTTTGGCGGATAAAACCGTTTGAATCAGACTCCAATTCAGTAGAAGCCTCTTTAAGAGCCGTCAGGACTGCTTCATAGTTTTTAAGAGAAGTGTCATAGAATGAAAGGAAAGGGATATGCCAATCTTGATAAAAGGAGCGTATCGCTGAACCACCTTTTCCTTTTAAGGAATCATCGAGATTGAAAAATTCAAGAATAACCTTCTCCAGTTCATTCGCCTGTTTCCTTTGGGCTTTTACTTTGCTTAGTAATCCATCTATTCCACTATGTAAAGATTGAGAATGAAGTGTCCTCATTGTATCCTCCATATTCTAATGTGCGTTTATAGAAGTTGAAAGCTGTTGGTCAACCTGTTCTACCTCTTGTATGGCCGTTCGTACGGATTGGTTATTAGCTTTTAAAATTTCTTTATAGGTTTGGCCAATCTTTTCTAATTGATGGTTTAGTTCATTGATTTTTTTTACAACGTCTAATTCATTTCCGGCTGCGAAATCTTCGGTTAATTTCGTTTTGAAGGATTCCATTGTACGGTCCATTTTCGAGATGGCTGATTTTACATCTTCACCATTCACTTTTATTTCTTGACTCAAACCATTCAATCCTTTCTTAGCTTTTCTTGTCTTCGTTTTTCTTCTTCTTCTCTAGCAAGTCGTTCGATTTCAGCCGTAATCCTGGTTTCTAATGAAGTAATTTCTGATTGAAGGCTCATTATTTTATTTTCGATGGCCGTTATCGCTGCATTCAACTGAGATTGAGATAGATCTTTATAGGCTAATTCTAGGTCTTCACGAACTTCCGTAAAATCAGTGGCTAAGGTTCCATGCCATGTTTGGGAAGAGAGCGCTGGTTTCGTTACTACTCTTTCGTTCTGAAGGAATTCTCCTTGTAGACTGTCTAATTCATGCTTGCAGGTTTTTAACTTTTCGACTTGTTGTTTCTTCAGGGTTAATTCGGATTGCAAATCGGTTAGGTAGGACAATGTTTTCAGCCCCTTATGCTTATAGGTATGGTGATAATAGTCACGGTATCTATATGGTAACACGTGGAAAATAACTTAATAAATGGGTATATATTACCTAAAAAAGTGTGAGTATAGTCAATTATTCCTGCATTAAATTGTTTTTGAATGGTGATGGAACAAGTTGCATTAGTTCATATTCTTAAAGCAGCATGCTAGGGTTTTCAAGATTCCGTTTCTTTTTTAACATTCTTATGGTGGAATAGTAAACTTTTGTTATAATGGAAATTCCTGCTTAATAAATGGGCGGCAAAAACAAAGAGGCGAGGGGAAGTTTTGAAAAAGTTCATGATCGTATTAGTGGGGGCTGTTTTGTTGGGTGGTTGTAACCTGGACAACGATGCCAAGTCAGAGGCAGTAGATCGTGCAGGCCATGCCGATAGTGCCGACAATGACAATATTATAGAAGAAACGAGGAAGGAAGAAATCCATTCAAGTTATACGGTTGCCGACTATATAAAGTCCGTAGAAGGTAACCTTGAGGCAAATTCGGATGCTTTGATCGAAAAGCTTAAAAAGGTACAAACATACAACTTTTACTCTGAAGTGGAGCTCTTGGATTTCGTGGCTGATCGGAATGATTTTTATTTATCCATCACGATGTTTTCCATGGATCGAGTAGCTAATGAGGTCTTTTATGAGGGAAAGGATTCTAGCATTTTTTCAGGTAGTGTGGGAATTGTAGAAGATGTACCATTTTCCATCGTCTTAGGTAACGAAATAGATGACTTTTGGAATTTTTACGAGGAGAACGATGAAGAACTGGATACATTAGAGAAACAAGCCATCACAAAATGGTTTGCAGATTGTTGGGAAAAAGCGAATGGACAAATGATTGAGTTGCCTTCCTACTTTTGTTTCCACGATGATTATGAGTCCTTTGATTTGAAGAAAAGAGAACAGATTTCCGATGATGAGAAATGGGCTGAATGAGACGCAAAGAAGGTCACCAATGGCGACCTTCTTTTTTTCGTTTTCTGTTAGAAGTACCATATCAACCCGGCAATGCCTAATGACAGTATGCCAATAATCCCGGTATACAATGACATGTTTAATCTGAACTGCCGATGTTCACTCGTTTCCGAATGGAAATTAGCTCTTTGTTCAGGCCCGGTCGTCCAGGCCCCTATAAATATTCCTGAAAGGCTTATTCCTACCACACCAATAATCTCGAATAACTTTAGCAATCGCCCCACCCCTTATTCATCTTAGGTAACTCTACGTTCCAAAAGGAAAATGGTTCCAATTATTTAAGCGAAGGTAGAAGTCCCCGACAAATGGGGTACTAGAAGGGAGGAAGAGGTTCTTTATTCTTCCATAAGGAAACACCTAAGA
The DNA here is from genome assembly GCF_044762055.1 of Peribacillus sp. NPDC097198. Classification (NCBI taxonomy): domain Bacteria; kingdom Bacillati; phylum Bacillota; class Bacilli; order Caryophanales; family Bacillaceae; genus Peribacillus; species Peribacillus sp. NPDC097198. Next base: position 253,178 of record NZ_JBIWDO010000006.1, on the reverse strand, counting down.
AATGAAAGTTGTGCGCAATTCCTTCATGACAAGGTGTTTTTTGTTGTCTCCTTAGATTTCTTTTTCTAATAGGCGCAGGCAGGTGTTGACGTTTTCCTCGAATTGTTCCATATCTTGTTTGGACTTGGAGGCATATTGGGTCTTTATAACATGGAGTAAGCTTTCTATTAAAAATACCCGTGGCTTACTGGTTTGCATCAGCTCTTCTTGAATGAAGTCGATTAGTTCATTTGCTTTTGATTGATCTTCTCGACAAGGGAGCGATCTGTGTGTTGCCTTTTTTAGGGCCAAGGTGGATTTCATTAACTCATTATGACATTGATGTAAATTATTTTTAGAGGTTGGAAGCCATGTATTGATTAATTCCGGATTAAGTATTTGTTCTTTGCTTTTGGCTACTCCGTCAACTAGATCGACGATCCGGTTCATGCAATAGCGGATGACTTTAATTTCTGGTGTAGCGGTATCTTTGGCATGGAAGCTGAAATAACTCATATGGGCCATCATTCCGTTAAAGAGAATGGCGGTATCCAATAAATAAGGTTTTTTACTTTCCCCAAAGATATCGATAAAACGACCATACATCCAACGTATGCTTAATAATTGGATGCGCTTGATGAATTCTTTCAATTCTTCGTCGTTTGATACACGTACTTCTTCAATTAAGACGAGTAATTTACTTTGTATATTCACCGTCATTTGTATTTCTAGCTGTTTAATGAATATTTCAATATCCGCCAAATCCTGACCAATCAATAGTTCTTCCCGGTCATAGCGGATCTTTTTATAGAAGGAACTGAAAATGGCCATAAATAATTCTCCCTTGGAGGGGAAATAATTATAAAATGTACCTTTGGAAATGCCACTGCCATCTAAAATATCTTGGATGGATGTCGCTTGATAGCCTTTTTCAATAAACAATTTATGAGCTGTATCGATGACATTCTGCTTGCGTTCATTCATATGATCACCCTTAGTCAATTATAATGCCTGTATAAATGTAATCGTATACTATTTTCCATACCAGCACAAACCCAATATTCACGTAAGAAATTTATATTGCAAAATATGGGCGAGGAGTATATTATATATTTTATGCAGAAAGTTAGACTTACCGTATAAGAAAATGAACCAACAGTTTGAATGGAGGAATAGATAAAAAGTGAGTACTACTCAAACGATAGAAAAAAAGGCCCCTTATGGCATTTTAGCCATCTTGATGATCGGGGCATTCATATCCATACTTAATTCAACTCTTTTGAATATTGCACTACCATCCATATCAAAAGATCTTGAAATCGAGACGGCAACCGTCCAATGGTTGGCAACGGGATATATGCTGGTGAATGGTATCATGATTCCTACAACAGCCTTCTTAATTAGAAAATATTCTGTGCGGAAGCTGTTCTTGACAGCGATGTTGCTATTTTCAATCGGGACGATTGTTGCAGGTGTAGCACATGTATTCCCATTGTTATTAGGTGCACGGATGGTTCAGGCGGCTGGTTCAGCGATCATGATGCCATTATTAATGAACGTTCTTTTAACGTCATTCCCTGTTGAAAAGCGTGGATCGGCAATGGGGTTATTCGGTTTAGTCATGATGGCTGCCCCTGCTATCGGACCAACGCTATCCGGATGGATCGTGGAACATTATGACTGGAGAATGCTTTTCCACTTTATTACTCCACTTGCGTTACTAGTTCTTATTCTTGGCTTCTTTAAACTGAAAGACAAGAAAGAAAAAGTAGATATTCGAATAGATATTCTGTCTGTCATTCTATCTAGTTTAGGTTTCGGCGGATTGCTGTACGGCTTCAGCTCAGCGGGTAGCAAGGGCTGGGATAGTCCTTGGGTATACGGAACATTAGCCGTCGGTGCCGTTACACTGGTTCTTTTCATTGTACGCCAGCTTAAAATGGAAACGCCGATGCTTGAATTCAGGATTTTTACCCATCCAATGTTCGCCTTATCAGCGGCCATTTCCATTGTCCTGAATATGGCAATGTTCTCGGCCATGATCTTGATGCCGATGTATATCCAAACGCTTCGTGGCATTTCACCGTTCGATTCGGGACTGTTGATGCTTCCAGGAGCCATCATCATGGCACTCATGTCACCAATTACCGGTAAGCTATTTGATAAGTTCGGAGCACGCGTTCTTGCTGCTGTTGGTTTGCTTATCACCGTTGTTACCACTTATTACTTTAGCGAGTTGACTATGGAAACATCGTATGGAAATATTATGGTTCTGTATTCTGTACGGATGTTCGGGTTGTCCATGGCAATGATGCCTATCATGACAAATGGTTTAAACTCATTGCCGGCCCGTATGAATCCACATGGTACTGCGATGAATAATACACTTAATCAAGTTTCAGGTGCAATCGGAACAGCATTGCTCGTTACGGTCATGTCTAACCGAGCCACTTCGTCTGGCGAAGACCTAATGACTGCTGCCATGAGCAAATTAACAAGTCAGCCTACAGCTGAGATGATGGCTCAAATGCAAGCGCAAGTTGGTATGCAAGCGATGTTAGATGGCATTAACTTCTCTTTCCTTGTATCAACCTTCATCGCTGGATTGGCGCTAATCTTAACATTCTTCATTAAGCGTGCTTGGCCTGCAGAAGATAAGCTAGCTAAAAGGGAAAAACAAACATCATAAGATAATAAAAACGTGATCATGGTCATCTCCTTTTGGGGGAGAGGCTAATGATCATGTTTTTTTATTTTTTTATGGTAAAAATAGGATAATTGCAAATTGATGTAGAAATATCTAACAGGTATCCAAAAAGGAGCTATTAAAGGAGGAGTACATGAGTAAATATGGATTGATTGGAAAGTTCATTGTGAAAGATGGCGAACGTGACGCAATGGTAAATATTTTGTTAGAAGCAGCAGAATCCCTAAAGAGCCTGGACGACTGTGAAATCTATCTCGTCAATATTTCCGAAGAAGAGCCTAACTCTGTTTATGTGTATGAAGTGTGGAACGATGAAGGTGCCCATCAAGCATCCCTCGGTCTTGAAGCGACTCAAACATTAATAAAACGAGCAAAACCAATCATGGCTGGAATGGAGAGGATCGGTACATTACAAACAGAGGGAGGGAAAGGCTTATTGGACTAAATGTGTGAAAGTGAAATTATAGGGTTTCTAAAGGTCCTTCTTTATCCTGTTAGAGGTGTTATCTGATCGTAAATACCAATTGGATAATAAATACTCAAGGAGGGAATCAATGATTTATGAAATGACCATACAAATTCGGGTTACCGATATAGAAGAAGGACGCCAGTGGTATGAGTCCTTCATAAAACGCAAACCTGACTTTATGCCTCATGAAGGTTTTATGGAGTGGGAACTCATTCCAGGGAGTTGGCTACAAGTATCGGAAGGAACACCATCAGAAGGATGTGGTCCGTTACGTATAGGTGTGGTTAGTCTGGAAAAAGAACGGGAAAGAGTCATGCAAGAACTTGGAGTGGAATTTTTTGAGATTCATTCAAGAGCGGAGGTTCCAGTAAAGTGGGGAACGTTTAGTGATCCTTGGGGCAATAGGCTTGGCTTCTTTGAATATGTAAGTAAAACGGAAAAAGCATGAAGTGTGGATATACGTTTTGGGCTTACCATTCGTAATCACAAAAGGGTAAGCAAGGTGTTTTGAAAGCTAAACGGTAAGAATGGGTTGTGTTTCGAAACCTGACTTTTCAAATAAAAGAGGATGGGCATGCTTCTAGATTGTAGAAGAACATGACCCATCCTCTTGCTTTTTTATTCGATTCGACATTAATTCATATCTACATGAGGTGGCGTTTTTTCAATGTTAATTTTGGACAATTTCATTCCTTTATACGATGTGATGCAAGGAACCAAACATAAGACGGCCATTGGGACGCAATAAAGAATGTAGAAGTGTCCTCCTTGTTGTATAAAAGGTAAATAAGCAAGTGCTATGCAAAGCAATGCAGCGAATATGATTAAGAAGATTCCGAAAGACTTATGATAAAATGAATAGACAGCTTCTCTTTCTACGCGCTGTTTGTATAAGGTCTTTGCGACTTTATCAGTGCGGATAAAGAAGTATAAGGACACTAAAAGAAATACAGCCGAGAACGGTAAGGCTAGGGCAAAGTAGGAAACATCAAGAATGCTGAGATAGAAGCTGGTTAAAAAAAACACTTCCGATATACCTAATGCAAAACCATAATTGAAAACGCTTACTTTTGAAGGTTGCTTAATCATGGAAATTCCTCCCTCTTTATATATATATTAAACGATATCCATCTTGTTCACAAGTTAGACACATTTATTTTTTGAAAAATAATCCATTTGGCAGGGGTTTTTGTGGGATACAAAGTTTCCTGGGGAATATAAGTGATGAACAAAAAAGTGGCGGGGTGTAAGTAATACATGAAACTCGCCATCCTTAGTTGGAACGGCGAGTGTGGGTGTTCTTATCCAAAGCCAGGGTGGCGATAATGGGGTAATGGTCAGATCCTGGAGTATAAATCACTTTCGCTTGAGATGTTTTTATCTCCTTTGAAGTGAAAATATAATCAATCCTTTTGGGGATGCCCTCAGCATCATAAGTATAAGCATCGTTTTGTTCGGCGAATGCATCATGAAAATGAGAGGCAAGAGTTTTCAATTCCGTGCTTTGTGGTCTTGTATTCAAGTCACCCATGATGACCTTGTGACCTTTTTTTCTATTTGAAATTTGGATGATTTCGTTCATTTGAATGTGACGCTCGTTAGCAGTTAAAGCTAAGTGTGTATTATAGATGTTGAGTTTATGGCCTTTTATATCGATGACAATTTCCAATAGTCCTCGTTGCTCCGATTCGCCAATTTTCGTAAGAAGGTAATTTTGCGCTTGAATGATTGGATATGTGCTTAATATGGCTGCCCCATATTGTCGGCGGTTTTTTCTTGATTTAAATGGAGGACGATCAATATTGGCCATATAGATATAATGCATGTCGAGACGCTTAGCCAACCAATCGGCTTGATCTTCAAAGCCACTTCGTTCTGACCAATGATTATCCACTTCTTGGAGTCCGATGATATCGGCGCCCTCGGCTTCTACTATACTGGCAATCCGTTCCATATCCAAAACCCCATCCAAACCTACAGCATGGTGGATATTGTAGGACATGACCTTCACGTTTTTCACTTTCTGCTTGGTGAACAACCGTCCAAAAGGAAGACCTTCCCGCAAAACGAACACTCCTTTCCGTTCATTAAACATTTATATTACCTATTAGTATACCTTTTGAAATCATAATATAAAGTGATTCGGGTTATTCAGCTCCTAGACAAGTTGGTGACAAGGGAAGTGGTGTATCATTTTTCCCAAGTGAAAAAGCACAAAAGTTGTAAGACCAACATCATTTATTATAATCTTCGTGCGGAAGGTGCTTTATCTTTTTAATGTAATCTTAGCCGTCAATGGGAGATGGTCAGAAGCTAGGGTGGAGATGACTTTTGGATTTGATATTTTTATGTTTTTTGATGCGAAAATATAATCAATTCTTTTCGGAGTACCATCCGCAGAGTAGTATGTATACGCATCATTTAGATGGGTAAACGCATCACGAAAAGAAGACGAAAGCATCGCTATTTCATTACTTTCTGGTGTTGCATTCAAGTCGCCCACTATGAGCTTGGGCCCTTTGGCTTCAAGGGAGATAGCGATGACCTCATCCACTTGTTTTTGTCTTTGTTCCGGAGCTAAGGCCAAGTGTGCATTATAAACAGTAAGGTGGTTGCCCTTCACTTTGATTGTAGCTTCTAATAACCCACGTTGCTCTGTATTTCTAATCTTCTTAAAGAAATGGTTTTGTGCATGAAGGATTGGATACTTACTTAATATGGCCGTTCCATATTGTCGTCGGTGTTCCCCGTGATTCAAAGAATCACGTTCCAAGTTGGCCATGTATGCATAATGCATATTCAAACGTTTGGCCAACCATTTTGCTTGATCTTCGAAAAGGCTCCGCTCTGACCAATGATTGTCCACTTCCTGTAACCCAATGATTTCCGCATGTTCTCCTTCGATTGTCTTCGCGACCCGGCCTATATCCAGAACCCCATCGATTCCAACAGCATGATGGATGTTGAAGGTTAGAACTTGTATGTCCACTGTCTTTCTCATACCATGCGGCCGTTCACCAGCCAAGGTATGACGTGCGGGATCCATGGTTACAAGAAAGAGCAATATCGTAATGAAGCCAATTATTTTTCTCAAACTATCACTCCTTTATGAAACGAATATTAATGAAGATATCATTTGACTATTTCATGAACTTTATTAGTCATTCCTCTTTTCGATCCAAGTATAGAGTTAGTCCTTAATACAAATAGTATTAGGAAAGTTAGGGGGAGGGATTTCATGACAAAAAAGATCGTGAAAGGAGCACTGTTTGTATGTCTATTATACGTCCTTTATGCAGTGGCTACGTCGGTTGTTCTGTTCTATTTTCCTTCGGATAAAAAAGGGGAGGCACCCCCTAACGATATAAGTGGTTTTATGGGGAAGGGAGATTCTTCAGATCGAGTGTTGCTCCTGGAAAATGGGTATGAATCGGGACGTGCACGGATGCAAATGATTCAGGAAGCCACTGATTCGATTGATATCGCCTATTATTCGATAGCAAAAGGTAAGTCGACTGAGCTGATTCTCGGTGCCCTTATTGATGCGGCGGACCGGGGCGTTAGGGTCCGGGTCCTTTTGGATGGGATTAGCCATGGTCTGCGATTTAAAATGAGTGATGCCCGTTTCGCCTTGGCATCACATGAAAATATTGAATTAAGGTATTATGAATCGTTCAAAATGTTTAAGCCTTGGACATGGAACAACCGGCTTCACGACAAAATCATGATGGTCGACGGGCGGTTGGGCATCATTGGAGGGCGAAATATAGCCGATAAGTATTTAGCGAAAAAACCACCTAAGAATTATGTCCATGACCGTGATGTCATCATCTTTCATGCCACACAAACTGGAGAAAACGTGATCGTTCAGATGAACAAGTATATGAATGAATTATGGAACCACCCATACACGAGTGACCCCTTTTCGGACCTTTCAAAAAGGCAGAGTACTAAAGGGAAAAAGGAAAAAGATAAGCTAACCCGTCAATACAAAACCGCCATTCAAGAAAATGAACATTTTGTTTCACCATCGATGAACTGGATGGCCATCACCACCCCAACAAAACGGGTGAGCTTTTTGCACAACCCGATCGAGCGTTTCAAAAAACAACCCGTTGTCTGGCAAACGCTTATTGATATCTCGACGGAAGCGAAGAAGTCCGTCCTGATTCAGAGTCCGTATGTTGTCCCTACAAAAGAAATGAAGGGATATGTACCAGAAAATATGAATTCGACAGCCAACTGGACCCTACTCACCAATTCCGTGAAATCCACTCCCAATGTTATGGCCTTCTCAGGATACTTGGATTTGAGAGACGACATTATAAAGACTGGGGTAAGACTTTATGAATATGCCGATAAGCATTCCTTACATGCTAAATCGGTGGTCTTTGATCAACGGCTAAGTGCAGTTGGCTCCTTCAACCTTGATTCACGATCAACCGTTTTAAGCACGGACTCGATGGTGATCATAGATAGCGAGGAATTCGCGGTACAGTTGACAGAGGCTATTCATGACAAAATCGATAAAAGCACGTTAGTGGCGGATAAGAAAAAGAAGATAGACACGCCTAAAGATGAGAAAAAGGACAAGTCTTATCGGGCTATCCTATTAAATGCACTCTCGAAGGTGTCCATATTATGGAGAGGATTGGCGTAACTGGTTTCGGAATCGAATATAACCATGAGCATTTTTTCACAAAAGGGAAATTACTCCAACTTATTCTGCAAATATTGTGATATTCTATTGTGATATCATCTAGAAAGTTTGTGGATTGGTAGGAGGATTCTTGAATGGAGATACAAAAAACCGTTGTTCAAAAACAAAAAAAGTCATTATTCTTATTTTTTTTCACCATGGGAATCGTTCTCGTTGCCTTCAATTTACGCCCGGCCATCACTTCAGTGGGACCGTTAGTCGGTGTGATTCAGACTGATCTTGGACTTGCCCATTGGAGTGCAGGGCTTTTGATGAGCGTTCCATTAATTACGTTTGCCATCATGTCGCCTATCGTTCCCAAAATCGCCAATCGCTTAACAAACGAGAAGACATTGTTGTTGGGGTTGTGCGTTCTGCTGATCGGGGTTTGCATTCGGTCGGTTTCTATGTCAGTCTTTCTCTTTTTTGGTACCGTTTTCATTGGAATGGGAATCTCCATCGGAAATGTTCTTTTACCCGTCGTGATAAAAGATAAATTCCCGCAGAAATTCGGTCTGATGACCAGTATCTATTCTACGTCCATGGGGTTGGTTGCTTCTCTAGCATCAGGACTTAGCGTACCATTAGCCAGTGGTTTGAATCTTGGTTGGCAAGGGGCTCTGATTGTCTGGGGAATCCCGGCCGTCTTGGCCATATTGATCTGGGTGTACCTCATCAGATTGGATCAAGGAAAAGGTAATCCCATTAAAAGTGTGAGCTTAAGCGCTACGAAGATCTGGCGCTCACCACTTGCTTGGCAAATCGCGTTATTCATGGGATTTCAATCGTTTTTATTTTATGTCACGATTACATGGTTACCCGAAATCTTGATTAGTCATGGGATAAGCAGGGGGACGGCTGGATGGTTGCTATCATTTACCCAAATAATCGGGTTGCCTTCAAGCTTCTTCATCCCTGTTCTCGCCGCACGACTTAACTCCCAGGTGTGGGTAGCTTTCGCGCTGGGGTTATGCTCGGTTGTCGGGTATGCAGGGTTATGGTTTGGATCTTCTTTTCCTATCCTGATCATCAGTATCACGTTAATCGGTATCGCATTGGGAGGGAATTTCCCGTTGGCACTAAGTTATATAGGCATTCGCGCACGGAATGCGAGGCGAGCTGCCGAGTTATCGGGAATGGCCCAATCAACAGGCTATCTACTTGCAGCCGTAGGACCGATATTCATTGGATACTTGTTTGATGTGGCTCAAGATTGGACCATTCCGCTTTTTGCACTTATCCTTATCTCTGCATTAGTCATGATATTCGGGGTGAGTTCGGGAAGGGCCCGTCATGTGGAATAAACCAAAGTAAAAGGGGCTGTCCCAAAAGGGGTAATTGCACCGAAATTAGATAAATGGTAAAAGGCAGAAACGTTGATTTAACAACATTTCTGCCTCTTTATTTTTGTGAAATTCCCTGGAATAAGGACTTATTAGACAGCCTCTTATATTTATTTAGTAAATCTTTATTTTTGTTGTATACACTTTTGAATAAAAGATACAAAGGTATCAATATGGCAATATAAACTAGCAAGTACATAGTTGGTACGATGTTAATTTGTTGGTTGATGGTTAAATTAGCTGCATACATTCCAAAAGCTAAGGCAAACAAAACCAAGTAAGCTTTTGATGTGAATTGTAAGGTTTTGACCCTAGATTCATTCATATTCTTAGAATAAAAACGATGAAAAATAATTTGGGCTACTATAAAAAAGAATAACCAGGGTATGATTTGGGCTAATTCTATGTATCCTTTCAAAATAGGTGCGGTTAAAGCGCCAAGTGGCCCTATACATAAGACCATAATTAAATCGAACCCGAAATCTCTTTTGCTTTCGTACTTATTTTGGTTGAGGTATTCTTCTTGTTCTGCAAGCTCGGTAAATGGATGTGGGTCTTCTTTGAAATTTGCGATTGTTTCTTTAATGGCTGTGGTTTCGTCTTTTCCATTTGCGATTTTATTTTCCACCTCGGAATACATATGATCTTTCATTTCATACATTATTTTTTTTCTTTTGTGTGAAGGAACTTCAATGAATTTTTTTCGATATCATTTAAGAATAAATCGATAATAGAATAGTTATTCGTCATCAGTAATGGTCTCCTTCTCTTTGAAGTAAAAAAAATTATATATAATGACCAAGACCTAAGGTTAATGCTGGGCCTTTTCCAACGCCAGTTTCATTCCAAAGCCGATTAGCACAATGCCTGTGATGCCTTCAAAAACCTTTTGAGTCCGCGGTCTTTTCATGAAAGCACTGATCTGGTTAAGCAAGTAGATATAGAAGATGAACCAGAGCGCAGTCAGTCCGGTGTAAGTGGCACCCATCAATAGAAATGGCAGGAATGTATCCTGTCCAGGATTCACGAATTGTGGGAGAAATGTTAGAAAGAACACGGCCACTTTCGGATTGAGCAAATTGGTCAGGAACCCTTGTTTAAAACAAGACTTGCTTCCGTATTTATCTTCATCCTTCCTTTCATCGGTTACTGCCACTTCCTTATTCCTCAATCCCCATAATGTCTTGATGCCTAGATAAATCAAGTACACGGCCCCGACATATTTAAAGATGGAAAATAATAAAGCTGATTTGACGATGATTGCTGAAAGTCCTAAGACAGCGGCGGATGTATGAATGAGCAAGGCACAACACGTACCAAGCATCGTTTGGAGGCCACCCGTTTTTCCAATCGAAAAGGTGTTCTTAGTCGCAATCGCCGTATCAGGACCGGGCAATAGGATGAGAAGAATGCACATCATGATAAATAAATAATAGTTTTCCATGTGAGAAACCGCCCATCTTCATTTGATTATTCTGATAATTCATCATTTAATGTACCATAGATCATTCTGGAAGAGGATAGGTAAATGAAATATTACATCGTACCCTGTATTTGTTTGCTATACTGTAAGCAAACTGATTGAAGAAGATAATCCGACGTTCCAAAGGAGAACTTAATCCATGCAAACTTTAGAACATGTATCCAACCATATCGTTTACCTGACGCGAGTGGAGGTAACCGACCGGCCAATTTTGGTCGCTGTTTCAGGAGCGAAGAAAACGCTCATCATTGATGCGGGGAATTCTGTTTCACATGCGCAACTTTTTCAAGCTGAATTGGCGAAGATCGATTGGAGTGGGGACATGCTTGTTCTTACTCATTCTCATTGGGATCATATATTCGGATTGGGACATGTGGACATTCCCGTGATTTGCCAGGAACGAACGTACCGAAACGTGAAAGAGATGCAGTCTCTTTCTTGGGACGATCACGCATTAGATCAACGGGTCGAGGAAGGAATCGAGATTCCATTTTGTGCCGATGCCATTAAATTGGAGTTCGGTTCGAAGCGGGATATTTCGATGAAGCTTCCTGATATTGTTTTTGAAAAGTCACTAACGATTGATCTTGGCGATATCACATGCATCGTTGAACACGTAGGTGGAGACCACGCCGCTGATTCTTGCATCGTGTATGTCCCAGAGGAAAAGACCTTAATGCTGGGAGATTGCCTGTATGCCAATCTTTATGCGGATAAATGGAATTATACCGCTGAAGAAGCCTTGAGGCTCGTTGAGAAGATTGAATCCTATGATGCCGATACGTATATCCTTTCCCATCATGATCAGCCTTGCACGAAGCAGGAAATGGAGCAGGAGTTCAAGTTATTCAAAGATTGTGCCAGCCTTGTCGGCAAACATCAGGGGGATCAAGCAGCAATGGAGCGGGAACTGGCGACGAAGCTTAACCGTGATCTAACCGAAAGTGAAAGGGAAACAGTGGGCTTCTTTGTAAATGGCTATGCCAGTTGATATGAAAGACACAAAAAAGTCGAATTCCTGTAACAGGAGTCGACTTTTTTTGTGTCTTATTCTGCTTTCACCAGAATCTCTTTCTTCCCATAAATCCGGTAAAGAATCAAGGCGAACACCATTCCGACGAATGAGATGGAAGAAATCGAAAGATAAAGGACTTTTCCTCCAAAAGCACCGTAGATGGCGCCCCCTACATATGAGGCGAGAATTCCCGATACCCCAAAGAACAGCAAGGCCAATATCGTCTGACCAGTGGCACGCCATTCGGCTGGGACGATCCGGTACAAATACTGTATGGCCGCCGAGTAGAAAATCGGGAAGGTTAACAGTTGCAGGATCTGCAAGTAAGCTAACAGGTGCGGGTCGGTTAACCAGGCCGAGACGAAATACCGAATGAAGAAAAATGCGGCAGCGAATGAGATGATGATGATTTCCTTCCCTTTGCGAAGCCACCAGAAGCTTAAGGCAAACACGACAATTTCACTTCCAGCTGCCAAGAACCAAGTGAGTCCAACGAGAGTGGTACTTCCACCAAGTTCCCGAATGTACACACCAAGGAACGTATCGTTCATCCTGGCCGGAACGGCACATATAAAGACCAGTAAAAGGAATAGCAGCGTTTCTTTATTACTGAAAAAGTGCTTGAGCGTTTTCATCGTGACGGGCTTCCCAGAGACGGGTGCATCGGGCATCATCCAGATGATGACAAAACCGATAATGGCAATGCCAGAAAAGAGCCAAGCTAGACTAGTAGCACCGAAATGGGACATGACATAGCCGGTAATCAATGAGATTACGGCATATCCTAAAGCACCGTATGTACGGATGGAGCCATAACTGATTCCATTCGATTCTGCAATCGTGAAATTGAGGCTTTCCGTAAGCGGGTCAATCGGCATCAGGAAAAAGTATAGCAACATGGCAAATAGAATCAGGTGGAGATAGCTTCCCGTATCGTACAAGAAATACCCGAGTATGCTTGAGCAGAGAATCAGCAACAACAGGACTTTGCGAATGGTCTTTGTTTTGTCGCTGATCATTCCCCATAAAGGTTGAGTGATCAAAGTCACAAACCCGCCCGTACCGATGATGAAACCGATTTGACCTGGCGATAGACCTTGATCATCCAGATAGACCGGAAGAAAGGGAATGAAAATGGCAAGTAAACCAAAGTATAAAAAGTTAAAGCTTCTTAGTAGTCGTAATGTTTTCATAAAATGTAATAGTACCCCACATATTCTATAGATTGATGTCCACTCAACTTTTTTATTGTAACATTCCTATAATTAATTGAAATCATAGATTTATTTATTCCTATATGAATAGTTGAATGTTGTAAGTATTTTTTACCATTTTATACTTTGTATGGGGACTCATGATATAATTAACGACAGAAAATGAGGCAGGGAGTTGGGGGTTTGGACCAAGATACAAAAGTTGTTCAAGAGTTACAGGAACTTAAACAAAAGGTTGCATCTCTTGAAAACTTATTAATTACTGGAAGAAAAGAGAATGCAGGCCCCGGCCGTACTTTTATGGATGCTGTTTTATCGTTATTATTCGGATTATTTGTTGTAGGACCGGTTGTCGTGGTAGTTATCGGGGTTTTAATGATAGTCATGTCATGGTTAGGGAAAGGGTTTTAAGTACCTTTTTTTAGCTTGTCACGTCATAAATTTTTCTTGTATAGGGTTTTGTCCTCCAAGAATAAAGATTTTGACATAATCATAGCTTATAAATACGATAGATGAATACATGATTCATATGAAAAGATATGGGGTAAATCCTATAATATAAATTCAATAAAAAAACGGAGTAAGCTATGAAAAAAAACATGAAAATCCTTTACCCATTAAGTTATTTATTATTGTTTATCCTTACTAGTTTCATATACTCCATCATCAATCAATTGCCGAGTGATGCGGTCGATGTCACGACGAAAATAGATGAGGGGATTCCCTTTATCAAGGAATTCATCATTCCTTACTTACTTTGGTATCCGTTTATGTATGGATTATTGATTTATTATTGCTTTGTTGACCGAAAGCAATATTTCGTGGCGATAAGCAGTTTGATATCCGGTAAATTGATTTGTTTTGTCGTATATGTTTTCTGGCAAACGACTGTACCGCGGCCGGACGTGGTCGGGGACGATATCTTTGCAAACCTGGTCCGTTTCATTTATATGCATGACCAGCCTGTCAACTGTCTACCTAGTATTCATGTAATGACGACGTTTATCATGATGATCATCGTATATAACAGAAAAGAGGACTTCAAGCGGGAATACGCATGTGTGACGGTCATGGGTACCCTTATTATCCTCTCCACATTATTCACGAAACAGCATGCCATCCTGGATGCATTGGCAGGAATTCTTGTCGCCTGTGCGGTATATGCTGCTGCCCAGTTTATGTTCAATGGTGGAATGAGCGTTCAGGTTAACCACATCAGAACAGCTCGAATGAAAAAGAGAATGAAAAATAGTGACCTATAAAAAAATAGTAAGGACTGTCTTCATAGTGGGCAGTCCTTTTTGCGATCGTTGCAAGTCTTCGATGGGCAATCATCCTAAATGAAGTTGTTTCTTTGCGCCGCGTCTATATAGTTCCTTGCAGAGGTCTTTGTATTGGAAAATAGATAAATTCCCGCTCACGTATTCTTTTTGAATGTAATCTAATAATTCATCAGCATGAAAAGGCTTTTGGCGTGTTTCTTGAATATAGTGCAAAATTAAAACTTCTATTGTCAGTTCGCTCACCTAACATTTCTATTGGATTTTTTATCTTTAACAATATAACATGGAAAATATAGTAAGATTAGTTTTTAGAAAATTTAAACTACCGACATTTTCATACAATTAAAGACAGAAAGAGTGGCGGGGATTTAAATGGATGAAAAAGGCCTGGTTATTCAACCAAGCCTTTTTAGTACTTCCTTCGTGTATATTGTAGTGTTTTTTAGTTATTGCTCTTCTTAATGGGAGAATCGCCTTTTTCCCATGTCGTAGGGCCTTCATCGCTCGGGACGAATTTATTCCAATATGCCCCTGACGTCTTATCAAAGATGATCATATTATTTTCATTTACAGGGACTAATTCATATCGATCTTCATGACTTGCACCCTTTGAATCTTCTTTAGATGAGGCCATCAGAAATAAACCTAGGATTGTAAAACCCATGATGATGGCCACCCCGATGATTAATGAGGAACTATTTTTCATACTCACCCTCCATATGTATCCATTATCTAACATTTATTATATAGTCTTTCCACCTTTTAGAGTGGATTTTCTTTTGAATAACTTCATGAAAAACTTCATGAAAAACAAAACCCCCATCTCAGTAACGAGATGGGGGAGAAGTAATTACATTTCAGTGTCTAGTTTAACAGATGTTTCGTTGTATTGTTCTTTATCCAGGTCATGCGTGATTTTACTAGTCAGCACACCTGACGTCATGCTTCCGCTAACGTTCAAGGCGGTTCTACCCATGTCGATTAATGGTTCAACCGAAATTAATAGTCCTGCCAAGGCTACCGGTAAGTCCATTGCGGAAAGGACGAGGATGGCTGCGAATGTTGCACCGCCACCGACACCTGCCACTCCAAAGGAACTGATGGCCACAATAAGGATCAAAGTGGCGATAAAGGATGGAGAAAGCGGATCGATTCCCACTGTCGGTGCAATCATGACGGCAAGCATGGCTGGATAAATACCAGCACACCCATTTTGTCCGATGGATAACCCGAATGATCCGGCAAAGTTGGCAATCCCTTCAGAGACACCTAGTTGCTTTTGCGTTTGAATGTTCATAGGTAGTGCACCTGCACTCGATCTAGCTGTGAAAGCGAATGACAAGACAGGGAATGCTTTTCTTAAATAAGTGATTGGATTCAATCCTGCAATCATCAGCAATAGCAGATGAATCAAGAACATCACGATAAGGGCTACATAAGAAGCTCCCACGAATTTTCCTAATTTAAGGATGGCATCGAGGTCACTCGTTGCGACCGTAGTTGTCATGATCGCCAAGATTCCATAAGGAGTCAAGCGTAAAATTAACGTCACCACTCGCATAATGATGCTATGCAGGGCATCGACGATTTTAGAGAAAAACTCTGCGTGTTCAGGCTGTTTTCTTTTAACCCCTAGATAGGCGATTCCAAGAAATGCAGCAAAGATGACCACTGAAATCGTAGAAGTCGAGCGAGCACCCGTTAAATCAAGAAACGGATTCGCTGGAATTAACTCGATGATTTGTTGTGGCATCGACATTTTATCTTCGATGGTACCTGTTTTTTCCGTTATTTCAGCACCACGGCTCGTTTCAGCATCACCTTGTTCAATTTGAACGGCTTCCAAATCGAATACTGTGGCCGATGTAATACCGATGGCTGCTGCAATAGCAGTCGTTCCAAGCAAGATCCCGATGATTAAGACACTGATTTTACCGATATTGCTTGTAAGCTTCAATCTCGTGAATGCCGACAAAATCGAAATGAATACAAGCGGCATAACAATCATCTGTAGGAATTTCACGTAACCCGAACCTACGATGCTAAACCAATCGGTCGATTTCACGATTGCAACCGAACCAGGTTCATAGAAGTACTGCAAAAGCAGACCGAATATGATCCCTAACCCTAGTGCCGTAAACACTCTTTTTGTAAAGGAAATATGTTTTTTGTTCATATAAAATAGAAGGCCCAACAGGACAATCATTATGGCGATATTCAGAAAAACATAACCAATCATTTTAAATCCTCCCCAATTCCTATTAATCTACTCTGAATAATAAATACTAGAGTATGATACATCATTTATTACTATTTTACCAGCGATAAATAGTATGATTTAAAGATATTTTTTTTGAAGGGTAGAAATGGAGGGGGCTGGAGGTGAAATTCTTTTTTAGGAGGTCAGCACTTCAAAGGGGCAATCATCCCGAATGTAAAAAAATACTCCTCGGTTAAAAGGAGTATTCAGGAATCTAGTTCCCTAATTTTTCAATTTGGTTGGTCAGGCTTGTGATATTATCAATCGTCTTCATGATTTCCGAATCTTCAAGGACCGCAGGATTCAATGTCCCATCTTCCATATTTTTTAGATATAAATCGATTCCGTCTTGAAGCTGTTGGTTGGAACTGACGATTTTATCGTGAATGCCATCAGCGATTTGGGGCGGTTCGGTTTCATTGAATTCTTCGATTTCCGTTTTCATCGTTTGCAGTTCATTCTCAAGTGTCTTCATTGCCTCCTTGTCGGTGACAGCATCCTTAGAGAGGGCGGGCACTTCATTGGCAAACTCTTTTACGGTACCGACATAGCTTGTTGCGGTATCGGCGTAGTCTAATGATGAATTGACTTCCCCTAGAAGCGAGCAGCCGGTTAATAAAATAAGTGATGTACATAGCATAAGTATTTTTTTCATGGTTTTCCTCCTGTATGGTTTATTAAATGGGCAAGAACCTTTTCTTATAGATGGCCGCAATGGAATTGAGAATAAAGGTAGGGATTTTCTTGGGAAAGTAGGGCCTCCTATAGAAAAGGTGGAATACGCGTTTTAAATCATGCCATTGCTTGCAGGATTTTGTCTGTCGGAACCGCGCAAGATCGATAATCTTCACTTTCTTATCGGACGTTATCAAGATGTTCCGTAAATGGATATCGGATGGATTCAAGCCTACCTTTCTGGCCAAGTTCAGGGCATGATCGATTTCCTTCACCTTTTCTTCCGTTACCGGGATGCCCATCGTCAAATGTTCAAAAAGCGTGTGACCCTCGATGTAATCAATCACGAGGTAACGCTCCCCTGCATCGAATAGGGTCGGGTAGTACTCGATATGCTGAACGGCCCGGTAAATATCCGCTTCTATTTTAGCCGTGTGGGCATGAGCCGGGAAAAATACTTTCAAGGCTAGGCCGGTATCTTGGATTCTAAATACATATGCGCTTCGCCCTTTACCGATAAGCGACAATGAATCATCGGCCTCGATCAATGTATGGTTTTTATCGTTCGCGATTTTCACACTTTGAGCCAACCTATAATATTGTGACAACTCCTTCACACCTCTCCAAAAGATTGATGATACAAAAAAAGACGGTATAACCGATTATCTTGGTTATACCGTCTTAGATACGAAAAAGACCTCACCAAAAAATCGGCAAGGTCTTGCAAACAACTGTAAATTAGTTGCCAATAAAGCCGAGGATGGACATCCTGTACTGACGACTTTACTGTATAGCTACTCCCCTTAACAGAAGAATTCATTTATTTAGTTACATTACAGTAAGTATAGAGGATATCATGCTCATGGGTCAAATTAAAGAATCTGAAAAGAGTCAGTCCCAAATAGGAGATAACAGATTCTTGTCGAATAGAATAGATGTTGGTAATCATGTTGTTTGTAGATAAATATGAAGGGAAACCTATTTTGATTCCAAATCTAAAGAAAAAACATTCCCTCCACCCGTAAGGATAGGCAAACGAATGAAAAAGGGGTTCCATTATGAGATATAACTATGATATGAAGCGGATAGGATGGATGATCTTTGCCTTTGGGGTATTTGTTTTCGTGCTATTCAAAACCGTTGAGAACGTCGAAGAACATATAGAGCTGAAGAATAAGGATGAAAGCGACCCGATGGATGCGATGGTTTATGAAAAAACGGCTCAACAGGATCTCTTGTATGGAGAGACCTATTATTATGTTCTCATTGCTCCGGGTCTCACGGGACAGGTTGTAAGGGAATTGGATGTCGGCCAGAGAGCGTTTGTGGAGAAAGAGGAATTTGAAAAGCTGGAAATAGGGGATTCGGTTAGCGGATACAGGATTGATGAAACCTTTCATAATAAGGATGATCTTAAAGACAAGGATTGGTCTTTTTATATCGGCTTGGCTTTCGCCAGTATCTATATCATTGGATACATCTTATATTGGTTAAGTAAAATCAAGTGGGTCACGGCCTTTTTTGATCGAATGGAGCGGGGGAAACACTCTGATCGTTTTCTTGGCATTTTCTTATATGGCTTGTTATACGGTGGCCTCATTTTGGGATTATCGTTTTGTTACTATAATATGGGACTAATGGTCATGAACGCATATGAGAAATATTCGGACGCAAATCGAATCGAGACTATGGCTATGGTGACTGATCATTCTCTCGAACGGAATTCATCCCGTTATGGAGATGACGGGTATTATTTGGCACTACGCTTTGAGAATCATGTAAACCAGACGGTATACCTGACGAAAAAAGTTACAAGGGATACCTATTATACGTACCAAGATCAACCGGTTCCGATTTCATATAATGAAGAGAATCCCTACAAAGTCTATCTGCAGGAAATGAGCTTGGAAGATTACTATCAAGTTTTCATTTCCAATATGATGTTATTGTACTATTTAGTATGTTTTGTAACGGTGTTATTGGTCTATGCATTCATATGCTGGAGACGCTATAAAAGGACAGGTTCCTACTATCGTGTCAAGAAGGGAGATCCCCCACTTTCTAAGTGAGGGGATTTTTGGCCTGGTACTTTTTCAAGCGGTATTGGAGGCTTTGCCGGCTTATATTCAAGGCTTTGGCTGCTTGGGAGATATTCTGGTTATGTTCTTTTAACACCTTTTCTAAATAGAACTTTTCTGTATGCGCCATATAATCATCAAGAGGGAGGGTCCCTTGATGAGAGGGAGGGGAAGGCGCTTTGGTTTCCATCTCTTCTTCTTCCCTATTCGCTTTCTTTTTGAAGAGAGTGGGAAGGTGCGAGATTTTTATGTGCTTATCGCCAGGTTCTAGCAAATTCATGGCCCCTTCGATGATATGTTCAAGTTCTCTTACGTTGCCATGCCATTCATAATCATAGAAAAGTTCGTAGGCTTCTTCGCTGATTCCTTCGATGTCCAATTCGAAAAGCGCATTGAATTTGTCAATAAACGATTGGGCGAGCAATGGAATATCCTCTTTCCGTTCCCGTAGCGGGGGTATGAATAAAGACACAACGCTTAAACGGTAATAAAGATCTTTACGTAAATGGCCGTTTGATATGGCATCAATCGGATCTTCATTGATGGTTGCGATGACGCGGACGTCGATATTCTTATCTTTCGTATCACCTACGCGACGAATCTTCCTTTCTTGAAGGGCCCGCAATAATTTTGCCTGCAAATTGGGGTTCAGGGAATTGATCTCATCAAGAAGGATCGTGCCGCCTTCTGCTTGTTCGAACAATCCCGGTCTTTCGACGGAGCCGGTGAAGGCACCTTTCTTCGTTCCGAAAAGGATTCCTTCTATTAAACTATCGGGAAGTGCTGCACAGTTCTGGCTGATGAATGGGTGTTTGGAGCGACTGCTTCCATTATGGATGCTTTGTGCAAAAAGTTCCTTTCCCGTTCCAGTTTCCCCAACGATGAGGATGGTGGAATAGGTTCTTGTCGAACGCTTGCTCTTTTCGATGACCTCCAAGAAATTCGCACTGACACCTAGGATGCTGTCAAAGGTATATTTGGTGTCGCCCTTATTTAATATATTATCCTTGATGATTCGTTCCAGGTTGGTAATATCCTTGGCTACTTCGATGGCCCCGATGATATTTTGCCTGGTGTCGAATATCGGATAGGTATTATTGATGGTCGAGATTTCCTGCCCCAGGCTATTGAAGTAAGTCTGTTTCGAGTTTTCGGTTGCATGGCCGGAGTGAAGGGCCCTGACCAGTGTGCTTTCCGTTTCTTCTTTGAACTTAAAGATGTCGTGAATCTTCTCTCCTAATACATCTTTTGAATCCATTCCCTCAATCTCCGCCATCTTTTTGTTATAGATGACCGTCAAGCCGTTCCTATCTATAATATGTATGCCTATATCAATCACATCCACAAGTGAATGGAGAATCGTTTGAAAACCTTCTATTCTCATAATCTGGTTTAAATCCATGAGGCACCTCCAGGTTTTTCCTTTTGTTGAAGCTAATTGTAAAGTAAATCCAATATTGGTGCAATTATTATTTGCACTGCAAGAATGCATGGCGGAAAGGTGCCAAATATTTTTGCGGATTTTATGAAAAAAATGGGTGAAACCCCTTTCCTGAAATATATTTTTTCTTTGAGTTAGGGTGTTTTTGATAGAGGCCTTTATTTTTGGCATGGAACTTGCTAGTTGATAGATAGGGGGACCTGAACTGATTTTTCAACAATGAAATATGCTACATCTTCATCTACAACGTAAATCATAGCGGAAACGTTTAAATCATAGGGGGAATTTATATGAAAACTGTGACGGAAAAGGTTATTGAACAAACTGAACAATATGGGGCAAACAATTATCATCCACTTCCCATCGTCATATCAAAGGCAGAAGGAGTATGGGTAGAAGATCCAGAAGGAAACAAGTATATGGATATGCTTAGTGCCTATTCAGCCGTGAACCAAGGTCATCGGCACCCAAAAATCATTCAAGCGCTAAAAGACCAAGCGGATCGTGTAACGTTAACGTCCCGAGCGTTTCATAGTGATCAATTGGGTCCGTGGTACGAAAAGGTGGCCCGTCTTACCCAAAAAGACATGGCCCTTCCGATGAACACGGGGGCTGAAGCAGTTGAAACGGCCATCAAGGCTGTTAGACGCTGGGGCTATGATGTAAAAGGAATCGCTGAAGACCAAGCGGAAATCATCGCTTGTATCGGCAACTTCCATGGCCGGACGATGACAGCCGTTTCTTTATCTTCCGATGATGAATATAGAAGGGGGTTCGGGCCGATGTTGCCAGGAATCAAGTTGGTTCCCTATGGTGACCTTGAGGCATTGAAAGCAGCCATCACACCGCAAACGGCTGGATTCCTGATTGAACCGATCCAAGGGGAAGCGGGCATCATCATTCCACCAGCCGGTTTCCTGAAAGCGGCATTTGAACTGTGTAAAGAAAATAGTGTATTGTTCGTTTCGGATGAAATTCAGTCGGGCCTTGGCCGGTCAGGTAAAACATTCGCCTCCGATTGGGATCATGTTGTTCCTGATATGTACATTTTAGGCAAGGCACTTGGTGGTGGGGTTTTCCCAATCTCTTGCGTGGCGGCCAACCGTGACATCCTAGGCGTCTTCAATCCTGGTTCACATGGTTCTACATTTGGGGGCAATCCATTGGCTTGCGCGGTTTCCATCGCTTCCTTAGAGATTCTTGAAGAAGAGAAACTTGCGGAACGCTCGTTGGAATTAGGCGAATACTTTAAAGAAAGCTTGAAGGAAATCAATAATCCGAAGATTAAAGATATACGTGGAAAAGGCTTATTTATCGGAGTGGAATTAACAGTGGAGGCAAGGCCTTATTGTGAAAAATTAAAAGAGGAAAACTTACTGTGCAAGGAAACGCATGATACCGTGATCCGCTTTGCTCCGCCACTTGTGATTACGAAGGAAGAACTAGATTGGGCTATTGCCCGTATTAAAAAAGTTTTAGCTTAATGTCGCTTACTGATTCTGAGTCATGAAAAAAGGGTATTCCAAAAAAAAGCGTAGGCTTATCCATTTTGGAATGCTCTTTTTCGTCTGCAAGGATAAAGGAAATCCAAAATCAAGGCGGTACAAATGAAATGTGTTCATATAGGGGGAGGAGAAAGAATGAATCATGACATCATTTATGTGAACGGAAAAATATTCACAGCCAATCCAACACAACCTTATGCAAGTGCTATGGTCATTCGTGATGGGCGCATACACTGGATTGGGGAAGAAGAAACCAAAGGGATGACTGGAGAGCGCATGAACCTTCAAGGACGCCGGGTGTTGCCGGGGCTCATCGATGCACACTTGCATCCATTGTATCTAGCCGGGTCTTCCAAGCAAATTTCCTGTATGCCGCCTGTTGTCGAATCACTGGAAGATTTAATTGACGAAGTTCGTAAGGCAAGCGAATCACAAGATTCCGGGGGTTGGATAGAAGGATGGGGATATGATGAGGGGAAATTAAAAGAGCGTCGTTCGCCTTCACGCTGGGATTTAGATCAAGCCACGACGAAGGTTCCCGTTATCATTACGCGCACATGCACTCACATGGTTGTGGTCAACAGTAAGGCACTGGAACTCGCCGGCATCACCAAAGATACACCAGACCCAGTGGGTGGAAAGATTGATAGAGATCCGTACGGTGAACCGACGGGCGTTTTACGTGAAAACGCAAAAGGTTTAGTCCAACAAGTAATGCCCGTACAAACTGTTGAGGAAGAAATAGAAGGACTTGTGGAATTAAGCCCAAAATTGCTATCGCACGGAATTACGGCCATTACGGATTTGATGGCAAAGCCTAAACCTGCGGATTATTTAGACATGTATCGTGCTGCTACGGAAAAGGGCATGAAGCAGCGTGCAGTCCTGTATTACATATGGGAAACCATGAAGGACGATCCGATTTTAGCCAAGAACAAAACGAATAGAGACCAGGACAATCATATTGGAGGAATCAAGTTATTCGCCGATGGAAGCGTTTCTGGCCAAACGGCCTGGGTCAATCCGCCATTTTTAGGGGAAGGCGAGAACTATGGCATCCCGATGACCACTAAGGAGGAGTTGCTACTTGCCGGTCAAGCAGCCGAGGAGAATCGTATCCAATTGGTCATACATGCCATGGGTGAGCAGGCGATCGATTTAATCATTGATACCTTTCATGGCAAGAAGGGCTGGATGGAAGATGGCCCTTCCATCAGGATAGAGCATGCGGCCATGCCTTCTAGGAAGGCCCTTCAACAAGCGAGTGAAATGGGAATCGCATTCGTCCCACAACCGATCTTTCTCTACGCTGAAATTGAATCGTACCTTACTAACCTTGGGGCGGAGCGTACGAAGCAAACGTATCCAATTCGTTCCATGTTAGATGCGGGTATCATGGTGGCCTTCTCATCTGATGCACCTGCAACGGCGTGGGCAGATCCGGTCAACCCATTTGTCGGGATGATGGCAGCCGTCACACGTAAGGCCTATGATGGAACGGATACAGGGCAGGAACAACGCATAGACATTGAAACGGCCATCATGCTTTATACAAAAGCGGCACAGGAAGTCACGCGCATCCCGGATGTTGGCCAGCTTGCACCGGGCTTTCATGCCGACTTTATTGTCCTGGATAGGGACATTTTGACCATCAAACCGGAAGAAATAGGGGAAGTGCAGGTTGAAGAAGCGTATATGGCCGGTAAGAGGGTCTTTCAAAAGAAATAGCAGGGTGATGTTCAAAAGCAAGAGAAGGCGCTTGTACAGTGCTCTATATCTGGGGCTTCCTCTCTGGAAGCCCCTTGTTATTAGGCGAGAGGTATCCTAAAATTCTATATAGAATGGATGGGTGCTTTCATCCAAACAGCATTCAATTCTCTGACTGAAATTCCTGAAAGTCACCATTTCCAAAGCTTGCTCAATGGGATAATACCCCACTTCCAAACTCTCTGGTGACGTTGTTACTGTTCCTCCAACTGGTTTAGCTAAAAACAGTGTATTACAGATGGACTCTTCAACGTTTTGAAAGATCCCACAAAATTTCAAAACCTCTATATCCATACCTGTTTCCTCTTTCGTTTCTCTTATGGCGGCTTCTTTCAAGGACTCGCCTTCTTCAACTTGTCCCCCAGGCATTTCCCAACCTCGCATGGGCCCCTTGATTAATAGAATTTCTCCTTGCTCATTGATTACAATCGTTGCTGCTGAGACGATGTGTTTTGGTGGTGAGAAGATTTTCTGCGTGCCATGTTCCAATCGACTTCCCCATTTCTATTGTTTAGTAGTCTAGCTGTTGCCCGTTCCTCGGACTTCCTGCCTGGTGCTTCCTCCATAATACCACCACATGTAAAAAAATTCCTTTTGAAGCGTAGGACTCAAAAAGAAGGCTTCGAATAAATGAAACGATATACCTATATATACTCTTGGGGATTAAATCTCATCTCAGAACAATTATGGTAGAATAAAATAATAACCCAAATAAAGTAACCTCAGTATGTTTTATGAATTTTATTGGGACATCTTACATATTCATGTAACAGTACTAAGTATTAAGAAGGAGTGTCATTCAACTATGAAAATATCAGAATTAAAAAGAGAAGCAAGGCTTTCATTGAAAGGGAACTGGGGAACGGCATTAGCACTTTCGTTAATCATGTTCTTGGTTAGCATTGTCATACCCACCACATTAGAAATCATGTTAAGTGGAGGGTGGGCAGAATGGTCAAACCAGGAAGTGACGCCGATATGGGCGTCTGCAATGGATATGCTTATATCGATTTTAATAATACCGTTCTCGATAGGTATTTACTGGTTTTATCTTGACCTGGTAAGAATGGAAAGTACATCGTTCGAGAAAACATTTTCGATTTATAAGGATGGGAAAATGTTTTCAAAAGTGATCATTGTATCCATTGTGCAAGGAATATTCGTCTTTTTGTGGTCTTTATTACTACTCATACCCGGGATTATCAAAGCTTTGGCGTATTCCCAAGTGTTTTTCTTATTAAAAGATCATCCGCACTTAACGACGCTTGAAGCGATTACGGAGAGCCGGAGAAGGATGAACGGCCTTAAATGGAAGTACTTCCTCATGTGCTTAAGCTTTATAGGGTGGGGAATTCTTTGTTTATTCACGATAGGAATCGGATTCCTCTGGTTGGTTCCTTACGTTGGGACAACGATGGCTGCTTTTTATAACGAATGGATAGCCTCTCAGGATGAAAATGAAAATGAAATAGTGGAATGAATTTTTAGCCGGTAGCATAATTGCTGCCGGTTTTTTTGTCTTCTTATAAATTATAGAATGGTGGGTAAAAAGTGGGGGTAGGGAAGGTTCATGGTGACTCTTGGGTATTTATCTTATAATGGTGTAGTTGCCTATTAAAGGTAAAATTAGAAATTACATAAATGGAACATGACAATTCTGGTAGAAACTTTGAAAAGATAGGGGTCGATATCATGACTGAAGTTATTGCCGTAAAAGAAATCCCGCAGTTTAAGACACGTACAGAGGAATTCAGCCCGTACGATTGGTGCAAAAAAATGCTAGAACATGATTCTGTGATCTATCACGAGGGAACAGATACGTGGAATGCTTTTACATATGACCATGTTAAACTTGTACTCAGCGATTACAAGCACTTTTCGAGCGTACGTAAACGGACAACGATTTCAGTTGGTGCAGATAGTAAAGAAGGGGCCATCCCTGACAAGATTAACTTGATTGGAGTGGATCCACCCTCACACCGAAAACATCGTTCGCTTTTAGCGGCTGCCTTCACACCCAGGAGTCTACAAAACTGGGAGCCTCGCATTCAAGAAATCGTGAATGAACTGATCGAGGACATAGGTGACTCTGAAATGGATATTGTCCAATCATTGACAAGCCCCCTTCCTATCATTATTATGTCTGACTTGTTGGGGGTGCCTTCGAAAGATCGATTGCTCTTCAAGAAATGGGTCGATATCTTATTCCTTCCTTATGAAAAGGAAAAAGAGGAAGAAGTTAATAAAAAGAAGCAAATAGCCGCAAAGGAATACTATGAATATATCTATCCAATCGTTTTGGAAAAGCGTTTGAATCCAGCAGATGATATCATTTCCGATTTATTGAAGGCGGAAGTGGATGGGGAAACGTTCACAGATGATGAAGTGGTACGGACGACGATGCTGATATTGGGAGCAGGAGTGGAAACGACCAGCCACTTGCTGACCAACTCGTTTTATTCGCTTTTGTATGATGACCCTACCGTTTATGAAGAACTGCACCAAAACCCGGAATTGGTACCACAAGCGGTCGAAGAAATGCTGCGGTACCGGTTCAATTTAGTCAAATTGGATCGCACGGTCAAAGAAGATAACAATCTTTTGGGTGTGGAACTTAAGAAAGGTGACGTCGTGATCGTTTGGATGAGTGCGGCGAACTTGGATGAAGCCATGTTTGAAGATCCTTTCAAGGTAAACATCCACCGACCTAATAATAAGAAACATTTAACGTTTGGGAATGGCGTACATTTCTGTTTAGGGGCACCGCTCGCCCGACTTGAAGCCAAAATTGCCCTCACCACATTCGTGAAGAAATACGCCCGCATCGAACCAGTCGAATCTTTCAATTTAGAAGACAGGCTGACCGATGCCGCGACGGGACAAGCCTTGATGTCGTTACCGATGAAGGGGTATAAAGCCTAAGATAAACAGGGGGCTGTCCCAAAAGGGGTAATTATACCGAAATTGTATAAATGGTAAAAGGCAGAAACGTTGCTTTAACAACATTTCTGCCTCTTTATTTTTGTGAAATTCCCTGGAATAAGGACTTATTAGACAGCCCCTTTTTCGTATTCTGGCTTTTTCCATGTTTTATGGAACGGAATGACGTTTCAATCGTATACGTAATTAAATCACTTCTATAGGAGGCGGATAGGATGAAAATCAAGACGTTTTATGGCTGGACGGAAAAAGGGATGGATAAAAAAGTGAATGAATTCTTAGCGGCGGTCCCATCCATTAATGTTGTGGATATTAAGTTTGGTAGTCCGGTATTTTTTTTTAGTGCGATGGTCATATACAAGGAAGAGTTTCCATCACCTTAACAAATGGAAGAGAGGAGGCCCACTTTTATGGAGAAAGAAGTTGTCATCGTAAAAAAAGAAAGAAAAAAGAAGTATTATAAAATAGGGATGGTCCTTCTGATGCTATCTCTGCTCACTTGGCTCATTCCGGTTGTGGCGCCATTTACGCCTTTTTCGACAAACATAAAGGCGATGATCATTGGTGGAGCCATCATCATCGCCGAAATCATGTTTTGGGTAGGAGCCATTTTGGTTGGAAAAGAAGTGGCAGCGAGATATAAAAGTTACCTCCATCCAAAGAATTGGAGAAAGAAACGGGAAGGTGAGAATCATCGAAACTGAAATGTTGAAAATATTCAATGAAGACCGAACCCATATCGGTGAAGCAACGAGGGAAGAAGTGCATAGGCTCGGACATTGGCATGAGGTGTTCCATTGCTGGTTCGTCAGTCGGGAAGATGAAGTGGATTATCTCTATCTCCAACATCGCTGTTCTATGAAAAAGGATTATCCGGATTTGTTGGACATCACGGCTGCGGGTCATTTACTGGCTCACGAAACGGTGGAAGATGGTGTAAGAGAAATTAAAGAAGAGTTAGGCATCGCGTTATCTTTTGATGAGTTGGTTTCAGTAGGGGTGATGGAAGACTGTGCGACGATGGAGAATTTCATCGATAAAGAACTGGTCCATCTATTTATATATAAGAGCACGAATCC
Organism: Peribacillus sp. NPDC097198; assembly: GCF_044762055.1. NCBI lineage: Bacteria > Bacillati > Bacillota > Bacilli > Caryophanales > Bacillaceae > Peribacillus > Peribacillus sp. NPDC097198. Next base: position 225,241 of record NZ_JBIWDO010000006.1, on the reverse strand, counting down.
GCTGAGTGATTTCACCTTGCAAAAGGAAGAAGTGTCGGGAATCGTGAAGGTTAAACTGGAGGATTTCGAAAAGCTATGGTTCGGTCCTATAGAAGAGATACATATTCAGGGATTCGAAATGAATGATCTGGGTCAGCACGTTACCGTCGATCAATATGTAGGCAGGGATCGATTCGTTCCGCACGAAACTTCCTATTACGAAGGCTTGATCCAGTCGATTAAACGTGAATTAAAATAAGAAAAAAGTCAGGGATTTGATGGTTTTTGTCGAAAAATCGATATATGGAGGTTTTTCGACGAAACAAATCCCCTTTGGGAAGATATCTTTCCATTTTAAGAAGATAAACTCGCTCCTTTGATAGAAAAAAAGAGCTTATATAAGTCCTCCGGGGTAGTCAGTCCCCGTTTTGCGTCTCTAATTGCAGTAAGAATTCCTTCATTTCCAATCCGCCCCGGTATCCGGTGATTGCCCCATTTTTTCCGATGACCCGATGACATGGAACGGTGATCAGCACGGGGTTGGCCCCGATGGCCGTTCCGACCGCACGAACAGCGGTGGGTCTTTGAATCATCCTCGCAATTTCGGAGTAAGAAGTGGTTTTCCCGTATGGAATCTGGTTCAATGCTTCCCAAATGGCTACTTGAAAAGCGGTTCCCCTCACATCCACAGGTAATGAAAAAGTCCGTCGTATTCCCTCGAAATACTCATATAGTTCAGTAAGATAAGGATGTAACGCTTCTTCACTCTCCAAAAGAATCGACTGAGGAAACCGTTTTTGTATCCACTTTTCCAAATCCTCATAAGACTGACCAGGTGAACCGACATAACAGAGGCCTTTCTTCGTTTTCGCTATGTATAGATGCCATTTGTCGTATGCTAAAACCGCCCAATTAATGGTTTCTTTCATATTCCTCCTCCTTTTTTAGAGATTTCTTCTCTTTTTAGTATACAAGAAAGTGTACTGTAACCAACAGTTCAATGAAAATTTACATCCACTTAAAAAACAAATGGTAGTATAGAGACACGAAGAAACTTTGATATTCAGGGGGAAGACACATTGGGTCATAGTAAACAAAACAAATGGAAGGACATTAAAATAGCGGAAGTTCTTCAACTCGCCTTGAATACGGCCTTGATCTTATTGGCTTTATCTTTATGCGTGTTACTTGCTAAGGAAATCTTCTATTTCATAAAGATGGCGCTTTATGATCCGGAAATACGGATAGAATTCGAACTCTTGGAACGCATTTTGATGTTCTTTTTGTATTTTGAATTCATCGCGATGATCGTGAAATATTTCAAAGAGGATTATCATTTTCCTATACGATATTTTCTCTATATTGGCATAACGGCCATGATCCGGCTCATCATTGTCTACCATGAAAATCCGGTACATACCCTTCTTTATACGTTATCGATTTTAGTGTTGATTATCGGCTACTATATCATGAGCTCCGCGACGGCACGGAAGGGAAAACTTTAACGACAAATCTTATAGAAGAAAGCACTGTGGGTCATACCAGGGTGCTTTTTTCTATAATTCCCAATCAATCTAGAAACCTGCTTGACAATTATAAGTTACTAAAATATAATTACTTACATAAAGTAAGTGAATAAAAAGACTGTTCATGTGGCTGCTCCTTTAGAATGGGTTGCGGGGCAAGAGGTGATACTAGGCTTGAGGTCCGGTAACCAGATACAAAATCAATCTAGCATACGAGCGCAGCCCTTTCACATGGGGTCAATATATATGGAAAGATAAAGAAGGGGTGTAAGGGTATGAGTAAATTTCATAGAAAACCAGTAACGTTTGTTGGGGAAGTGAGTATCAATGTCCTGAATTTGGCGGATGCCATTGCATTTTATGAAGAAATAATCGGTTTTCGAGTATTGGAAAAGACGAATCGTAAAGCCGTGTTAACGACGGACGGAAAAACGCCTCTATTAACACTGGAGCAGCCGGAAGATGTTATTCCAAAGGAAGGACGGACATCAGGGTTGTATCATTTTGCCCTTTTGCTGCCGACACGTGCGGACTTATCGGTCTTTTTACGGCATTTGCTTACCACCCAATATCGTTTCGGAGCGGCGGACCATGCTGTGAGCGAAGCACTATACATTACGGATCCGGATGGAAATGGGATTGAAGTGTATTATGACCGTCCATCGTCCGAATGGGAATGGGCGAATGGGGAAGTTAAAATGGTGACAGACCCGTTAGACGGTAATAGTATTCTGGCAGAAAGTGATGCCGCATGGAGTGGTTTGCCCGCCGGAACATTGATGGGGCATATTCATCTGCATGTAGCCAATCTAAAAGACACGGAGAAATTTTATACATCGGGACTTGGATTCAAGGTCGTGACCCGTTACGAAGGGGCACTCTTTACATCAACCGGGGATTATCACCATCATATCGGGTTAAATGTATGGAATGGTGTGGGTGTACCTACTCCTAAGAAAAACAGTGTAGGGCTGAACTGGTTTACTCTTGTTTATGCAGACGGAGAGGCGCGAAATAAAGTGATCGGACAGCTGAAACAAATAGGAGTAGAGGCCATACAAAATGATGAAGGGTATGTCATTACTGATCCATCGGGAAATGAAATCCATTTAGTGATCAATTAGGCCCTCTAGAAGGATACGCTCCATTCTTTAGAAAAGGAATTCTACCAATGAAAAGAAAAAAATCACCTTACCTTGAAATCTCAAGATAAGGTGATTTTTCTTTTCATTTGGACTTATTTATCTCCTTTTTGGATAACCATTTGCTTTGAGCGGATTTCTTCCTGAGAATACAAACCTAGTAAGTCCGATTAAGGAGTTTTTGAGAAATTGAATTTATTTGCATCATCGGGATAGACAATGGGATAATTCTTCATACGACTCGGTTTTGGCAGTGACAGGTAAGATCGTTCGCTCAAAAAAAGAGAACTATGGTACGATTGAAGAATATGGATACATTCACCACGCACAAAAGTGTAGAGGACCTCAGGAAGGAGCAAGGCATTGAATACCAAATTGAACGTGAACCTCATAAAAGATATGTGCGGTACGGTCTCCTTCAAAAGAGGGGACGCTTTTTATCGTGCTAATAAAGTATTATTCGACTCATATGGCCCTAGTGGCTGCGAAGCGACGGTTTCAGGAGTGGAGGATTTTCACGTCACCATTGATGTGGATAAGACCGGGGGCTTCCATACGAAGTGCAGCTGCCCTACACTCGCCTCTTTCTCCAAGGATTGTCAGCACGTCGCGGCCGTTTTACTTGCGGTATACCATCATCAACGCCAAGGGACCGTCCCGACTATTCAGTCCGAGTCGAGCCAGGAGCTGACGGATGGATTGCTGAGCCTTTTCAATCATCAGCCGGTACGTTCAAGCGGACATCAACGTCACTTTGAAAACAGGGAAGTGCTTGATACGGAATTTATATGTAAACCTGTGTTGGTATCTAAAGGGCAGTATATGTTCGGGATTGAAATGAAGATTGGATCGATCGATGTGCCAAATATCAGGGATTTCCTGATGAGGATAAAAGAAAGGAGGCGTTCCACCGTCTCCCTATCCTTTCAATATGACCCAAGCCTACACTGTTTTCAAAAAGAAAATGATGCCGTCATTCAGCAGCTGATCACGGTCATTTCTGATGAAAAGGTCTATCTGGATGCTTCCGGTCAAACGGGCTACACACAAATTCATTCCTTATTGCTTCTTCCGCCCTCTTCTTGGAAAAGGCTATTTCCGCTCCTCATCCAAGCTCCCATGGTGAAACTTCGGCATGACGGGACAATCGAGGACGGACTCCAAATATCGGAAGACTTGCTGCCGCTCCAGTTTGATTTTACCAAAACTGAAAGCAAGGGCTACCAACTGAATATCAAGGGGTTGGATTCGGTAATCGTGATGAATGCCTATGATTTCGTTTTGGCTGATGGCAAGCTGTTTTCTTTGAAAAAAGAAGACTGCCAACGCCTTATCGAATTGAAATCGATGCTGGAGACTTCCGGGGCGAATCGAATTCCGATTGCCTGGGATCAATTGGATGTATTCCTTGAAAAAGTGGTTCCGGGCTTGAAAAAAATAGGGATTGTCCATATTTCGGATTCGATTACCGAGCAGTTTGTGAAAACTCCCTTGATTGCCAAATTATACTTGGATCGTGTAAATAACAAATTGCTTGCCGGGCTCGAGTTCCACTATGGCAATATTGTGATGAATCCCTTGGAAAGCCGGGAAAACAAAGCGGTCTCCATGCTCATGAGGGATGTGGAGAAGGAAAAGGTGATTCTAACGTTGATGGAAGAAAGTCAGTTTGCCAAGAATGAGGGCGGCTACTTCTTACATAATGAAGAACTGGAATACGAGTTTTTGTACCATAGTGTGCCAAAACTGCAAAAGCTCGTCCAACTTTATGCGACGACTGCCGTAAGAAGCCGGATTGCCAGGGGGAATCCACCTCCGCAAGTGCGGATAAAAATCAAAAAAGAACGGACCAACTGGCTCGAATTCAAGTTTGAAATGGACGGGATCCCTGACAAGCAAATACGGGAGATCCTAGAAGCACTCGAAGAAAAACGGAAGTATTACCGTCTTCGGAATGGTTCGTTACTTTCATTGGAAACAAGGGAATTCGAAGAAATTAACCGGTTCTTGAATGCCCTTCCGGTTCAACATGAAGATCTGGAAAGCGGCTTGAATGTACCAATCGTGAGGGGACTTCAGCTTCTTGACTCCGCAGCTGATGGCACATTCACGATGGAGGAGTCGTTCCGTCAGTTCTTGGAGAATATCCGCAACCCAAGCAATCTGGAGTTCGAGCTGCCGGAGCGTTTGCAACCGATCCTGCGGGATTATCAAAGAAACGGCTATAAGTGGATGAAGAGTCTTGCAGGATACGGGTTTGGAGGGATTCTGGCAGATGATATGGGACTGGGTAAAACGTTGCAAAGCATCGCATTCATCCTTTCCGAATTATCCGCCATTCGACAAAGGAAGCTTCCAGTCCTCATCGTTTGCCCTTCTTCTTTGACGTATAACTGGCTGAGTGAATTCATGAAATTCGCTCCGGAGATACAAGCCGTTGTCATGGATGGCAATCAAAAGGAGCGATCCAAGATCCAGAAGGAACTGGGCGAGGTGGATGCGGTCATCACGTCTTATCCGTTATTGCGCAAGGATATTCTCTGGTATGAAAAGCAGGAGTTCCACACGGTGTTTTTCGATGAAGCCCAGGCTTTCAAGAACCCTGTGACACAAACGGCACGTTCCGTGAAGAAAATCAAGGCGGATCACCGTTTCGCTCTCACCGGTACACCAGTGGAAAACTCGTTGGAGGAACTATGGTCGATTTTTCACGTCGTCTTTCCAGAGCTCTTCATGGGCTTGAAGGAATATAGTCATCTCTCCCGAAAACAGATTGCTCGCAGAATCCGGCCGTTTTTGCTTCGCCGCTTGAAAGAAGATGTGCTGGAGGAGCTTCCGGAAAAAATCGAGACGTTGGAATCGGTGGAATTGCTTCCAGACCAAAAGAGGCTGTATGCGGCCTACTTGGCGAAACTGCGTGAGGATACGTTGAAACATTTGGACAAAAACACGCTTCGAAAAAACCGGATTAGGATACTGGCCGGTTTGACCCGATTGCGGCAAATTTGCTGTCACCCTGCTCTATTTGTGGATGGCTATAAAGGGAGTTCGTCAAAATTCGAACAGCTGATGAAGATTATGGAGGAATCGAGACTTTCCGGTAGAAGGGTCCTGATTTTCTCTCAATTCACGAAAATGCTTCAAATCATCGGCAAGGATTTAGCCATACAAGGGCAATCCTTTTTCTACTTGGATGGACAGACCCCATCAAAAGAACGGGTTGAAATTTGCAATCGGTTCAACGCGGGTGACCGTGACGTCTTCCTCATTTCCTTGAAAGCAGGCGGCACGGGACTCAATCTGACGGGTGCCGATACCGTGATTTTATATGATCTGTGGTGGAACCCAGCCGTCGAGGAACAAGCGGCGGACCGAGCACACCGCATGGGCCAGAAGAATGTAGTCCAGGTCATCAAGCTTGTGGCCCGCGGCACGATTGAAGAAAAAATGAATGAACTGCAGGAGAAAAAAAGGCATCTGATCGAGGAAATCATCGACCCTGAAAATTCATCGTCATCTGCCCTAACTGAGGAAGACATCAGGGAAATATTGAAGATATAGATAAAAGAGGTAGTAGCTTTTGCCCTCATAAAAAAACGGCCGTCAGAAGTAAAGAACTTCTACGACCGTTTTTTATTTGAAGTGTTTCTATTTTTAAAACTAAAACCTTGGAAAATTAGATAAATCGAACTTGAAATGCATCCAATTGTTAGACACAACTACTTTTGGGTACAGTTATTTTAAACTAAAACTAAAGTTAAAGTTTTGCTTCAAATGTATTAGTACGACCAACTAGTTGCCTGCCGAAACATTGTGCCTAACCCTTAATATTAGGGTTTCTTCACTTTTATAGTTTTTATCTTCCCTTTATTTCCGGCTACATCCTTGGCATAAATTTTTAGGGTGGTATCTTTCTTTTGTTTTGGGATTTTCACAGAATATGTGCCAGAACTTGATGCGGTTGCTTGACCAAGTTTTGTCTGGCCTCTATATACATAAACAGTAGCACCTTTTTCCGCTTTACCTGTCACTTTTGTAGATTTCGTTGTTACTTTATTGACTGTTGGAGTGGCGGGTGGCGTAGTATCTCTTTGTATAACTTTTAAAGTATAAGGAATTTTATTGGATTCACCATCGTATCTTCGAAGTTTAATATAATAAATCCCTTTTTTTAGATTGAGGTTTTTTATCGTTTTAAGCTTTCCATTTCCGTAATTGGTATATAAACTTTCGTAAACGGAATTATCTTGATTAAATATTTGTACATCATAACTTGTATCCTTTGAGGCTGTTAATTGTACAGCGATATTCATATTTTTGGTCAAGTTCAAGCTATAATAATCTGAATCACTTCTTGAACTGATTACACCATTCATAGCTTTGCTAACTTTCAGAGTATCTGCTAGAGACATTGAATCATTGTCTTCCGTTTCAAATAAAGAGTTCGCCTTAAAGTTCACTTTAAAGCGGTAAGGAATATTATCTCTATCCCCATCAGTTGTTCTGATTTTTATGTAATAGGTACCTTGAGGCAATCCTGTATGTATAACAGGAATCATAGAATCCTTACCGTAGTATGTATACCAACTTTCCATTTCACTTCCTGCACTATTGTACAAAGAAATTTCGTAGCTCGTTTTCAAGGTTCTATTCATTTCGACTTTCACTTCACCACTTGATGGTACCTCAATCACATAGTAATCACTATCGTAATCTGCCCATCCGTTATACTGCTTATTTAGATTAATTAGGTTAGCGGTTGAAAGATCATTATTAAATTCCTTTTCGTAAACACTACTTTGCGTATAATCGACCTGCAGTTTATATGGAACGCTTTCACCGTTACCGTCATAATGTTCAACTTTTACATAGTAAGTCCCCGCATCTAAACCTTGTGAAAAGAGCTCTTTTACTCCCTTATTTACATTATACGTAGTAGTATAATCCTCTAACGTTTCTTGTTGCGCATTTATAAGCCTTACTTCGTACCTTGTATTCAGATTATGATTAATTTTCAATACAACTTTTCCTGGTTCAGTTAAAGTGAAACTAAAATAATCATCGTCATACCTGTCGCTCAGTATGCCGTCAACATCTGCTTTACTACCCTTAAAACTAATTGGCGTAGCTGTAGAAAGTGAGTCATTCGACTCATATTCCGTTGCAGCCTCTGCAATAGGTACATGTAAGAAAATTGTAGCAATAAATAAAAATGCCGTGAATAAAAACGAGTTTTTAACCATAATAAATATCTCCTCTTTCTCTATTTATCAACCTAAAGTCACATAAATTTTAACATAAAAAGGAACGGTTAGTATATATGGCTTATTTTATTTAATTTTTTTATTTTTCTATAGAAGAACTTTTAAATGTTAACGATGGGTGAAGAATCTCTTGCGGCTAATGGGGATTTTCGATTGGACGAGTTCTTTTTTTCTCTACAAGAAGGGAGAAAAAGAGAAAACCATTTTGGAGGATCCCATGATAAAAAAGCTCCTGTTCCTTTTAACAGCTTTATCCCTTTTGCCTGCCCCTGCTGTTGCTAGCGGCCAGTCCGGACAATTTTATCCGCCATCCCATTCAGATTTCTATAACAAGAAATTTTCATGGCAGCTTTTCTTATCACACGGTGTGAAAAGAGTGGAGTTTACGCAATACGATGTAAAGATGAAGAAGCGATCTGTCATCTACCATAATTCGGTGAAGGAGAATTCTTTTCTATGAGTGGACTTCTATTGTCAAGGGACGGTGAGTGTGGAGTTATTTGATAAGCATGGCACAAGGTAGTCGAGTCGTTCATTAGACGCACGGCTGAGAAGTACTTGGATAATTCTTCTTGTTCCTATCCATATGCCGTCGCATTTTCCGATTATGATGATAAGAAGGGAAATATATAAGCGATACGTTCAAGAGGAAAAAGAAAAAGTGAACAAACAAAAACCCTATCGTTAAATAGGGTCAAATCGATTTCTTCATGCCGCATTCTCTGCATGTACGAATATATACATAATCCTTAACGGAACTTTTGAACTGAGCATTGCCGCAATTATCACAACGACCACTGACTATGTCAGGAAACTCTGCATAATCATAAATGATTGTGGTGTCATATACCTTTTTTTCTTTTGGAGTTTCTTCAGACAAAGTAAATCACCTTCATTATGTTATTTAACACATTTATCATACCAAAAAATGAGGGCAGTAGGAAATCAATCAGGAAATAAACCTAGCCATTATATATTTTTGCCCTGTTAAAAATATCCCCCAAGCCACGAGCCCAAGGGGGATAGCCAGCCCTACATGAATGGATTGCTTTAATGCCGTATAAATCACAACTAGCATGGCCACTGTAGCGGGAAAACCTGCCAGAACGCCCAGTGTGAATGTATGGATATTCTGAGTGGGCTCTCCCTGAACCGTTAGCCAAATTATACTGAGGATACTGATTAATGGCAGAGCAGCCACAATCCCGCCATATAAAGGGAATCGTCGGGCCATTTCCGTTACAAGTCCAATGATGACCGCGGAACTGGCTATTTTAATGAACAAATACATTAAGTAGATACCTCACTTAATAACCGGAATGCTTCTCTTATTTGTTCCCTTTCAGAAACGGATAACTTGCTAAGCGCCTGTTGTAGTTTTTTCTCATCCAATTCCGTGTTCTTTTTTAAAATGGTTGCACCGACATCCGTTAAATGTAAATACACCTTACGCTGATCATCTTCCGATCGCTCCTTAAGCACCCATCCGTTTTGCACCAATTTTTTGACATGCTCAGAAGCTGTATTGTGGGAAATCGATAATTGTTCGGCAATATCTCGGATCATAACATCTTTCCTTTTTTGAATTATTTGCAAGACTCGTACGCTTTGATGGGAAATGGCTTCTTGTTGTTGCGGATGTAAATGAAAATAGATATCCGTGAAGTAGTCATTGATTTCCTGTATCATGATTACCCCTCCTTTTTAAATCGCCTGAAACGAATATATCGTATTATACGATATAAGGTCAACGGAAAAATGCCCATTTTTACCAACTATCCGCATTCGCCCTGAACCTTTCTAACATCCATTACTTAGAATATCAAAGGAACTAGTATAGATGACCATCTAGAAAAGGGGTATACCCATGACACTTGAGTATAAAGTGAGGAAAAATGTTCTACACCTTACGGATAAGGAAAAAAAGAAATACATCACTGCCGTTTTAGCCTTAAAGGAAAAAGGGATCTATGATCGATATGTCGCCTGGCATTTGGCAGGAGGGGCGTTTCAAACTCCGCCGGGAGGAGATCCAACCACTGAAAGCCCTGCACACAATCATGCTAATCCAAGCGCAAGGAGTGTCGCGGAGAATTTACATGGAAATCATAGAGACCATAGAAGTGCCGCACATATGGGGCCAGCATTCTTGCCATGGCATCGCGATTTCCTTTGGCGCTTTGAACGTGATCTCCAAAAGATTGACCCAAGTGTGACCATTCCATATTGGGATTGGGCGGCTGATTCGGAACTGGAAGATCCGTCTTCATCCCCAGTTTGGGACGATGATTTTATGGGGGGGAACGGAAACAGGAGAAATGACTTTCTTGTCACAGAGGGACCTTTTGCAGCGGGACAGTGGGAAGTCATCGACGAACAGGGGAATCCTGCAGGGGGATTAAGGCGAAACTTTGCTGCAAGTGAACCGGTAGCGACCTTACCGACGAAAGCAGATGTGAAGGAAGTGCTGAAGGTCACTCCATATGACTCGCCTCCTTGGAATACGACGAGCACCCCGAGTTTTCGCAATCAACTTGAAGGGTTCATAGATGGACCTCAACTTCATAATCGTGTCCATGGTTGGGTTGGGGGCCATATGGGCTCTGTCCCTACCTCACCGAATGATCCTGTTTTCTTTTTGCATCATGCAAATGTAGACCGGATATGGGTAATGTGGAAAATCCTTAACCGGCAGGAAAGATATTTGCCAAGAAAAGGGGGACCATTCGGCCACAATTTACATGATCCCATGTTTCCATGGGACACGACGCCTAAAGATATGATCAACCATCGGAAGCTTGGGTATATTTATGATATGGAGAGAAAGGCTGTCAAAGGAGAGCATTGATACGAAAAGCGGTAACAAAAAAAACGCGGTGAATACAATCACTGCGTTTTTATAGTGATCAAGCGCTCTCGGAAGAAGGATCCGCTCTCTTTTCTCTCGTGTGTGAAACGTAGCTATGCAGGATCATTCCAAGAATCACGATGAAGATTCCTAACCAGGAAAGGGCGGAAGGAATCGGGAGCGATAAAAATACCAGTTCACCAGCTAAGGCGAATAGGACCTCCATTGATTGTGTCGCTTCAACGGAAGCTAGTTTCTGCATGTTCCCCCGCACCATATCGGTGGCCTTGAAAAACAGGACCGTTGCAATCACACCTGAAAAGAGGGCAACCAAAAGTGATTGGAAACTCTGCATCATCGTTGGCGCCCCAACGGTGAAAAAACCATACAACGAAAGTAAAAACCAAAACGGGAGGCTTGCCAATGTCATGCCCAACACCCGTTGGTAGGCATCCAAACGTCCTCGAGAAACATCCATCATTTTACGATTTCCAAGTGGGTAAGCAAAGGAGGCAAGAAGGACAGGAACGACACCCAACAAGAGATTGCTGAATGTAATATGCTTGGTGTGCTCCACCTGCATCAATATAATTCCAAACAGGATGATCAAGGACATGCTAAGCCCTTTCAAGGAGATTTTGCCTTTTTGCCTTAGAAGCCCATCCTTTGTTTCAAACATTTCAAAAAATAGCGGGGCGAGTAAAGCACCGGATATGATCGTGACTTGCCAGGTCCCGGCGATTAACCAGCCAGGTGAGTATGCCGAAGCATAGCATAATGGTGCATAAAATAACCCGAACCCAACGAAACTCCAAAGTAGCCAAGTTCCGGGTTGTTCTTTCATCACAAGGAGAAGAGGGCGAAGGTTTTTCCTGCTCAGAACGATACATAGCAGAAAAGGAACCATAAAGATATATCTTAAGGAAGCGCTCCAAATCCAACTGCCACCAGCCAATTCCATCGACTGATTGAGAACGAAGGTAAACGCAAAGAAGAGAGCGGAACAAACCCCTATTAAAATCGGTCGCAATCGACTCACCTCTATCTGTTTTTTTGCCACCAACCCCATCATATCGGACGCATGATTCAATGGGTACCATAAAGATGTATACCCAGTTCGGAATAATTATCAGAATATTGAAACCTGATTCTTTGTTAAATTGTCTACCAGTTACCAAATAAAATCAACAACGTTTTCACTAAAATCATGAATCTACCTATTTTCGACAAAATACGACAATGTGTAATTGTTGGTATTTTTGAAGAAAATTTGAATAAAAATATATTAATATATAAGAAAAGATAAAAAATACTCTCTTGAAACCTATAAAAATGCCATTATATCAGTGTTTATTCCGTATTTTTCGAATCTTCTAATAGAAGGTAGATAATATATTAAGATACGGTAATTGACGAAATTGGGAAGGGGTGGTATCTTTAATAAGAGAAAAGAATGTCGAATTTTGACGAATATAATAATGCATAATAAATAGTGAGGTAATGACAAATGAAATCTACAGGTATTGTACGTAAAGTTGACGAATTAGGCCGGGTGGTAATTCCAATCGAATTACGCCGTACATTAGGAATTAAAGAGAAGGACGCTTTGGAAATCTATGTAGAACAAGAGCGTATCATTCTTCAAAAATATAAACCGAACATGACTTGTCAAGTAACGGGTGAAACATCTGATGACAATATGAAACTTGCTGGTGGTAAGTTAATCCTTAGCCAAGAAGGCGCTGAACTTCTAATTAAAGAAATTCAAGCTAGCCTTGAAACAGCAAAATAATAGTTTTCAAGTAAAAAAAGTGCAACGGGAAGAAATTACCCGTTGCGCTTTTTTATTCTTCTATTAATCTCCTATCATTCTTACACGAACATAAAAAATGATGTTACCCATAAGAAGAATTCACATTGATAGTTTGCCCGACTTTCGGATTAATCATTTGGATTGATTATGGCTAATATCTGGTGATCTTCCCAGCGCCCCTGTATTTTTACACTTTGTTTTGCGATTCCTTCTTTGTGAAAACCGACCTTTTCCAAAACGCGTATGGAACCTATGTTATGTGGCATAACCCCAGCCTCAATCCTATGTAAACCAATCGTTTCAAAAGCATAATCCACCACCATTTTGGCAGCTTCTGTAGTGTAACCATTCCCATTGTTTTTTTGGTCTAAGTAATAACCCATGGTGGCACTTTGAAGGGGCCCGCGAATAATATGAAACAGGCTGATCGTTCCTATTAACCTATGATTAGTATTCAGGAAGATTCCAAACTCGTAACTACTATTTCCTTTTGACTTATGTCCCGAAGTTATGATTTCCTTTTGTTTTTCTAAAGAATAGTAGTTAGCTGGTTGGTCTGTCGAAAATGGTTCAAAGAACGGCCTATTTTCCACTAGCAATTGTAGTAAATTTTCAGCATCTGATAGTATAAGTTGTCTTACATATATATTTTTACTGGATAACACGATTGACCCCCTTCAGTTAATGGAATATATTTCATTATACACTATCGCTCGGTATACCATAGCAAAGACAAAGATAACCACGGCACGTATCACAGAGGCAATATTTCGACCATGCTACGCCAGTTGGGCCACTTATCCACCATGAACGACTACTCCTTTTTTGGAATCAGGAACTTGCGGAACTAATATAATTAGGGATGAAGGAAGAAAAGTACTTCCTGGAAGTAAGATGGAGATAGCTGCTTCAACAATCCGAAAAAAGGAGCGTGTTATAGTGGCAAAGAAACGTTTTGAGGACATTTATACAGAAGGAAAAATGGCTGTTACTAAAATAATTCGTGATAATGAAACAGGAGTCCTATATATGTTCCATTATGGCGGTCCTACTTCTGGGTTAACGGTTATGGTTGATAAAGCTGGAAAACCTTTAGTTGATAAAGACTTTATAGCTGAGTCTGGGACTTCAGTTGAGTAATGGGTCGGCCACTTCCATATGGAGGTGGCTTTTTTCACACATGTCACAAAGAAATATTTAACAGGTGGCTAGATCCATTTATAACGGACACTAAGAAAATAAAATGTACGGGCATTGGAGACTCACTTTCTAAGAATGTAGAAGAGACTTTAGGTAATCCACATGTTCCCGGTCTTTATCAAGAATTCTATGGACTAGATTTAGACTTTCTTCATCTAATTTATCCCTTACTAGGTCCTCACTCATTCTTATTCCATATAGGTTTTCCCCTTTAATGGCATGTTTAATAATCTCTTCCTCTGAATTGTAATTTTCCACTACATTTACAATGCCTGCCTCGATCTTTCCAATGATCCCCTCACTCGTTACAGGTGTACCACCTAGATGCTGAATTCTCTCTGAAATGAGGGTCGCATGATTCTTTTGGTCTTTCTGAATCGAAATGAACGAGTCTTTTAAAGAGGAATGTTGCAGTTTTTCTATAAAGCGTTCATAGGCGTGAATGCCCATGTATGTTCCCTGTAAGAATTTATTCAGTATCTTAATCGTTTGTTCTTGATCCAATCGTATCACTCCCTATAGATAATGATCTTAGTATGCGCTGTACAAATGAAAATTATCTGCATACTAAAAGGGGCCTGAAATTGGCCCCTTTTAGTAGATCACTCGAAATGTTAGATGGAATAATGATAAAAAAAGTTCGATTCTTTTACAAATCCAAATCTCTCATAAAGCCTTTGCGCAGTAACATTCTCCTTACCGGTCTCAAGGGATACCCCATTTGCTCCCGATTCTTTTGCAAAATCGACGGCGGCTTGTAATAAATTCTCACCAATTCCTCTCTTGCGGGCACTTTCCTTTACAAATAAATCGTTCAAGATCCATGACCGTTTCATGCTTATCGATGAAAAGGAAGGATATAATTGAACAAAACCCAATGAATCGTTACCATCCCTTGCAATGAAGACGACCGATTCCTCGTGCTCTAGTCTTTCTCTTAAAAAATGCTGAGCCCCTTCAAGATTAGAGGGTTGCTCATAGAAAACCCTGTATGAATCAAATAACTCGCTAAGTGAATCAAGCTCTGCCATTGTGGCTTTTTTGATGACCATGCATGAAACCTCCAATTATATTCCGAATAATCCAATAATACCATTCAGGAACACCTATTGTTCATTTTATTACTAGTCAAATGAATTCAGTTTCCCAAAAAGTGCTCTATGAGATCGCGAAGTTTTCTTTTATGAAGTCTCGGAATTTTGGATTGGTTAGGATTTGAAGTTGGAAATCATTTAGACTTCGGGTAAGTTTTTCTTGGTTCATGGAGGATAGATTATTTGAAAAAAGGGCGAGCTCTGTCCTATTTCCGTCTCTATCTGTTGCGTACATGGCCACCGTTAGAACGAAAGCGGTAGATCCTCCCTTTTGACCAGCATGTAAAAGCCATTTGCGATTACTGGGATTCTTCATCAATTGCTCCATGATGGGATCAAGGTGTTCATGAACATGTTGATCAAGATCCATCTTATTGTTTAATATCTTCATGATCGATACATAGTCTTTTGTAGTGGATCGTGACAAACGATCAGACCAAATTTTTTGAAAATCAAGAGACAGCAGTTTCGTTGCTTCTTTCTTCTCTTGTTCTGTAGGTGGTTTGCTTTTCCATCGCTCATTTATGGCAAGTGCCCAACTTCGATACTCTGCCATTTCCATCTTTTCAATCGCATGCAGCGTCTCTTTTCTTGTGAAATTCTTTTCTTTCATGAGAGTGCTGGGTATGAAAAGGGAAGCGCTAATCGGATACAGGGGTTCGTGGTTCGGGATTCCTAAGCTTTTTGGGACGGAATTGATACTATCCATCCCTAGCAGGTTCATTAAATAATCTGTATTCGCATTAGAACTGTAGGCAATCATTCCATTCACGACCTCGCATAAAGGAACGTTCCCGCTCGTTCCTACCTGTGAAAGCCAGGCTTCATGTGCACCGCCATCTGTTTTGGGTATGTAAAATTTCTCGATGTCCGCTATTTGCACTTTTTGATCAGGATCCATTAATCCTTCCGCAGCCTGTTGAGCGTATTCAATGGCCATGATGATTTTAACGGTGCTTGCTAATGGAAGCTGCACGGTTGAGTTAACCTCGGCAATCTTCTCATCATTATGATGGATGAATAAAGAAATATCTTTGCTCTCAGCATACTTTTTAATGAAATGAACGATATAGTCAGGGTTTGCCTCATATCTGGCCTTCATAAACTTCCAGAATCCAATTCCTGCAACCAGGCTGGGAAGTAGTAATTTTCCCCTATTAAATAGAATATTCCTCTTCAAAGAATCACGCCCCTACCTCAATTTCCTTTTTCTGTATATACGATTGTTAAAAGGGAAGGTTTCACGTTTTCCGAATAAATTTACCATATATATCCTTTTTGAATTAAAAGGTGATAGATTACACGATTTTCATTTTAATTCCGTTTTCCTTTAAGATATGGACTATATAACTATAAATAAAGAGTTGTATTAGTCATTGACAATATTATTATGGGTATATAGTATTGTTATGTGGAAAAATTAGGTTCCTGCTATAATCAAGCATGTTGCTTATCCTAAATGGCGATTTACTTTAAGGGACAATCAAGCCAACACGTAATCAAAAAGGGGAAATCATAATGGGGAATTCACCAACTGTTAAAAGGGAAAAAAAGCACAGAAGAATCTCGATCCGGGTAAAGTGGATGTTTTTTATTTGTCTATCCATTTTTCTGGCGATGGGTGTTTCTGTTTCAATAATGGCCTTCCAGGTTTCCAATGTGTTCAAGGAAGATAGTGTTGCCACAAATCAAAGCGCAGCCCAAAATGCTGTATCACAGATTAGCGCGGATTTGAAAGTCTATGAAGATTCAATAAATCAATTATCACAATTGGTATCGATCCATCTAAAGGATGAGGATTCACTGAAAGATATTCAGAGAACCATTGAATCTTTTCAACTGAACAATGAACACTTGCTATCGGCTTATTATATGGACGGTACGGACGGATCATTATACGCATCTCCTAAAATGGAATTTAAGGGAGATGCTCGAGAAACCGTAACGTATACGCAGCTATCGGAAAACCCGAAAACAAAATGGATGGACGTGTACCAAGATATCGTGAATGGCAGTATCATGACTTCAGTGGTCACGCCTGTTTTGGAAAATGGGAAAATGGTAGGGGCGTTAGGCTATGATATTGATTTATCTACCATCGGAAAGATGCGTACGGAAATTGAGAGGCATTCTGATGGTAACCTTGTGATCCTTGATTCGCAAGGCATTATCGTAAGTTCGTTCATGAAGGAAATGGACGGCAAGAATATGAATCCAAATCAAAGTGGGAAGGTCGAAGGAGTGGGGGACCTAGTAACGGATGCGGATCAATTCAATTCCAAGTTCAAGTGGGTTTCGGACATGTACGATGGGTCGAAGCAAACAGCCCAGACGTTAGAGTGGAAAGACCAACAGTATACGGGTGAAGTGAATTCGGTTCCTGACGTGAACTGGAAAGTGGTGGCTTTGACATCGGATGAAGTTTTGCAAGGTAAGTTGCTTGATATTAATCGGACTGTATTCGTCTCTTTGGTTTTTGGTGTATTGATGGGTATCGTATGTGCCATTTATTTATCAGGAAAGTTGAAAAAGCTGATATCGGATCTTCGACATGTCATGAAGAAGACAGCGAGCGGGGATTTAGTAACCGAATTTCACCATGCCTCGAATGACGAGATGGGCGACTTATCCAAAAGTTATAATATCATGTTAAGTAAATTAAGAGAATTGATTAACGATGTGAAAGGAAATACGAATGCTGTAACGGAGGCAACTGCAGGATTGAGCCAGATTGCGATGGAAAATAGTACATCCATTACTGAGGTTTCACGTTCCGTGGAAGAAATTGCAGCAGGGGCAGCCAGTCAATCCGAATCGGTAGAAGAAGGAGCCCATACGATTCAATTGCTCAGTGATGAAATCGATGGACTATCCAAGTTATCGGATAGGACACAAAACGTTTTGGAGACGGCTTCGGAAAAAATCGAGTCAGGGAAGGAACAAGTCAACGAGTTGGAAACGTCTTATCAAAAATTGGAGACAGCTTTTTCAGCCGTGACAAGCATGAGTTTGAGTCTTGTGGAGAAATCAAAAACCATTTCGAATGTGACGAATACGATTTCCCAGATTTCAGAGCAAACCAACTTATTATCCTTGAATGCCTCCATAGAAGCTGCAAGGGCGGGCGAATCCGGAAAAGGGTTTGCGGTCGTGGCGAATGAGGTTCGCAGCTTAGCCGAGGAATCGAAAGAAGCAACAAATAACATCCAGGACATCATACACAGCATTTTTTCAGACACGGAAATGCTACTGAAGACGACCAATGAAACGAATCAAATTAGTGCGAACCAAAAAAGTGCAGTCATGACGGTAAGCAAGGCCATGAAGGAACTTGAGGACTCAGTTCGTAAAATATCCTATTCATTTGTTGAAGAAACCCAGTCCATATCATCGATTAATCAACAAAAAGAAACGGTTGTGAAAATGATGGAGGAAATAACTGCGGTCTCTCAGCAAACATCTGCTTCTTCAGAAGAAATTGCATCATCCATGGAGGAACAAGCCGCTTCGTCCAATGAGCTTGCAAAATATACAGAACATGTCACGCAATTGATTGATGACCTAGAGCATACATTGAAAGGGTTTCATATAAAGGAATAAACAAAAAGGGAAACCATCCATCTGGTTTCCCTTTTTGTTTATTTACTGTAGCGGTGATACTAATGGATTTGGATTATTGATTAAAAAGCCATTGTCTTGAAAATCAATTTCGGTTTGATCCGTGAAACGGGCATCCGAAGGGTTCATTAAAAGCTTTATCCCATCTATAACTAGTACTTCCTCTAATTCGGTCTTATGACGCACAAGGTTCAAATAATAGTTCATCTGGTTGCAGCAAGAACTGGTTACCCCAAACCGTAAATATGTTTCCTCTTCCATATTCCGTTGCATCTCTTTAATGACTTCCTGGGCCTTTTTAGTGATGGTTATCAAGTTGTTCACTCCCAATGTTTAGACACTGCCTCATAAGTTAAGCGCAGTCATATATTCACTCTATCATGTTCGTGGCAAGAGTAATAACATTTTCTCTTGGATAACAATATTTCACAGCCCTTTTTTAGAATCCTTCCTTTTTCAAGGCCATTCTTACTGTTTTGAGGACATGTCCATCGAAGTCATCATCAAACTGAGAAACAACTTCGAATCCTTTTGCCTGGTAAAAGGCTGTCCCCGATTCATTTTTTTCCTCAACGTTTATAAAAAGCTCTTTCCAACCTTTGGAGTGGTCGATTCCTGTTTGCAATAAAGCTGTACCCATACCTTTTCCTTGAAACTCCGGATGAAAGTAAATCGCCACGAGTTCGACTTCTCCACCTTCCTTTACATGAGAAAAGTCGGCAAATCCGACAATTCTTTCAGCCACTTCGACCACGTAAACAAAAGAGTGTTTAACCCTCTTTTTCATCATCTCGTCACTATAGGCCACATCTAAAAAACGTTCTTGGATTGTAAGGGGGATAATCCCTTCGTACGTACTATGCCAACTTGTCTTCGCGACATGCTGGACTTGTGGGATGTCGCCGACTTGCATGCTACGGATGGTGAATTCCATGTCAATCAACCTTTCTGGTTTCCAGTTTTTTTTCTGAAAATTATAGCAGATTTCTCTTTTTAAACAAGGAAATTCTTGGAAGTTTTTCGTTAGGCCCTTTTCCATTGGAGACATGTTCACTAAAGTGACAAAGGCACAATTTAGTGGACGTGGTTACTTGTCCCGCTCCTTATACCTAATGACGAATATATATATAAGAATCGGACAAGTAGGGTCCAATGGCACAAGGCCCAAAAAGGGGAGAACATCATGCATTTTGAAATCGGGGTGACCATTTTTGTCTTCGTCATGACAATGGTTGTCATACTATGGAGACCACGAGGGCTAAACGAAGCTTGGCCAGCTTCATTTGGCGCGGCAATCATATTGCTTACTGGCATAGTATCACGTGGGGATGTAATGGATATCATCGGTAAAATCGGGGGTGCCTCCATCACCATCATGGCAACGCTTGTCATGGCAGTCATACTCGAGAGTTTCGGATTCTTTCATTGGGCTGCTGCGAGACTTGTAACCCTTGCAAAAGGCTCCGGATATCGTTTGTATTGGTACATTCAATTATTATGTTTTTTAATGACGCTTTTATTTAATAACGATGGGAGCATCATGATCACGACACCCATCCTCATATTACTTTTAAAAAACCTTCGAATGAAGAAACACGAAACCATTTCATATCTCTTGAGTGGGGCCTTGATAGCCACTGCATCCAGCGCACCCATTGGAGTTAGTAACATCGTCAATTTGATTGCCTTGAAAATCGTCGATATGACGCTTTATATGCATACAGCCATGATGTTCGTACCTGCAACATTGGGGCTGTTATTCATGTCATGGTTAATGTTCATGGTCATCAAGAAAGATTTGCCTAAAAAATTGCCCTCCCATTCCTATGACATTGAGGAACGATTTTTCACTAAAAATTTTCATCCGTTAAAAGAGAATACGACGGTGGAAACAAAGAGGCAACGTACAAAGTTCATGTTCAAGATACTGACCTATGTCTTCATTGTCCGCTGTTTATTATTCGTGGCTTCTTATCTATCGATACCTATAGAGTGGGTTGCGGTAATGGGTTCATTATCATTGCTTATTTGGAGATGGTATCATCTACGTACGAGTCCCGTAGATATTTTGAAGAAGACTCCATGGCATATTCTTATCTTTGCGTTCTCTATGTATATCATCATTTTTGGTCTTCAGAATGCAGGGCTTACAGCCATCCTTGTTCAAATCTGTGAACCGATTGTCAACAAAGGATTATTAAGTGCGAGTTTGGTGATGGGAGGGCTTGTTTCGGTCCTATCGAACATTTTCAATAATCATCCAGCCCTGATGATCGGGACCATTACGTTGACGGAAATGGGGTTAGATCCCATCACATTAAAAACCATTTATCTTGCCAATATAATAGGAAGTGATATGGGGTCCTTGTTATTGCCCATCGGTACACTTGCCTCCTTGATCTGGATGCATATCCTGAAACAAAATAAAGTGAAAATCACATGGAAAGAGTATGTGAATGTTACCGTACGAGTCATCCCGTTGGCTACAGTGGTGACATTGCTTTTACTATTTTATTGGGTTCATTTGGTCTTTTACTAATGAAATCCCTTTTCCTCCATCATCTTAAATGGCTAACCCCCTATACGCAAGGGGAAAGACCATACTCGCTCACTCATGAACAATTCCCTATAAACCCAACCTCATTACCGCTCTATCGATCCTTGGAAGAACAGCTGAAAACGATCGAAGGAAAGCTCGTTGTTTTGGATGGAGGGGAGGACCCTATGAAAATGGGGGTACTCAAGAAGACGGAAGATAGCTTGGTTGAATTGGCTACGGCCAAAGGAGAACGTATATATGTAAATCTCTCGCAAATTCAAACGGTGCATGTACCGTGAAAAGGAGAAGCCCAGCTGGCCTCTCCTTTTTTTGTTTTTCTACCTTTATATTAGAAGAACTTTCTGGCTTGATGGAACATATTGACTAGGCACTAAGTCCTTAAAGAGTTCGAAAAATAAATATATAAGTATAATATACTATTAAAATGTGTCATTTTTGTTAAAAAAGGATTAATATTTACAATTTTTTTGTCATATATAGTCTAAAGGATATAGAAGTATCACCGATATTATGGGAGATGGTAAGTAAAAAGACTCATTATAGTAACTGGAATTTATGATTGCCAATAATCTGGAACTGCTCTATGAATGTATTTCCAGCCAAAAAGGAAGGGTTCAAAATGAGAAGGAAATTATTAGTCAGCATGCTGCTTTTATTACTAGTCATGGTTGGAGTGACCTTTACACCTGGTACAAAAGTTGATGCAGCAGATCGGATTCATACAGTTTCCTCGCAAGAAACGGTAGAATCCATTGCATCGATTTATAATATAACGCCAGAACAATTGATGAATATCAATGGTTTACCGGATACCCAGTTATATGTAGGACAAAAACTTAAAATCATACAGACAGCCTATACTCCTTCCATCTATCAGTGGGCGGAGAGAGGGAAACGAATTGCCAACTATGCAAAAACATTTGTTGGATTCAAAAAAACAGCAGGAGAAGAGACCCCTTCTAAAGGCTTTGATTCGAGTGGATTGGTTCATTGGGCCCTTTCTCAGCAGAATGTGGCTGTGGATCGTTTAACCGTAGACGGATTTTATAAACTTGGGATGGAAACGGCTGTTCCTAAGGCGGGAGACATCATCTTTTTCCTTGAAAAAGACACATCAAAAGTGGTGACGGCAGGGATTTATCTAGGAAAAGACAAATTCGTCAATTCTGGATATGGTGCAGAAACCGTTCAAATAAGAAATAGTACGGAAAAGTACTTTGCTAAATATCAAGTTATCTATAAAACGTATACACCTAAAGGGGAACATATCGTACAACCGGGTGAAACGCTAAGTAGCATTTCAAACAATTACAGCATTCACATGAACTCCATCAAAAAACGTAATGCTTTACCGACTAATGAAGTGATGGAAGGTCAATACCTTCAAATATACAGTGATCTTCTATTCCCGTTCTATGAAGGACAAGAAACAGCATATGACAATGCATACGATGTAATCAGATATGCTTATACTTTACGAGGGTTCACGTATGTTTTCAGTGGGGCTGATCCGCTAACGGGAATGGATTGCAGTGGATTCATTTACTGGGCCATGAAGGAGCAGGGGATTTCCATAAAACGTAGCTCTGCTGCTGACTATTATGAGTGGTTGCCGGCTATATCAGAACCAAAAGCGGGCGATTTAGTCTTCTTTAGGGATACAGGTACAAGACAAGGTGTAACCCATGTAGGGATCTATCTTGGGAATGGGCGTTTTATCCATACAACCGAGAAAGCCGGTGTCCATATATCTGACCTTTCTTCCGGGTATTTTGCCCAGAAGTTCGAAAGCTATGGCCAAGTACAACTTATCATGAATTAAATGCAAGAGACAGGATAGAGGGGGCTTGAAACTGGCCCTATCTATCTTCTTTTTTATATCCTCTTTTTCAATGAAGTTTTTCAGAGTTGAATGACCTTTAAATGAGGCTTGTGCGATAAGTTTCTTTTGTGTAGAAGTCACAGAATACTCAAAGGATGTGGGTATCATATTTTATCGAAAAAGAAGTAGTGGAGGGAGGGGACTTGAAACAATCTTTTAGACCCCCAAGAAGGCTTCTCTGAGGGTTGAAAGATTGTTTTAATCATAAGTGTGGAAGATGCAGGACAAGCTCCTGATAAGTGATCAAGCCATTCCAATCGTTGCACTAGAATTGCTTTTTATTCAGATTGAGCATGTAGTGAATGGTGGCTTTCTCTAAAGCGCTAATGAATTGATTCAACACTTCGGTCTGGTTATGCCTGTTTGTCCTCTTAAGGTCACTGTCTAGGAAAAAATGTTTTCGTAAAGTCCTGGATATTTCCATTTGTACGCCAGCGCCGGTTTTGCAACGGTTGGTAATATTGTTTTTATTCATCCCCAACAAATGCTTCGGTGCTTCAGCTGTTTGAAATCCAGCTTCCTTTAAGGCTACTTGTATCACATGTTTATAGGTCTCGTTCCTGCCACCCATATAGATTAACGCTTCATTGGAATCGCGATAACCATGTAAAGAGAGGATTGTTTTTGCGTTATTTGCCATCAGTATGGCGGTTGGCTCATCGAAGGAGGTGGAGGTGATGTGCAGTTTGCTGTTATCCCTTCG
This sequence comes from Peribacillus sp. NPDC097198, assembly GCF_044762055.1. Taxonomy (NCBI): domain Bacteria; kingdom Bacillati; phylum Bacillota; class Bacilli; order Caryophanales; family Bacillaceae; genus Peribacillus; species Peribacillus sp. NPDC097198. Next base: position 201,612 of record NZ_JBIWDO010000006.1, on the reverse strand, counting down.
TTTATGTCCTTCAAATAGATACGTACTTGAATGGAGTCTTTCTCCAAGGGCAAAGGCTACTTCACTAGTTCCCGGTTCGATATTGCCGCCATGGATCGCAAAAATTGCTATTTCTGGATTACGATGAAAAGCCGTAATGCTATAATCGGTGTTTTCTTTTTCATTCTGCTGCAGTTCCGCAAAACTTGAGTATCCATTCTCCATCCTATTTGCCTCCTCGTCCTGTAATCTCCTTGTATTGTATAACCATTGAAAAACAGGTTGAACCCTCATGAGGTTCAACCTGTTTTTTTACTCTTGGATATTTGTATACTGTTCTATTTTCTTTTGTTCATCGGGAGTCAGTGTTTCAGACCGTTTGAACGTATTCATTGTTACAAGCAGGACTGCTATCAGAACAACAGGGATAACCCAGCTTACTACTTTTTTTAATATCTTCATTTTCTCGTCCCCTTATAGATCTATAAAAATTTAGATGTTTTCAAGATGTATAGGCGTTTTCTTTATTGCTGTGCTTGCCAACTGCCATTTCTCCGAGGATCGGCTGCTCCTGATAACCTACCGTTCTTTTCATTTCTAACGAGTACCTGTACGCCACCATAGAACACAGGGGCGACTTTTTGTACGACATTGTAACCGGCTCTTTCTAATGCAGAGGCTGTTTCAGGCGAAGGGCGGTATTCTGTATAGATGGTATTACCATCAAATACGAATCGATTGCGATCTATGATATTCTGGAACGTATCCTCACCTTCTGTATAGGAATACAGGACCTGCATGAGCACTTGCGGTATCCTATCACCACCAGGCGAACCGATTCCGATTGTCTTTTCCCCTTGTTTTTTAAGAATGGTAGGAGCGGTAAAGGTCCTTGAGCGTTTATGCTCATCGATTTTATTCAGGCCAGTGCGGAAGTTTTTCAATTGGTCATTCAAGAAAAAGCCGTTCGTATAGGCACCGGAACCAAAAAAGTTACTGAGTGTATTGGTCGTAGAAACGACTGTGCCATACTTATCCATGACGACGAAATGAGTCGTGCTTTCATGTTCTTCAGACTGGAACTCTACATTTGACCAATCACCTTTATTTATCTCTTTTTTCAGGTTGTCCAAATGAAGGGGAGATACTAATTGTTCAGCTTTGTCTGCGCTGATTCCGTCCCCGGTATAGTTAATTCGATCTTTATAGGAGGCGTTGGTAATGGCTCCCAGTAACTCCATATAATCTGCCTTATTTGAAGCATTGCTTAAGTCGACTTCTTCAGCGAGATTTAACATTTCAAGGACGGTTATCCCTGAAAAGGGAGGGGGAGCGGTCCAAACATCATATCCGGCGAATTTGCCTTGGACTGGCTCTCGTTCTTTTACTTCATAATGCTTTAAGTCCATTAAGTCTACATCTGTTCTTTTTTTGATATTCCGTGCGATGTTCCCTTTATAAAACCCATCGGGCCCTTTTCGCTGAATCAGTTTCAATGTGTCGGCAAGATCTTCTTGTTTCAAAACCTTTCCTGGTTCAATCGAATCGTCATCAGGATAAAACAAGAGAGTTTTCTCTGAATAAATTCTTGCTTTGGCTGCCTTTAGGCGGGAGGCCAACATTTTATCGACTTCAAATCCTTCTTCAGCCAGGTCGATGGCCGGCTGAAGAAGGTCTTCCATCGGAATGGTTCCGTATTTATCATGGACAGCTTGCATCCCGGCTACAAAGCCAGGGACACCGGTATTATGTTTTAACTTTGAACGTTCAGGAGCCGTTTCACGATAATCAATAAAATTAGGTTTCTCAGATTCGGATACAATCAGCATTCCGCCGCCGCCGCCAATTCCAGATCCAAAGGGTTCAGTTACACCCAATGCATAAGAAACGGCAATCGACGCATCGGCCGCTGTTCCACCGTTATCTAATATATTCATCCCCACTTCTACGGCGATAGGGTTGGAAGAGCTAACTCCATATGATTTATCATTTAAAGATTCATTGGTATCATGCGTGTCAGAAAGAGGGTCAGTTTTTGAACATCCTGCTATAAAAATGAGCAAACAAAGGGAAAGGAGTACTTTCCGTGTGAAAGGATAAAACACTGATTGATCGCCTCTTTTCGGTGTGATCTTCTAAGATGTGTGTCTTCTAGCATACCTGCTAGTAGACTCTTATTCACGTATTATCTAGTTGTATGATGGTGCTTCATGTTTCTATTCTTCAGTAGTTGTCTCTTCTTGGGTTACTTTCTTTTCTTTAGCAGCTTTCTTTTCTTGGGCTGCTTTTTCCTCTTGTTCACGCTGTTCTTTATGGTCTATTACACGTGTATGATCCAATTTAATCTCTATCTTATTATCTTTTTTAGACCATTGCACGTTGTCACTTGTTTCTTTCGTCAACCAACGGAAAACTCGCGATACATCGCTAGAAGATGTAGCGGGTCTTGGTGTAGCTTCCTTGATTTGCAAGGGAACCACATCAACGGTTGCTTGTCCGTCATCAGTTAAATGGTATTGTACCATCGCAGAATCTTTTGTACGTGTCCAGCCTTGGTCGAATACAAAGTTTCCTAAGCTGTAAAAGATAAGTCCATCTTTATACACATCGAATGATTGGACGACATGGGGGTGATGGCCAATGATGATATCTGCACCAGCATCGATCACCGCTTTCGCTAATTCTGTTTGACGACCTGTCGCAGAAGTAGCATATTCTTGGCCCCAGTGCATATTGACGACAACTAAGTCTGCGTTTCCTTTTTTCGCATCCTTGGCGTCACCGATCATTTCAAATAATAAGTCAGGATTGGAATTCAATAACCCAGCTTGAGTATTTTTGGCTACCGCATTTTTACCATATACATCGGTAAAGCCAAGAGTAGCGATACGTACGCCTTTAACATCTTGGTAATTGATGTTTTCTTTCGCTTCTGTAATATTCCGACCTACACCAACATAATCCATTTTGGCATTCTCGAATTCATCGATTGTGTCGAGCAATCCTTGTTCTTCAAAGTCCATCATATGGTTATTCGCAAGAGTCATGACAGAAAATCCAGCATTTTTAACAGCTTCCACGCCATCTGCATACGAATTTAGACGAATGGCTGTATCAGCTTCTTCATATTTCGATACATCTTTTGCTAGAGCAGGATGTTCATAGTTTCCACTTACATAATCCGAAGCGTTAAAATAGGGCTTCATGTAACGGAAGAGGTAATCAAAACCATGGCTGTCTGTCACTTCCTCGACATAACGGCCCATCATGATATCTCCGACCATTGACATTGTAAGGGTATCGTTTGGTTTGGATGCAACAACTTCCACGTCTTTCGTGCGTCCCAACCAAGATGTTACGACTAAGACGATGATCAATATCGGTAGAACGATTGCAGTGTATTTGAGATTCTTTTTCTTCGTCCGCTTTGTAAAGATAAGTGTTTTTTCTTTTGCGTTTAAAGTACGTTTCATTTTATCCACCTCAGAATAGGTAATACACGTTCATTAGACCGAAAGTTACTCCGGATAATAAAAGCGTGCTGCCGAGTGTTAATGGCATTCCTTGTCTTTGAATGGCATTAGCGATCAAGCCAGGGACGATTATACCAATACCACGGAATTCATAGATTTCAAAAGGCATGACGGGGTAGACGAAATCCAATACGAGTTTTAGACAAATCCCCGTTATCATCATTGCGGCAAACTTTCTTCTTCCATATAAGATTACCCATCTTGAAAGACCGTGAGCGACAATGAAATAAGTTAAGATACTTACTATAATAATTACCAGCATGACTTGCCATTGATCAAAAACTAATGCCAAATAACCTGGCACGATAAGTCCGGCGGGCACAACACCCGTTTTTTCTGAAAAAATAAGGCTCAGTGTTACCCCTAGTACTAGGGCTACGTATAAATCCGATCCAAACATTAAGGTTCCTCCTACTTAACTCGCTTTTTGCTTCGTTTTAGTTTTCATGATTGCGTCAATTAAGGGTTCTGCTGCTCCGTGAATGTTACCGACCCCATAAACGATTCGGTTTTTCATGACTGGGCGCAGTTTGGCAACGATTTCTTCCGTTGACCATTCTTCTAAATCCCAATACTCTACTGTATCCAATTTTCCTTGCTCAAATGCTTTCGTTATTGGTGAAGTAGTTTCACCGATGGCAATGACGATTTCGGACTTTATGTAAGGCAATACATCTCTTGCAAATTGCTCTGTACGGTCCACACGGTCAGGACGGCAGTTCATGATTACGATAGGGGCTTCCGTGCTGTATCCGAAGGTACTTACCCTGTCCCAAATATTCAATGTAGATGACGCATCATTGGCGGCAAATCCATTAACGAAGAAAGTCGGTTGCCTAGCATCTCCAAATTTAGTGATACGCATGGCCCCTGGATCTGGATGTGCATTTAACATGCCACGGAATGCCGTTTTCTCATCGATACCCAATGCTTCTGCAACAGCCAAGGCAAGGGAGGCGTTATCAGGGAATACCATATAGTCGAATTCACGTAGAAATTCTTCTGAGATCCTTGAGTTATCGGCTACGATTACCTTCGTATTACGTTGTTTGGCAATTTCTTTGTAATATTCTAAATGTTCGCCCTCGATGGTTATTAAATGCCCATTGTAGGGTATGGTTGCAGTGAATGCTTCTGCAACTTGATCCAATGTTGGTCCCATGACATCCATGTGATCTTCAAGAACATTTACGATAACCCCAATATTTGCCTGAATCATTTTATTTTGGAAGATTAGTTGATAGTCAGGCTGCACGGCCATGCACTCACAAACTAATGCTTCAGTTCCTAAGTCAGCTACTTCTTTAACTACGCGACGTTGTTCCCCGATATTCGGTCCTTCTGGACGACGTATGATCGGTTTTTCTTTGTCCGTAAACCAATAAATCATTCTTGCGGAAGTTCCGGTTGTTTTTCCTATTGTCTTGTACTCCGCTTCCTTGATCACACCTGTAATCAGACGTGTTACAGTGGATTTCCCTCGGATCCCATTTACGTTGACACGTACGGGAATGGAGTCGAGACGCTTTTGATGGCGTTTTTGTTCGACTATGCCATAGCCAAGCAAAAATAATGCACAAATAAATATCGGTGCCATTTTTTAACCTCTCTTTTTTTATATATTTGATTTACTGAATACACACTACATGATTTTAAACTTATTAAGCAAGGGTCGTTTTTCTATAGCAAGATAGCTTATTTTGATAATTTCCAAATTAAACTATAAATGAGTGTAATAGTAACTAATGGCTATAATATTCATGTAAGGACAAATACTCTATGGATTCCCCATTTCATGATGATTCTATTATGAGATGGAGAATAAAAAATAATTTTTATAGGATAATGAATTCTTTTTATAAGGATAAAAACCCAATTCCTAGTATCTACTGTAGGAGTTTAATGTAGACGATCCTTCCTGTTTTATAATTGTTTATACCTATTTGTGCATTTATTTTCTAATCTACTAGTTTGTTTTTTCTTTATTCCTGTATTTTGATTCTAATGACTCATTTAGTGCTACTTTTTTGGATTTGGATAAAGATGAGTAAAATCACCCCCCATATTTTTTGGGTTTTTTTAATATGAAATACCCGAGGGGCTATGAGGTGACATCAATAAATTGTCAAAATCCTTCCCTTAAAAGTTTTGGAAACGAGGGTTTTTAAAAAAAAGACTAGTTTCTTCTATTAATATAGTGTTAATAGTAGAACTAAAAAAAACCCAGAATAAATTCTGAGTTTTTGGAGTATTTTTACATTCATTTATAATAAGGGATTAAATGAAATGTTATTTATAGATGAGAGTATTTTTTGAAGATTGATAGTCTCGAATCAATTTTAAGATGATGCTATCTTTAGCTAGATTTTATTCTATTTAAAAGCTCAGGATGTGAGTCCTTTTTACCGCCATCTATAACATAAAGCATAGGGGCTAATCTTCTGTTTCCTTTATCGGCAGAATTCATCTTCAAGTAATTTTCGTATTCGTTGCGAAAGAATTCGTCTTGGGCTTTCCCTTCGTTTAACTTTGCTATGAATTTGAAAAATCGTTTCATATGAATTCCTCCTTGTTTGGTTAAAAAGTATTAGGTTAATAGTAACATACTTTAGGTGGAAATTAACCACTTATTATAAAATAGGAAATAAAAAATAGTAAAGGTGATTATATAGACTTAGTTCTCTGGATTTGGAATACGATATTGATGTAAGACCATCTCGTCTGTTTAGAGAGTCTCCTGTTGATCGGGTTTCAAATGAGAGTAATTAAGAGTTGGTTCAAATGCTTTTTAAAAGTGTGCTGACACTTCTAGAGAGGAAGTAGTTATTCTACTATTTACTGATGTAAATATTACTGGAGTAATATTAATTATACATTGAATATTCAGAAAATAATAGTGTAAGTTGAATTATTTCTCTCTGTATAAGATTCATGGTGAATTTTTTATTATAGTGTGTTTTGTGTTGTTATTAGTTTATTCCCTGTATTCACTATATTGAAACAATTTTAATGAAGAGGATATATTTGTTATTAACTTCATAGGAATAGCTAAATGCAAGGAAAAGCTTCCCACAAGGTAGGCGTGGGAAGCGGCTTTCATCATAATTGAAATCTTTTAACCTGATCTGTTAACTGTTCAGCCGATGATGCAAGTTCACTGGCATGATTGGTGATTTCATCCATTGAAGAGCTGGATTGCTGTGCGGAGGCGGACACTTGTTCAATGCCTGCTGCTGACTCTTCGGAAACGGCTGCAATGTCTTCGACAGCCTGGTTGATTTTTATGCTATTGGTAGAGATATAGTGTAAGTCATTGGTTATGTGTTGTAATTTTGTGCTCATGGCTCCCACTGAATGATTGATGGTTTCAAAGGTTTGGCCGGTAATGGTAATTTGTTGGGTGCCTTCATCTACTTGTGTATATCCATCTTCCAAGGAGTGAACGACGGTTTTTGAACCTGTTTGAATGGCTGTAACAATTCCAGTAATGTCACCCACAGAATCTGTAACTTGTTCCGCGAGTTTCCGAACTTCTTCGGCGACGATGGCAAATCCTTTTCCATGTTCGCCGGCGCGTGCCGCCTCGATGGCTGCGTTTAAAGCGAGTAAGTTGGTTTGATTGGAAATGTCCTGTATGACCTGAACGAGCTTTGAAATTTCCTGGGATTGTGAATCAAGGCCTTTTACCTCATCGACTGCCTGTTTCACAATCCTATCAATCGTTTGCATTTGCTGCACGGATTTGTTCATCAAGACTGTCCCTTCCTTAGTTAGGGATAGAATCTCTGTGGAGGTTTGGGAAATTTCTTCTCCTTCACTGTGTGCCTTTTGGATCTTTCCTGAGAATTCTTCCACCATACGGACGATTTCCGTTGCTTGGTTGGCTTGTGACTCAGAGCCTTCTGACAGCTCGTACATAGTGGTTGCAATTTGACTGCTTCCTTGTTGCACTTCATTTGCCGATTGGGTCAGCTCTTCGCTTTTGCTTGTAACGGATTCGGATACATTCAGCATGTTTTCGATGATATCGCGAAGGTTTCTCTGCATCTCGTTTGTAGAAAACGTCAATTCCCCGAGTTCATCGTTTGATGTCTGCTTAAGTGGTTCATGGTTCAGTTCACCTTTTTCCACTAGCTTCATCCTGTCTCGGATCCTTAGGATCGGTTTGGTAATGAGGTTGGCTGTCACAAGGGCAAGGCCAATTCCTGCTATGACTGTAATGATGGATAAAATGATACTCGTCGTTTTAACGGATTTTCCACTGCTGATGACGGTCTCTCCGGAAGCGACGATCAGTTTTTCGCGCTCGGAAGCGAGCTCTTTGAAGCCATCCATTATTTCCGTGCTTATGGGCGCTACTTCATTTAGCAATATTTCTTTCGCCTGTTTTTCATCTCCTTGCTCATACTGGGTAAAGACGCGTTCTTCAATCATGGTTCTCCAATCAATGCTTGTTTCAATGATTTCTTTCGTTCTCTCAGAGTCGGATAAGGCTAATAGCTCTTCTTGTAGGTGTTTGCTTTCTTCGGTATAAGCTAGGAAATCCTCTTTATATTGTTCATCTCCAAATAGGATATACCCTCTAACAAATGCCATTCTTTGCGAAAGGTTATAGAGTAATTGTTCATCTTTAATAAGAAGAGGCAATTCATGGTCGATGATATCTCTAGAATGTTTAAGAGACTTATTGCTGCTGTAAATACTATAGGCTCCTAATATGATGCATAAAGATATGACTAGCATAAATGCTAACAATACCTTTGTTTTAATCTTTTTCAAGTGTACGGCCCCTTTTTCGGTAGATTAGTTTACCTTCTGTTTATCGGAAATGGGGACCGATATTTAAAGAGGAAAGGAGAAATTGGGCTGAAAAGACAGGGAATCTCTTTGTTTTTATGGAATATATTGATATGATTCCATATATTGCGTTATGATTATAGAGAAAAGATTATAAGCCGCTTTAGGCGGAAGAGGTTCTAGCTACCCTCTCAAAAAAACTAAGGAAAAGCAGCACTCTATTCTTAGGGTGCTGCTTTTTTCCGTAAAAAAGGAGTTTTTCATAATGTTGAAGAAAGAAAAGGCAGTAGTGGTGTTTAGTGGGGGACAAGACAGTACGACGTGTTTATTCTGGGCCATGAAGCATTTTTCGGAAGTGGAGGCAGTGACGTTTGATTATAATCAGCGTCATAGCTTGGAAATTGATTGTGCGCGGAATATTGCAAAGGAACTGGACATCCCGCATCATGTTCTGGATATGTCGTTGTTGAACCAGTTGGCGCCGAATGCGTTGACGAGAAGTGACATTGCTGTGGCGGATGGGGAAGAAGGGGAGTTACCGTCTACATTCGTACCGGGAAGGAATTTACTGTTCTTGTCATTCGCAGGAGTGCTTGCAAGCCAAATTGGGGCGAAGCATATTGTAACCGGTGTTTGTGAGACGGACTTTAGCGGATATCCAGACTGCCGGGATGTGTTCATTAAATCGTTGAATGTCACTTTGAATCTCTCGATGGATCAGTCTTTTGTTATAGATACGCCGCTTATGTGGCTGAATAAAGAAGAAACATGGGAAATGGCGGATCAACTGGGTGCCTTTGATTTCGTTCGTGAAAAGACGCTGACTTGTTATAACGGAATCATAGCCGATGGCTGTGGGGAGTGTCCGGCATGCAAGCTTCGAAAAAGGGGTCTGGATGACTATGTGATTAGACGGCAGGTGAAACTATAATGTATGGGTTCAAGATTGTCGATAAGCTTCAAAAAATAGAACAGGACATTCATCGTAATCAATTGAACTATCATCAAAGACGGGTGCTCGTGAGCAAGGAATTCACGTTTGATGCAGCCCATCATCTTCATGATTATGAAGGGAAATGCAAGAATCTGCATGGCCATACGTATAAGGTCATTTTTGGCATAAGCGGCTATAATGATTCCCGTGGGTTGATGATCGACTTTGGCGACATCAAAGAGATCTGGAAAAATGAAATCGACATTCACCTGGATCACCGCTATTTGAATGAAACGCTGCCGCTTATGAATACGACAGCTGAAAATATCGTCGTCTGGATATATGAAAAGATGGCTGATGCCTTGCTAAACAAGGATTATAAAGGGGCTAGGGTCGAATTTGTCCGTCTTTATGAAACGCCGACGAGTTATGCTGAAGCAAGACGGGAGTGGATGGACTGTGAGTAGACTGCCCGTCATGGAAATCTTCGGCCCGACCATTCAAGGGGAAGGCATGGTCATCGGGCAAAAGACGATGTTCGTCCGGACCGCTGGTTGCGATTATTCCTGTGCTTGGTGCGATTCCGCCTTCACTTGGGATGGGACTGGCAAGGAAGATATCGTCCAGATGACAGCCGAGGAAATATGGGAGGAGCTAAAACACAAGGGAGGCAAGGGTTTCTCCTTCGTGACGATATCCGGGGGCAATCCCGGCCTCCTGAAAAACATGGCGGAGTTAGTCACCCTTTTGAAAGAGAAGAACATCAGAATGGGCGTGGAGACACAAGGTAGCCGGTGGCAGGACTGGTTTCTCGATATTGATGAACTGACGATTTCACCAAAACCGCCAAGTTCCAGGATGGAGACCGATTTTGAAGTACTCGATGACATCTTAGCTAAGCTTTCCGATAGAAGGGACGAAAATCAAATCTCTTTGAAGATTGTCGTATTTGATGAAGCGGATTATCAATATGCGAAGAATGTACATGCCCGCTATCCCGGCATTCCTTATTACCTACAGGTAGGAAATGGTGACAGCGTGACGACGGATGACCGTCAGTTGGTCAGTGAACTGTTGGGGAAATATGAACAGTTGATTAATCGGGTGATTGCCGATGACGAACTGAATGATGTGAAGGTGCTCCCCCAGCTGCATACATATATCTGGGGAAATAAACGGGGCGTGTAAGGAAAAGGGTGGGGAGGTCATACTTTCTATGGAATGCCGTTTCTCTTCTATTATATATTCTTTACCTTTAGATACGTGTGGGGGGGTACTTTTATCCTTGATTTACTTCCGTATCCAAGATAAGATGAAAAAGGAAAAAAGATAATCCGCTTGAGGCGGAAGAGGTTCTAGCTACCCTCTCAAAAAAACTAAGGAGAACAGCACTCTTTCTTAGGGTGCTGTTTTTTCCTATAAAAGGAGATTGTAAGGAATGTTTAGAGTTCTATTGTATTTATTGTCCATTGTAACCGCGAATGTGGTCACAGCCGCTTTTATGCCACTGCAATTTGGTATGTTCATCATCCCGATGGGGACATTGTTGATCGGAGGGACCTTCATCTTCCGTGATTTAGTTCAAAATAAGTTTGGCAGGGCAAGGACTTATCTGTGCATTATTCTGGCATTAATTTTATCAGCAAGTGTATCATTCTTGTTAGGGGATACATTATTAATCGTATTTGCTTCCGCCCTTTCATTCGTGGTGGCGGAAACGGCAGATACGGAAATATATACTCGATTGAAGCTACCATTAAGTTGGAGGGTATTTTACTCAGGGGTAGTTGGAGGCTTTTTCGATTCCGCAATATTTGTGGTGATTGGGCTTAGTCCACTGGGGGCGAACATCTTGCCGTGGTCCTCTGTACCAGCCGCGATTGTTGGTCAAATCATTGTCAAAACGGTCATTCAGTCAATGGGGGCCATTCTATTGGGGAAAATCCATGTAAGGCTTGAAAAGCGGATCAATAATGGAGGGAATGCGCTTGATGGATGATACTAAAGAAGAAGATAAGTGCTATTGCTTGGAGGCTTTTCGCGAGAAATATGGTCCGCAAGTCCAGGGAGAATGCTTGAAGCTTTCTTGTGCCAACTACAGAAAGCATAAGCTTGATAAGCTAGAATCGAGAGAATGCGAGTAAACAAAACCCGTTGTTAAACGGGTTTTTCTTATAGGAAATTAGATTCCTATCCTGCGTAGTCAAACAAGGTTATCGATAATAAGAAGGGAAAAGGTACGGTATGATTACGTACCTTTTTATTAACATGATGTACCTCGAAATATAAGGTACATCATTGCTAAACTAAAAAAGGAAAATTTAGATTGCTAAATAAAACCAGTCATAGTAAAATGTCCTTCGGACCGCATCACTTGTCCTAAGTAAGGCATAGGTACTATAATCGGGGTAAAGAGGGTTACTTTAAATAGTTAATGATTTTATCAGAAATTTCAATATATACAACTTGAGGAAAAGGAGCAGATAGTATGAAAGTCATTGCACCTGAGTCATTCACATACAAAGGTGGAGAGAGAGCAGTTCTCTTACTTCACGGATTTACTGGAAGCACAGCAGATATGAAGAAGTTGGGTCGTTATCTCAATGACCGCGGCTATACCTGCCACGCACCTCTATATAAAGGTCATGGATTGCCAGCTGAGGAGCTCATCCATACAGGTCCAAAGGAATGGTGGAAAAACGTAGTGGATGGGTACCGTTTCCTTAAAGAAGAAGGGTACGAGGATATCGCCGTGGTCGGGATTTCCCTCGGTGGGGTCTTCTCTTTAAAAGTGGGAACGGAATTCCCTGTGAAAGGTGTCGTTTCGATGTGTGCCCCGATGAAAGGGAGAGACGTGAGTCGATTACATAATCGTATGATCAGTTATGCCAGGGCCTACAAAAAATTCGAAGGCAAAGACCCAGACCAAATCGATGCAGAAATTAAACGGTTAGAAAAAGAGCCTATGCACTCGTTGAAAGACGTTTTGCATATCATAGAAGATACTAGTGAAAATTTAGATTTGATTACGGCACCGACTCTTGTTCAACAGGGCCGGTTGGACGATTCCGACTATACGGAAAGTGCACCCATGATCTTCAATGATGTCGATACGCAACATAGGCAATTGATATGGTATGAGCAATCAGGGCATATCATCACATTGGGGAAAGAGCGGGAGCAAGTTTATGAAGATGTGCATCGTTTTTTAAATAACTTGATTTGGTAAAGTGGGAAGGCCGCCAGTTAAATTTGGTGGCCTTTTCTTATATTAAAATCTTCTGTCTGTTGAAATTCAGCTGTATAAGAACACTTTCACGTTCCCGTTAGTATCGATAGTTGCCAATAAAATATCGGCTATGTCCGCATTGTACATGGTTACTTTCCTTTTCAGCCATCCTTCATCCTTACCCACTCGGTTTAATTCGTGAAAATCAATCTTTCCCTCCTTAATAATGGTTATAGGAAAAGAAAATGGCTTTGTGGTCAACTTTATATCACCAGGGGTCACTGATTGGTATTGGGGAAGTAAGAAGAACGAAATAGTCCCATCCGGTTCCCAAAATGCCAAAGCAACTTTTTGAATTTCTTCAATTTTTGCCTTTCTTAATTCGGATAAAATAATATCGATAGAAATTCGTGCTTTGACTAAGTTTTTATGGATGACTTGTCCGTTTTCTATAAGAGGCAAAGGAGGGCTTTCAAAAAAATTACGGAGTCTGCCCCAATGAAGACTCACAAATACACTGATTATATATAAAATAACTAGTACGACAGACGTGATCATCGGTCCCTTTAAGCCTAACTGTTCATCAGATAATGGGTGGGCAAGAATATTTCCAATGATCAGTGCCATTAAAAAATCAATCAACCTTAACTGAGAAATGGCCCGGCGCCCCATCAATTTAACCGCAAAGAGTAAAAAAAAGAATGATATGATGGCTCTCAAAATCCACTGAAGGGTAGTAAGTGTTTCTTGGCTGTAGAAAAAATCCATCTAAGCTCACGTCCTTGGTTTTTGTTATCTAAGAATTAGTATGAGCGTTTGAATGATTTAGATGTAAAAATGAAAAAAAAGTGGACTCCTGGAAGTCCACTTTTTTAACGAATTTTTTGGGCAGGCTCGTCACTTGAGTTCTTCTCGATGAATTTCTTGACCTGTTCTATCGTTAGGCCAATTCTTTTGGCTTCCAATATAAGTGCCAGCCATATTTTGTCGAGTTGCTCCTGTTTCAATCTGTTCCCGGATTCCATGATCACCCTCCCAATCTACCTCTTGGATTTTTTATTCACTCAGAACAGCGCTAGTTAGAGAGTAAAATGACTTCTTGGGTTTTGGTGCTGTTCGTATTTTTAATTTCTTCTATGTGACTTTCCGGATGGTTTTTGTCAGGGCGCCCTATTCATAGGCTTTTCGAAAATGGGGTCTTTATTCGTGAGTGTGATTACTCATTTTCTTATGTAGTGATGTGGCTGCTATCCTGATTATTTTCCATGTTATTACTCTTATGTATTATCTTACAGTGATAAAGTAGGAGTCAAGTTAAAATACAGAATTAACAGAATATTAAAGAAAATAAAAAAAGCCGATCAGGCTTTTCCTGATTACGGCATGTAAAGTGGCTTATCTTTTTAAATAGTTTTCTGTGTAATAGGGCTTTTCATCTTCCTCAAACGCGACGCCCACTCCGAGTGAAGAAAAGTCTTTTTGTAATTTATTTTCCCTGTGACCGATGGAATTCATTAAGCCTTCGTGGGCGAAGATACTGCTGTTCTGACCAGCGGCAAGGTTCTCCCCGGCCATGCGGAAAGTGATTTTGTCACTTTCCATCCGATCGAAGGGAGATTCCCCATCAAGATTAGTATGGTTAAAGTATTGGTTGACGGCCATGTCTTTACTGTGATCTTGGGCTGTCAATTTCACTTGCTTATCCCATGACAGGACGGAAAGATCATGATTGACCCTTGAGGCATTGGTCAAGTCGAATAATTGATATTCAAAGCCCTTTTTAAGCTCCGGGCTGGAGGGGGCAAAATAGGTGCTTTTTTGCTGTTCAAGACCTGCACTGATGATTTGGATCGATGTGACTGTATTATCCTCGTGTTTATCATAAAAAATCGTGACGAAGCTGTTATCCATCTTGAACGTATCATATTCTCCATTGCTTTGAATCTGGTAATATACATTTCCTTTAAGCAGTTTTGTTATCGGTTTCCCTAATTTTTCCGTCACCGTTTCTTTGGGTGTACTTCGTTTGATTCCTTGCTTGGATGAAATCAAATCCTGGTTTGTATAGAGACCGACGACTCTATTCTTGCTGTCGTAGGCCACCATGAAGAAATTTTGATAATTTTCATGATAGGCAAACCACTCTACTCCATATTCGTTCAGGGAATGGCGTTTGGCCTCACCTGCCTGCTTTTCGACGGATTCCTTTGTGTCGCCAAGCTCGATATTACGGACCGAAAAGGAGGATTCAGCAGGGGCCTTCAAGTCAGGTTTATCCACCTTTTTCGTTTCGGTTTGTTCCTCATCTCTTGCTTGATCGACTGTATCCGTCAATTTGCCGATCAACTGGTTGACTCCGGTATTCAGTTTTTCAATGGCATTTGATACTTCAGGTTTGGTTAAGAGGGAGCGAACATCCGTAGCAAAAGATCCGATTCCCGCCTTTAATCCCGACTCCTGAATGTCTTTTCCATACCCATACCAAAATCCGCCGAGAAGAAGAAAGAGAATCAATAGATTAATCACACTCCGCACATCGTTCACCCCAACTCACAAATAATTACGTTCCCAATGATTAGCTCATAAACTGTAATAGGGGAGGTAAAGATAACAATATGATGGAGAATAAGAAAAGGACCTGGGTAACCCTTTTTGGCAGCTTTTCTTTTTTCCCTTTGTACCACCCACTGAATTGTAACTTGTTTCTATATAAAACAAACAATAATATAAGTATGGCCACAGAACCGAAGTAGCTATACTGATTATAATCTATTCCGAAACTCTGATACACATTCTCTAACAGAACGGAACACAATGCGCCGATAATACCGAATAATAAAAGAATCCGGATTAACTCAAATAGTACTCTCATGTTTTCCTCCTATTAATCATTTCCTAATGTTCCCCCGCTGTATATAGTTTTCTACGCGGGACATAAGGGTTCCTTCCTTTGTCAATCTTCAGTTTCTCGCTCAACACACTTTCTTTCAAGCACAGTAAATCACCATACGCCTTATCCTTTAAAGTACATTACTGTATTTTACTACTAAAATATATCATAATGGATGGTGGGGTGGACGATGCCTCAAAAGCAGTAGACATTTCTTATAGTGGATAATAAAAATTGGAGGTTTCTGATTATGGTCAATAGTTTACAAGCAACAACAACATTACATAATGGCGTCGAGATGCCTTGGTTCGGTTTAGGTGTATTTAAAGTGGAGGAAGGTCCAGAGTTGGTGAATGCAGTCAAAGTAGCCATTAAACACGGGTATCGTAGCATTGATACTGCAGCCATTTATGCGAATGAAGAGGGAGTAGGGCAAGGAATCCGCGAAGGTCTAGAGGTAGCGGGCATTACAAGGGAGGACTTGTTTGTCACCTCAAAAGTTTGGAATTCCGAACTAGGCTACGAATCGACAATCGCTGCTTACGAGACTAGCTTAAAGAAGCTAGGTTTGGATTATCTTGATCTTTACTTGATTCATTGGCCAGTCGAAGGGAAATATAAAGAGGCTTGGAGAGCAATGGAGACTCTTTATAAAGAAGGAAAGGTAAAAGCGATCGGGGTAAGTAATTTCCAAATCCACCATCTGAAGGATTTATTGAATGAGGCAGAAGTGAAGCCAATGGTCAATCAAGTTGAATGTCATCCGCGCTTAACTCAAAGGGAATTGCTGGAATTTTGCCGACAAGAAGGCATTCAATTGGAAGCTTGGTCTCCATTAATGCAAGGTGAATTATTAGATAATAAGGACCTTCAAGAGATTGCATCCAAGTATGGAAAATCCGTGGCCCAGGTCATCTTACGTTGGGATTTACAAAATGGAATCGTGACGATTCCAAAGTCGACAAAAGAGCATCGAATCGTGGAGAACTCCTCGGTATTTGATTTTGAACTAACGGAAGAAGATATGGCGCGAATGAATGAAATGAATCAGAATCATCGAGTCGGACCAGATCCTGACAACTTCGATTTTTAAGGAAAGGCAGAGATAGACGAGCTTGCAGTCTATCTCTTTTTTTCATTCAATCGTCCTTACTCGATGATTGACCATTCATGAAAAAAGCAAGGGCTGTACCCATGTCACTGTTGGATAATGATGTGTTAAGCGTTTCGTTAACCGTTTCCAACATTTCGCGAAGGCGCTGCTCACCCTTATCCGTGATGAGGGCACATACGCCACGTCGGTCATCTTCATATCCGAGCCGTTTTATTACCCCGCAACTTTTGTTTTCCATCCTGACGGAAAGCCTGGACATGGCACTTTGACTTAACCCGACAAGCCGCTGTAATTCCAAAAGCCTCAATTTTTTTTCGGGTGCCTGAGATAAGTACAATAAAACGTAAAACTCATTCAAGGGCATTTGGTGCTTTTCCTGCAAGGCTCTATCAAGGTCATTGGAGAGCTCGGCATGTATATGTGTAAAGGATAACCAAGTATTTATAAGGGATTGTTCATGGGACATATCTTTTTGCCTCCCTCTGTTTACCTATTTTACATGTACCATTCGTTAAATTAAATGTACCAATAGGATGGATCAATGACAATAGCCGATTTGAGCATCGGTCGATTTGAATTAGTTGACACTACTTTTTGTGCATGATATAAATGCATGTGCATGCATTATAATACTTTGAGAAGGAGTTAGATACTATGAAAGATTTATTTTCCCCTTATTCTATAAAAAATCTCGATCTTAAAAATAGAGTCGTCATGCCACCTATGTGTCAGTATTCAGTCATGGCTGAAGATGGCGTACCGACAAGCTGGCACCAACATCATTATGTAAGCAGAGCGATTGGCGGCACAGGTTTGATCATCGTGGAAATGACCGATGTGGAACCGGATGGCCGGATTTCCAATCGCGACCTTGGTCTATGGTCTGACGATCAAGTTGGGGCTTTCACTAAGATTGTCGATGAAGTGCGTCAATATGGAGCAAAAATCGGCATCCAAATCGCCCATGCAGGACGCAAAGCCGAAGATGCAGAGACACCTGTTGCCCCATCGGCGATTGCCTTTGATGAAACGTATAAAACGCCGAGAGCCTTGGAAACGGAAGAAGTGAAGGGAATGGTCGAGAAGTTCCGTCTATCTGTCAGAAGAGCGGTACAAGCTGGATTCGACGTCATTGAGTTGCATGGTGCACATGGCTATTTAATCCACCAATTCACCTCTCCACTTACGAATAAGCGGGAAGACGAATACGGGAAAGACCTGACCAAGTTCGGAGTGGAAGTCATTAAAGCGGCGAAAAGTGAAATGCCTGCCGATATGCCTTTGATCATGCGCATCTCTGCTAAAGAGTATGTGGATGGAGGATATGGAATTGAAGAGAGCATCGAGTTTTCGAAAGTCTTTAAAGAAGCGGGAGTGGATATGTTCCATGTCAGCTCCGGTGGAGAAGGACCGATTGGTGCTGATGGAAGACCGGGCACGCATGCCAATTATCAAACGCCATTAGCGAGAGAAATCAAAAAAGCGCTGGACGTCCCAGTGATTGCCGTAGGTCGATTGGAAGACCCGATTCTTGCAAACTCGATCATTGGCAATGAAGAAGCAGACTTGGTTGCAGTGGGAAGAGGCATGCTCCGTCATCCTTACTGGACATTAGAGGCTTCTAAAACACTGAATAAACAGATTGAGCTTCCAAAGCAATATCAACTAGCATTCAAACATTAAAAGTATGGACCGGTGGCCGCAGCATTTGCTTGCGGTCATTTTTCTGTATGCACTAACATTGGGACATTTTTGTAAAATAAGTGCTTGCAGGTAACGTTACGTAACCTTATAAACTGAAGATAACGTTTAGAGGGGGAATGGTCTTGCATACATATTTCGAAAGTAGAGCATGGTCCTGGAGGGAACTTGTTTCCATCCTTGTACTTGTTTTAGTCCTGGTACCGTTTTTTATCGAGTTTTTATTGGCGAATTTCTTATTGGAATTATTTCATGACGATTTGTATTCCGGAACATTGGTCGGTTTCATCATGTCAATCATCTTTATGCTGGCCGTCTATTCACTTGCTTTACAGCCGAAACGCCTAAGATGGAATGAAGTGGGGTTACGTAAGTTTCAGAGAAGCTATTGGAAGAATATCATCGGCTGGTCATTTGTATTGATTGTGGTCAGCATCCTGATTCTCATCGTGATGGATATAGTGGGGATAGGCTATGAAAATAGCAAAACGGAAAGTGTTCAGGCTCATTTGACCCCCATCCATTTCGTTCTCGGTTTCGTGTCGGCGGCAATCATTTCACCTATTTACGAAGAAATCTTATATCGGGGTTTTCTTTATAGGTGGCTAAGGAGTAAATACGGCTTGAAGGCTGGATTATTTCTCAGTTCCTTCATCTTCATGATCGTTCATATCCCAAACTATAATGTCTTGCCGGTCACTTTTATATCCGGCCTCCTCTTTGCTTGGACTTATGAAAAAACCAAATCAGTCGTTCCCGGCATGATCATCCACGGCACATTCAATGCCATTGCCCTGATCCTTACCGCATTTGGTTGAGAAATGGTAAAAAGAAGTGCTGTGCTCACAAGTGGTTGGAAAAATAAAGAGACTTTCAATGGAAGTCCCTATTTTTTATTTTGATTACATTTTACCAATTGTTGTGATTTGGCAAATATTCATGTGAAATGTAAAGCATTTTCCTTTATTGTTAAAAATGGATTCAAAACCAATGCATGGGTTTTCCTACCTGTTCATTGGTTTTGTTCGTGTCGTTATTTATGGGTTATGGATGAAAGGGGAAAAGCGTACATGTTTACAGCTAGATTCAATCATGCAACCGAGTGTAATGAAATGGTAGGAGGAAAAGCGCTAAATCTAATCAAAATGTCGAAATTGGGCATGCCTGTACCTGATGGATTCGTCATCACAAGTGAGGCCTTTTCACACTTCCTCGAAAAGAATCAATTAGATATAAAGAGTGAATCCATCCAAACGGAGGTTATGGATGCGGGCATCCCGGATGATTTAGTAAGGGACGTATTGAATGATTTCTGGGAATTGAGGAAACATTATCCTGCCGTGGCTGTTCGTTCTTCTTCTGGTGCGGAAGATTTGGAAGGGGCCTCCTTTGCGGGTCAATATGAAACCTATTTGAATGTAAAAACGGAAGAGGATTTCTTAGGTAAAGTAAAATCATGCTGGGCATCTTGCTTTGAGAACAGGGTACAGCAATATACCGAGAATATTTTTGAAGGGTCAGATAGCATTTCAATGGGGATTGTCGTTCAAGGTCAAATCTATTCAGATATTTCAGGGGTGATTTTCAGTCAAGATCCTGTTACATATAACCCGGAGTGTATCTTGATCAATGCCAGTTATGGATTGGGTGAGGCCGTCGTATCGGGCTTGGTCACACCGGATACCTATTTGGTCAGTCGAGATGGTACGAAAATGGAAAGAACCAAGGGCAGTAAAGAAATGAAAATCATTTCCGACTCCTCTGGAACAATGGAAGTGGCGACGGACCGGACTGAACGGAATACCTATTGCTTATCAGATAAGCTGATTCATACATTAATAGAAATGACCTTGAAAGTGGAAAACTATTATAACCATCCTGTAGATTTGGAGTTCGGCATTCATGACCAACAAGTCTACCTTTTACAAGCAAGGCCGATTACGACTGAAGTGAAGAAAAAGGAATCCGTGCCAGAAGCCAGGAAAGGTTACCTGTTGGAACGGAAAGATGAGGATGAATTCTGGTTTTTGCTTGATACGTTTTTCCCGAATCCAATCTCGCCATTGTTCACTTCCATCGTCACCCAGCCTTTTTATGAAGGCATGGCCATGGCCGTTGATGCATTGAAGGAACCTACGGGGTATACCAATATGAAAGCTCAGAACGGATACTATTATGGGAAACAGACTTTCTTTGAAACCGACCCAAACCAATTGTTAGCAGAACAAGAGAAACTAATGGAGGAAATGTATCCGCGAATGAGGGATCGGATGTATGAAATCATCTATGATAAATTGATTCCCATCTATCGGTATTTAGATGGGGAAAGGGCTCAAGCATTTACGGTCGACAAAGTGAAAAAGGGATTAGTAGAGTTAGAGGCCTTTTATAAGGATGTGTATTTCTGGCACTTCATGATTGTCTTCCCGAGCAATCATATCAACAGGAAATTGGAGAGCATTTATCAAAAGGCAACGGGAGATGCACCTTTACATGAACTCTATCAATCTTTGGCTGGCGTCATGAATAAGTCACTGGAATCCGACCATTTGCTTTGGGAGTTATCATTGAAAGTAAAAGCGGAACCTTCTTTGATGAAGGTGTTCGTGGAATCGGAAGAAGGAAGCCTGTTGCAGAACCTCAACACCGTCGGCAGGGGCAAGGACTTTCTGAACCGTGTAGAGAGCTTCGTCAGCGTGTACGGATACCGTTCCACCAAGTCACATGATTTTATAGAAGATACATGGATTGAGAACCATGAGCATGTGTTACAAATCATCAAGAACTTAATACTGAATGATCATGATTTTGACAAAGAATTCGAGTCGGCTGTCACGGCCAGAAAACAGATGTATCAAAAGATCATCAACAGAATCAAGGATCCCAACGATCTGGAAGCATTTGAAGAACAGTATAAATTGGCTTTGGATGCGGCTGTTATCACGGATGATCATCACTTTTATATCGATGCCATGTTTGACGCGAAGGCCCGGTTATATTTATTGAAAGTGAGTGAGCTTCTAGTGCAGCAGCAAGTGCTGGACGATAAGGAAGATATCTGGTTTGTATATAAAGATGAGATCCTCGCTGCACTGGATGAACCTCACTCCTTGATGGAAGTCGTGAAGGAACGAAAGAAACAATATGAGATTCAAGGTAAAATAAAAGCTCCTTCTTATTTTGGGAAACCGTCGGAAGAAGAGCGGAACTTCGTGGAAATGGTATTCGGCTCACTCGAAGAAGATAAGGAGAATACGGGGAATGTGATGAAAGGCATCGCGGCTTCCGGAGGTATTAGCGAAGGCCCGGTCCGAGTGATCTCCAGTATGCAGGAAGCATCCAAGTTTCAAAAGGGGGATATATTGGTCTGTAAAAACACGACTCCCGTCTGGACGACTTTCTTCCAGGATGCAGAAGCGATCGTTACGGATACAGGGGGCATGCTATCTCATTCCGCAATTATTGCAAGGGAGTATCAGATTCCCGCCGTTTTAGGAACGAAAGTGGGAACGGAACGATTACATGATGGGGATTGGGTCATTGTCGACGGCAATACAGGAACCGTTACGGTGATTGGCTAATTACCCTTTTGGATAGAGAATGTAAGAGGTGAAAGTATGAGTAAACAAAAAGAATTCCTGATGATAGCACTAACATTGATGGGGGCGTTCCTCGTGCCCATCAATTCAACGATGATATCCATTGCGCTCGGTTCCATATCGGGATTTTATGGATTGGATATACATAGTACGACCTGGGTGGTTACGATTTATCTGATTGTCATGGCCGTCACTCAGCCGATTGCCGGAAAATTGGGTGATATTTATGGAAACCGCAAGATCTATATAGTCGGTGCAGCCCTATTTCTTGTGGCTTCCATAGGATGCGCACTGGCTCTAAATATGATCATGCTTGTTGTCTTTCGATCTCTTCAAGCGATCGGTGGAGGATTGCTGATACCGAATGTGGTTGCCTTGATTCGACATACGGTGTCACGTGAACGTTTATCTAGCGTCATGGGACTATTCGGGATGGGGATGGGTCTGGGCGCAGCTGTCGGTCCTCTCGTAGGATCGCTGTTAATCGCGGTACTTAGTTGGAAAGCGATTTTTTGGGTCAATGTCCCCTTTTTAGTCGGTGCCCTTGCTGGCGGTATGTTCCTCATACCTAAGCTTGAGAAAAAGTCATCCAATAAACCGTTGGACGTACTCGGTTCCATCTATTTGGCCATATCAATAACCTTATTAATATCGTTGACGCATACAAACTCGACAAGGGTGTCTATCATTCTTGCAATCGTGAGCCTTTTATTCATTGTGCTATTCGTGAAGCGCGAGCGTTCCGTTCCGTCGCCGATCATCGATTTCCAATTGTTTAAGAGTCCTATCTTTGCGAATGCCAACATATCGGTCTTGCTAAACAATTTCATCATGTATGCAATCTTGCTTGTCATGCCGTTGATCATGACGACAAAAATGAACATGTCAACATCCATGAGCGGAATCATGCTATCCCTGTTCTCGATTTCCATGGCACTCAGCAATATGATGGGTGGGCAACTAAACCGAAAATTCGTATCGGCAAAAGTCATCTTCTTTTCTTTCGCCGTAACGGTGGTAACGAATTTCTTATTATTTTTCGTGATTTCCTCCCAGTCTTTTATCTACTTGGCCATTACACTCGTGTTAAATGGGTTGGCTATAGGGTTAGGACTGACCAGTATGCAGGTTGCCTCGCTTGAAGCGGTGGATGAGTCAGTCTCCGGTTCGGCTTCAGGCATCTTCTCGACGTTCCGATATTTCGGAAGTATCGCCTCTTCCACGCTCATAGGGATTGTTGCGAGTTATTCCATCCTATTTGGCATTCTAATGATAGCAGCCTTGTTAGGTGCACTTTTGGCCAGGATGGTGTACAGGAATAAAGCAGTAAGTACGGTATAAAGATCATGTGTTACGGACTTCCACATTTTCCAATTACCTGTATAATTAAGGTTGAAACCTTTATATCAATGAAGGGGGAGTCCGTATCGTTTTGAATAAAAAAAAGTATATGGTATTAGCTGGTGTTTTAATATTTTTCTTGATTATGTCGATGCTTTTTGCCCGTACATATTTTACACATCGAGAATTCATGGAGGCTGCCAATAAGTGTTATGATAATAATGGTATGCCAGAGGTAGAGAGAAATACTTTTTCGAATGATTGGTCTGTTATATGCCATCCATAATAGTCATGTTTTCCTGAAAGTTTTGTTATAATATACAAGACAAATTAAACGATAACTTGGGGTGCTTATAATGGAACAAATTAAAATTTTTACACCAGAAGAAATTGAAGCAAAGGTTGAGGCAGGAGAAGCGATTGAGCTTGTCGATGTCCGTGAAGACGAAGAAGTGCAAGAAGGCATGATCGAAGGAGCGAAGCACATTCGCATGAATGATATCCCTGCCAACCTTGACTACTTCGATAAGGATAAAGAATATATCTTCATCTGTCGTTCAGGACGCCGCAGTGAGAATGTATGCCATTACCTTCAGGAGCAAGGCTATAAAGTGGCAAACATGGATGGCGGAATGATGCATTGGACAGGGGAAGTCATCGTTAAGTGATGGGGTTTTTCAAGAAGCCTTGTTACTTTTGCAAACGGAAGACGAAAGACGTCACGACCTATCTGAACGAAGATCGAAAAAAGATACATGTTTGTGCACAGTGTAAGGGGTATGCGGAAAGACGTGCATATTTCCGAGCTAAATGAGTGGGGCCCTTCTTTCGGAGGGCTCTTTTTTCTGGGGATATGTTAAAATAAGGATGTTTAAGTCAGAATATATAGACAAAGGGGAATCTGTCAAGTGCATGTACATAAAGTAGCGGTCATCTCGGGAGATGGAATTGGTCCTGAAGTAATTGATGAAGGTATAAAAGTATTGAATAAAGTAGCTGAATTAGCGGGCGACTTTTCGTTTGAATTCACCTATTTTCCATGGGGGTGCGAATATTATCTGGAGCATGGGAAGATGCTTCCTGATGATGGGCTGGAACGGTTGAAGGAATTCGAGGCCGTCTATCTTGGGGCAGTCGGTTATCCTGGTGTTCCGGATCATATTTCCTTACGGGAACTGTTATTGAAAATAAGGAAGCAATTCGATCAATACGTGAATGTCCGTCCCATTAAGTTGCTGAAGGGTGCGCCTTGTCCACTGAAGGATGTGACTCACGACCAAATCGATATGGTGGTCATCCGCGAAAACAGCGAGGGAGAATATGCCGGTGCAGGGGATTGGCTATTTAAAGGAAAGCCAGAGGAAGTGGTGTTACAGACAGGTGTCTTTTCCCGTAAAGGTACGGAACGGATTATCCGTTACGCCTATGAATTGGCACGGAAGTCGGGAAGAACGCTAACGAGCATCAGTAAAGCGAATGCCTTGAATTATTCGATGGTTTTTTGGGATGAGGTGTTCGAGGAAATTGGACAGGAATATCCGGAAGTGGAAACGCATTCTTACCTGGTTGATGCGGCGAGCATGTTCTTTGTCAAACAGCCTGAAAGGTTTCAAATCGTCGTCACCTCCAATTTGTTCGGTGACATCATCACCGATTTAGGAGCCGCCATTGCTGGAGGGATGGGGCTGGCTGCCGGGGCCAATTTAAATCCTGAACGAGCGTATCCGTCCATGTTCGAACCCATCCATGGTTCTGCACCGGATATAGCGCAGCGAGGCATCGCCAATCCGCTTGCCGCCATTTGGTCTGCGAGCCAGATGCTTGATTTCTTCGGTCATGAAGATTGGGGCAAGAAGGTGCTGGGTGTCATTGAACAAGTGATGGTCGATAAAAAGGTGCTCACTCCTGATATGGGAGGAAATAGTTCTACTGAAGAAGTCGGCAATGAAGCGGTGGCTTTACTATTATAAGTAACACGTATAATCCATGAATAAAATGGGCACCCTGCTCAATAACCATCAAACGTTAAAAAGGCAGGGGAAAGCCAATGATTCAAGTGAAGTTGTTTGATTATGAGCATGAAAAGGATTTGGAAGAGGAGATGAATGACTTTCTCGTCGATATCCGTGATAGTCAAATCGTCGATATTAAATACAATGTCGCCACGACCGGTGAAGAGGAACATGAACAGATTTATTGTTTTAGTGCGATGATCATTTATAAAAAAAGGTGAAATCCGACCCATATGACTTGGTGTCGGTTTTTTTACATGTAAAAAACAGGCCATACTGTTCAAGGGATTTGTCTTCTGCGAAGAGAATAGGTAAAGTTAGACGTAATACAGTGTGATGGTGTATTAAAAGGGGAGATCCATTTTGGATAACAATATGAAGCAACTCATGAAAGAACTAAAGAAATCAAACGGAGGCCATGTGTTCTACTGTTTCGATGAACTGGAGACTTATATTCATAACGAAACCCTATTCATTATTTCCGGTGTTGAACAGGGAAACGATATAATGGTCGTCGAAAATGATCGGATCTTTCCTTTCGTATATAAGAAATTACAAGGACAATTAAATGACGAACAGCTGAAGAAAGTGCACCATATTAATAATTTTGATTTTTACTGCTTTGAAGGAGATTTTCATCCTAACACGATGGTCGATTATTTTTTAAGGAATGTGGAGGGATACATGGCGAATGATGTTTCCCTGCAAACCTGGGGCCACGTTGAATGGGGGGGAAGTGAGGAAGTCGTGTTCGAGAGCATTAGCGAATATGAAAAGGGCGTCAATCAAATCATTGCAAAAAAGGGCATGGTTTCTGTTTGTGCCTATGATGAATGTAGGCTGACCCCGACACTGAAATCCATGTTAATGAAGCACCATGGCGTGTTCATGACGGATGAAACGTGCACAATCATAGCTAATTAAACCAGGCAGAGGTGAGATAGTTGGAGCGCTTTACTGAAGAGGTAATCGGTATCATACAACATATTCCCCCTGGGAAAGTCATGACGTATGGGCAAATCGGCCAACTGGCTGGACACCCGCGCGGTGCAAGGCAAGTCGTCCGCATTCTTCATTCAAGCAGCAAGAAATATAACCTTCCTTGGCATCGGGTGATCAATGCGAAGGGTGAAATTGGCTTAAAACAGGAAGGGCTGGCTTCCCAACAAATCTTCTTGCTAGAGAGTGAAGGGATTAACATCACAGAACATGGCAAGGTCGACCTTGAGGTGTACCGCCATCACCCTGAGGAAGCCGAGGGATGGAATATGGATCGTGGTTGAAAAAAACGCGAATCGTGGTTGAATTAAGGGTAGGCGTGGTCGAATAAATCGGCGTTGTGGTTGAATAATGGCCATTTGTGGTTGAATTCCTATCAAGGACAAATCATAGCTACTCAAAAGAGGCTGATCCCGTAACGAACGGGATCAGCCTCTTTACATTCTATGAACGAGCATATAATGCAGCATTCATGCCGGCAAGTCGACCGGTCACTAATGCTGAAGTGATGTTATAGCCACCCGTGTATCCGTGGATGTCCAAAATCTCGCCACAGAAATACAGCCCGTCCATTAGTTTGGAGGCCATTTCCTTAGGTTGGATTTCTTTGACGGATACACCGCCACCCGTTACGAAGGCCTTTTCAATCGACTGGGTGCCATGGACACCGAATTGGAAGTCCTTACATAGTTCGGCGAAGCGGCGGATTTTTTCATTGGAGATCGTCGCACCTTGTTCTTGAAGGTCGATTCCGCTCCGTTCCAGCAAGAAGTGGAGATACCGTTCCGGTACAAGTCCTTTTAACGTGTTTTTAATTGCCTTTTTCGGTTCGGACTTGATTTCCTTTGCGATATCTTGGAAGACTTCTTCTTTGTTCCGCTCCGGAAGGGCATCGATTTTCATCGTCACTTCAGCGAGGTTCCACTTTTTCATCGCCTTGACGACGAATTGGCTGCACCGAAGAACGGCTGGTCCAGATACTCCGAAGTGCGTAAAGAGCATGTCCATTTTATGCGTAATCAACGTTTTGCCTTTGGGGTTCAGTACGCTTAATGAAACATCTCGAAGTGCGAGCCCTTGTAGCGTCTTTTCTTTAATGAATGTTTCATTACTTAGGACCGGGACTTCCGTTGGGAACAGCTCGGTGATTGTATGTCCGGCCTTACGTGCCCAAGCATAGCCGTCACCGGTTGAGCCTGTTTGCGGGACTGATTTCCCCCCGACGGCAATCACGACCGCATCCGTTTCGAAGATTTGACCATCTTTCAAGCGAACGCCGCTCGTTTTCCCATTATCATAGAGAACCTCAGCGACAGGGGAATTCTTATAGATCTTCACCTTCAAATCGGCCAGGCGCGTCAATAGGGCATCGACAACGCTTTGTGCTTTATCGTTGACCGGGAACATCCTTCCATGATCTTCTTCCTTTAGGGCCACGCCTAACTTTTCGAAGAACTGTATGATGTCTTCATTGTTGAATTCAGAAAACGCACTATATAAAAATCGCCCGTTTCCAGGGATATGCTGAATGATTTCATCGATGGAGAGCCTGTTCGTCACGTTGCAGCGCCCGCCACCTGATATCGCTAGTTTCCTGCCTAATTTCTCGCCTTTATCCACTAATAATACGTGGGCACCTTTTTCGCCAGCCGCAATGGCTGCCATCAATCCGGAAGGGCCACCGCCAATTACTATTACATCATATTTCAAAATGATCACGCCTTTATTTTTTTCAGTCTCTTCATTATATAGCAAGACCCTGTCAGAATGCGAACTACAATAAAAAGGAATGATTTGTTTGTATAAAATCCGTGAAAACGATAAACTTGAGTGTAGTTTTCTATAGAAAAAATCCTTTATTATGTTAAGATAAAGAGCGTGTGAAACGTAACTGAAAGAGGCAGGAAGGGATAAAATGTCGTCTAAGTTTTTAAAAGGGGCTTTTATATTAACCCTGGGAGCGATTATTTCCAAGGTTCTTGGTTTATTTTACGTCATCCCATTTGAACATATGGTTGGAAATAAAGGGGCCACACTCTATCAATATGGATATGTTCCCTATACGATATTCATTAGTTTCGCCACGGCTGGCATGCCGCTTGCCGTTTCTAAATTTATATCGAAGTATAATGCGCTCGAGGAATATGCAGTGGGGGAGAAGCTATTCAAATCGAGCTTGAAGTTAATGATGATCACCGGGTTCCTCGCCTTTGTGGTGCTTTTTACAATGGCACCGGTTTTCACTACCATGCTTGGCGTCAATAAGAACAGCGTGAGCGATATCACCTCTGTCATACGGGCGATCAGCTTCGCTTTGATCCTTGTGCCATTCATGAGCATCATCCGCGGGTACTTCCAAGGGCATGAAGCCATGGAGCCAACGGCGATTTCCCAGGTCGTCGAACAAATCGTCCGAATCGTATTTCTACTGGCCGGTGTGTATATTGTCCTGCATGTCCTTGACGGTGAATTGGTGAGAGCCATCCAGATCGCAACATTTGCGGCGACTGTCGGAGCACTCGGCGGTTTAGTCGTTTTGTTTTGGTATTGGAAGAAACAAAAACCGTATTTGGACAGCTTGAAGGAGAGAGACCGGGGGACGATGTCCATCTCTTTGATCCAGATTTATAAAGAGATTTTCTTATCATCGATTCCATTCATCTTTGTCGGGATCGCGATGCCTCTGTTCCAATTCGCGGACTTGATGACCTTCAACAGGGCAATGTCTTCGATTGGCTTACTGCATGTGGCCGAGGAGGCACTAGGGGTTCTCAACGTATATGCCCAAAAGCTTGTCGTGATTCCGATGACACTTGCTACCGGATTTTCGATGGCGTTATTGCCAACGGTGACGAAAGCTTTTGTAAGCGAGGATCAAACCGAGTTCACCCGCCAGCTTGATCAGGCTTTTCAAATCTTATTATTCATAACCATTCCGGCGGTCGTTGGGATGTCGGTGCTTGCTGATCCGATTTATAGTGCCTTTTACAGTCACGATTTGCTTGGGATTAGTGTGCTTAAGGCTTATGCGCCCGTGTCGGTTCTATTTGCGCTCTTTTCGATTTCTGCTGCTGTATTACAAGGTATCAATCAGCAAAAATACACGGTGCTCAGTTTGCTAGTCGGATTTTTGGTGAAGTTGAGCTTGAACATTCCGATGATCAAATTATTTGAAACGGAAGGTTCCGTATATGCGACGGCACTGGGCTATCTGGCCGCAGTCCTATTGAATTTGTACGTCATCTCCTACTTTACGGGCTATCGTTACAGCCTTACGATAAGAAGGACCGTCTTGATGGCGACTTTTTCCGCGATAATGGGACTTGCCGTTTGGGGTCTGCACAGCTTGTTATCCCTTTGGTTAACTTCGGAAGGCCGATTCCAGGCAATCTTGATTTCCGCCGTATGTGCGATTTTTGGGGCACTGATCTACGCGGCGCTCTCCTTGAAGAGCAAACTTGCCCATCGCCTATTCGGTACGAGGATTGATAGGTTGAAGAAGAAGTTGGGATTATAAAAAGATTGTGTTTTAAATGTAAGAAAAAGGGTAATGTTATATTATCCCCTGATTTAAATATATTGGCCTTGCCTGTCATGAAAATGGGCAAGGCTTTTTACTGAAAAGGCTTTAGGAGGAAACAATGAGAATTGATAAGATTTTATCCAATATTGGGTACGGAAGCAGGAAAGAAGTGAAGAAGCTCCTGAAGTCCGGAGCCGTGAAGGTCAACGACCGGATATTGAAGGACGCGAAGGAACAGGTGAACCCTGATGTTGAAATCGTAACAGTTCATGACGAACGGGTTGAATATAGAGAATTCATTTACCTAATGATGAATAAGCCTCCGGGCGTATTGTCGGCAACGGAAGACAAACACCAAGAGACGGTCATCGACATCCTTGAGCCGGAGGACGCGGTCTTTGAACCATTCCCGGTCGGCAGATTGGATAAAGATACAGAGGGGCTATTGTTGATCACGAATGACGGCAAGCTTGCACACCAGCTGCTATCCCCGAAAAAACATGTGCCGAAAACATATTTTGCGGTCATTGATGGTGAAGTCACGGAACGGGATATTGAAGCATTCCGTAACGGTGTCACCCTGGACGATGGGTATGAAACGAAACCAGGCGAATTGAACATTTTAAAATCGGGCCTGACTTCTGATATCGAGTTGACGATAATGGAAGGGAAGTTCCATCAAGTGAAGCGGATGTTTGAATCTGTCGGAAAGAAAGTCGTATATCTGAAGCGTCTTTCGATGGGAAGCCTGCAACTAGACGAGGATCTTGAGCTTGGGGAATACCGGGAGTTAACGGCAGAAGAACTTGAACAGCTGAAGGCAGGTCAGCCTGCTGAATAAATAACAAAAAATGAGGCGGACTAGCAGTCCGCCTCAAATTACTTTTTACATATCGATTTTGTTCGGGTGGTCATTCTTTTTTTAAGATGACATCTTCACTTTTTTGCTTGTTGTTGTCCAAACACCACGGCTTGGGCTTTGAACAAGGTCATTGTACTCTAGGACATTTAAATCGCGTTGCACTGTTCGAGGAGTGATGCCAAATTCTTCTACAAGCTCTTGAGTAGAAACCGTACCGTTGTTACTAATGAACATATAAACGGATTTAATACGGGTTAACATGCGATTTGTTGAAGGTTTCAAACAAAATCACTCCTATTCTTTTCATTGTTATTCTGAACAAATGAAAACAACCGATATGTCGGACAGCATTTCAGCTGCCACTATGTACGTACTATACCCACCCTTTAACTCCTCGGAAACATTAAGAAAAAACAAGATGCCATATGCTTTATTTTACCCCTATACATATCTAAATTCCATACCAAATTTTAGAATTAACTAAATATTACATCTATTATATAGTTTTTTTAACCAAAATATTCATTTAAATTCAAAAATAAATGAATTTCAGGGTAGAATGAAAGCATGCCTTTATTTTGTCAAAAATTCCAAGGAATATTCATGGGTAAGGGAAAAATTCACTCCACTTCTAAACGATCATGTCCTTTTGTGAAGATAACCTTTCATCGGCAACCAACATATACTATGATATTTACAGTACCATTATCATAGAGTATGAGATGAACTTGATGGTTTGTAAGGAAGTACACTTCAAGATGATTCTTTTAGAATTGAAATATAACCATATACGAGGTAGAGCATATGAACGAAAGATTAATGGAGTTTCTATTGCGGGACGAAGTGTCCAGACTTACGGGCATGAAGCGGCAAGTATATGAATTTATCGTGTATGAAGAAGATTACCTGGCTTCAAAAGCGGAAACGGTCGATCAATTTATGAGATTATTAGTGAAGCATTCTCCGCCGCGACTCGCGGCCCGACATTTTAACATGCCTTATGAAGAAATCATTCGGTTCATGTGTGAGATCGAAGAAGAGCTGAACGCCCGGTTAGAAGAAAGATGTAAAAAAGTGAAATGGATGGATTTTACGGAAAAGAGCCAGCGAACGCTTGATGATCATGATAAAAAATTGTATCTATTTGTGAATTGAATAAGAAAAAACGGTGCAACGCCTAGCTGCTGCACCGTTTTTTGTATGGGTTGAATGATCAATAAACTTTATCACCATTAAAAATTGAATTTTTCACGATGACATAATCTACAGTTCGAATCGCTTCTAATTTCGTTCCACCAGCATAAGAAATGGAGGATTGAAGATCTTGTTCCATTTCTTTTAATGTGTCTTTTAACGCACCTTTGTGCTCGACGAACATTTTCTTGCCTTCTACATTCTTCTTTTCACCTTTTTGAAACTCTGAAGCTGAACCAAAGTACTCTTTATAGATCTTTCCATCTTTCTCAACCAATTCGCCTGGAGATTCATCATGGCCTGCAAATAATGAACCAATCATCACCATAGTGGCACCAAATCTAATAGATTTCGCAATATCCCCATGTGTACGAATGCCACCGTCCGCAATAATCGGTTTACTTGCGGCCCTTGCACATAGACGTACGGCTGCTAACTGCCAG
Source organism: Peribacillus sp. NPDC097198 (assembly GCF_044762055.1). Lineage (NCBI taxonomy): Bacteria > Bacillati > Bacillota > Bacilli > Caryophanales > Bacillaceae > Peribacillus > Peribacillus sp. NPDC097198. The sequence continues at coordinate 169,462 of NZ_JBIWDO010000006.1, read as the reverse complement.
CCACCCGTACCAAATCCTGTCTTGATTTTCGTGATGCAAACCTTACCTGGTCCAATTCCAACTTTTGTTGCATCCGCCCCGGCATTTTCCAATTCTCTTACGGCTTCTGGAGTACCGACGTTACCTGCAATTACGAAACTATCAGGTAAGTGATGTTTGATATGTTGGATCATATTGATTACAGCATTGGAATGGCCATGCGCGATATCTATCGTAATGTAGTCCGGTACAATACGCTCTTCAGCCAATTCTTGTATGAACCCATATTCTTCTTCTTTGACTCCGACACTGATGGAAGCGATACACTCACACGCATGCATATCTTGAATAAAAGCTTTGCGCTTTTCTGGTTCAAAACGATGCATGATATAGAAGTACCCATTCTTAGCCAAGGATGTAGCGACTTTCTCATCTATAATGGTCTGCATATTCGCAGGTACCACAGGTAACTTGAAGGTATGTTTACCTAACTTTACAGTAGTATCACATTCCGACCGACTATTGACTATACATTTAGCGGGAATTAATTGAATATCTTCGTAATCAAACACATTTTCCATTGTTTACACCTCTATATACGAATGTTGTAATATTTTTTTATGAAATTGTTCGCCCATTGGTAATTTACATCATTTTCATCATTAAGTCAAAGCTTTTATTTTTAAATAAATCGAAAAATTACAAAAAGAAGCGGTTCTGCATCCTATGAATCTCCTTATCACGTACAATCTGAGCCCAAGGTGCAACAGGTGTAAGCGACGACCCAAGTAAAAAAAGAGAAAAGAACTTTAGTAGATAAAATTGTAAAAAAGAAGAAAAGAGTGTACATTTAATTTATGAGAATGAGAATCAATTACATTTGGTTTCCGAGGAGTGGTCATGAGTGAAACAGTACGATGTCTATGATGTAACCGTAATTGGGGGAGGGCCTGCTGGCCTTTATTCCGCTTTTTATAGTGGGTTAAGAGAAATGAAGACAAAGATCATTGAATATCAGCCACAATTAGGTGGGAAGATCCATGTATATCCTGAGAAGATGATTTGGGATGTTGGGGGACAGACACCTATTACGGGAGCTAAGTTAATTGATCAACTTGTGGAACAGGGATTAACCTTTAATCCAACGGTGGTATTGAATGAAAAGGTGGAGTCGATCAAGCGGGATGAAGAGGGGATTTTTGTCTTGCTTACGTCTTCCGGCGGCATGCACTATTCGAAAACGATCATCGTGGCCGTCGGTGGCGGGATATTGAATCCACAAAAGCTGGAAATCGATGGGGCAGAGCGTTATGAAGTGTTCAATCTGAATTACACGGTAAAGTCCTTAGAACGATTCAAGGATAAAACGGTAATCATTTCAGGTGGCGGGAATTCTGCTATCGATTGGGCGAATGAATTGGAGCCTATCGCCAAAAAGGTCTATGTGGCCTATAGAAAAAATGCATTGGCGGGTCATGAATCACAGATAAGCCAATTGATGAAAAGTTCTGCGGAATGCCTGTTCAATACGTCCATTACAAAACTGGTCGCTTGTACCAATCATGAAGTCATTGAACGTGTAGAACTAACGAGTCATGAAACAGGGGAGGTTTCCCATTTATCAATCGATGAAGTGATTATCAACCATGGGTATGAGCGTGATGCCTCGCTCCTGGAAAACAGTGAAGTGAAGGTGGATATGACCGATCATTATTATATTGCAGGCAATGCAACCAGCGAATCCTCTGTAGAAGGGATGTATGCCGCAGGGGATATTCTTCAGTATGATGGGAAAGTGAACTTAATAGCGGGTACCTTCCAGGATGCCGCAAATGCAGTCAATCAAGCGAAACAGTTCATCCAGCCTGATGCGCACAAGGTGGGAATGGTTTCTTCACATAATGAAATATTCAAAAGACGTAATAGGGAAATCGTTCAACAGATGATGACGCGATAAGACATGCAGAAAGCTCCAGTCCCCATATGGGCTGGAGCTTTTTGCGTGTATTTAAAGGGATTCCTTAATCACCTTTTTGTAATGGAAAACGGAAAGGATACCGAAGATCGAGTACAGTATCGTATAGAGGACCATGACAATGATCATGGGTGTCCAGACTTCCGTACCAAAGAAGAACCAGCCGGATTTAACGGCAAAATAGCTATGGAATAACCCAACGACTAGAGGAATCCCAAAGTTGAAGACCTGTTTGGCCTGAATCCCTTTTAACAAATCACCTTGTGTGAAACCAAGTTTTCGTAAAATGGTATAGTTCGCTTTTTCATTTTCGCTCTCATCCATCTGTTTGAAATAAAGGATGCATCCTGATGTGATCAAGAACGTTAATCCTAAAAAGCCGACGATGAACATCGTAAGACCCATGTTTATTTTTATACTTTGCAGTTCTTGGTATTGTGAACCACTATATTCTTTATCCTGGAAGGAAATCGTATCGAAAATCTCATTCGCCTTTTCGATATCACCCTTATTCTTTAAGTCAATCCCATAATAAACGGGAGAATCCAGTTGGAGTTCAGGGTCCAAATCTTTTTTCAGACGGTCAAAAACTGCTTGATCCACAATGGCTACTGGCATTCCGCCATTCGTTAAATAATAGGGAAGGATGGAGTCATCTTCTGGCCCTAAATAGTTTTGGGGAATGCTCATGTTTTTTCCCTTCAATTCGATTTTCCCGGAATCTTTAAGAGATGTTAAACTCTGTAGCGTTGGACTATACCCGCTAAAGATGGTCTCTTTCGGTGTGACATCGATCCTCTTCACCGACCGATCACTGACAATGGTAAGATTCATGATATTCGGGTCAAAGCCCGCTTCTTCTATGGTGCTATCCAGTATATCTTTTATATTGACCTTTGCCCGAATGACCTCTATCTTATTTTCGTTATATCCGATTGATTTTGCTGCCAATGCCTCTTTTAACTTGTTTGAATCCTCGCCATTGGACAGGGAAAAGTCATTAGGTACATAGGCTGTGGCCATTTTCTCCGATGAGTAATAGGAGATATAGGTCAAGGATAATAATCCGATTGCAAGAGCGGAAACGGTCGTGATGATGGTCAGTAAAACGGAATTGGATTTCATCCGGAACATGATGGATGAAAGCGACAGCACTTCATTGATATTCAGGTATCCATTCTTCCTCTTGCGGACAATATTAAAGAGGAAAGACACCGATCCCTTATAAAATAGGTAGGTTCCGATGATGACGGACCCCAGAATGAATAGCATGGCTATTAAAAGGGAATTCGCCTGAGAGAAAGAACCATCAAATAACTTCGTTGAAACATAATAGCCAGCAATGATAAGAATGATTCCAGCTATCCCAAGGATCATTTCAAAAATCGAAACCCTCTTCACTTTTCCTTCCGTGTTCGAAGTCACCCTAAAAAGTGATAAGATGGTCTGTCTTTTGATGAAACCAAAGTTCATCAACATGATGAATAGATAGATGATACTGAATACGATAAGTGTCTGAATGAATGGTTGCATGGTAAAGTGAAGGGCGGCGATCGCCTGGACTCCCGTAAGCTTGAATAATATCATGATGATCAATTTTGAAGCCGCAAACCCTACGAATATTCCCAGGAATACGGAACAGAAATACAGGATTAAATTTTCGACGCTCAGGATGCGGAAAATCCTGTTTTTGGTCATGCCTATTAATTGAAATAAGCCAATTTCCTTGCTGCGACGTTTAATGAAAATGCTATTCGCATATAAAAGAAAGATGGAAACGATGGCAATCAACAGGACGGAGGCTGCTTGAATGGCAGCTCCCCCTTTAATCCCCCCACTTACTTGATCCATTGACGGATCGTATTGCAAGGTAACAAAGGCATAATAAAGGGAGGCACTGAAGACCAAAGCGAAAACGTATAGATAATAATTCTTCAGGTTCTTTTTCAGACTGCGAAAGATGAGTTGATTAATGCTCATTATGCACCCCTCCTAGTACACCTTGTGTTTTCATGATATCTCTGAAGAAGGATTGTCTCGTTTCTTCCCCTTTATTCAATTGAGAATAGATCTGTCCATCTTTGATGAAGATGACGCGGCTACAGTAACTGGCTGCCACTGAGTCATGCGTAACCATGATGATGGTGGCATTACGCTTTTTGTTCAATTCGCTCATCTTGTTCAATAAATCGGAAGCGGCTTTTGAATCAAGGGCGCCTGTCGGCTCATCGGCAAAAATGATGCTTGGTTCATGGATGAAGGCCCGTGCCGCAGAGGTACGCTGTTTTTGGCCGCCGGAAATTTCATTCGGATATTTGTCCTTGATTTCATATATGCCAAGTTCATTTGCGAGTGTTTCGAACTTTTGCTCGGCTTCTTTTTTCGGCGTTTTGGTGATTGATAATGGTAATAGAATATTTTCCTTGACCGTCAGAGTGTCCAATAAGTTATAATCCTGGAAGATGAATCCTAGGTGATTCTTACGAAATTCAGCCAGCTTCTTTTCTTTCATGCCGGAAATTTCTTTTCCTTCGATGATGATGGTTCCATTACTGATCTTATCAATCGAGGAAAGGACATTCAGAAGCGTGGTTTTTCCTGAACCGGACGCTCCCATTATACTGACGAATTCCCCTTCGTGTATGTTGATATCCAAGCCTTTCAAGACTTCTTGTTTATTGAATTTATTGCCGTAGCTTTTATGGATCTTTTTCGCTTCTAGTATATTCATTCCAATACACTCCCTTTATTTCGATATCTTCATTATAAAAGCCTTTCCCTTTCTTTTCCTTCGATTGGCCGAACAAAGAACAAAAGCATGTGACATCTTTGTCACATGCTAAGGAATTTAACGAATTGATTTTTTTGCGGGAAAGTCAGGATGAAAGTGGTCCCCATTCCGGGGGTGGAACGGACGGTTATCTCGATGAATAAGGAATCCGCCACTTTCTTGGTTAAGTATAACCCCATTCCCGTCGCCCCGTGGTCTTGATGATTGGTCGTTGATGTGAATCCTTTATCAAAAATGCGGGGAAGGTCCCTTTGGTCGATGCCGCGGCCAGCATCCTTCACTTCAAGGATCGTTTGTCCATTGGATTCGTGGCTCTGTATCAAAATATCGGATCCTTCACTATATTTGATGCTATTGGTCAATAGTTGCCGAATAATGAATGCGACCCATTTACTATCGCTTAAGCACTCGGCTTTTTCCAATTGGATATCGAATCCAATCCCTTTTTGCATGCACCAAGATTGTAACGTCTTAATCTCGTCGAAAATAATCCCTTCCAAATCGGCGTTACCGATATATAGATCATTTTCCATGAAGGGTAGCCGCCGTTGATGCAACTGTTGATCAAGCAAAAGGTGGATACGGAGCCATTCATACGTCATATGGGATTTGAGTTCTTCATCTTGTATGCGATCAATCATTAAACGTAGGGCCGTCAAAGGCGTCTTCACTTCATGAATCCAAGATAATAGTTCGTCCTTTTCCTGCTCCAATGTCATTTGTCCGTATGAAGCCGTCCGTTTCAGGTATTCGATTTGATTGCTGATGCTACGCTCGATGATTACTTCAAAAGGGCTTCCCGGTTCTGCTAATTGGCTTACATCCAAATTATCTTCCCGTTCCACTAAACTTCGATAGAATTTCGTTTCCTTGTGGTAGCGGACCACCAAAAAGATTATGAACATGATGAATGATAAAAAGACCATGTAGAGAATGGGGGATAAAGGAATGGCCGAATCAAGATAGGCGACGAATATGATGAATAAGTGAAAGAGGATGTAGAAAGTAATCCAGCTAAACCTTTCCCATATAAATTTCTTAATCATACATGATCCTCTTCGACCGCAATGTAACCTTGTCCCACTTTTGTTTCGATATACTGTCCCAACCCCACCTCATCGAGCCTTTTCCTCAATCGATTTACATTGACCGTCAAGGTATTATCGCTGATAAAGCGCTTATCATTCCATAAACTATTGATTAAATCATCGCGGCTCACTATTTTATTCTTCTGTTCAATCAGCCTTTTTAGGATGAACACTTCATTCTTTGTCAGCTCGATTGTTCCTGTCTCGGTTACAACTGTATTCTTCTCATAATCCAAGGTGGCGCCGCACCAGGTTTTTAGTTCGATCTTTTCTGTATTGTAATTATAGACACGACGAAGCGTCGCTTGTATCTTGGCAATCAGTACATCAAAATGAAAGGGTTTCTGGATGAAATCATCCGCCCCAAACTGCATGGACATCACGATGTCGGTCGGGTGATCGCGTGATGATAAAAAGAGAATGGGTACGTTCGAGTGGGTGCGAATCATCCTGCACCAATGGAACCCGTCGAATTTTGGCAATTGGATATCGATGAGGACCAAGTCGGGTTTAATGGCAGTGAATTCCTGCATCACCTTACTGAAATCGTTGATTCCATATACATCATAGGACCATTGTGCCAATCTATCTTTAATCTCATTGAATAATGTTGTATCATCTTCAATTAACAATAGTTTAAACAAGTAAGGGTCACCACGCTTTTCATCAATTTAATGAAAGTATATAGTAAATTCATTTAAGGTTCTAGAGGAGAAAGAGATTTAGGGTGGGATCTAGTTACAAAAGGTGACATCCATTTCCTGAAAAAAACACCCATGTTTGAATTTCATTTGAGTCTCTGTATGTAGTCCTTTTTGGTTTGTAAAGGAATCGCATAGAAAATTAGTATTGACTTACCGTCTCTTTTTTGGAATAATGTTAATAATCAAATATTGGTATCTTTAATTCAGTCCCGTGAGGCTGACAAGGACAACGGATTTTTATGATGTGGGAGACGTCCATGCATTTTTTGCCTGGCTACTACTACTCGTCATAATGCAGAAGAGGTTTATTGTCGGTTGATGACAATAGACCTCTTTTTTCTTTGTGGGTATCAGTTTAAAAATGGAGGAAACGTTATGGGAAAAGTAGATGCAGAGTTTTCATGGCAAGCTGTACCGCAAGGAAATCGTAATAATTTTTGGAAGATTCTATCCATTATGCTGGGGTTCACTTTCTTCTCGGCAAGCATGTGGTCGGGAGGGGAATTGGGAACGGGATTAACATTGGTTCAATTCCTTCTCATCGTATTGGCGGGCAATTGTGTGCTGGGCCTGTATACGGGGGCGTTGGCCCATATTGCCGCGAAGACCGGCCTTTCTACACATCTGCTTGCAAAGTATGCCTTTGGTGATAAAGGCTCTTATGTGCCCTCCTTATTGCTGGGGTTAACGCAAGTAGGTTGGTTTGGAGTGGGGGTAGCGATGTTCGCGGTTCCGGTCGAAAAGGCAACAGGGATTAATATCTATCTATTGATTTTGGGTTTCGGAATAATGATGACGATATCAGCCATCTATGGAATTAAGGCACTCGTGCTGTTAGGGTTCGTTGCTGTGCCGGCCATTGCCATTCTGGGTAGCTACTCGGTATTTGAGGCAACCGAAACAATCGGTGGGTTTCAGGGGTTATTAGATTATCAGCCTACTGAAATGATGGGAGTGGGCGCTGCCTTAACCATCTGCATTGGTTCATTCATCAGCGGGGGTACCTTGACGCCAGACTTTGCCCGCTTTGCCAAGACGACCCGGTCAGCCGTTGTCGCAACGGTGATTGCCTTTTTTCTAGGCAATTCACTTATGTTCATATTCGGGGCGATTGGGGCAATGACGTACGGTGTTTCGGATATTTCTGAAGTCATGTTCTTGCAAGAGCTGATTTTGCCGGCAATCATTGTATTGGGACTGAATATTTGGACAACGAATGATAATGCGCTATACGCTTCGGGATTGGGATTTGCCAATGTTACGAAAATTTCCAAGAAGAAACTTGTCGTGGTTAATGGAATCATCGGCACATTGCTAGCAATGTGGCTGTATACTAATTTCGTCGGTTTTTTGAATGTACTAGGAGCAGCAGTCCCGTCCATTGGGGCCATCATTTTAGCAGACTACTTTATCGTGAAACGTAGAAAATATGGGAAATTCGAAGAGATGTCTTTCAAAAAGGTCAATTGGTTATCGATGATTGCTTGGGCAGGAGGCGTCGCTTTGGCCCAGTTCGCACCTGGCATCGTGCCAATTAATGCTCTAATCGGGACCATCATCCTGTATGTTGCCTTGATGAAATATGTACCTATCAACAAAATACTAAGAAGAGGTGTACAGTCAGATGCTTATTAAACATGCTAAATTAAGAGGAAAAGAAGGTCTTTGGAATATTGTCGTCAGAGAAGGAATGATAGAATCGGTTACGCAGAGCCTTAATGAGAACGTTGAGAACGAGTTGAATCAGCCGATTTATGATGTGGAGGGGTCACTTGTTCTCCCTCCCTTTATTGAACCGCATATCCACCTTGACACGACGTTGACGGCAGGAGAGCCAGAGTGGAACCAAAGTGGGACGTTATTTGAAGGAATCCAGCGGTGGTCCCAACGAAAAGAATCTTTGACGAATGAAGATGTGAAAACCAGGGCAAAAACGGCTTTAAAATGGCAAATCGCTCAAGGAATCCAGCATGTCCGTACACATATCGATGTGACCGATCCGGAACTTACGGCACTAAAAGCCATGCTCGAAGTAAAAGAAGAAATGTCGGATTTCGTTGATTTGCAGTTAGTGGCTTTTCCACAGGAAGGAATTCTCTCTTATCCGAATGGAACGGGATTACTGGAAGAAGCGCTAAAAATGGGGGCCGATGTTGTAGGGGGCATCCCCCACTTTGAGTTCACTCGCGAATATGGCGTGGAATCGATGAAGATTGCGTTTGATTTAGCGGAAAAATACGATCGCCTCGTGGATATACATTGTGATGAAATCGATGACGAGCAATCACGTTTTGTCGAAGTCGTCGCAAAAGAAGCTTACGAGCGGGGACTAGGTACACGAACGACAGCCAGCCATACGACGGCAATGGGTTCGTATAATGATGCCTATACCTATAAGTTGTTTCGCTTATTGAAGCTTTCGTCCATTAACTTCGTATCTAATCCATTGGTGAATATTCATCTTCAAGGAAGATTCGATACATATCCGAAACGAAGAGGCTTAACACGTGTCAAAGAATTACAGGAAGCAGGACTAAACGTATGCTTTGGTCACGATGACATATTCGACCCATGGTATCCACTAGGAACGGGAAACATGCTGCAAGTGCTGCATATGGGCATTCATGCTTCTCAACTAATGGGTTACGAGCAAATCGTCAATTCCATCGATTTAATTACCGCCAATAGTGCAAAAACCTTGCAAATCGAGGACCACTATGGAATCGAGGCGGGAAAACCTGCCAACTTCATTGTTTTAGCGGCAGAAAATGAATACGAAGCAGTCCGTAAACAGGCCATGGTACGCTATTCCTTCAGAAACGGGAACGTGATAGCCGAAACAAAGCCAAGGGAAACGACCATTAATCTGGGACAAGGTACAGAGAACATTACTTTCAATAAATGATGGAAAAGCTAGGCACACAGGGTGTCTAGTTTTTTTGCGCTTGTAGGCGATCTTCACTAATTGGTAGAAATTCCATCAATTTCCGTGTGCGAAAGTGCGTAGTTGATTGGTCATGTATGATTCCAAAAATAAATGGCTGCTGCAGATGTGAACGTCCACACTGCAACAGCCATATTTGTTATTTGTTCAAAATACTGTGCTTTTTACCGTAAGTAAAGTAAATGATTATACCGATGATCATCCAAATAAGGCACGCAATCCAGGTGTGTGCGGATAGTTGGGTCATCAGGAATATGCATAAAATAAATGAAATGACTGGAATGGCTGGGAAGAAAGGTACCTTAAATCCATCATTCGGAATGTCTTTGTTTTTGCGTAAGTAAATGACGCCGATTGATACAACAGTGAAGGCTAAAAGAGTACCCATGTTTACAAGCTCTGTTAACTTATCCAATGGGACGAAGCCTGCGCATAAGGCAATGAGAGTCGCAAAAATCCATGTGTTTTTTACTGGTGTTTTACGTTTCGGATGAACTTCGCATAATAATTTTGGTAGTAAGCCGTCACGACCGAATGCGAATACTAGGCGAGTACCACCGTAAAGCATAACAAGGATTACGGTCATCATCCCAACGACGGCACCTATGGAGATAATACCGGCCACCCAATCTTGGTTAACCACTTTCATGGCAAAGCTTACAGGGTCACTTACATTTAACTGTGTGTAAGAAACCATACCCGTCAATACAAGGGATACAGCAACATACAATAAGGTACAGATAAAGAGCGAACCAATAATACCGATTGGCATGTTACGCTGTGGATTTTTAACTTCTTCGGCTGCAGATGATACTGCATCGAAGCCAAGATAGGCGAAAAATACTAAGGCCGCGGCACTTAGAACCCCGCTTGTACCAAATGGGGTGAATGGCTTCCAGTTTGTCGGTTCAACGTAGAATGCGCCGACTATAATAAATAGTAAAATAACGGCCACTTTCACACATACCATAATCGTATTGAATTTTGTCGATTCTTTAATGCCTAATGTCAACAAGGCGGCAATAAGGAAAATGATCAATATAGCTGGCAGGTTAATGTATGTGCCGTTGGCCGGATCAAATGAACCGGATATTTCGTGAGGAAGCAAAATATTAAACCCGGCAAGTAGCGAGCTAAAATAGGATGACCAGCCTGTAGCAACGGCAGCAACAGCTAAGCCGTATTCAAGTAATAGGGACCAGCCGACTAGCCAAGCAATGATCTCCCCAAAAACAATGTAGGAGTATGTGTATGCACTCCCTGTAACTGGAACGGATGAAGAAAATTCAGAGTAGCACATTGCGGCAAATGCACAAACAAAGGCGGCAATGATAAAAGAGAACACAATCCCAGGTCCAGCATGCTGGGCTGCAACGGTACCTGGAAGGATGAAAATTCCTGTACCCACAATGGCACCGACACCGAGTAGGATTAAATCAAACGCTCCTAGTGTCTTTTGTAATTGTACTTTTCCATGATTTTGTAAAAGTTGATTCACGGATTTTTTTCGAAATAAGTTCGTTTTCATTTTAAACACTCAATTCTTTTTTTGAATATCATAAAGATTCTAAACATTAACGGATTAAATGTCAAATAGATTTGTCGATATAGTGCATTTTTTGTCGAATTATGTGTACGTTTTATAAATCTTCAAAGCCTCACATGGATAGTATTCCATATTTCGGATCAATTAAGCGAGCCATATGAAATGAGCTTTATTTCTTAAATAAACTCTTAAACCGTATAAAAAAGGATTAGAAGGGTGAGTTCTAATCCTTTTTATATTTCATTGCACGTTATTTCATTTGATCTAATATTTGATGGTAAGCAAAGGCCTCTTTAACCATCCCTTTGTTTTGATACATTTTGGACAGCTGCGATACGGGAGCGGGGTCATCCGGGTACAATTCCATCTCCCATGAGAAACATTCGATGGCTTCATCGTATTGCTTAAACTCTGCATAATATTGTCCGAGTTCCATCATTTGATCGGGATCATCCAGCAAGGTCATCATCTTGTTTATTTTCCGGAACACCGGAGAATGGGGAGCTGATTTTTGGATGGGCAGCAGCTTTTCATGTACCTCTTTAAGATCATAGGTCTCAAGCAATTTACCAATAAGTTGTAGTAACCTTTGTTCGGATTGCTTCTCGCCATCTTCTAGGACGAGCTGTTGAATCATAACCATGAAGGTATCTATATGGGTGGCAATAAACGTCGGATCTAAATGTTCCCATAATGTATGCAAGATCTCCTCATAGGTATCCGGTAGGGCATTAAGGAAATTCATTAAATAGAGAGCGGCTGTTTCATAGTGTTCCTCCTGAAGCATCTCTTCAATCATGGATTTGGTTTGTGGTAGCACCTGAAATGGGTTGATGTGTAAATAGTCTAAGGTTACGATCCACTTTTCCATGGATACGAATTGCAAGGCCATCGTGGTATATGCTTCAATGGAAGTCACCTTCGAATACTTTTCGACTTTCTCCATCCAGAATAAGAGAAGGGTCAAGAAAGAGTCCTGTTTCCTCAATAAACCTTCTAACATTTTTCCTTCATCAGGTTGTAAGCGATATTTGAAGCAATGCCATTCAACAAAAAGCGAATCTTTCTCCTGGATGGTAGATAGTGACGAGGATGTGTAAAATTCCATATAGGAATGAAACTCCAATGAGTTTTTAATCTCTCTCGCAGAATTCAGGTCGGGAGCGAAGTTTGCCAAGATCTTAATGATTTGAAAGGCCTGCATGAAGTTGCCGTTTCTTCTATAGTGGTAAAAGATTTTGTATATGACATTGCTCAGTTGTTTCTTTGTGAAAAATGAGTCGAGCGTCGTAGCGATGTAGGCTACTTCCTGGAGGGAATATTGATTTTGAAGTTGGGAGAAAAGCTTATTCTTATTTGGAATAGTGGCGGTTTGGCTGGGGATTATTGCGGAGAGGAACGGATGGTCTGAGTGTAAGACGATACCCATTTTCCGTATGTTATCGATAAATGAATGTTTCTCTATCTTTTCTACCTTTTCACCATATACAAGATTATTCTTATAGTAAATGAGATAATAATTTTCATTTAATGATGATTCTACTTCAATCATCGTACATCGTGAGAATACGACGACTTGCATCACTTTCCCTTGTGAGAGTTTCTTTTTTTCTTTGATGGAAATTTCAACTGGCATAATAAGTTCATTATTCATATGTAACACAGCCCCTTTTGATCGTATGCGAATTCATGTGATTTTTATTATCCATTATAACATAGCATTTACTGGATTTTCTTTTAGAAAAGCCACTACGATTGAACTTTGTGATGTTATCAATAGTATGAAACTACTTTTCCCTTTTGAGAAAACTTTAGTGTTGCTGGTGAAAAAATGCGTAAATGGTATACTTGATGGGTGAGTTTTTAGCACCTGAAAGGAAGTAACGATAATAATGAAGTACTTCAAGACGCAAATGAAACAGCTAATGAAAGAACACTCGGAACTACAAACGCAATTGAAAGTGTTGATGAAAGAACACAATCTAGAGAAGAATTTTGCCCTTAAGGCTTTATATCATGCAGAGGTTGCTGATGGCGGAAAGTACCAGAAGGCCTATCAAGCCCTTGATTCTCCTAGGGACTGATATTCAATGAAATTGAGAAAAGTGTGAGATTTAGCATAGTTATAGAATATCTCCCGTACTAATAAACGACGACTTATGTATCGTTTGTTTTCTTATAGGGAGTTTTTTTATGCCCATAAAGCGGGGACATATTTGTTCTGCTGGGGAACTCCTATCTAAGATAAAGGGTTAAACCCATCCATAAATTGATTGGGAGGTGAATATAATATACGACTTGGAGGTGAAAGGGAGGCTCAGGCATGATTATATGGAGAGGACTAGGTTTTTTAGTTTTTGTCATTATGGTGCCATTGGTGTTCTTATTCGGTTGGATCTTGGAGATGACGGTTGACCGGTCGCTGCCCGAAGATACTTCATTAATCATCGGTTTATTCGTGGCCGGGATCATCGTCTGGTTTTTGGGTAGAAAACTAAATGGTGGTTCTGAAAAGGTTCTTGTCGATCAAGAAACAGGAACGGCCTATAAAATGGGAACCCGACATAGTCTATTCTTCATTCCGATGCAATTTTGGGGACCGATCTTTATAACGATCGGAGTGATTCTTACCATTAAACTATTCATCTGATCAATCATCATCGAGCCTATGGTATAAAGCAGTACAGTTGACACTGTGCTGCTTTTTTTTACGGAAGGGATGACGAACCAGCTCCCCGTTCCATATGGAAAAGTACCTATTCTGAAAGATAATGCATAATTATTCAGTCAATGATATAATGTGTAAGATTTTGTGAATTTTAGTTGATAAAGGAGTAGGGAAACGCATGAAGAAGATTTTATACACGGCACTATTGACCATGCTGGCCATCGTTTTGGGGGCATGTACCGGTAATCAAACAAATACCATCTCGGTGGCGGATTTGACGGATAGGGAAGAGGATATTCTTTCCCTGACCACGAGTGACGCATTCTTATTCGATTTCAATATCGATGATACATATCAAGAAGTTTCTTTTTGGATTGAAAAATATGAATCTGGTAAATTGGTTGGTAAAAAGATCAATGATGCTACTGCTCCGGTTTACGGAAATGGTTCATTGATGTTCGCCAGAACCCAAAATCCGGACAATGAGAACCAGTTTACCTTCATGGCTGGAATAAAAACGGAGGGTGATGATGAAAGTGATCATTCGAGTTTTAGCAGTTTAGTGACAGAGCAGAGGGATCTTGAAAAGGCTTCGATTACAACGGGAAAAATATCAGAAACCCTTCCCATAAAGGATGAAATGGTGCTAGCGAGTATTTGTTATACACTTGATGAGGAAGGTGCAACTTCCCTATCCAGTGATTTTTATGAAGATCCAAAAAGCAATATGGATGAGTTAAAGGATTTCGATGTGGTGTATTTACTTAAAGGTGAATTTAAATAAGGCCAAAATGCCAAAGAAGGGAACTATATGTGCATGGTTCCCTTCTCCAATGCCTATTGCCTGGAAGATGCTGTTATATTAGAATGAGCAATGTTGAATGGAGGAATGAAAATAATGTCCGATTTACCTAATTGTCCAACCTGTCATTCAGAATATACATACGAAGATGGAAGCCTCTATGTTTGCCCGGTGTGTGCACATGAGTGGTCCATAGAATCAGAAACGGAAGAGATCAAGACCATTAAAGATGCCAACGGCAATGTCTTGAACGATGGTGACTCCGTAACGGTCATCAAGGACCTTAAAGTCAAGGGAAGTTCATCCGTCTTGAAAATGGGGACAAAAGTGAAAAGTATCCGATTGGTGGAAGGCGATCATGACATCGATTGCAAAATAGATGGTTTTGGTGCGATGAAGTTAAAATCCCAATTTGTAAAAAAGGTATAAAGCAGGTTCACATACGTCTTTTTTCTAAGGTTGCCCAAAAGATAAAGCAGCATCACAAAGGTGATGAGCCCCTTGATGGGAGAAGTATGTGAACTATTAAAAAGGTGGTTTCTTATATGAGTAAAATGCCCGTCATCATCGATACAGATCCTGGAATTGATGATGCCATGATGCTGACACTTGCCTTTGCAAGTGAGGCGATAGACGTACGTTTAGTCACAACTTGTTCAGGGAATATTTCTCAGGATAAAACGAATTACAATGCACGGACCTTCCTCAGCTACATTGGTGCGGACGTGGAAATAGCCAGGGGACTGGAGCACCCGATATTCCGTGAGCTAGAAGTAGCTGAGGATGTTCATGGTGAAAGTGGTTTTGCGAATGTTGTGTTTCCGGAGCCGACATTGCCGGTCAGTGAGCGTCCAGCCATATTCGCGATGCTAGAGACCATTATGGCGAGTGAGGAAAAAGTGACAATCGTTGCTACAGGCCCGTTGACGAATGTGGCAGCTCTTTTGTTGGCACACCCTGAAGTAAAACCGAAAATCAAGTGTGTTTCCTGGATGGGAGGTGCGGCAGTCGGCGGCAATATGTCACCGACCGCTGAGTTCAATGCGTATGTCGACCCGCATGCAGCCGAAATCGTTCTCCGTTCAGGTGTCCCTATCGTAATGAGCGGATTGGATGTAACGCATAAAGCCTATGTAACGTTGGAAGAAGCCCATCTCATTTTGGATATGGGGACGGACTTTTCGGATAAAGTGTACCAAATGCTAACATTCTACCTGAATGTTGCGGAACAAACGCCATTTA
Source organism: Peribacillus sp. NPDC097198 (assembly GCF_044762055.1). Lineage (NCBI taxonomy): Bacteria > Bacillati > Bacillota > Bacilli > Caryophanales > Bacillaceae > Peribacillus > Peribacillus sp. NPDC097198. The sequence goes on along the minus strand of NZ_JBIWDO010000006.1, from coordinate 153,723 downwards.
ACGAAGACCATTTTGCAGAAGTGTTACGTTTTCACGACCTTTGTGCCATGATGTATGTAATAAAGCCAGAGCTTTTCATGGGACAGGACTATTATGTGCAAGTTGAATTGGAAGGTCGTTTAACGGCAGGGACAACCGTCGTGGATTATGCAAGGCGCAGTGGCAAAACGCCAAATGTCCATGTGCTGCACGGTGTCGACCGGGAAGGTTTTGTCTCCGAATTCATGAATGCCATAGAGTTTGTTGGAGAAAGAATAAGAGTGAACTAATAAGGAAAACCGCACCGGATGATGAGGGGCGGTTTTTTTATGTGATGGCCTGGATGTTTTTAGGATACAATCGGGGTTACCCGAATTGGAGTTTCATGCTTTTTATTTGTTCAATATGCCGTTGCTCATGTAAGGATAATAATTCGATCCATTGATCTAAAGAAAGATGGCCGAATAGTGGATGCTTTGCTTTTTTTCTCCGAAAAATGCTCCGATCTTCCTGTTCAAAAATTACATTCAATAAATGGTTCCTTGATTCAAACAGCCAATCCAGTAACTTTGGTAATTCCAAACGCTCTTGAGAAGGTACCACCATCTTAGGGGCTTTGAATTTTTTTGTCAGATCCGAAGTTAAGTAGATGTCTTTTTGGATGATCTGTTTATAGTCCCTGTCTTTTAAACCACGGACAATGGCCTGGGTAAAAACAGTTTCAGAAAGGAATAGATGATGACAAATTTGGGCGATGCTCCAGCTTTCAGGTGAAGCCTTGTAATCCATCATGGGACTGTTCAATCCTGAAATTTCCTCGATTAATTGATTCCTTGTTTCAAATAATAGACTAATCTCTAGAAAACCCATGAGAACCTCCTGTGTTCAGATGATGTAAGGAAAGTAAATGGAATGTAAGCGTTACCTTCATTGTACAACAGGGTGGGAATCTAGTGTTGAAAGAAATGAATAATGGATGAAATGCCTTTGGCTTTTTCTCCAGGATGATAAAAGGCTTGCTGCCTTAGATGTGCCAGCAAGCCATTTATTTGAGAATATTAGGTGGGCTATCCAAATCGTCAACTGGGTATCGAGTGTATGAACGATTGGGGTGTGGAGTCCGTCCTTTGTTCTTTTCTTGGCCATTCTTCGGTGAATTCTACTTGGTCATAGTCAAAGAATGTTGTGAGGATGTCTGTTCGATTGTCGGTGAAGAGCTGTTCAGCTACCGCCGCTACGAGTTTTGGTATGCTGAACTTCAATCCCGAAAGTGCTGAAGCTGAAATGCCGCAACTGATCAAGGCGGAATAGTTAAAGGCGAAAATTCCGTGCAGTCGCCCTTTTCCTTTATCATCACGGCTTTGGAAAGCAAAGCCGGGGCTTAAGTAAGGATGTGCATCAATCGTAGGATTAGCCAGATTTTCCGGGGCGTGATAGCGGTCGCTCCAGCGGACAATGTGCTTTTCCACAAGCCGTAATTCAGGCCGTAAAGAAGGATCCGTGACAAGGCCGGTACTGATGATCAAGAAATCAAAAGTGAATGTTCCCTTAGGCGTTGTCACGACAGCTTGATCATTTACGTTCTTTACTTGAAGCCATGGGGAGCCCAGGTGCATGTCGAATCCGGGCCATGAGGAGGCACGTTGAAACATATCTGTGGTCGGTGGTTGATTATGCTTAAAGAAATGGCTCATCACGGCATACTTATCAGCATCCGGTAGGGTATGGAAACGCTCGATTATGCCGGAAGCCTCCATATGCCGGATCGGATTGATGCGGGGAATCTCTTTGCGCCTGATGAAGACATGGGCTTTTGCGACGCCTTCAGAGAGGGCGAAATGGGCATTATCAAAAGCAGAGGCTCCGCCGCCCAAAATAGCGACCCTTTTCCCTTTGAGGGTGGAAAAGTCAATCGGTTCCGAGGTATGTGCATAGAGGTGGCGAGGCAAGTTCTCTGTTATCATGGGTGGAATATGCCATTCGCCCCCACCTTGAATCCCGGTGGCTAAAATGACCTTGCGAGCAAGCAGTAGGGGCGTGTGGGCTCCTTGGCCTTCGATATGCAATTTATGGATTCCTTCTTCGGTAGGCTCGACTAGCTTTAATTTCACCTTATTGATGACAGGCAGGTTGAGGACTTCCCGATACCACTGAAGATAATTCATCCATTCCTGTCGGGGTATCTTATCCATCGCTTCCCAGCTTTCTTGACCGAATTGCGCTTCCCACCATGCGCGGAACGTCAAGGAAGGGATGCCAAGATCGATGGTCGTCAAATGCTTGGGTGTCCGCAATGTCACCATGCGAGCATAGGTTCTCCAGGGCCCTTCCAACCCTTCGCCATTTTCATCGATGACAAGGATGTTGGATATTTTCTCACGGAAAAGTCCAAAAGCCGTACCTAACCCACTTTGTCCGCCCCCGACAATGATTGCATCATAGATATGTCCTGCCGGTTGCTTGGATGGATCCACCCGATCGTTGCTACCGATCGAAAGGTAGGACAAATCAGTTCTAACCTGTTTGGTTAATGTTTCTATGCTCATGATCAATTCATTCCTTTCATGGACGATTTTTATCAATATATGTTTTGTTAAGTAACTTTTCATGTAAGTTTATATAACATACTATTAGATTATCATGGATTCATCGGAAATTCTTTAGGTGAATTGTCTGAAATTTCTTTTTATTATTGGTCACAATCACTAATCGAATAAGTGGTTAGTGTAAAATGGGTTTTTTTTACATGTGTTTCATTAAAAAAGTCCATACTACTACATAGTCGGATGGTTGTTACGTTCGGAATGATAGTTTAATTTCGGGTAACGATAAAAAAGGAGAAGAGCTAATGGCTTTACTTGCTTTGCAAGAGATAGCGGTAGCATATAACAAACAAAGGGTTTTAAAAGATCTCACACTTGAAGTTGAAGAAGGACAGCTGGTTTCCCTACTGGGTCCAAGTGGATGTGGGAAGACAACGACATTGCGTTTAATTGCGGGGCTTGTACAAGCTAGTGAAGGGAAGATTCTATATAACGAGAAAGATTATACGAAAGTCCCTGTTACGAAGCGGAATGTTGGCTTTGTGTTTCAGAACTATGTCTTATTTCCGCATATGACGATCTTTCATAATATTGCATTCGGACTGAGGCTTAGGAAATGTTCCAAGATGGAGATAGAAAAACGTGTCATGGATGTGCTGGAAATCGTAAATATGTCAGGGTTTGAAATGAGGTATCCGCATGAGCTTTCCGGTGGACAAAAGCAACGTATTGCGATTGCAAGGGCCATCGTCATCGAACCGGAAATCCTTTTATTTGACGAACCATTGAGTAACCTCGATGCAAACTTACGGGTGAACATGAGGACGGAAATACGGCGGATTCAACAAAAGTTAGGGATTACCACGGTGTACGTATCTCATGATCAGGAAGAATGTTTAGCGATATCCGATCAGGTGGCGATCATGAATCAAGGTGCCATCGAGCAGTTTAATAGTCCGGCGGCGATTTACAATTATCCTCGAACCAAATTTGTCGCAGACTTTATCGGGTATAAGAATTTCATTTCCTTCGATGAGCGGCATGATGACGGAGACCATATCGTACTGATTAAATCAGGGTACGTATTTGTTCTCCAAAAGGATGCGCATATGTCTAACTTGACTGGGAAAACAAGTACAATCAGGCCGGATGCTTTAATGATGCAAGCAAAAAGTCCTTCGGGAAATCTGCAACATAATTGTTTACCGGGAAGAATTAAGGTTCGTACATATCTAGGAAGAAGTTATCAATATAGTGTGGGGACACCATTCGGGGATTTTATCGTGAATGGGGAGATGACAGAACCATATCATGTAGGTCAAGAAATCGTTCTGGTCTTTCCAAGAAACCAGATGGTGCTGGTTGATTAGAGTGGGAGGGTGTCGTGAGGCAGAGACGTTGGTGAGTCAACGTTTCTGTCTTTTTCATTTTTATATATAAAAGCGTTTAACATTTGTACAGCTAATGATAGTCCGGGTATTCGATGGGAAAAGGGATGAAAAAGCTAATTTTATAGAAAAATAATCTTGAAAAGTGCCTTTATACCAGCATTCCGAAGCGTTTTTTATCCAGAGGACCTTCTCGGTTAAATAAAAATTGTAGTATTTGATATATAACCGTTGTATAATGTTTGTATAACATTTGTGCAGAGTGGAGGTATCCGAATGAAAAAGCGTATGGCGATTGTGGGGGCAGGTCCGGGAGGGCTTGCTGCAGCCATGATTCTAGCAAGTAAAGGTTATCAGGTTAACGTATATGAAAAGCAATCCTATATCGGTGGTCGAAATGCCGAAGTGAGGTTGGGAGATTATAAGTTTGATATGGGACCGACATTTTTATCGATGGTTCATATTGTCGAAGAATTATTTACGGCCGCTGGGAGAAATTTGCATGCCTATTTGAACGCAGTGGAACTCAATCCAATGTATGAACTGATTTTTGAGAATCGGAAACTGCTCATGACCCGTGATACAGAGCAGATGAAACGGCAAATCGAGTCGGTGTATCCAGGCAATGGCGAGGGATATGAAAGGTTCTTGAAGGAAACGGCAAAGAAAATGGAGGCCCTCTCACCCATTTTGCAATCCAAGATGGATCGGTTCATGCACTATTTTCAGCCGAAAGTTCTTCGTGCGCTTCCTGAACTTGAATTGAATAAGACGTTATATGATGTCTTGTCCCGTTATTTTACCGTGGATGAATTGAAGCTCGCGTTCACGTTTCAGTCTAAATATTTAGGCATGTCACCGTGGGAATGTCCAGGTGCCTTTTCGATCCTTTCTTATATGGAACATGCTTATGGTGTCTTCCATCCGATTGGCGGCGTGAACGAGTTATCTAAATCGATGGCGAAGGTCGTTCGTGAGCATGGTGGGAAAATCCATACGAATAGCGGGGTGAAAAGCCTTTGGATTGAGGGGAAAACGGTGAAAGGCGTTGACCTTGAAAACGGAGAAAGGGTGGAGGCGGATGAAGTCATCATCAATGGTGATTTTGCCCACGTCATGACCCACTTGGTCAGTAAAGGCCAGTTAAAGAAATATACACCTGAAAAGTTGGCGAAGAAGAAATATTCTTGTTCCACATTCATGTTATATCTAGGGTTGAATAAGAAGTTCGACTTGCCGCATCATACCATCGTTTTCTCGAAAGATTATCAAAAGAATGTGGAGGAAATAACGAACTTGAAGATCCTTTCTGAAGATTCTTCGATCTATATTCAAAATGCGAGTGTCACCGATCCAACGTTAGCTCCCGAAGGAAAGTCCACCCTGTATATCTTGGCACCTGTGCCGAATAATTTTAGCGGGATTGACTGGGAAGAAGAGCAAGAAGCATTCCGGGCACTCATTTTAAAGACGGTCGAAGAGAAGACGGGATTCAAAAACCTGGAGCAGTATATTGAAGTTGAAAAAATGATCACGCCCCGTAATTGGGAAGAAGACAAATTGGTCTATAAAGGGGCGACCTTCAACCTTGGGCATCAGCTTTCACAAATGATGGTATTTAGACCGCATAACCAATTCGAAGAGCTCAAGCATTGCTGGCTCGTTGGTGGTGGAACGCATCCTGGAAGCGGGCTCCCGACCATCCTGGAATCTGCACGCATTACGGCGAATGGCATATTGGAACAGGATAAGCGGGACATCATTCCTGTATCACCGCTTCCCGTCGTGGAGGGATTTTGATGAAGACAGCGATTATTGGTGGCGGTGTCGGAGGGTTGATGGGTGCCTTGTTTTTATCGAAGCAGGGGATCGATGTAACGATTTATGAAAAAGAGGCGCAGCTTGGAGGGAGGCTGAATTTTGTCGAAAGAGATGGTTTTCGGATTGACCAAGGTCCGACCATCGTCCTGTTACCTGAGATGTTTCAACACCTTTTAGATGAAGCGGGCATCGACCGGAAAATCTATGAACTCCTCCTATGTGATCCCCTCTATTCAATCCAATTTCCCGATGGAGTGTCATTCACGAAATATCCGGACTTTGAGCGGCAAGTGGAGGAATTCAGAAGGGTCTTTCCTTCAGAAGTAGAGGGTTTCAAGCGTTTTATGAAAGAGGGAAGCTATCGACTTGAGTTGGGGAAAAAATCATTCTTGGAAGAATCCTTTGTGAATCCCAAAGATTTTTGGACACCAAGCAAGCTCAAAACATTGATGAAGCTAAAACCCTATCAATCGGTACAGAAATTGATGTCTCAATACTTTAAAGATGAAAGGCTACAATCGGTCTATGCACTTCAATCTTTATATGTTGGCGGTAATCCCTTTCAAGTTCCCGCGATGTACTCGTTAGTTTCATTCGCTGAGCATGAGCAGGGAGTCCACTATCTAAAAGGTGGGTACGCAAGCCTCATCCCCGTCCTTGAAAACGAACTGAAACGACGCAATGTGACAATACACCTGAATAGCAGGGTGGAGAATATCCCTACGGAACACCAGAAAGTAACCGGGGTTGAGACGAAGGGTGGATTCATCCCTTATGATTCTGTCGTGTTTAACGGGGATTTCCCAAATATCAAGCATGTATTGGGACGAAAAGAGAAAAGGACATTCACCCCATCTTCAGGCTGCCTTCTCCTGTATTTCGGTTTAAATCGCATATACAAAGAAGCGAATGTGCATCAGTATTTCATGGGGGATAATTTTTCTGAGCATATGAAAGATGTATTCGACAGGAAAAAGCTTCCAGTGAACCCTTCCATATATGCCTTTCATCCATCCATCATCGATGATAGCCTGGCCCCGGCCGGTAAAGGTGTGATGTACACGCTGGTTCCAGTACCGTCCGAGTCGGATATTGATTGGTCCAACGAAACGGAATGGATAAATGGAATAATCAACCGTATGGAGAAATCATCTTTCCCAGGATTGCGCGAAGCCATTGAATGGATGGAAATACGGACACCGACGGATGCCGAGAAATTTGGCTTGTATCGAGGCGGAAGCTTCGGTGTCGCACCAACCTTATTGCAATCTGGCGTCTTCCGGCCGCAGGTGAAACCGTATCCTATTGATAATCTGTACGCAGTGGGAGCATCGGTTCATCCAGGCGGCGGCATTCCGCTTGTTATGCAAGGAGCAAAATTACTTGCGGATCAAATCCAGCGTGATCAAGCCCTGAAAGGAGTGAGTGTCCATGTATGATGTGAAAGAGGCGTACCGGAATTGCGAAAAGGTGATTGCCCACCATTCCAAAACCTTTTATAAAGCCTTTTCCATTCTGCCGAGGGATGAGCGACAAGCGGTATACGCCGTTTATGCTTTCTGCCGGACGGTCGATGATATTGTCGATGAGGGGGAGAACCCTGCAACTGAACTTGCCGTTTTCACGAGTGAGTTCGAGCATTTCCTAAGTGGAGTATACGATGCATCCAACCCCATGTGGGTGGCTCTTCATGATGTGTTTCGACGCTATGAGATGGATGAACAGCATTTCCGTGAAATGATCAAAGGCCAGGAAATGGATATCACGATCAATCGCTATGAGACGGTGAATCAACTCTTGAACTATTGTTATCATGTAGCGAGTACAGTGGGTCTGATGCTCCTGCCGATCCTTGCACCGAAGAAAGTGGCTGCTTTAAAGGACGGCGCCATTGCATTGGGTTTGGCCATGCAGGTGACCAATATACTGCGTGACATAGGAGAGGATTTGGGTCGTGATCGAATTTATTTGCCTCATGATGTGATGAAGGCCCATGGTTTGACGGAAAAGTCGCTATGGTCTGGAAAGGTGGATGTCCCTTTTGTGGAAGTGTGGGAGCATCTAGCGAAAGAGGCTGAAGGGTTTTACCAAGAAGCTTTTCAAACCTTGAATGAATATCCAATCTATTCAAGGATACCAGTCAAAAGTGCCGCCTATTTATACCGTGAGATTTTAACGGCCGTCCGTTCGAAGAAGTATCATGTTTTTCATAAAAAGCATTTTGTGACCGATCAGATGAAGCAACGGATACTCGTCAATATGTAGAAAAACAGGTCACTTCCTGTGCGAAGTGACCTGTTTCAGTATGTAGACACACTCGGATAAAAATAGATACTGTCTATATTATGGAGGGTGATTTTCACTCCAGGCACTCGCTTTCCGCGGGCGGTCCGTGAGCCTCCTCGGCTTACGCCTGTGGGGTCTCCCGAAGACACGCGTTTCCCGCAGGAGTCTCGCACCTTCCGTTTTAATCGACTTTGTTTTATTGTCCCATTTTTATGATAGAGCGGGCTACGTTTAGACCGCTAATCGTTACCATCGGTGAACCGCCGCCAGGGTGAGTGCTACCACCGACAAAGTACAGGTTTTTGATATCTTTACTGGTATTTTGGGGGCGCAGGAATGCGTCTTTTTTTCGGTTGGCAGAGACTCCGTATAAGGCCCCGCGATGGGCCCCGAATTGCGCGGCGATATCGGAAGGGGTTATGATTTTTTCTTCCACGATATGTTGAGTGAGATCGAGGCCATGGGAAGATAACGTTTCAAAGATCAATTTCTTATAGGCATCCGGTTCTATTTGCAATTTTCCATTCGGAGGCAGGGCGGGGGCATTAACCAGGATGAATAAGTTATCCCCTTTTGGCGAGCGGCCAGGATCCGTATGGGACGAATTGCAAATGTAGATGGTCGGCTTGGCACTGTATTTTTTGTTGACGAAGAGGTCATTGAACTCTTGTTGATAATCATCGGAAAAATAAACGGTATGATGCTTCAATTGGGTAAAACGTTTGTTGATCCCGGCCAGTATAACGAATGCCGAAATGGAGGGGTCGATTTTATCCACCTTATCGTTTTTAAAAGAAGGACGGTCCTTTTCAGCAACTAGGTCAGGATAGGCTTTCAATAAATCGGCGTTCATAATCACATGGTCAGCCATCACCTTTTCCCCGTTTTGTAACTCGACTCCGGTTGCTTTATTGTCGGCCACGAGCATCTTCTTTACTTGCGATTCACTATGAAGGCTGACACCCATCTTCTTGGCAAGCGAAGCAAAGGCTTCCGCGATTTTCACATTGCCCCCTTTTACATAGTACACCCCTTCGACCATTTCCAAATAGGAAATCATCGCAAACGTGGCGGGTGCTTGGAATGGGGAAGAGCCGATGTATGTGGCATATCGATTATAGGCTTCGATGATGCGAGGATTGGAAAAGTAAGAACGGAAAAAGGAATCCAATGTTTGCAAGGGGCGTACGCGCATCATCGCCGCCCCCAATGAAGGCGAAGCATAATCACGCCATGAACGAAACGTTCTGGGGAGGAAATATCGTTCCGAGAGCTTGAATAACCTGGTGATTTCCTTAATGAAAGAATCGTAATGGCGAGCCCCGGCAGGATCAACTTTCTGAAGTTGAGAAAGGACGGTTTGCTGATTGCTGGAAAAGTCGAAATGGGTTCCATCCGGAAAGATGTTGCGTGTATGATTCTCCAGTTTGATCATCTCGAAATAATCATCGGCCCGTTCTCCCGTTTGTTCGATCACCTGTTTAAACACCGAAGGCATCGTGATGGTATTGGGACCGAAATCAAACGAGTAATCACCAAGTTGAATTGGCATCATTTTCCCGCCGAAATGACGATTCTTTTCGTAGAGTTCGACGTGGAATCCTGCATGTGCTAGGGTGATGGCCGACGATAGACCGCCGAGACCGCCCCCGATGATGATCACTTTTTTCATGAATAGTGCCGTCCTTTCCATTCATAAGATTGTCTGGACCATGATTTCCACATGGATGCATGCATGATGCCGATGAATGAAGCCGCGGATAACGGCATCAAAAATGATAGATACCCTCCTTGGTTCGTCACACGGTCCACAATGTAACGCTGGCATGTAATGAGGAGATATGGAATGAAACAAACCGGCTGGAACTCGATAAGCCCGTATGCAAGCAAGAGAAGGGGGCCTATGTAAAAGAAACTATAAAAAACCGTCAATAATACGACCAGAGGAAAAGAACGGCCTAGGCCATTGTAAATGTTTTTTAAAAACCCATCCCATACTTCCTGGTTCGTCTCATACATCCGGCAGGACACTTCATCGGTGATGTTCGCAAGCATTACCTTAAATCCTTGCTCTTTCATCTTACGTGCAATATGGACATCCTCGACCAATGAGAATCGTACCGTCTCGTGGCCGCCCATCTTCATATAAGCCATTCGTTCAAATAGCATAAACCCTCCATGTGCAGCGGTCGTAGCTAGGATATTCGTCCGGTTGGCAAACATGATCGGCAAATGGAACAGGACGACAAAGTGTTGCATGGGGACAAGGAGCTTACTTAGAAAAGATGGGACTTCAAACGCGGAGAACCCAGTTAACAGGTGCGCCCGGCTTGTTTTCATTAGTGAGAGTGATTTTTCGAGACAATGGGGTTTCAAACGCACATCCGCATCGATAAAAAGGAAGTATGCCCCGTTCGCCTCTTGTTGCAGTTGATGACATGCATGGACCTTGCCTACCCATTGTTCAGGCAGCTTTTCCCCGGAAAGGATGCGAAACCGGCTGTCGCCTTCGGTTGCCTTTTCCAGGATGGAACAGGTTTGATCAGTGGACTGATCGTCCAACAAAATGAATTCAATGTTCGGATAGGTCAAAGCCTGTAAGCACCGGACCATGGATTCGGCATTCCGTTCTTCATTTCTCATGGGAACCATGATGGAAACGAGCGGTGTCTTGTCTAGGTTTGCATGTTTGGGCAGCCTAGGCAGGGATAGCGCATTCAGCATCGTCCAGATGATGAAAATCGTTAAGCAGATGATGAAAGAAAATAACATGTAGCACACTCCCCTAAAGTAAAATCGAAAACTTGTTGAATTGTTTTGTTACGACAAGCTGCTTTAATTCATCCAACTGCTCGGTGCAAACTTGTTCCAGTCCAGTCGTTTTTTCGTTCCGTGACCTACCGGGTAAATCGTGATGATATAGCGGATTTCCTGCTTCTATGTACACTTCTGGCTTTTTCCTTTGGCCAAATGAATAATAAAAGCTAATCGGGACGACCGGTGTATGTGGACAGTGTTCCAATACATATGTAACGCCTGGTTGAAAGCCTAGCGGACGCATTTCTAAATGAAATTCATCTCCTTGTGGAAACATCCAGACACTCTTTCCACCTTCTAATAACTGTTGCGCATATTGGAGGGATTGCAGGATATCTTTTGGATGATTACGATTTATGGAAAAGGCTCCTAATCTTTTAAAATACGGATACTGCTTTAACCCTGATTCATGCATCATGATATAGAGGTCTCCAGGAAGGACGGTTCGGCTTAGATGAAAAAAGATGAGTCCGTCCCACCAAGAACTATGATTCGCGATATAAATTGCCGGCGTTGTTGGAAGGGTTCCTTTGGAATATAAATGGATTTGATCAAAGGACCGTCGTAATAAACGTTGATGATAAAGGGAAAACATGGAGTGGAATAGTCGGTTTTTATTGGCACGGATCATGTTGCTTCCCTCCTTCTTAAGGCGAGTAATAGGATGAAGCTGGCTAATAGAGCAGTGAGCGAGCTTGCTAGCCAAAGTTTTCCGAGTAGACCTAATAAGATGAACATCCCAATCATTAGCGCAAATAAAAGAACCATGCGTTTTTCCCATCTTATATTTTGATTTGTGTCTTTCTTCCATTTGAGAATGAACAAGAGAAACAAATGAAGGACAAAGGCGACCAGAAACCAGCCGACAAAATTACTAAAAGGGATCCCATAGTACACGCCTGTTTCTTCCCATAGCCAATATTGCTTCACTTTATAGGAAACCGGATCGATGATTAAATCGATGACCACCGCGATGCATCCTCCGACAATGGCATATAAGAGCCCGCCATGTGGAACGATTTTTTTTGCCAATACATGAGATGTTCCCATCACCATCAGCCATGCGAACCCAATCGCAATGGGGACTCCGAATAAATTGGGGGCGAATTTTTCTGTGTAGCCATATTGTCCGAACAAAATACTGTAGGCAGAGCCGAGGTATTCAATAAGAAAGGAAGACGAAAATATGACACTACTAATCAAGAGCCCGTACTGCCAATTAAACTTCTTGATGAAAAAGATCACCCCTAACAATCCGGCCAACACCAAAAACATGGCATTGGCCCATTCTAGCCACGGCGGTATCCAATCAAAGCTAAGAAGGATGATTCCGCAGGCATACCAAAAAAGGAATACTTTATATAAGACTTCATCCAATGTCATGTATATATGATACCTCCCTAAATGAATATATCTATACAAACATTGTACAATATATGTACAAATATTGAAAATGGTTTTTGTTTAAAGGGAAGGCTCACGAATCGTACACATATTTAGCGAAGTATCTACTCATTTTTTACGCAACATAAAATAAACCGGGTCGGTAGGATCTGTAGGATTCAATGCGAGATTGGTCGTCAATATACTAGGCACATGTTCCGTCACTTGTCATAAGATAAGGGTATATGGAATGGGGAGGTCTTTTTAGATGTATGATTATATAGCGAATGATCAGGAAGAGAATCGCCAGCAGGACTTGATACACAAGTTAGAACAGGCGATTAATGGGGAGTATAGCGCCATCTTGTGTTACGAGAAACTAGCTAGGATGGCTCCTAACGAAACAGAGCGGAAGCAAATCCTTGAGATCAGGGAAGATGAGATGAAACATTTTCAGGTGTTTTCACAAATCTACATCAATCTGACAGGATACCAGCCAACACCGAAAGTGACGGAAACATGCCCGGATTCATATAAAGCAGGCTTGGAGTTTGCCCTTGTGGATGAACAGAAAACCGTGGATTTTTATTTGGAAACAGCAGATGGTGCAGCAGACCGGTCGGTAAGAAAGGCATTTCGTCGTGCTGCCGCAGATGAGCAAAACCATGCCGTGTGGTTTTTGTATTATATGGTGAAAAATAAATAGAAAGAGCGCCGAAAGCGGTGCTCTTTCTATTTATGATAGGGAAGTCTTCTCGATTGGAGCAGGTGCCTTCGGTGAAAAGGTCAGTGAAACAATTCCACATAAAAGCAGTCCAACACCAAACCAGTTCAACAAGCTCAGGCTCTCGCCGACAAGAAAGACACCAAGAAGTGCCGCTACCAATGGTTCCGCCAATGACAGCGATACGGCAGTTGATGATGGGACGGATAGAAGACCTTTGTTAAAAAGCAAGTAAGCCAAAGCTGTCGCAAAAAGGCCAAGGTGAAGGCTGATGGCCAACCCATTAGTGGTTATGATCCAGCTACTATCAAAGATGAATAGCATAGGCGACAATAGCAAGGCGCTTAAAGTAAAGATGACCGCAGCCGTTGCTTCTGGAGGCTGTTTGCCCAGAATTTTCTTGCTTACGAGTGTATACACGCTAAAGGACGCCCCGGCACCAAGTGCAAGTAGGATGCCGATTGGGTCAATTGGTCCTTGCCCTTCATTGGCAAACAGAAGTAAGCATCCCGCAATCGATAAACCTGTCGCCAACCACCAAATCATGGAAGGTTGTTTTTTTTCAATCACCCATTCAAGGAAACCGGCAATGATCGGAGCGCTGCTCAGTGTAATGATGGTACCAATGGCGATTCCGGTGAGGCTGACACCCATGAAAAAAAGCGGTTGATAACAAGCCATGCCTAGCGTGGCCAAGAGTGTTTCCTTTACTGGCCAATTATGGACCGTTACTTTCCTTTGCAAGAAAGCGATAAGTACGAGAACAATTCCTCCGAAAGCGAGGCGGACCGCACCAATTGCAAAGGGATGGGCGCCATCCGGGGCGAATGATTGGGCGGTACCCGTCGTTCCCCACAGCATGGCACCCATGATGACGAACAGATACCCAGACTTATCCCTCATTTACTCTCTCCTATTGGTATAGATTCATTATTCTGATAATTTTACCATACTATTTGAGCGAAAATCGAAGAGAAAGGCCATTTGTTCGGGAGATAGGAACATAGTATACTAGTCTCACAGTAGTTCATAGAAGATATAGGAGGAAATAGTGATGTCATCAAGTACTAAAAATAACCAAATCGGTCCCGCTCGGTTTGCCGTTGCTATTCACTCTCTGGTTTGGCTGGCGCAAAGTGGGAAGCTGCTGACGAGTTCCGTGATTGCATCAAAGGTCCATTCACATGCTACGTTTTTACGGAGGGTGATGGCCCAGCTTGCGGTAGCTGGAATCGTCGAGACCAAGGAAGGGCGTGAAGGTGGATATAGTCTTCATGTACCCGCCGATATCCTGACCTTGGCAGATGTATATCTGGCAGTGCGACCGGAATGTCTTGATTTCCTGGATACGAGTGAATGCGGGGAAGTCGGGAAACAGCTTGATCGTGCTTTGGAAGAAATCATGAATGAGGCAGAACAGGAAACCCTGAAGCTCTTGAAAGGGTACACGCTAGAACAGTTCATGGACAAAATTGATTTTTCCGAAAGTGCGTACCTAGGCTAATATCCTTGCAGAAGGATATTCTGCCCTATATAATGTGCTTAAAGTAATTGCATTTAATTCAAGGAGGGTCTTAACATGAAGGTGGAAATTTGGTCGGATTATCAATGTCCGTTTTGTTATATTGGAAAGCGTCGTTTCGAGGATGCGTTGAATCAATTTGAAAATAAGGATCAGGTCGAGGTTGAATTCCGTAGTTTTGAGTTGAATCCGGAAGCGGAACGGGATATCAATATGAGCCAAAGTGAGATGTTGGCGAAGAAATACGGCATGTCGCAGGCTCAGGTGGAAGCCAACAGCCAAAATATGACCCAACAAGCTGCAGAGTTGGGGCTTGACTATCATTTAGACAAAGTCGTCTTGACGAATTCCTTTGATGCTCACCGCTTGATGCATTTTGCCGAATCAAAAGGAAAAGGGAAAGAAATGAATGAACGTCTGTTCAAAGCATACTTCACGGAAGGCAAGCATATCGGCGACCATGCCACATTGGCGGATTTGGCAGAAGAAGTCGGTCTTGATCAGTCTGAAGTGGAAAAGATGTTAGCGGGCACAGCCTTCACGGCGGAAGTAAGGGGCAACGAACAAGAAGGAAGTTTGCTTGGGATTACGGGAGTTCCATTCTATGTGATCAACCGAAAGTACGGCGTCTCAGGAGCTCAGCCTGCCGAAGCGTTTTTAGATACATTGAGGAAGGTATGGGCAGAGGAAAACCCGTTGCAAATGGTGAATGAAACAGGGGATGCTTGCACGGATGGTTCTTGTAGCGTACCGGAAAAGTAAACGCTACGAATGGAGACTTGGACATGTTCTGAGTCTCTTTTTTTATGTAAAGGATCCCGGGATACGGAAAGAAGCTTCTTTTTTATAGTTTCATAGACTGAAAATTTGTATAATAGGGATAAGACTATAGATGAAGCATACATATGGAGGGTCATGAATGAGTAAGCTTAACGGCAGGACAGTTGCTCTTTTGGGAGCAAGGAAAATGGAAGAACTCAGTAAAATCGTTGATAATCTAGGGGGCGTCCCGCTTGTCCGGTCAGCACAAGGCACGGTATATCTGGATGATTCCCATCTGGAGGAGGATGTTACCCGTTTAATAGAAGGAGAGTTCGATTGGATCATTCTTACGACGGGAGTGGGCACGGAACTCTTATATAATACCGCTGTAAGAATGGAAGCGGGGGACCGTTTTATAGAAGCTTTGCAAAAAATGAAGATTGCCGTTCGTGGGTATAAAACGAAAAACCTGCTTAAGAAGCTTGGCCTGGAGCCTGACGTCCGTGATGATGATGGCAGTACGGCAGGATTGGTTCGCAATCTTGATGGACATTTGCTCGGCGGTGTGAAAGTCGCCTTGCAACTGCATGGAGATCCGGCACCGCTTTTGATGAACTGGTTGGATGAACAAAAAGTCGAACATAAAGAGATATTGCCCTATGAACATATTGCCCCGGAAACCGAAACGATGCATCTCTTAATTGGGGAAATCCTCGATGGGAAAATAGATGCCGTTGTGTTCACGAGTGCGCCCCAGCCTCGAAATTTGATGAGATTTGCCCGTGAACTAGGTGTGGGAAAACGCTTAATTGACCGCTTTGCAACGGATGTCGTGGCCCTGGCTGTCGGTAAAGTGACGGCGCAAGTCATCATCGAGGCAGGGATTGACCGGGTCATTTATCCAGAAGATCAACGGATGGGCAGTGCGATGGTCGAGCTGGTGAAGTTTTATACGAGTTAAATGAAATCTATCGTAAAGCGTTAGTCTTCTAAATCTTTTATTCAGTAAGCCGCCGATCGATGACAGGGAGGAGCCTAATATGGAATGGACTATTGGTGATGTATTGTGGCAATTATTTTTCCTGGGACTTCTTATATTACTGGTTGTGATGATCGTGAAAATCATTCGTTTTTTTCAAATGCATACGAAAGGTGTTTCCGGCGTGGAAAAGAAGACGGGAGAATTTGAAGAACGCGTCCATAACGACAAAAAGTGAAGAGTGCCCGTTTAATAGTACATACAATCTTTACTTCCTCCCTGAATGGGGTAGAGTACCTAAGTAACTTTTTCTTGGGGGGAAGTATAGATGAAACGTACCGGTGAATTTGTGTTAAGCATTATTGGTGTATCCATCGCAACCATTTCCTTAACTTTGGGAATCATTACGGCTGTCTACACCAGCACGGTCGACCTAACGGAACTGGTTGAATATTCATTAGGTTCCGACGTGGAGATGGCGGCTTCCGAAATGGAGATGACACTCCAACTGTTCCACGTACTATTGTGGGGAGGAATTGTATCGTTGGCGTTTGCTCTGCTAGGTGGACTGATTGCCATCATTCTCTTGAAAAAAGGCAGAGTGAAAGCGGCCGGTATTGTATTCATCATTATCGGCATTCTTACCCTATTCCATATATGGCCCCTGATCTTCTTCATCGTGCCGGGAATTATGTGCCTGGTAAGGAAAGAAAGAATCCATAATGAAGAGATGGAATATAAGCCGTATTAAATATCATTCTCCATGTCTAGTGGTTTACATCAAATGAAGGAGCGCATTCGATTTACTCTATCGAATGCGCTTCTTGCTAGGTTGCATAAAGTACCAAACTGAACGGAGGAATTGAACCACATTCAACCATCTGAAAGGATAATTCAACCGCTATAACGAATAATTCAATAATATGCCAAAGTTAGGGGAAAATGTGGGCATTTGTATGAAGTGATTATGTTCTTACTGTGATATAATGACTAGACTAAAACACAAGAGAGAGGGACTTCGATTGGAAAAAAGCAAAGAGGTTTTTTCGTGGGTTAAAGCGATTGGGATTGCGGTCGTATTGGCTTTTCTGATTCGAACATATATATTTGCCCCTATAGTCGTGGATGGGGAATCTATGATGCCGACTTTACAAGATCATGAAAGAATTGTGCTCACTAAGTTTGGCACGAGTATTGGTAGCATCGACCGATTTGATATCGTCGTCTTCCATGCAACGGAAGATAAAGATTACATAAAACGGGTGATTGGCCTACCGGGTGATCATATTGAATATAAGGATGACACGCTTTATATTAATGGCAAGAAATATGATGAACCCTATTTAGAAGAATATAAAGAAGAAATGGGCGGGGAGCCATTGACTGGTTCTTTCAAGCTTGAGGAAGTGTCAGGCAGCATGACCGTACCGGATGACCACCTGTTCGTGATGGGGGACAACCGCCAGAATAGTCTGGACAGCCGTGAAATCGGACCCGTTTCCGTAGAGGAAATAGTCGGTAAGGCGAATTTGGTATATTGGCCCATCAAGGAATTTAAAATCGTGAAATAAAGGAACGGACTCGACTATCGAGTCCGTTCTTTCGTTATGCTTTAGAAATCCGCGTTTCGCCTGCACCATCTTGGATGATGCGTGTTTTGAAATCGACTTCTATCATGAGAGGATGGATTTCGGCATATTGCTCTGAAAAAATCCACCGTCGTCCTGGTTTGCCCAACAATAGAAATGCCCCGTCGCTACCCATGAATGTAAGACCATCGGGATTCAAGGATTCGCCATCCCGGATTGGGATATTCCTGTTGATCAGCTGTTGGCCAATCCCCTCGATATCCCGAGTCGTCAGATTGATCTCCCCGATGCTTAATAAAGAGTTCATTGAAAAAGGCTCATTGCTCTCGGGTGCGATGGAATGCCTTGCAATGAACTCGACAACATTATGGCTAGGGTCGGTGAAATAAAGCGAATGGGCATGGATATTCTTGAAGTACACTTCATCAACCCCCTCTTCCCTATTTAAAGGAGTGCGTGCGGTGATCCATTTCTTCGCCTCCTTGAATTGATTGGAAGGGATGTTGAAGGCCAAATGATAGAATGGCTTGCTACCGCTTTTGGCTTCAGTGAAAATCAATTCACTTGCCCCTATCTTTATTGAAAAGCTATTAGGTGTCTCCCCGAGTAATTTGGCGCCAAGCCGGTTCAGATAAAAAGCTTTTGTTTTTGCTAGAGAATTTGAAGCGAGGTTTACTTTGTTGATCAGCATAACTTCACACCCCTTTTCCTTATTTCTTCCATTATAAAATAATTCGGCTGGATAAGCGCCAAAAGGAAATTTATCTGCGAATTTTGAAGTTTTTTTTAGAAAAACCACTCATTTGGGTTAAATTGGGTTATTCTATAAGATAGAAGTAATCACGTTAACCAGACCCGTACCGAAATTGGATTACTTCTTACATAGGGTGTCTGAGATGGAGTACGAAGAATGGACATGGTAAAAGAGTTAATTTCAAACTATGGTTATTTTGCGATATATGGACTTTTAGCATTAGGGATCATCGGGTTGCCTGTTCCCGATGAGTTCATGATGACGTTTGTCGGCTATTTGGCTTCTATTTCTGTTTTGAATGTACAAGGTGCATTCTTTGTCAGCTTTCTAGGTTCGGTTTCGGGGATGTTGGTCAGTTATTTCATCGGGAAAAAAATTGGCAAGCCTTTCCTAAGGAAACATGGAAGGTGGATTCGGATGACTCCGACACGGTTGGAGAGTCTTGAGAGATGGTTTAATAAATACGGACCGTGGACCCTTATCATCGCCTATTTCATTCCGGGAATCCGCCATTTTGCCAGTTATTTTTCTGGAATGAATGGAATGGGTAAACGCAAATATTGTATCTTTGCTGGTGTAGGGGCATTCAGTTGGTGCTTGGTGTTTACTGCTGTTGGCTATTTCATTGGTGTTTTGACTTAAAGGATAATGGGGCTTGCCTGGCAGCAAAGACTGGTTCCTTTATATATGATGGAGATCCGTTCTGTTCGTGGAAGCGGGTCTATTTTTTATGAGTGGATTGTGATTGAATCATGTACCTGTTTTATGAGCGTCAAATTACGGGAATAAGAAAGAATGGTCTCAACACTTGGCGATAAATATAGAAATAGTGATAAAATGAGAAATATATGAAAAAGGGAGTTGTCATGATTTGAGTGAATTGAATTGGCGCGAAGAAGTAGAAAAAAGAAAAATGGACCTTTTGGTCGATACACAGAACCTATTGAAGATAAAGAGTGTATTGGATGAAAGCCAAGCAACAGAGGAGGCTCCATTTGGCAAAGGAGTCAAGGAAGCATTGGATTATATGCTCCAGTTAGCGGAAAAAGACGGATTTACCGTGAAAAATGTCGATAATGTTGCCGGGCATATTGAAATGGGCGAGGGTGAGGAGTTAATCGGGATTTTATGTCATGTCGATGTAGTTCCTGAAGGAGATGGCTGGAGCTCTGATCCATTTGGCGCCGAGATACGCAACGGGCGGATCTATGCGCGTGGGGCAATCGACGATAAAGGTCCGACGATGGCGGCTTATCATGCCATGAAACTTGTCCGGGAGCTTGGCAAGCCATTGAACAAGCGTGTTCGAATGATCATTGGTACGGATGAGGAATCAGATTGGCGTTGTGTCGATCGCTATTTCGAAGTGGAGGAAATGCCGACGATGGGCTTTGCCCCGGATGCAGATTTCCCTATCATCAGTGCGGAAAAAGGAATCTGGGATTATTCCATCATTCAGCCAGCGGATGCAGGACCCGGAACGAATTCAGATGTGAATGTTTTGGAATTTTCTTCAGGCCGAAGAACGAATATGGTACCCGATTTCGCAACGGCCATTGTGGAAGCGGGCAACCCTGCTGAAATCGTTGCAGGCTACCAGAACTATTTACAAAGATATTCGCTGAAAGGACAGGCTGTGCCACAAAAAAATCAAGTCCTACTAGAACTGAATGGGGTTTCAGCCCATGCGATGGAACCGAAAAATGGAGTCAATGCGGGTCTGCATTTAGCTGTGTTCTTGGCGGACTTATCACTAGATCCCCATGCAAAATCCTATTTCACTTTCATCAAGGATTATCTATTTGAAGATTCCCGTGGCACTAAGTTGGGTGTCGCCTATACGGATGAACAAACAGGTGAATTGACGATCAATGCCGGCACATTCAATTATTCGAAAAAAGGCGATAGCTCCATCGGATTCAGTATGCGTTACCCGGTCACATATGAATGGGAAAAGCAAAAAGAAGCGTTAGAACAAAAGCTTTCCACATATAATCTACGTGTGGAATCCAATTCGCTTTCGACTCCTCACTATGTGAACAGTGATAGCTTCTTGATCAAGACGCTCCAAGAAGTGTATGAAGCGGAAACGGGTGAACAAGCGGAGCTCCTTTCCATCGGTGGCGGAACATATGCCCGCTCATTGAAGGAAGGCGTCGCATTCGGCCCCCTATTCCCAGGTAGTGAGGATATCGCGCACCAAAAGGATGAGTATATCGATATAGAAGATATGCTGAAGGCAACGGCCATTTATGCCCGTGCCATTCATGAACTAGCCAAATAAGAGGGTAAGAAGGAGTAAGACATGGGGAAGATCATTTATAACGGTGAATTGAAAGACCGGTCTGCCATCCAGATAGATGTCGAGGATCGAGGATACCAGTTCGGTGATGGTGTTTATGAAGTCATCCGTGTTTATAACGGAAAACTATTTGCAGCCGACATGCACCTAAACCGACTCATGGACAGCGCGAAACTGATTCAACTGAAGGTTCCTTTTACAGTGGCAGAGATCAAGGAAAGGACAAAAGAACTGATTACTGCAGAGAATCTGGAATATGGTATTGTCTACATGCAATTGACGAGAGGCGCTTCGCCCCGTAATCACGCCTTTCCAATAGGTGAAGTAGACCCTGTTTTTGTCGCTTATACCAAGGACATGCCATATACAGGAAGTAAGCCTGGGGTCAAAGCTGTCACGGTTGAGGATATCCGTTGGTTACGTTGCAACATCAAGAGCTTGAATTTGCTAGGTAATATATTGGCTAAGCAGCAAGCCGTTGAAGCAGGCTGTGACGAAGCGATCCAACATCGGGATGGAACGGTTACGGAGGGAAGTTCATCCAATGTGGCGATCATCGTGAAGGGTACGCTGAAGACGCACCCGGCGACGAATCTGATCCTGAATGGGATTACCCGCCAGATCCTACTTAAGCTGTGCAACGATAAGGGCATTTCTTATGTGGAAGAACCTTTCACCCTCTCGGACATGATGGATGCGGATGAAGTCCTGTATACAAGCACAGGCGTTGAAGTCACGCCAATCACCGCAATCGATGGGCAATTGATTGGGGATGGAAAGGTCGGAAGTATCACGCTCCAACTACAAAAGTTATTTACACAGGAAATCGAGCGGCAATGTGGTAGTTTAACTGAATAGATTCCGAATCCCCCTGTCTGAATGGAGGCAGGGGGATTTCTATGTGTACATTTTTCGAAACGCAACATGCTCATGAACCCGTTCCCTATACGGTCCTTTTTTAGTAAGCATCCATTTTGACATTTTCAAACTACAGGCATATACTTTTTCATATCAAAAGTTTACCTTGCGCAACTTTTTAAGCCGCGTATAAAAAGGAGTTGGAGTGCATGTCTTCTTTACATGGAGATACGAGAGGCTTTAAAAAGCTGCTCCCCTTTTTAGGGCCAGCTTTTATAGCCGCCGTTGCTTACATTGATCCAGGGAATTACGCAACGAACATTGCCGCGGGTTCAAAATATGGCTATACGTTATTATGGGTTATTCTTGCGTCCAATTTAATGGCGGTCTTGATACAGTCCTTGTCTGCAAAATTAGGAATAGCAACAGGGAAAAACCTTCCTGAACTATGCCGTGAGACATTTTCCAAAAAGTCTTCGTTCTTTTTATGGATTCAAGCCGAAATCGTCATAATGGCGACGGATTTAGCCGAGTTTATCGGAGCGGCACTCGGGATTTATTTACTGTTCGATCTTCCGCTTATCACTTCCGCGCTTATTGCGGCAATCGGGTCGTTTGCCATTTTGGAGTTTCAGCGCAGGGGATACCGTACATTCGAAGCGTTGATCACAGGGATGATATTCGTGGTGGTGCTTGCTTTTGGCGCTCAAGTTTTTTATGCGAAACCGGACACCTCAGCACTCCTTATGGGTCTTCTCACACCCAAGTTCGAAGGAGTCGATAGCATCTTGCTATCCGCTGGGATGCTTGGGGCGACTGTCATGCCACATGCGATATACCTACATTCTTCTCTGACGCAAAAACGAATCGTTGGGAAGGACGAAATGGAACGGAAACGGATTTTTCGTTTTGAGTTTATTGATATCGCCATTGCCATGCTCATAGCGGGTGCCATCAATGCTGCCATGCTTGTCGTATCGGCTGCATTGTTCCATAAAGGTGGGGTGCTTGTAGAAGATCTGGATGTGGCCTATGACCAATTTGCCTTGATGTTAGGGCCATCTGTTGCCATGTTTTTTGGAATCGGCTTATTGTTTGCCGGTCTATCGAGCTCTTCCGTCGGTATGCTTACAGGGGATGTGGTCATGCAGGGATTCATAAAAAAACATATCCCCATCTATTTGAGAAGGCTGATCACGACGATTCCTCCATTAGTGATCATTTTGATGGGAGTGAATCCGTCCAAAGCGCTCGTAATGAGTCAAGTCGTACTATCGTTTGGCATTGCATTTGCGCTCATTCCGCTCATACGGTTTACAAGTGATAAGAAAATCATGGGCAATCTAGTCAATCACAAAGTGACGTCGGGCTGTGCCTGGATCATCGCTGTCCTCATTATCGGACTGAACCTGTTTTTGCTATATGAGACGCTACTTGGGTAATACCATTAAAATCGGATAAAGCAAAGGGGAGGACCAGCTGATGGTCCTTCTCTTTTGCTTTCCTTTCCTAAGGAAGGTGTAAGAAGCGGGGTAGCCTAATGGAAGAGCGATGGATATACGAATTGTTGTAGTCATAAGGTGGCATGAATAACGGGGAAAAGGGGAGACTGAGAAGGGCTCCGCGTTTGATGCTACTTGGGAAGTTTTTGCGTGGGAATTATGGTAAAATTATATAGAAAACGGGAAGGGATGTTAGTGTCCGATGAATACTCATTTTTTCTTTGCTTTAGTACTGCCAGATGATATTAAGCATCATTTACATAACCAGACAAATGAAGTGAAATCGGAGTTTCCATTTAAGAAATGGTTACATCCAGCCGATTATCATATTACGATGGCATTTCTGGGAAATGCCGAAGATACAATGAAAGAAGAAGCGCTGGAAAAAGTAAAACGTGCACTCGCCAATGAACAGTCGTTTGAGCTCAAGGTAGAGGGGATCGATGTTTTTGGTAAAAAAGAGAGCCCGCGTATTTTGTGGGCAGGCGTCAAACAGGAAGAAAGGCTGACTTCCATCCAAAAGAAAATCTATGCATCATGCGTAGAGGCAGGTTTTGAATTGGACAAAAAACCGTTCAAACCGCATATTACTCTGGCCAGGAAATTCGAGGGTGAGACCCCTTTTTCCATCAATGAGGCCCGTCAGCTGGCAAATCCGGAAGCGAAAGCATTTCAAGCTTCCCAAATAGCCCTTTATCAGACACATCTTGGGGCATCCCCCTCATACGAACCAGTATATACAATAAACCTTCAATAATAGAGGAAGATGGGTGGTGGTCGAATGGCACAGCTCATAAAAATACAGGATTATATTTCCCGGTATGAGCAGGATATTTATCGATATCCGTCACAATTTGCAAAGTTAAAAAAACAACAGTGGGATAAACTGCAGGCCGCCTATCACGCAGGGGAGCTAGAACAGCTGTACAGTCAACCGGATGAAGAACAAACCCTGTTCAAAGGCACGACGACGGAGGAAGAGCCAAAGGGGCTCTTCCATAAAGTAAAAGGATTGTTCCAAAGGTCGGACGGTCAAGAGAAAGAGGCCGAAGAAATTCATATACCGAATCCCGTGATCAATCATAATGTCTTTTCGTTAAGGGTACCTGCAAATCCAGCAAACTTGGATGAACTTAAGCAGAATTTCTTAAACCAGTTACTTCGTTTCCAGATGAAATGGGGCAGCTCGACGCTTCGTGAAAGGTCTTATGTGGACCAATCATTCTTTCTAGAAGAAAAACTCCGCTTTTTCCTGCAGCGTTTTCCTGATACATTTCTTGTTTTATATAAACCTATCTTTCTATTGAAAAATGCTCCGATCGAAGTCGATGTCATTTTGCTTACGCCAGTGGATGTCTGGTGCATCACCTTTCTCGAAGCGGAAGAGGATGCAGCCTTTATCGGATCGAGCGATCGGTTTTGGCTACGGCGCCATCATAAGTACCCGGACAAAAAAGTTCTCAATCCGTTCTTGGCCGTTAACCGGATGGGAAGCATTGTTTCCCAGTTATTTGAATTGTATGAAGTGAATCTACCGATAAAGAAAGTGGTCCTTTCGCGGAATGGCTATATGGATTATCCGGAGACCCCATACGATATTGATTTATTGGATAAGCGGACTTTTCCGGAATGGTTTGACAGGATGCGGTCGATATCTTCCCCGCTTAAGGCGCAGCAGCTAAAAGGGGCACAGGCTCTCTTGGATTATTGCCAAACGACTTCAAGCCTACGTCCGGAATGGGATGCCGATCAACAACAGGAATCATAAGCAGTCCGCCTCATAAACGGAGCGGATTCATTCCCTTATGCAACCACTGGCCCCCCATTCCAGGTGGTTCGGAAAGGACTATGTAAGAGGTGTTCAGAAACGGCTAATCGAATGAATCGCTTTCTTATTTTTTTGTATGATGTCTGCAATCACCTATGGAGTGAACCGTTCCCCCCTTAAATAAATGGTTGAATTTTATAAAAACGGGTAAATTAATTTATCTATTCATTTTATCGAAAAATTATTTTTACATACCTTCAAGGGCCTAAGGACTGATGGGGAAAGAGCTCCCTTGAGCTACGAGCTACGTACAGTCGATGATATCTCCATCTTTATAAAGCATGGATTGTGCTTCCTGAACGCATGATGGAAAGGTGTAAATGAAGAACGTGGACTCTATTTCCGGTAAAGTGAGAGCCGTTTAGAATTTTCGATCCGCCAAAGGTCAGGCAGATGGAGAAAATATCGGGATGAATGAGGTAGAAGTAGGGGTCCTGAAGGAGAAATTTCGGGTCATGTTCAAGGGTAGTCAATGCTTATCCTTTTCGAAATGATTCCTTTGTACTTGTTTTATGGGTATAATCGTTTTATAGTACTTGACGAAGAAACCATATTTCAACTAAAATTTAATTTATGGCTATTGTTAGATTGCTCAATAGCTATTTTTTATTTTCTTATCATAATGATGTTTTATTGCGGGATTAGTTCCGATGCACGTATACATGCAGCTACGCCAACAGGCGGGTTCTTTAATAAACATTAGGTAGTGGTATTACATACACTAGGTGAACGTACTTACATTTGTATGATTAAGCGAGGAAATCGAAGGTGAGCCAGTTGGAACATTTAATAGGTCAGGAGTGGGATATATCCCCTGCTGGAGGAGCTACGGGAGAAGCGTTCATTGCCGAGAAAGATGGGCAAAAGCTGTTCCTGAAACGAAATTCATCGCCATTTTTAGCTGTTCTTTCGGCCGAGGGCATTGTTCCAAAGTTAGTGTGGACAAAACGCCTCGCAAATGGGGATGTGATTACGGCCCAGCATTGGATGGAAGGTAGGGAGCTAACTCAAGCAGAAATGGCCAAAGAGAGGGTTGCCAAACTGCTTCAGAAAATACATCAATCCGACCCTTTATTAAGCATGCTTAAAAGGCTTGGTAAAAGTCCTTTACGGCCTGAAAGTATACTTACAGACATAGAAAACGGTTTATCTTTAGAGGTAAATAACCTAATGATCATCAAGCAGGCCATTCAATTTCTAGAGAATAACCTACTGTTGATTGAATGCGATGAGAATGTCGTGTGCCATTGCGACGTGAACCATAATAATTGGCTTATGACCGAAACCGACGGATTGTTTTTAATTGATTGGGATGCTCCGGTCATTGGTGATCCAGCCATCGATCTTGGCATGCTATTGTATTCTTATGTGCCACGCGGCGAATGGGAACAATGGTTAGCCCGTTACGGTAAAAAGCTGGATGCGGGATTGGAAATGAGGATGAAATGGCACACAGTTTCCCAACTCGTGCTTTCCATCCAGTGGCATCATAGTAGAGAGCGGTACGAGGAAAGAAATGATTTACTGATGAAACTAGAATCCCTATTAATGGACGGTTAATTAAATTGATTGATGTCATCGATCCATTGGGACAAATCGTCCTGATGGGAATTGATATGTGCCTCTGAATCCGAGGCTCCGATGCCTGTCTGGCTATATTCGTAAATTTCTTTTAGTATCGTTTTTACATTTTGATCGATATCGGCATTGACCATCAATGATTTGACAAGCCTTTCAACTTGTTCATATTCGGCGACGGAACCGCAGCAGTCCGTGTTTTGGTTGTATAAAATGTCTTTTAACAGATGTAATTGGTTTTCATGGGAAAGCGGCATAGTATCGCTCCTTTCTAATTATGAAATCAACTGGATCCCTAAAGATTTTTTTGCTGTTCTCTTGATTATGGTGTGTGTTGCAAAAAGTTTTATACATGATAATCGCAGAGACTGCCGCCTGGATGGCCGGCAGTTTTTTTGTTTAATGAGGGAATGGAGCAGTCCGATTACGAGAAAATGAACTTGCAGGAATCCATAATCTCGTGTTATGGTTTGAACGATTATATTATAAATAGGGGTGTCATCATGCGTTTAAGAAATAAACCTTGGGCTGAAGACCGTTTGAATGAATATCCGCAATATGTGATTCAGCAGCCAGTGAGCCATAAAGGTAAATGGCATGAAGTATTCGGTAACGATAATCCGTTATATATTGAAGTAGGCACGGGAAAAGGCCGTTTTATTACAGAAATGGCAAAAGCCCATCCTGATGTGAATTTCATTGGAATTGAAGTATATAGAAGTGTAATCGTTGCGGCACTCGATTTGCTTATTGAAGCGGATGTGCCAAACTTAAAGCTGTTGAACGTGGATGCAGCCAATTTAGCAGATTACTTTGCAAAAGGTGACGTGGACCGCGTTTATTTGAATTTTTCCGATCCATGGCCGAAATCGCGTCACGCGAAGCGCCGGTTAACGTATAAGACCTTCCTTGAAACGTATGAAAGCATTCTTCCGGATCAAGGGGAAATCCACTTTAAAACGGATAACCAAGGTCTGTTCGAGTCATCCTTGAAGAGCATTTCCGAGTATGGCATGCTGTTGAAATATGTGAGTCTTGATTTGCATAACAGTGATTTCGAAGGCAATATCATGACGGAATACGAAGAGAAGTTCTCAAGTAAAGGCAATGTGATCTACCGTTTAGAAGCAAAATACCGGTAACATGCAAAAAAACCAGGCGATGGGCGTCTGGTTTTTTTGTTTGGAGTAGCCTTTATTGGAAAGTAGTGATCACTCCGTATCTTTTCAACTTTTGATAGATGTTCGATCGGCTGATGCCAAGTAATTGTGCAGCTTCTGTCTTATTTCCTTTTGTTTGTGCGAGAGCTTCAAGTAAAATTTCTTTTTCGGTATCTTCAATTTGTTTCTTTGGGAAAAGGGTCTTGGTTGGATAAGATGGGTTTAGTGTGTTTTGGTTTGGCTGCGGGGTAGTGGTTTCTAATTGGATATGGTAGTCGGTTATCCAGTTTTCTGAACAAAAGTGATAGGCACGTTCTAACACATTTTCAAGCTGGCGCACATTGCCTGGCCAATTATATTTTTGTAGCTTCTGAATGGCATCCGTCGTTACACCGATGACGCCTTTAGGATTATAGCGCTGAAATTTTTGCATGAAATGCTCACATAAAATCGGTATGTCTTCCAGTCTTTTTCGGAGTGGAGGAATTTCGAGTTGAATGACATTGAGCCGGTAATAGAGGTCTTCCCGAAATTTCCCTTCTTTAATGAGCTGGAGGAGGTTCCGGTTGGTCGATGCGAGAATCCGAACATCGGATTTGCGTGTTTTAGTGCCGCCGACGCGCTCATACTCTTTTTCCTGTAATACGCGTAGAAGCTTTACCTGAAGGGATAGCGGCATTTCACCAATCTCGTCAAGCAAGAGAGTGCCACCTTCCGCAAGCTCGAATTTCCCGGGTTTCCCGCCTTTTAACGCTCCTGAAAAAGCTCCTTCATCATATCCGAAAAACTCAGACTCAAGCAGAGCTTCCGGGATCGCCGCACAATTAATTTTAATGAAACTGCCTTTCCGTCCTGATGCTAGGTTGATGCCATTGGCGAGCAATTCCTTTCCGGTTCCGCTTTCACCGACTATCAGGATGCTGGAAAATCCCTGAGCCGCAGTAAAAGCCTCCTGTTTTAAGCGCTGGAGGAGGGGACTGATGGATACTAGTTGGGAAAATGTCGTGTTAACTTGGGATACTCTGCTCAACTCCTTGCGGTAATGGTTGAGTTCATGTTCTAGCTTGTCCATATGCGCGAATAATTCCTTCCAGGCATCAAGTTGTTTGTAGATGATTTTAAAGATGGTCCCGATGCTGCGTCCATCTTTCTTCATTGTTTTCTTTGTCAATATCGCTTTATTCCTCTTAACATTTACATACATTCCTTGTGTTTCCTCACCCAGGCTTGCCATGGACCTGAAGATTTCCGGGGCAACTTTTCTCATTGGTTGGCCAATCACTTCAGCTGATGAGTCCACTTCAATCATATTCAAAAATCCTTGATTCGCTTTAGTAATCATTCCTGCAGAATCTGTGAGCAGGACAGCATCATAGGCAAGTTCCAATGCATTGTCGAGAGTTTGCTCGATTTTCTTCGTGGACTCCAATTCACTGGCAATCTTTTCATATTTGGTCACGTCCTCTAGTACAATCATGGCGCCAATAATTTGATTCCATTCCTTAAGTGGCAAAACAGAATACATGAGAGTCGTATGATTGATATCGATTTTCATCGTCTCAAAGGCGGTTCCGGTTTTTAAGGCTTCCTTAACAGTGGGCAATATGGAAGGTATGACAGAAGAAATAGGCTTATCGAGAATCTGATCATTCTTTAGGTTTCCTAGGAGGTTTTGGGCAGCTTCATTTAATGAGTCGATTCTTTCGTCCATATTAACCGAAATGACACCCGAACTTAAATGATTCATTAATACCCTGAGCCGTTTGGCAAGGTGCTCCGACTCGGTAATCAGGCCCGTGACGATACTGGCCCTGGATAAGATGCCAGTGACCTCTTTCTTGCTATTCATGATGACGGAATGGGCAATATTTGAATGCAACAGCACTTCCTTCGCTTTGAAAACGCTATCATCTTCCAGGAAGCTGACAACGGGATTGATGATTGCCCGCTCAATTGAATCCTCTAATTGGGCACGCTGCAAGATTAAGCGTGTTATCGAATTCCTGGTTACGATTCCGGTGAATTCCCCATCCTTGAACACGCACGCAATATCTTGCCGTTGTTCTAGAAATAGTTCCAAAACTTTCTGGATGGTGGTCTCGGGAGTCAATCTTATGAAGTGATGGGTCATGATATTGGTGACCTGCATAACATCCCTCTTCCTTTTAAAAGTTTCTCATACCTATGATTATACAAAATATTCCAATAAATACAATGTAATTAAATGTCCACTTTTAAAGACAGATGGTTTGAAAAAAACACAAATGTTCACTGAAGGAACGACATTCATGACGAGTAATCCGGAGGAGGAGGTTTGCCCCATTGATAAAAAAATGGTGGTGTAAGCAGATTCAGTCAAAAGTTCCATTTTAAAAAAGAAAAAAACGTAAAGTTGGCATGAGGCTTGCATTAATACTAAGTATCAAAATGGTGAGGTGAAAATTATTGAGCAATTATCAGACGATAACCTATGAAGAAACCGAGCAGGTAGCGTTAATCCGTTTAAACATGCCGGAAATGAGAAATCCCTTGTCGATGGAAATGTGTAAGGAACTGGTCCAGGCCATTCGCTTTGCGGATGACAAAGAGGATATCCGTTCCATTTTATTGACGGGTACCGGTAAAGCTTTTTCAGCTGGAGCGGATATTAGAGGATTTCAGGGGAATTTGACTAAGTCTGCACCCCAACTATATGAAGAGGGAATTGAAAGTACAGGGCTCTTTAAACTAGGTTCCACCGTCAAAACGCCCATTATCGCCGCAGTGAATGGAGCGGCCCTTGGAGGGGGAGCCGGGTTGGTTGCGATGAGCCATCTCGCAGTAGCCTCTGATAAAGCGAAAATCGGATTGACCGAACTGAAGCTGGGCATTGTTCCCTTTGTGATCATGCCGCTTGTAAGGCGCGCCGTTGGCGATCGTAAGCTGCTTGAAATGATGCTTACGGCAAATACCTATACGGCATTGGAGGCAAAGGATTTACAGCTGGTCCACAAAGTCGTCCCGCATGATCAATTGGAGGAAGAGGCGTGGAAGCTGGCAAAACAGGTGGCATCCTATAGTCCGCTTGCCGTACGGCTTAGTCTGGAGGCCTTCTATTTGACGGAACAGGTGGATTTGCCAAAATCAATGGATTTATTGTCGATGATGCGGATCGTGTCTTTTCAGAGTGAGGATTTGAAAGAAGGAGCCATGGCCTTTATAGAAAAACGGTCACCGGTTTGGACAGGAAGATAAAACGAAAAGGAGATGGATGAAGATGAAAGTAACGGCGCCGATGAGTGGGTCTGTTTGGAAAATCACAAGTGAGTCAGGGAAACAGGTGGAAGCGGGTGAAACGATCGTCATTTTGGAATCCATGAAAATGGAAATCCCGATCACTGCGGAAACGGGGGGAACCGTAAAGACCATTTCCGTTCAAGAAGGGGATTTCATCCAGGAACATGATGTTGTGGCTATTATCGAATGAAGGTTGAAAGGGGTGGAGCTAAAATGAAATCGGTTCGAGTCGGAGCGGCACAAGGCTTTTACGGAGATACGTTTAATGGGGCGCTCATGAATGTTCAATATGGGGATATAGATTACCTATCATTTGATTGTTTAGCTGAACTGACGATGGCCATTTTGGCAAAGGATAAACAAAAGCGGGAAGACACGGGCTATACGAAAGATATTGGCATCGCTATGAATATGCTGTTGCCTCTTGCAAAGGAGAAAGGGATCAAGATCTTGACGAATGCGGGTGGTATTAATCCGATCGGTGCACAAGAAGAAGTGCTGAGTATCGCTAGGGAGCTTGGCCTGAACGATTTAAAGGTCGCAGTCATTACGGGTGATAATATTTTGCCACATATCGATGAACTAATTGAGCTTGGAATGGACTTGGAGGATTTGGAAACAGGCCGGCCATTCACGAAAGAAGTTCAGCAAAAATTACTGTTTGCGAATGCATATATCGGCTCACAGCCACTTGTGGAGGCCTTAAGGCAAGGGGCGGATGTGGTCATTTCCGGAAGGTCAACGGATACCGCGCAGTTCCTCGCCCCTTTGATTTATGAATTCGGTTGGGAAAAGGATGATTGGAACAGGCTTGCAAGCGGCATTTTCATGGGTCATTTGTTAGAGTGTTCAGCACAATCGACTGGCGGTAATTTTAGTGGCAGGTGGCAGGACATCGAAAACTTTGAAAATATCGGTTACCCGATAGCCGAGATGTATGAAAACGGTGAATTCATCGTCACCAAGCCAAAGGATAGCGGTGGTCTCGTTTCCGTGGATACGGTCAAAGAGCAAATGCTGTATGAAATCCACGATCCATCCGCTTATATCACGCCAGACGTCGTGGTGGATATCACAGGCGTCACGCTAGAACAGGTCGGCAAGGATGAAGTGAAGGTGAAGGGAGTGAAGG
Organism: Peribacillus sp. NPDC097198; assembly: GCF_044762055.1. Taxonomy (NCBI): domain Bacteria; kingdom Bacillati; phylum Bacillota; class Bacilli; order Caryophanales; family Bacillaceae; genus Peribacillus; species Peribacillus sp. NPDC097198. The sequence goes on along the minus strand of NZ_JBIWDO010000006.1, from coordinate 121,540 downwards.
GGAAGGAAAGCCCGAAAACGTTAAAAGCTGTAATGGGATTTGAAAACGGTTACATGGGTCAGGCACTCATTGGCTATTCGTGGCCCGATGCATTCGAAAAAGCGAAAAGTGCAGACCGAATCATCCGTAACCAGCTAGAGCAGAGGGGACTTCCTTTCGACGAAATTCGCACTGATTTCGTCGGTTACAATTCGCTTCATGGCCCACTTGCTAAGTTACCGCAGGAGGATATTAATGAATTGTATGTGCGGATTGTTGTCAAAGCCCAGGATAAACGGGTGGCAGACGGTTTCCGCAGGTTGATTCCCCCGCTTGCCTTGAATGGTCCGCCGACATTGTCGGCAGTAGGCAATATCCCAACCAGACAGTTGCTTGGCATGTGGTCGACGCTGATTGATCGGGAATGGGTGGAAGCAAATATTTCGGTATCGATCAAGGAGGTTGAAGCGTATGCCAAAAGTGACTCTTAATCTCATCGCACATGCCCGCTCAGGAGATAAAGGCAATACAGTCAATATCGGTGTCTTTGCCAATAGTGAGGAACTGTATCCGTATCTTAAAGAACAAATGACGTCCCAGGCGGTGAAGGAGTTCTTTACAGAGCTTGTGAAAGGGGAAGTCATCCGTTATGAGATGCCAAATATCTCCGCCTTGAATTTCGTTTGCCATGAAGCATTGGGCGGCGGCGGATCGTCATCGCTTAGAATCGACAACTTGGGGAAATGTTTCGGTTCCAATATCTTGCGTTTCCCGATTGAAGTCCCGGAAGAATTGGCTAGCAAACTATTAAAGGTTGGGGTGTGAAGAAATGAGCTATGAACCATATTTTACTGACGAACATCACGAACTAAGGAAGACGGTTCGAAAGTTTGTTGAAAAAGAAATTACACCATACGTAGCAGAGTGGGAAAAGGACGGAATTTTTCCTCGTGACCTATTTAAAAGAATGGGGGATTTAGGGTACCTCGGTCTTCGTTATCCGGAAGAGGTCGGTGGTCAAGGTTGGGATTACTTTGCTGGCGTGGTTTTTGCCGAAGAAATGGCCCGCAGCGGCGTGGGTGGCTTTCCGATGGCGATTGCGGTCCAAACTGATATGGCGACACCGCCGATATTGGAATTCGGCACCGATGAACAGAAGGAAACCTATTTAAAACCCGCCATCCGAGGTGAAAAAATTGCGGCTATCGGGATTTCCGAGCCAAATCATGGTTCGGATGTCGCCTCGATTGAAACGCGGGCGCGCCGTGATGGGGACACATGGATCATCAACGGTGCAAAAACCTTCATTACGAATGGTACGCGCGCTGATTTCATCACGCTTGTCGTAAGGACGTCAGATGCACCTGGACATAAAGGGATTTCGATGATTCTAGTGGATTTGGACCTTCCCGGTGTAACCGTAGCAAAGAAGCTGGATAAACTCGGGATGCGTTCTTCGGATACAGCAGAGCTTGTATTTGAAGACGTACGTGTACCATATACGAACCTTCTGGGCGTCGAGGGGAAAGGTTTCATGCAGATTATGTGGGAACTACAGGGCGAACGGCTGATTGGAGCTGCGGGATCAGTAGGGATGGCCGATTATGCATATGAGCTGGCACGTGATTATGCAAGAACAAGAAAGCAATTTTATCAGGAAATCGCCAATTTCCAAGTGATCAGCCATTTATTGACAGAAATGAAGACGGAGATTGAGGTCGTGAAGGAGATGACCTATGCAACGGCATACCGCTTCGGTCGAGGCGAGATTCCGGCAAAGGAAATCTCCATGGCTAAATTGGCAGCGGCGAAAATGGCTCATTGGGTCGCCGATCGTGCCCTTCAGATTTTTGGCGGCAATGGCTATATGATGGAATATCCCATTCAACGGATCTGGAGAGACACCAGATTATATAGGATTGGCGGCGGAACCGATGAAATCATGAAAGAAATCATAGCAAAAACAATGGGCTTGGAAGAATACAAGGAGGTGGTCAGACGATGAGCCATTGGATTTTTACAGAAGAGCATAAGATCTTTCGGAAATCGGTACGCAAGTTCATTGAAAAGGAGGTCACCCCTTACGTTGAACAATATGAAGAAGCAGGGGAAACGCCTCGCGTCTTATTTGAACGAATGGCTGAACTCGGGTTTTTAGGGATTAAATATCCTGAAGAATATGGTGGACTCGGTTTGGATTTAGTGACAGAGATGGTGTTTTTGGAGGAACTGTCTAAATGCGGTGCGGGCGGGACCGGTGCGGCCATTGGTGCGCATATCGGGATTGCGACCACACCGATATGGCGTTTTGGGTCCCATGAACAAAAAGAAAAATATTTGGTCCCGGCAATCAAGGGAGAGAAGATTGCCGCACTCGGCATTACGGAGCCCGGTGCGGGAAGTGATGTATCATCCATTGCCACTAAAGCTGTGAGAGAAGGGGACCATTACATCTTGAATGGATCCAAAACCTTCATCACGAATGGAGTGAATGCGGATTTCATCATTGTCGCTGCGAAAACGGCTGACAGCCTGCCACATATGAGTCTGTCTTTATTCATTGTCGAGACGGCCTGGGAAGGTTTTTCCGTTGGCAAGAAGCTCGATAAATTAGGCTGGCGCAGTTCCGATACGGGTGAGCTGTATTTTGAAAATATGAAAATACCGGTCGAAAACATGATTGGTGAGGAAAATGAAGGGTTTAAGAAAATCATGGTCAATTTCCAGTGGGAGCGGTTGACGATGGCGTTCACGAGCGTGGCGCTTGCGGAGAAGGTGTTGGAAGAAACGGTTCAATATGCAAGGGATCGCAAGCAATTCGGAGATTCAATCCTGCAGTTTCAAGTACTGCGCCATAAGCTCGTCGATATGGCTGTCGATATTGAAAAGGCAAAGAACATTACGTACCGGGCCGTTGAACAGTACGGCAAGGGGGTCAACGTAACGACCGAAGCTACGATGGCGAAGGCGTATGCTGCTGAAATGGTGAATCGGGTCTGTGATGAGGCCCTTCAAATTCACGGTGGAAACGGATATATGATGGAATACCCGATACAGAGGTACTGGCGGGATGCCCGGCTTCAGCCAATTGGTGGGGGGACAACACAAATCATGCGCGAGATTTTATCGAAACGCTTGAAAATTACAGATGGGTTTTAACATAAGTCTCTATTAATAATGGCCCTTGGTATTTTTAAAAATGAGGTGGCTGGATATGAGTGCTAATGTAGGTTATTGGTTAACCCATCATAGTGAAAATATACCGAATAAAACAGCAATAGTTTATGGAAACCTGCGATTGACCTATATGCAGTTGAACAATCGGGTCAACCGTTTGTCACATGCCCTTTTGGATCAGGGTGTGAGGAAAGGCGACAGGGTCAATGTCCTGCTGTTAAACACAAATGAATTTTTGGAAACACTTTTCGCCTGTGCAAAAATCGGAGCGATATTCGTACCAATCAATATCCGCCTCAGTGCACCGGAAGTAGATTATATCGTTAAGGATTCGAGCAGTTCAGTCTTCATTTACGATGTGCGTCTCCAGTTCATCATAGAAGAGCTAAAGGAAAAGAACGAAACACACCTCCAATTCATTGAAGTGAATCCAGGAGGTGATCGTGAATCCTCTCCCTATGAAAAATTGATTGGTGAGTACCCATCCTCGGAGACTGGTTTTGAGCTGAATGCGGATGATTACTTGATGCTTATGTATACATCCGGAACGACAGGCAAGCCCAAAGGAGCGATTTTGACACATGGCAATACACTAGCGAACATCATGAATGGGCTTTACCTCTTGCCGGTGACAGCCGAGGACATTACATTGACGGTTGCCCCGTTGTTCCATATTGGTGGGCTCGGAATTTCCACAACACAAATGATGTATTTGGGCGGTACTGTCGTGCTGCTTGACTTGTTCACCCCTCAATCGACGCTAGAATGGATTGAAAAGGAGAAGGTTTCGACCGTGTTCATGGTCCCATCGATGTGGCAGTTGGTCATGCATGATTCAAGAATCGAGGATTATGATTTAAGCTCTCTCCGTTTGGCATGTTCTGGAGGGGCGCCATGCCCACTTCCGGTCATCGAATATTTCAAGGGTAAAGGCATTCCATTCATGGAAGGGTTCGGGATGACCGAGACGGCGCCTATCGTCAGTATATTGAAAGAGGAAGATACGATACGTAAAATCGGGTCGGTCGGAAAACCACCCATCCATGTCGGTGTCAAGATTGTTGATCCGACAGACAGGGAAGTGCCTATTGGCCAAGTGGGTGAACTAGCCATCAAGGGTCCAAACGTAACGGTCGGTTATTGGAATAAACCGGAAGCAACCAAGGAAGCACTTCGATCCGGCTGGTTTTATACTGGCGACCTCGCAAAAATCGATGATGAAGGCTACATCTATATTGTCGATCGGAAAAAAGACATGATAATTAGCGGCGGGGAAAACATTTATCCGATCGAAGTTGAACAAGTGCTTGTCAGGATGCCAAATGTGAAGGAAGTTGCCGTCATTGGCATCCCTAATGAAAAATGGGGCGAAGTGATCAAGGCCTATATCGTCTTAAACAGCCCACGTCAGACAATTAAGTTAGACGATATCCGAGAGTATTGTGATGGCAGATTAGCACGATTCAAGATGCCAAAGGAAATAGAGCTATTGGATGAACTGCCGAGAAATGCGACAGGGAAAGTATTGAAACGTGCTCTATCTAAACCATACGAAACGGAAAAGAGGGTGTAAGGATGTTTAATAAATATTTTGATGAGTATGAAGTCGGAGAGGTCTGGACTTCGAAAGGCCGTACAATCACAGAAACGGATATCGTGAATTTTGCCGGGTTAAGCGGGGATTTTTACTCGCTTCACACAGATAAGGAGTATGCCGAAAAGTATTCGCCATTTGGACAGAGAATTGCCCATGGGATGCTGGTATGCTCGATTGCATCTGGCCTTTCTGCATTCGAACCTGGAAGGGTCGTCGCCTTTTACGGGATCGATAAATTACGTTTTACGAATCCGACCTTTATCGGGGACACGATCTCTGTAGAGATTTCCATTTTGGAATTAAAAGATCGGGACGATGGAATGGGCGTCATTACGGCGAAACAAAAGGTGAAAAAACAAAATGGAGATGTGGTGGGCGTTTCGACGATGAAAATCCTGATGGCGAAGAAACAGGAGGTTCTATCGTGATGAAAGAGATCGTTTCCTATGAAAAAGACAGGGGCATAGCGGTAGTTTATATTGATAACCCGCCGGTCAATGTGATTGGCGAAAATGTTGTCATTGGCTTAAACCAGGTATTCGATCGTTTAGCTGAAGATGACGAAGTTCGGGCCATTGTATTGTCAGGCAAAGGAGACAAGGCCTTTGTTGCCGGAGGGAACATAAAGGAATTCCCTAAATTGGTCGGCCAGGGTGTGGCATTCAATGAAGCCCGTGCCCGTGATATGCAAGAGCCATTTAATAAAATCGATAACATTGCAAAACCGGTCATAGCGGCCATTGATGGATTGGCCCTAGGAGGGGGATGCGAGTTGGCCCTCTGCTGTGATATCCGAATTGCAGAAGAACATTCCATCATTGGTCTCCCTGAAGTGAAGTTGGGTCTATTTCCGGGGGCTGGCGGGACACAGCGTCTACCAAGGCTGATCGGAGAAGGAAGGGCAAAAGAGCTAATTTTAACGGGAAGAGCCGTTACGGCGGAGGAAGCAGAACGAATCGGATTGGTGAATAAAGTGGTCCCGACCGGAAAGGGCTTGGCAGCGGCGATAGAGTTAGCTGAGGAAATAGCGGGCTATTCCTTCCAAGCGGTTTCAAGAATCAAGAAAACGATCGATGAAGGAATGAAAACGACGTTGGAAGAAGGTTTGCTGATTGAGGCAAAATACTTTGGCGAAGTGTTCCAGACAGAAGATGTTAAGACAGGTGTACAGGCCTTTATCGAGAAAAAACAGCCGGTGTTTATCCATAAATAAAATAGAGGGAAATTAGTTTAGTCAGAACGATAAATCTATTGAAAAGGGTGAGGACCGAGATGGATCAAGATCAAAAGGTTATTGAAAAGGGCAGTGAGAATTCAGAAAGATTGCAGAAGATTACGAGTGAGCTCGAGCGAATTCATAAAGGGGGATCTCCGAAGAATCATGAGAAAATCAAGACGCTTGGGAAAATGTTCGTCCGTGACCGCTTGAAGTTATATTTTGACAACGGAGAACCCACGTATGAAACGGGGACATTTGCCAACGCGACGAAAAAGGACCTGCCAGCTGATGGAGTCGTCACGGGAGCCGGTAAAATCAATGATAGACTCGTATATTTCACAGCAAGTGACTATACCGTCAAAGCGGGTTCGATTGGCCGCTATCATGGGGAAAAAATCCTGCGTATGCAAGAGGCCGCCATCAAAAGTAAACGCCCGATCGTCTATATGATCGATTCCTCAGGAGGCCGGATTGATGAAGGCGGTGGCTATCATTCCGATAAATATTCAGGCGGGAAGATTTTCTATAATCACAGCATCATGTCAGGAAGGATTCCGCAAATTGGAGTGATGTATGGGCCTTGCTTCGCTGGTACAGCATATATGCCGGTCTTCTGTGATTTCGTCGTCATGCTTGAAGGAAAAGCCGGCATGGCGATTGCTTCACCACGGATGGTACAGATGGCGACAGGTCAAAAAGTCGACATCGAACAACTAGGCGGGGCAAAAATGCATGCAGAAAAAAGTGGAAGCGTCGATTTTGTTGTCCAAACGGAAGAAGAGGCTGCCGAAGTCGTCAAAAAACTATTAAGCTACCTCCCGGATAGTTTCGAAGGCAAGCCACCTAGTGCACCTCCCGTCCCGCCGACTCGTGATCCAATGAATATTGATAATATCATTCCGAAAGAGCCGAACCAGCCCTATGATGTCCACGAACTAATCGAGAGCATTGTTGATGGTGAGAGCTTCCTTGAAGTGAAAAAAAGTTATGCGAAAGAGCTTGTAACAGGTTTTGCACGAATCGATGGACGCGTTGTCGGCATCATTGCCAATCAACCGACGGTCAAAGGAGGCGCCATCTTTCCTGATTCCTCCGATAAAGGGGCAAACTTCGTGTGGCTCTGCGATGCCTATGGGATTCCCTTGCTTTACTTGTGTGATACTCCTGGTTTCATGGTCGGTACACAGGTCGAGGAACAGGGCATTTTACGAAAAGGGAGGAATTTCATATACGCCACATCCGTGGCCAATGTTCCAAAGCTGTGCGTAATCGTACGTAAAGCCTATGGGGCGGGGATTTATGCAATGGCAGGTCCTGCATACGAACCGGATACGACCATTGCGCTTCCTTCGGCTGAGGTAGCAATCATGGGACCTGAAGCAGCCATTAACGCCGTTTATTATAATCAGTTGAGTCAAATTCCTGATCCAAAGCAAAAGGCTGAATTTGTCAAGGCACTGCGTGATCAATATCGTGAAAGCTATGATATTTATAAACTAGCAGGCGACATGCTTGTCGATGACTTGATTATCCCGGGGGACTTGCGAAAAGAACTCATTTCCCGTTATGAGGTGTTCGAGAATAAAGAGTTCCCGCTTCCAAATAAGAAGCATGGTACGATGTTGAGCTAACCCTATACAGACGAGGCAGAAGTAGAATGTCTCGTCTGTATCACTTTAAAACTAAGGAGGGAAAAGCATGAGTGAGATTACCGCGATGAACCGGCTGGCTGTTGGGGATATATTACGCAGGACAACAGGAAGGTTTCCAAACAAGGTGGCGGTCATAGAAGGGGATAAACAATGGAGTTATCGGGAGCTGAACGATGAGGTGAACCGCTTTGCCAACTATTTGCTTGATTCCGGCCTGGAAAAGGGAGATGCGGTCGCGACAATCTGCGGGAATTCCGTCTCATTCATTATCGTCTTTTTCGGCATCGCTAAGGCGGGTCTAGTGTGGGTGCCGCTTAATCCAGGCGTATCCTTTCATGAAAAGAGTTATATTCTTTCAGAGGTAGATTCGAAGTTAGTCATTGTCGATGAAATTTTTCTACAAGGAAAAAAGGAAGAATTGAAAAGTCTTTGTCCGGAACTGTTGATCATTGGGAAAAATGTCTCTCCAGTTGAACGCCTGGAGGAAGCGTATCGGCTCTCCAGTAAGCAAGAACCAGAGGTCCATATTGAGGATCGGGACTTGGCCCAAATTATGTTCACGAGCGGGACGACGGGCATGCCTAAAGGGGTGATGATTTCCCATCTATCGATTTATATCGCCAGCTTGTCCAATATTATTGGTTCCAGTATGAAGCGGGACGATATAGCCAGTGTCATCATGCCTCTCTTCCATTGTGCCCAGCATACCTTGGCCGTTTCCTTTTTCAATGTAGGTGCCACGCTGGTCATTTTGCCGGGATTTGAACCGGAATCCTTCATGAGAACGGTAGAGAAGGAAAAGGTAACTTGGATGTTCGGTCTTCCCATGATCTATAAAGCGATTCTCTATCATCCGAATTTTAAACATTATGATTTAACCTCCTTACGCTTCTGCTTATATGCGATGGCTCCCATGGACCGGGTCACCCTTGAAAAAGGGATGAAGGAGATAGGGGCGGAATTCGCACTGGCTTCTGGACAAACGGAAGTGTACCCGGGAACTTGCATGTTCGAGCCGGAAGATCAACTAAGGAAGCATGGCCCTTACTGGGGTGGGACGGGAATCATCAATGACACCGCCATAATGGACGAAGAAGGGCGGACGTTGGAAAAAGGAGAAATCGGAGAAATTGTTCATAGGGGTCCGAATGTCATGATCGGCTATTTGAATAATCCGGAGGAGACGGAAAAAAGCAAGCGGTTCGGATGGCATCATACTGGCGACTTGGGCTATTTTGATGAAGACGGATTGCTCGTCTTTGTCGACAGGAAAAAAGATATCATTAAATCCGGTGGCGAAAATGTGGCTTCGATCCAGGTAGAGCAGATTCTAGCCTTGCACGAAAAGGTGCTCAATGCTGTGGTTATCGGTCTGCCGCATGAAAGGTGGATAGAAGCTGTGACCGCATTCGTCGTTCCCAAACCGAACGTTACCATTACGAAAGAAGAAATCATCACACATTGTAAAGAGAATCTAGGAACCTTCCAAGTTCCTAAGGAAGTCATCGTGGTCGATCAATTACCGATGACGTCAACCGGTAAGATTCAAAAGCATAAACTTCGGAATCACTATCAACATCTTTATATACCGGCTGGAAAGTAGGGGCACCTTTTAGGTGTCTTGTTTTTTTCTGGGAAAGAGTTACATGTTATCAATTTCAATAAATGGGAGCAGATGTTAAACTGAAGGGTGAGGAGGGGATAAAATGGAAACTTTACAAATAGGGGAAATCAAATTAACATGGCTGAATGGTGGCGTGACCCACCTGGATGGTGGAGCGATGTTCGGTGTCGTACCGAAACCACTGTGGTCCAAGAAATACCCGGTCAATGAAAATAACCAGATTGAATTGCGGACAGATCCGATACTCGTTCAAGTTAACGGATTAAATATGTTGATAGACTCCGGGATCGGGAATGGAAAGCTGAACGACAAACAGAAACGGAATTTTGGCGTGACGGACGAGTCCGGGCTCATTGAGGATTTAGGCCGGCTCGGGATCAAACCAAATGAAATCGATTACATTCTAATGACCCACCTACATTTCGACCATGCCTGTGGGTTGACTAAGCCTGAAGGAGATTCACTGGTCCCGGTTTTCGAACGTGCCGAAATCATCACGACCCAAATCGAATGGGATGAAATGCAGCAACCCAATATCCGCTCAAAAAGTACATACTGGAAGGAAAACTGGGAGGCGATTGCCCACCTTGTCCGTCCTTTTGAAGGAGAACGTGAAATCACGGAAGGCATTAAAATGATTCATACCGGCGGACATAGTGATGGACATGCCATCATCCTGGTTGAAGACGGTAAGGACAAGCTGATCCATTTAGCCGATATCATGCCAACGCACGCCCATGCGAATGTCCTGTGGGTACTGGCTTATGACGACTACCCAATGACTTCGATCTCGGCAAAGGAAAAGTGGATGAAATATGGTCTGGAGAACGGGGCCTGGTACAGCTTTTATCATGATGCCCAGTATTGTGCCATCAAGTGGGATGAAACGGGTAAAGAGGTAAAGGATGAAGTGAAACGGAAACGGTAAGTCATAGAAAAAGGAGGCGATTTGGGTCGCCTCCTTTTTTTGTTCAATCATGTTGTGCATTCAATTCCAATATCGTCCCGGTAGTAGCATCTGCAATGAATTCAAATTGTTCGCGGTTACCATCGGTATTTCTAGTGATGCCGCCTTTATATACTTGGTAGTCCAAATCATTTTTTTGATAGGTTTCGGGTTTCATTAAAATCCAAGATCCATATATACTTCCATCTTTTCTGACTGTTTCCTTCACCTGCGCCAATACTTTGTCAGGAGAAGGCGTATTTGTTTGATTCAAAATTTGTTTTGTAGCATAGCCTGTAGCGAAGCCGGCTGCTGCCCCCAATAGAAACGTTTTCCAATTCATGAATTTCTCCTCCATTGCTTTTTATTACTCACTCTATCTAGTATACATAAGAAGTCTTTCTTTGACTAACGATTTGAAATTTTACCCATTTACTGATAAATTAAAACATGCTAGGTGGTAACTATCGTCTAAGTTAGGTAAAATAGATAGGAAATAAAAGTAGTTAAGGGGTAGAGATATGGATCAAGAGACTTTAACACTATTTAAAACATTGACGGAATTACCAGGGGCTTCAGGAAATGAGCATGCCGTGCGTAATTTTATGAGAAGTGAGCTTGAAAAATATTCAGATGAAATCGTTCAGGACCGCCTTGGAAGTATCTTTGGCGTAAAAAGAGGAAATGAAGAAGGCCCAACTGTAATGGTGGCTGGACATATGGACGAAGTGGGCTTCATGGTCACTTCTGTTACGGAAAATGGCATGATCCGCTTCCAAACACTTGGAGGTTGGTGGAGTCAGGTTCTTTTGGCACAACGAGTGGAAATTATTACGGACAACGGGCCGGTAATCGGGGTCATTGGTTCCATTCCTCCGCATTTGCTTGATGAATCGCAGCGTTCGAAACCTATGGATATCAAGAATATGTTGATAGATATCGGTGCGGATGACCAGGAGGATGTGAAGCGGATCGGGGTTAAGCCTGGTCAGCAGATTGTTCCGATTTGCCCTTTCACGCCGATGGCCAATGAAAAGAAAATCCTTGCTAAAGCATGGGATAATCGCTATGGTTGCGGTCTTGCGATTGAACTATTGAAGGATTTGAAGGATGAAAAATTACAGAATATTTTATATTCGGGTGCGACGGTTCAGGAAGAAGTGGGATTACGGGGTGCCCAAACGGCTGCACATATGATCAAACCGGATATCTTCTTCGCCTTGGATGCAAGCCCGGCAAATGATATGTCCGGCAATAAAAGTGAATTTGGACAGCTGGGTAAAGGTGCATTATTGCGTATTTTAGACCGGACGATGGTCACACATCGCGGAATGAGGGAATTCATCCTCGATACGGCCGAATCCAATGATATTCCTTATCAATATTTTGTTTCTCAAGGCGGAACGGATGCAGGAAAGGTCCACATTGCCAATGATGGGATTCCGAGCGGCGTGATTGGGATTTGCTCACGTTACATTCATACCCATGCATCGATGATCCATATTGATGATTATGCGGCTGCCCGTGAATTGATTGGGAAGTTGGTCCGCGCTTGCGATAAAACGACATTTGAGACATTGAAGAATAACGGATGATAATGAAAGCTGAAATGGAGGGGACACCCTTCCATCAGCTTTTTTTGCATAGAGGGAAGGGCATACATATGAAAATTGTAGTAGGCAGTACAAACCCGGCGAAAGTGCAGGCCGTGATTAACATCTATAAAGAAGCAGAAGTCATCTCGCTACAGGTGGAAAGTGGGGTTTCGGAACAACCATTTTCAGATGAAGAGACCATGAACGGGGCTGTGAACCGGGCCAGAAATTGCTTGCTTGAAAAGGGGGCCGATATCGGAATCGGTCTCGAAGGTGGCGTGGTTAAAATGGAACGCGGCTTATTCGTATGCAACTGGGGGGCAATGGCCACGAAGGATGGCGATATCTTCATTGCCGGAGGCGCGAGAATTCCCCTCCCCGGAATGATTGCGGATCGCTTGGAAAACGGGGAAGAGCTCGGTCCGATTATGGACGATTTCACCAAGAAAGCGAATATCCGCAAGAAAGAAGGGGCTATCGGGGTATTTACGAATGAACGGATTACCCGTGCCGATATGTTCGGAAATATCATGGAAATGCTTGCGGGGCAGTATGAATATAAGAAAAACCATCAATAAAAGAGACTGTCAGAACAAAGCAGAAACAGACAGGATTTAGGACATCGGTGCTGATAATATAGAAAACAAGGGAGGGGAAAGCCATATGGGGTGGGTAGAATCCATTCAGAAGGCCCTTGACTATATAGAGGAGCATTTAATCGACGACATGACCATCGAGAACATTTCTAGTCAGGCGAATGCATCAGCCTTTCATTTTCAGCGGACGTTCACCATCTTGACGGACATTTCCGTTGGAGAATACATCAGGCGCCGTAGATTGACATTGGCTGCCCAGGAACTTGTAAGCACCAATGGCAAGGTCATTGATGTAGCCTATAAATATGGCTATGACACTCCCGAGGCTTTTTCAAAAGCCTTTCGGCGTCAGCATGGAGTACCTCCTAGCGAAGCCCGAAAGTATATGGGAAAGCTGACATTCTATGAACGCCTGGTTATCCAGGTGCTTCTAAAAGGGGCGGAACCGATGAAGTATAATATCGTGGAAAGAGATTCTTTTCGAGTGGTCGGTATCAAGCGGGAGTTTTCACTAGAGAACGAAGAAAATCTGATAGGAATCCCGAAGCTTTGGGACGAAGTGAACTCGGATGGTACCAGCAATCGGTTAGGAAAATTGAATAACGGCCGAATCAAAGGGTTGCTAGGGATATGTGTCGATTCCCCTGAAGATGAGCGGAATTCAATCGATTATTGGGTGGCCACGGAGTATGACGGAAGCGTCCCAAAAGATTATTCTGGCTTGACGATACCTGCATCCAAGTGGGTTGTGTTCGAGGTCAGTGGACCGATGCCCGAGGCGATGCAAAAGGTTTGGAAACACATCTTTTCCGAATGGTTTCCGGCAAGCGGACATGAACATGCAGGAACACCGGAAATGGAAGTGTACGTTGAAGATGATGCTTCAGCCGCAGATTATTACTCCGAGATATGGATCCCTATTAAGAGATAAAGGATGGGCTTGTAGGCAAAGACTGTGTCCTACAAGCTTTTTTTATACATGTAAAAAGCACTCCATAAGAGTGCCTTTAACTTCATTCATTTTCCATCTTCGAATATATAAGAAAGGACTTTTAAGGCTTGGTTCACCGATTCGACTGTGACGCTTGCTTTTTCAGATAATTCTTTTAGCGCGTGGTGATGGGATTCTGGGCGGATCAAGATAAGTGGTTTGCCAAGTGAGACCGCGGTGCTTGCATCCATGGCAGTATTCCACTGCTTATATTTCTCTCCAAATAGGGCAACGACAAGGTCAGCTTGCTTCATCAAAAGACCCGTACGCAAATTATTGATTTGAGAAGCTGCCATATCCTTTAAAACGGGGGTCGGCTGTTTCCCCAGAATATCTTCCCCGATATTATCGGAGCGTTCATGATTTTCCATTGGGCCGACAAATTCTAAAGGAAGCTTTAAAGCGGCCGCCTTCTCTTTTAATTCACTTCTCCAATTTGAATGGATTTCTCCAGCCAGGTAAACCGTTACTTTCATGATGATCCTCCTTATTATCTAATTTGCTTACATTGTATCATGTTTTAAGAAAATGGATGGATTTCATAAATTAGGATATAAGTAAAGACAAGAGGGTAACGGTAGATTGTTGAAAAGGAGGGGGAATTCTTGAAGGTCCCACCCCAAAAAAAAATTCTGATCGTCTTTTTGATGAGCATCCTGGCAGTCGGTTGTTCAGGCATTGAAAGGCAGGTGGATAAGGCCGTGACAGCAACGGTTTCCGCTTTTCGGGATGAAGCGCCGCAACCGAATACAAAAGTGGGGCTTATAAAGGTGTATCTGCCTAAAAATTTCAAGATAGAAGAGGAACATGAGAATAACTTGATCCTGAAAAGTGGTCAACAGGCTTATATATTATTTGTCAATCCAAATGAAAACAGCGAAAGCTCGCAATTATTTTTGACGGCAAAGGAGCAGAAAACTCATTATTTGACACTGGAATCCTTTCAGAATGATGATAAGTTCGGTTTTATTTCCATCATGGAATTATCGGAAGAGAAATATGAGCTTTCCGTAGGAAGCGGCGGGGTCAAGCTCACAACCGAGACGGGGAAAGAGGATTTAAAGGATGAGGCGGAGAAAATGATGGAAATCGTTTCTTCCGTTCCACAGAGGTGAAAGAAGGTCCGGCGTACCCATACCGGACCTTTTGTGCTCTCTATTACAATCCGTATTGATGGTTGATTGAAGCGGAGTCTGGTATGATGGAATTATAAAATAACTAGATGGATTTCATAAGAGCTGGAGGAATAATAAGATGGAAAACTTACAAACTGTTGAACAATACGATGCATTAAAAAATGAAGGAAAACATATTTTCCTTTTCTCGGCAACATGGTGTGGCGATTGCCGAGTGATTGAACCAATCCTACCGGAAATAGAAGCGAAGTTCCCTGAATTCACGTTCATTCATGTAGATCGCGATAAATTCATCGATGTATGTGCTGCTAATGATGTTTTTGGAATTCCTAGCTTCATCGGATATGAAAACGGTAAAGAGCTAGGCAGATATGTGAGCAGGGACCGTAAAACACAAGAACAGATTGAAGAATTCATTTCATCATTATAATGAAAGGTCCCCTTCTTTAGGGGATTTTTCAATGGATAGGAGGGTCAGCCATGAAAATGGATAGCATAAAGCTGAAGAACATATTAAAAGAACGCTTAGCGGATGAAAATCGTACGTTCAAATTCGATAGCCAGAAGGACACGTTACGGATCGAAAATATAAAGACCGGTAAAGGCATCACGGTTGAACTTCCACCGGTGCTTGCAAATTACGAAAATATCCAAGAAAAAGCCATTGATGAAGTCATCTATTACGTAGATGAGGCACTGAATGTAATGGGGGAAGAACATAGCATGGAGGGCAAGGAGAAATTCATTTTTCCTGTAATCCGATCGACTTCATTTCCAATGGAGGCAGAAGAGGGCAATCCCTTCTTGTTCGACGACCATACGGCGGAGACACGTGTCTTTTATGCGTTGGATTTGGGCAAGACCTACCGTTTGATCGATGAGAAAATGCTCAAGCGTGAAGACTGGCAGGGAGATAGGATCCGGGAGATTGCCCGTTTCAACGTCCGCTCCCTCTCGACTAAATTGAAGTCGGATATCGTAGCGGGGAACACCTTTTATTTCTTGAATACAAATGATGGCTATGATGCGAGCCGGATTCTTAATGAATCATGGCTTCGTGAAATGAAGGAAAAGATATCGGGGACCATGGCAGTGGCCATTCCTCATCAAGATGTCATCATCATTGCCGATGTGCAAAATGATACTGGCTATGATGTACTCGCACAAATGGCGATGAGCTTTTTCGCCAGTGGCCACGTACCGATTACGGCGTTATCTTTCCTTTATGAGGAAGATGAGCTAGAGCCGGTCTTCATTATGGGTAAAAATAAAAAGCGTGAACAATAAGTAAGCGGATGGATGAATAATGATAGGGCTCCTGTCTCTTTGGATGGATTTCCAAACTCGGCAGGGGCTTATTTTGTTATACCCTAGGGAATATAATATTTTGTATTAAAACTTAATCTCATTGTAAACTCTGTTTAACAGAGGTGTTTTAATTAAATAGTAGACTATATAATTAGAACGTGTTTAAACTCATATGAAAAGGGGTTTAAATAGGTTAAGAGTTATGTGAAATTGGGATGATTCCTGCGGAAATTTGCAAAAAACTACATATATATCCCTATTAACCTTAATTTCTCTCGATATTTCAAAAAATACTGGTAGAATTAGTTACATAATTACAGATAGTAGAAAGAGTGATAGGTTTGAAGTGGCTAAATAAAATGAAAAAGTGGTTCCAAGCAGAGGAAATTATTGAGATTGAAGAAATAATAATAGATGAACCGATCGATAAAGAGACTTTAAAGAAGATGGACTTTTCTAAACTTCCCAAGACAAAGAAGGAAGAAATCGAAGCATACAATCAAACGGTGGCAAAAATGTCCCAAACGAAAGATCCGGATACGAAGATCTTGTTTCAATATCCAAAAGGGGAATTTAAATTCCCTCTGATACCTGATAAGGAACAACGTGTGAGAAAGCCTAGGGAAAAGAGAAGAGAGGAGCGGGAGCATAAACAGGATACGGAATCCTATGAATCCAAAAGGCCTAAGCAGAGTCCCGAGCAGAAACGGAAGAACGCTGAACGGATCGCTACTCAAAAGATCCTGCCATCCAATACCCCGTTCCGACCGACGGAAATCCCCTCACCTGTTTATGGGTTTCGGCGACCGGAAAAAAAAGTGGTCAAATCGGTCGAATTTGAATTAGAGAGCAAATTTCCTGTTCTTAAAAAAGAAGAGCCTGAGGTTCCAAGGATTATTCCGAACGAGGTAAAGGAAGAGGTTTATGAGGAATTGACCCGTGAACCTTCCGTTCTTGTACCAGAACAGATAGATGAAAAAAAAGAAGAAGCCATTTCCGAGGTTCCTGCCTTTATGCGCCGGAATGAGGATACGGACCCCAAGGCGGCGACAAGTGAGCCGGAACCAGTTGCTTCAGAATTTCCGGTAGACCAAGAAGTTGAAGAGCAAGAAACGGAGCAAGTGGAATTTGGGCAGGAAGTGGCGGTCGGGATAATGGAAGCCGTTGAACCTACTGTCGTTCCAGCCGAAGAAGGTAAGCCTGAGGCCCCGGCATATATCGCCGAGGATCCTGTTGATCCCGAAGTCCTTGATCAGGGGACGGAACCGAAAACCGAGGAATCCCCTAAACGCCCGAAAAAGCATATCCCCTTTAATGTCATGATGTTAAAGCAGGATAAAGAAAAGGCTACATTCCTAAATCCTTTTAAAGCGGAAAAAAAAAGCCCTGAAATCGAAAGGGGAGTAGTGGCTGTTGAAACGAGACCCACTGAAAAGCCTGTAACATCATGGACTACGTTGGAAAGCGAACCCATTCCCGTTGCTACAGGAGTGCAGGTTGAGGAAGAAGCCATTCAAGAACGGACGGATACACCTGAACCACAAAGGGCTGAGGAAGTTCGGTATGAACCCGTAACTCCTTCGCTACCTGAGCACGAGAAACAATCGCATTTCGAGACGAACGAGGTTCCCATTTCTCCGGTTATTCCAGAAGCGGAAGTTGTTGAACATGAAGAAAAACAGGAGGTAGCTGTTCCAGAGCCTATGAAAGCAGCCCATCCCGTCAGTACGGGACTAGTCGATTCTGTAGAAGATGAGGAAAATCCGTATTATGTATTTCCAAAGATCGAGTTATTGACTCCTCCCACATATGCCGAACATGATGATGAGTGGCTTGAAGAACAGACCGTATTGCTGGACGAGACACTGAAAAACTTCAATGTCCGGGCAAAAGTCGTGAACGTGACGCAAGGTCCGGCGGTCACTCGTTTCGAGGTCCATCCTGAACCGGGTGTGAAAGTGAATAAAGTGACGAACCTCATGGATGATATCAAGTTAAGTCTGGCGGCTCAGGATATGCGAATGGAAGCTCCAATTCCAGGTAAGCATACCATCGGCATTGAAATTCCGAATCGGAAGAGCAAGCCTGTATTTTTGCGTGAGGTTTTGGAGAGTACTGAGTTTCAAGAGCATGAATCACCGCTCGCTGTTGCGCTGGGACTAGATATTTCCGGCCAGCCGATCATCACCGATTTAAGAAAGATGCCGCATGGCCTGATTGCCGGGCAAACGGGATCGGGAAAAAGCGTGTGCATCAATACGATGTTGGTTAGTTTACTGTATAAAGCAACGCCTCAGGAACTGAAATTGATGTTGATTGATCCAAAAATGGTTGAGCTTGCTCCATATAACCAAATTCCCCATTTAGTCAGTCCGGTCATCACAGATGTGAAAGCTGCCACTGCGGCCTTGCAATGGGCAGTGGAGGAAATGGAACGCCGCTATGAACTATTTGTCCATGCAGGAGTTAGGGATATCAGCCGTTTTAATGACCAGGCTGAAAAAGCCGGACAATATTCCAATAAGCTGCCATATATCTTGGTAATCATTGACGAATTGGCCGATTTAATGATGATGTCCCCGGCAGATGTCGAGGAAGCGATTTGCCGCATTGCTCAAAAGGCCCGTGCTTGTGGCATTCACTTAATTGTGGCGACACAGCGTCCGTCCGTGGATGTTATCACTGGTTTAATCAAGGCGAATATCCCGACTCGAATCGCTTTTTCCGTTTCATCCCAAGTCGACTCGCGAACCATCATTGATAGCGGTGGGGCAGAGAAACTGTTAGGAAAAGGGGATATGTTGTTTGCGGAAAACGGTTCATCAAAAACGGTCCGTCTGCAAGGGACTTTTGTAAGCGATGAAGAAATCGATCAAGTGGTCAATCATGTGAAACTGGAACAGAAGCCAAAATATTTATTTGAACAAGAAGATTTGTTGAATCGTGCCCAAGTGACGGAAGAAGCGGACGAGTTATTCTTTGAGGCATGTGAATTCGTCGTTCATCAGCAGGCCGCTTCGGCTTCTAGTGTCCAAAGGCGTTTCCGAGTAGGATACAACCGTGCAGCTCGTCTGATAGAAATGATGGAACAGCAGGGCGTCGTTTCTGAATCGAGGGGAAGCAGGCCACGGGATGTACTGATTACCGAGGAAGAACTTGAATTTTTACACGTAAATTAAGAGAACCTATACTAGGGTTCTGTATATAATGTGAAGGGCGAGATATAAATTCTAAAGCGAATGGAATAGAAAAGCCAATGATTTGATAAAATGGCATCTCCCTGACATGGATGTATGAATAAAAAGGTGATATAATATATTTTTGTCGATGAATAAATAAAAAGTACGTATAAAAACCTAGGCGAAAAGTACAATTCGAGCAAGTTTTCGTAATGAAAAAACAAATAAACATGACGTCATATACTGTCATACAGATAGACGATTGGTGGAGGTTCGTTATATGACTGCTTACCATTTTGTGGGTATCAAAGGTTCGGGAATGAGTGCGCTTGCTCAAATATTGCATGATATGAATATTCAAGTGCAAGGTTCCGACTATGAAAAAGAATTCTTTACACAAATAGCGTTAGAAAAAGCTGGGATAAAAATCCTTCCTTTTAACGAGGAAAACATTCAGCCTGGAATGACCATCATTGCAGGTAATGCGTTCCCGGATACCCATCCGGAAATCGTGAAAGCAATGGAACTTGGTTTACCAGTGATACGTTATCACCGTTTTCTTGGTGATTTCATGAAGACCTTTACAAGTGTTGCCGTTACCGGGGCACATGGTAAAACGTCGACTACAGGCTTGCTGGCCCATGTCATGGGTGGTGCCAAACCAACATCCTATCTGATTGGGGATGGAACTGGAAAAGGAATCGTGGATTCTACTTACTTCGTATTTGAAGCATGTGAATACCGCCGTCACTTCCTTTCTTATTATCCTGACTATGCAATCATGACGAATATTGACTTCGATCATCCAGATTACTATGCAAATGTGGAAGACGTGTTCGAGGCATTCCAAACGATGGCCTTACAAGTCAATAAAGGGATCATTGCATGCGGGGACGACGAGCATTTACCGCATATTCAAGCAAAAGTACCGGTCATTTTTTACGGATTTGCGGAAGGAAACGATTTTCAAGCGAAAAATGTTTCCGTCACTCCGGAGGGAACGACATTCGATGTGAATGTGAGGAACACGTATTACGATACTTTCTCCATTCCGACTTTTGGCAAGCATAGTGTGTTGAACGCTTTAGGTGTCATTGCACTGTGTAAATATGAAAACCTGGATACGGAAGCCGTGAAGGCTCAGTTACTCACTTTTGAAGGCGTAAAACGCCGGTTCTCCGAAAAGGAAATGGAGAGTCAAATCATCATTGATGATTATGCCCATCATCCTACAGAGATTTCAGCAACCATTGACTCAGCGCGTCAAAAATATCCAGAGCGTGAAATAGTAGCGGTCTTCCAACCGCATACTTTCTCAAGAACGCAAGCATTCCTGGATGAGTTCGCCGACAGCCTGAATCTAGCCGATAAAGTATACTTATGTGAAATCTTTGGATCTGCCCGTGAACATCATGGAAAACTATCGATTGAAGATCTTCAGGAGAAAATTCCTGGTGCCGAGCTTATTACAGAAGAAACAACAACGCAATTACAAAAACATAAAAACAGTGTAGTCCTATTCATGGGTGCAGGGGATATTCAAAAATTCCAGGCTGCTTATGAGGAGTCGCTGCAAGTTAAATAAAAAATGACCAACCCATAAATGGGTTGGTCATTTTTTATGGAATCACAAGCATGATCTGCGTGAAGTAGGTCATTTTAAATTTTCTGGATTTAATGATTCAAGTTCAGGTAGAACAAAGCGTCCATCTTTTCGGATCAGCACATCGTCAAAGTAAATTTCCCCACCGCCGTATTCAGGGCGCTGGATATTGACTAAGTCCCAGTGAATACTCGAATGGTTGCCATTAAAGGCATCATCATAACATTGTCCAGGGGTGAAGTGAAAACTTCCATCAATTTTCTCATCAAAGAGGATATCTTGCATCGGATGTAGAATATAAGGATTTACACCGATAGCAAATTCACCGACATAACGGGCGCCTTCATCTGTATCAAAGATTTTGTTGATGCGTTCAGTATCATTGGCCACCGCTTCAACAATTTTTCCATCCTTGAATGTTAACTTCACGTTTTCGAAAGTAAAGCCCTGATAAGGAGATGGAGTATTGTAAGAAATGACCCCATTAATCGAGTCCTTAACAGGTGCTGTGTACACCTCACCATCAGGAATGTTCAGTTCACCTGCACATTTGATGGCTTTAATGTCCTTGATGGAGAAAGATAAGTCTGTTCCGGGACCAGTTAAGCGGACTTTATCGGTCTTATCCATCAAATCAACAAGGCTATCCATGGCTACGCTCATTTTTCCATAATCGAGATTGCAGACTTCGAAATAGAAATCTTCGAAAGCTTCTATACTCATTTTGGCTAATTGAGCCATAGAATTCGTCGGGTAACGGAGCACGACCCATTTCGTTTTCGGAACGCGGATATTTCTATGTACTTTTCCGATCGTTTGACCATGAATCGCCATTTTGTCTGCGGGCACATCGGATTGCTCATTGATATTATCTCCGGCACGAAGCCCGATATATGCATCCATCTGGCTCATCACGTTCGCTTCGAATTCACCCATCATCTTGTATTGTTCTTCCTGTGCACCCATTAATAAGGCGCGATCCACTTGATGGTCCTTTAAGAGGACGAATGGGTACCCATCAGCTGCATACGCTTCTTTTACAAGGGCGTTGACCAGTTCGCGTTGCAATCCAAAGTTTTCTATCAAGAGTTTTTCACCCTTTTGGAGTTTCACTGAATAATTTATCAGATTATGTGCAAGTATCTCGATTCTAGGATCTTTCATGTAGAATACCTCCAATATTTAGTTTTATTATTCTATCATACCTGATTAGCTGTAGAAATTTCATCCATTGGTCCCAATTAGTCGAAATTTTTCGCTATCAATATTTCCAAAACAGGTATAGATAGGGTATATTCACAAATTAAATACGTTTATAATAACGGGGAAGGGGTAATTAATAACTAAACAGTTACTAAATATGTCGATTTTTTTTCGGAGGTGTTCCAATGGAGATCATATTATACGTAAGTGCTGCAGTGGCAGCAATCGCTTTCCTGGTCCTTGTTATCTTCTTAACAAAGGTACTCACATCACTACAAACTACCTTGGACAGCGTGGCCCGGACGCTGACGGGACTTGAAAGCCAAATGCAAGGCATAACGGTTGAAACTACCCAGCTACTACATAAAACAAACTCGTTAGCAGAAGACTTGCAACAGAAATCTGAAAATCTGAACACAGTGGTGGATGCAGTGAAAGATGTAGGTATTTCCATCTCTAGCTTCAATACATCCGTCCAAAAGGTTTCTAATAAAGTGCAGGCAGAAATCGATAACAACCAAGAACGAATTTCCCAAATCGTTCAATGGAGTAACGTGGCCATGGAAATCCGTGATAAATGGAAGGCCAGGAACAAGCAAACCGCTCCAACTGCATATGAACAGGCAGAGATAGAAAGAGAAGCACTTGAAACAGATAACCTACCTAAAAAAAGGTTTTTACGATCTAGATCTTAACACCAGGTAAATAAAAAAAATTCCCAAATTTGAAAGGAGAATGTTACATGACGCAAAAAGAATATCCTACAAGCGAATATCAAAAATCATACGAGGAAGCACGCGATTCCATCAATTCGAAGGACTTCATGATCGGCGCCTTGATCGGCGGAATGATCGGAGCAGCTACAGCTTTATTCATGGCTCCGAAAACAGGCAAGGAATTAAGAAATGATTTCAACGAACAAGCTAAGAGCCTTTCCGAGAAAACAGAGAAGCTAAGACAAACCGCGATGGAAAAAGGTACGGTTTTGGCTGATACCGCTAAAGAAAAAACAGGAACGGTTACTGAATTGGTTTCTAGTAAATCTTCAGATATCGTCAATAAAGTGAAGAACCTAAAAACGGGCAAAGAAGAAAATGGCGATGCAGCTAATGATACTACGAACTCAAGCAATAAGGATATTGATGTAACGGGAACTTCCGATTCGAAAATCGTATCCGTTGAAACCAATATGCCTGAAAGTAAAGACAATAAGTCAAAAAATACACAAGCCGACCCGACTAGCGGAAACAAAAATACGGCAAAGCTAAAATTAGATGAAGCAAAAAAAGCTTTTGATGAAACCGAAAATAAATTAAAAAAATAATGTATGCTTCAATCGCTCAATATTTGCGAAGGTATGCACAATAATTGTCAAAAAAGACGATGAAGTGGTACGATGACTTCATCGTCTTTTTTCTGAAATCGAAAGGGGTTAATACACATGACACTTACTAAAATCGAAACGGAACAACAATTCAATGAGCTCGTAACGGAAGATCTTTTTTTACTTTTTAAGCATAGTGTTACTTGCCCAGTCAGTGCGGAAGCTTTTGAGCACTATCAAAATTTCATCGCTGAACACCCGGAGTTAAAGACGGCCTACTTGGCCGTGCAAGAAGCGCGTCCGCTTTCCAACCATGTGGCGGAAACTTTTGAAATCAAACATCAATCCCCCCAAGCCATCCTATTTAAAAATGGCACGCCTACATGGAATGAATCCCATTGGAGAATTACAGAAGATTCTCTAGGCAAAGCAATCTCTCAATAAATGATGAAAGGCAGGCGTGTTGTTGAATCAACATGCCTGCCTTTTTCATTTTATGAGACTGTTTCTATGTCAACTAGTGGTGGGCCAAAGAATTCTTAATTGGTCACCGGGGGCAAGTTCATCGTGAAAAGTAGTTTCCTGCTCATTTTTAATGAGAATGAATCGGCTATTCCCTGTGGTAGGCATAAAGATTTCCACATGACGGAAAAGGTCTTGAAAGATAAAAGGTTCCACCTTATGTTCGATCATACTGAGGTCATCATTTGGCTGGATGATGTCCGTATCTTTCAATCGCTCGTCACCGCGTCTGAATTCTGCCAGATTTTTAGACAGAATGACTTGTTTGCCTTCAAAAAAAACAGGGACGTTGTGGGTATGCTGGATTTGTAAAGCTTCCATCACCTCTAATAAAGTAGGAGGGGCTGGATTTACCACTTCTAATTCATCGCCATCTTCAAAGGAGTACGTCCGTTTTGTTGCCAGTCCATTTTTGCTGATTTTACCCGTCCACGAGGGAAGCTGAATGGACTTTCCGTTCAATTTAATAGATAACGGTTCAAGGCAAGCAAGAAGTTCGGATAAGTGAAGTTCTTTGATCAACTCATTAATCGTTACTGGTATCCTGCAAGTTATTTGATCATGATCCTCGATTAATTCATGGATGGAGGCAGCTTTGCCATTTCTGGTAATGGAGGCTTCGATGGTATACTCTGTACCGTTAAGGATCACGGTTTTTCTAGGGATATCATCCAATACATCGAGTATGCGCAAAATGGCCGGTTCACCGTCTTCCCCTTTTGAGGTTACGATGACGTCTTCATCCTTCACTTCATCATCTAAAGAAGCTTCCGTTCCGTTTAAGGTAATCACCGATTTCTTTCCATGGTTTCCGGGAAGGGTAAATTGATTTCCGTTGATCGTGACGATTTTGGCCATGCCGGGTTTTCCATATAAAGAACTCATCTTAATACCTGCTGTGAGCAGGCAATCCCCCACTGTTGTTCGTTTCATATCAAACAAGCGGATGGGGTGCCCGTCAACGGTGATGCTCATGTATTGAATCGGGTTTTTATCGGCAGCAATGGCAATCCCAATCGGTGTTACCAATTCAGGCCCTTTTTGGATTTCAGACGAAATGCCAAGGTTCTGGATCGCATCGACGCCCCGGATTGCCACACGGTTACTTGGCAAGTTTAGTTTTTCAGCTAAAAGCCGGCATAATTCCGGTGTTTGGCTTCCACCTCCGACAAGCATCACCGCTTTTGGTGAACACTCATTATTCAAGGAGAGAATTTCTAAACGGATGGCTTCAGCCAACCTATCGAGTGCAGGATGAATATGTTCGATGATATCACTCTTGGCAATCTCGGTGGAAAATCCAAGAATATCAGTGACCGTTATCGAATCTTGATCGAGCAATTCCCTTTTCGCCTTTTCTGCAAGAGGGAAGTCCAGGAGCAGGTAGTCACTTATGGCCTCGGTAATTTCATCCCCAGCGATTGGTACCATTCCATAAGCGATGACGGTCCCTGAATCGGTCAAGGCGATATCGGAAGTCCCCGCCCCTATATCGACCAAGGCGACGTTAAGGCGGCGCATAGAGGCCGGGATGAGGACATTGATGGCCGCAATCGGCTCAAGCGTAAGAGCCTGCATTTCCAATCCCGATCTTTTCAAGGCAGCTAAAAGGGATTCCACAACGACCTTGGGCAGGAAGGTGGCGATGATCTCAACTGACGCTTCTTCCCCGCTCTGATCGATCAGGCTTCCGATTTCCTGTCCATCGAGGCGATAGTATAAAACCGAATAACCAACACAATAATAAGTGGACCGGGAGTCTGATTGTTCTGCCACGGTCGCCTGGGCTTCCTGGACAGCACTGAATTCGAGGTGGAGGATATCCTCATGTGTCAGCATCGGTTTCCCAACTATATCGACAGACGTCTTCGCCCGTTCGGTTTTCAATGCCCTACCGGCTGCAGCGACAGAAACCTTTCTTAGGGGACCGTGAGTTTCCTCCAGTTTGCCCTTAATGTGAGAGATGACTTTAGCCACAGCTAGAACATCATGTATTTGACCGTCCAGCATGGCCCGCTCCGAATGCTCTTCTGATAGAATATCGATAATATTATAGCTTTCCTGTTCTTTTTCTAATATAATTCCTACAACGGAACGCGTTCCAATGTCCAAGGCAAACAGTTTTTCGTGCATCAGTGACACCTTCTTTTATGTAATATATTACTTTAGTACTTAAAAGCGTTTAATTAATAAAGAAAAAAGTAGTGACATTTACAAGAATTTCATTTATAATTGTTTTTAATTATACATGAATTATTATAAAATTTTCATAGCTTAAATTATCGATTGAAATGAGTGAAAATTCGAACAGGTAAAAAGTACGGGTTTTCCATCGTGAAATCGTTGATATTTTTAAAATCGAAGGGATGGATTTGGAATGAGCAATAGAGAGCTTGATGGATTGCGTAATCAATTGGATGATGTAAACCTTCAGTTATTGCAACTGATTAATCAACGGGCGGGACTAGTACAGGAAATCGGCCGCGTTAAAGAAAAACAGGGCGTAAACCGCTACGATCCAGTCCGTGAAAGAATCATGTTGGATCTTATTGAAGCGAATCATCAAGGTCCTCTTGACCTAGGTTCGATTAAACATATCTTCAAGGAAATCTTTAAATTAGGCTTAGAACTTCAAAAAGATGATCAGAAGAAGACGCTTCTTGTTTCCAGAAAACAAAAACCGGAAGATACAATCATCGACATCAAAGGTGAACTTATCGGGAACGGGATTCCTAGTTTCGTATTCGGTCCATGTGCCGTGGAATCTTATGAACAAACGGCTGCAGTTGCTGAAGTCATCAAAGCAAAAGGCCTGAAGCTTATGCGTGGTGGTGCATTCAAACCGCGTACATCGCCATACGACTTCCAAGGACTTGGTTTAGAGGGATTACAGATCCTCAAGCGGGTTGCAGATGAATATGGTTTGGCAGTCATCAGTGAAATCGTAAGTGCAAATGATATGGAAGCAGCGGTTGAACATATCGATGTCATCCAAATCGGTGCACGTAACATGCAAAACTTCGATTTATTGAAAGCGGCAGGTGCCGTAAACAAACCAGTCCTTCTAAAACGTGGACTTGCAGCTACGATCGAAGAATTCATCCATGCAGCGGAATACATCATGTCGCAGGGTAATGGAAACATCATCCTTTGTGAACGTGGTATCCGTACGTACGAAAAAGCAACAAGAAATACGCTTGATATTTCTGCTGTTCCGATCTTGAAACAAGAAACGCATTTACCTGTCATGGTGGATGTAACCCATTCTACCGGACGTCGTGACCTTCTTCTTCCAACGGCTAAAGCAGCTCTTGCCATTGGTGCAGATGGAGTGATGGCGGAAGTTCATCCAGATCCTTCTGTTGCTTTATCTGATTCTGCACAGCAGATGGACTTCAAGCAATTTGATGATTTCTATAACGAAATTAAACGATTGAACTGGGTAACGGTTTAAGAAAGAATATTTGAAATATATGTACATTCGGCCCTTACCATCTTGGCAAGGGCTTTTTTTAATGGTAAAATACTTGTTTTTGCAGAAAAAGTCCTGAAAAAGACACTATTGGATTGCAGGAAGCATTCTACTATCGTATGATAAGTTAAAAGATGAGGACTGTTCTGAGTTAGAATCATACATAATGAAGATATCTATATAAGCTATGCTTATATAAAAATTAATAGAAAGATTTCCGTTAACCGATTAATTTTCCGTATAAGAAAAATACGTATAATAGAATCTTCTTTGAAATATTTGATGCTTTATTGGAAAAAATGAAACAAATGGAGGAATGTAATAATGAATAATATAACCATTTATGATGTGGCCCGCGAAGCAAATGTTTCGATGGCCACCGTTTCTCGCGTAGTAAACGGGAATCCGAATGTTAAACCTGCGACAAGGAAAAAAGTCGCAGATGTGATTAACCGGTTAGGGTATCGCCCTAATGCAGTGGCACGTGGGCTAGCCAGCAAGAAGACAACGACGGTAGGTGTCGTGATTCCGGATATCTCCAGCATCTTTTTTGCGGAGTTGGCACGTGGTATTGAAGATATAGCGTCCATGTATAAATACAATATCATTCTCAGCAGTTCTGATGAAAACATAGATAAGGAATTTCATTTATTGAATACGATGCTAGGTAAACAAGTAGATGGTATCGTATTCATGAGTGGAAACATCACGGACGAGCATGTCAAGGAGTTTAAGAACTCACCGGTTCCCATCGTATTGGCCGGTTCCGTCGAAGAAAGCGGGCAAGTGCCATCGGTCAATATTGATTATGAAGCGGCAGCGTTTGATGCCGTGATGTCCTTTGCCAAAAATGGCCACAAGCGAATAGGTTATGTGAGCGGGAATCTGTCCGCGCCTATTAATGAGAAGAAATTAACTGGTTACAAACAGGGATTGAAAGAAGCGGGGCTTTCTTTCGATGAAAGTTTACTGGTGGAAGGCGATTATACATATGATTCAGGAATTGAATCATTTGATAAGTTTCTTGAAGCCGAAGATCGGCCGACAGCAATCCTAGTCGGAGCCGATGAAATGGCACTTGGCATCGTTCATGCCGCTCAGGATAAAGGGTTTAATGTACCAGGGGACTTTGAGGTAATCAGCTTCGACAATACACGGTTAACCTTGATGGTCCGCCCGCAGATCACGACCATCGTTCAGCCTTTATACGATATCGGGGCCGTATCCATGAGGTTGCTAACTAAATTGATGAATCAGGAATTGGTGGAGGGGCAAGAAAAAGTGATTCTGCCGCACCGCATCGAAAAACGTCAATCAACGAAATAATCCAGTATGAGAGTGTCCTTATGGGCACTCTCTTTTTCATAAGGTGAAACTTGTCTTGAAATGGAGACTGGAAACACTCTTTTTTTGGCCATTTAATCCTCCGTGCTGGTGGTCGTTTGTCTGTTAGAACGGATGGGGTAGAGCGCTTTTTCGAGCGTTTGGGCATTTTTCTCGGTAATGGCCGGCTTCCGGGGAATGGGTTCATAAATATCCTGTAGGTCATCCCACTCATCCGGAAGGGTCACAGGAGCCTCAGGCTGCCACGTGTCGATCCATTCCCTTGATAAGGGTCCAGATATATCATTATTGGTCATTTCGAGCCAGACCCTGGACCAGGCGCGTGGTACGACGCGCCAGATATCGTAGCCACCGCCACCGACGGCAATCCAGCGCCCCTCACAATACTTATGGGCCATTTCATGCGCTAATTTCGGGATTTCCCTATAAATCTTCATGGTAGCCGACAAGTGGGTGAGTGGGTCATAATAATGAGAATCAGCACCGTTTTGCGTCAAGATGACGTCTGGCTTAAAGAATTCAATCACTTCCTTGAATGCGGCTGTATAGCATTCGAGCCATGATTCATCTTCCGTGAATGCATCCACCGGGATGTTGAACGAATAGCCATAGCCTTTGCCCTGCCCCCGTTCATTGATATTGCCTGTACCGGGAAACAAATAGCGTCCCGTTTCATGGATGGAAAGGGTGCAGACTTCAGGGTCATCATAAAAGGACCACTGTACACCATCACCATGATGGGCATCCGTATCGACATAGAGGACGCGTGCACCATATTTTTTTTGTAAATATTTAATCGCGACCGAGCTATCATTATAAATGCAAAAGCCTGAAGCTTTGCCTCGAAAACCATGATGGAGCCCCCCGCCAAGGTTAAGGGCATGTAGGGACTGACCAGTCATGACGGCATCCACCGCCGTAAGGGTTCCGCCAACAAGCAGGGCACTTGCTTCGTGCATATTAGGAAAGATGGGGGTATCTTCTGTACCTAAACCATAGTTTCCCGCTTTTTCGGGAAGAAGCTTTCCCTGTCCAGCCAGCCTGACAGCGTTTACATAATGCTGGTCATGAACCAGTTGTAATTCCTCATCGGTCGCCATTCGCGGCTTGATGATCTGATCTTCACGGATGGCATGGTGTTTTTTTAGGAGGTCCAGCGTGA
The DNA here is from genome assembly GCF_044762055.1 of Peribacillus sp. NPDC097198. Classification (NCBI taxonomy): domain Bacteria; kingdom Bacillati; phylum Bacillota; class Bacilli; order Caryophanales; family Bacillaceae; genus Peribacillus; species Peribacillus sp. NPDC097198. Next base: position 91,911 of record NZ_JBIWDO010000006.1, on the reverse strand, counting down.
GCTGAAGCCGTTTTTGATTGAATGGGTGCTCGTCATTGAATTTGTAGGTCAGCAATTCATCGGAATAGACAAACAAGGATTGATCAGTCATGAGACGCACCTGGCAGGCAAGGCCATAAAACGGTATAGCCTTCTTTCTTTAAGTCTTCCACGACCATGAATGGATTCATGGTTTGTACCCGGACAACGAGAATCTTGTAATCGGATTCATCTTTTTCGGGATAGACAAGCGTGCTCAGAATGTTCGCTTTGCGCAATTTGAAGATGGAGGTAATGTCGTGTAGCGTTCCCGCCGTATTGGGAATCCTGATTTCAATTTGGGAACCGGGCTGATTGACTCCCGTCAGTTCAACGAAAGAATGAAGCAAATCAGTTCCGGTTATGATGCCCACTAACCTTTTTTCCTTTAGGATGGGAAGACAGCTGATGTTATTTTCACAAAATACGGCACCAATCTCTTCTACAAAGTCCAGGGGATGTCCTGTGATGATATCGGTTTTCATGATGCTTCCCAGTGATTTTCCTAAATCCTTTTTGTATTCTTCGGTGCGGAAAATAGAAGGAGAAGCGTCTCGTATGTCACGGTCACTAACTAATCCGACGAGGTGAAAGCTTTCATCGACAATTGGGATATGGCGAATCCGTTTCTCTTTTAAGATTAAGACAGCACTATGAATGGTATCTGTTGGTGTTAAGGCAATGACATCTTCATTCATTATTTTTTCAACAATCATACGTAGTTCCTCCTCTTTACTCGCCTCTTTAATACATGAAACGATTCATGAAACGTAATTGGTCAAACTTTTCGATGGACTCCGGAGGCACTCTCTTTCCTATACGCGCCATCAGGCAGTTTGCTGGATGTGAACTGATTTCCGGGTCATCCGTTGCATAATAAACCAGCCCGCCAGCACTCATCATTTTTTCCATGACCTTTCGATAGTCCCAAACGTTCAATCCCGTCCCCCTCAAGTCCCAATGCCAATAATATTCAGTCGTGATGATAATGAAGTCCTCTACCGAATCATCCTCCGTAGACAGCTGAACTAAATTCTTTCCTACAGCGGCACCACGGTATTTGGGAATGACTTCAATTGCACCAAGCTCGATCAGGTCATCCATCTTGATTTCTGACCAGCGCTCCAATGGGTCGGGATATAGATAAGTCACATAACCAACGATGGTCCGTTCCTCGCGGGCTATAAAGATTCGGCCCTCAGGTAAATCGGCGATTTCAATCAATGCCTTATGCTGTTGTGCAGGAGGGCGAAAGGCGACCAAGTCTTCATGAAAATCGTATCCGGCCATCATTTCTCCGGTTAGCGGCCCTTCAATCAGAAGTGTTCCGCTTGATGTCTGGAGTTCTTTTTTGTAATAGGTCTTGCTATATTCCATTTCTTCACCACCCTAGTAAAATACCAATCTTGTATACTGATTCATCCAAATAGATGGAAACCTTACATAAATTATACATAAAAAACAAGTGACAAGATGATGAAAGCTCTCTCATTTTTGAACCTTTTGTTACAGTTGAGCCTGAAGAATGAAAGGATAAAACCATTCCTAACTAACTATACCAAGATTTACCCTGAATGTTCAAAAATATCAAGAAATATTTTCCTTGAATTTATAAAAAGGTAAATATTTTAAAAATTGAGAAAAATAGTTTTTTATACTATAATAAGAGCTATAAAGCAAAAAGAAGGGGGATTATTTGTATGAATATGAAAGCGCTACCAGCAGTGCAGGGCAATTATAATTTATTGAATTACGATGAGAAGTACAAGCATTTTGACTGGTCTGAAACGGAGAAGGAATTCTCCTGGTCCGAAACCGGAAAAGTGAACCTTGCTTATGAAGCCATTGACCGACATGCTGAGACATACAGAAAGAATAAAATCGCCCTTTATTTTAAAGATGAAAAAAGAAACGAGAAGTATACCTTTAAGGAAATGAAAGAATACACAAACCAAGCGGCCAATGTATTTCAGAACCTTGCTGAAGTGAAGAAGGGAGACCGCGTTTTCATTTTCATGCCACGGTCCCCGGAACTTTATTTTGCGTTGCTCGGTGCAATCAAAACGGGAGCTGTCGTCGGGCCACTATTCGAAGCCTTCATGGAGGGGGCGGTGCGGGATCGCCTTGAAGACAGTGAAGCGAGCGTATTGGTGACGACACCTGAATTATTGCCTCGTGTACCGGTAGACGACCTGCCCCATTTAAAAAATATTTTCTTAGTGGGGGAGAACATCCAGGAGGAAGGGAAATACCATAACTTCAATAAAAAAGTAAAAGAAGCCGACAAGCACTTTGACACTGAATGGGTGGATCGTGAAGATGGATTGATTCTTCACTACACATCCGGGTCAACGGGTAAGCCAAAAGGGGTGCTTCATGTACATAATGCGATGATCCAGCATTATCAAACGGCTAAATGGGTCCTCGATTTACAGGAGGATGACGTGTATTGGTGCACAGCGGATCCCGGATGGGTGACAGGGACGTCCTATGGTATTTTCGGACCATGGCTAACCGGTACTTCAAATGTGGTCGTAGGTGGTCGTTTCAAGCCTGAGTCATGGTACAAGACGCTTGAGGAATTCGGGGTTTCGGTCTGGTATAGCGCACCGACTGCCTTCAGGATGTTGATGGGGGCAGGGGATGAGATCGTCAAACGTTTCGATTTGGGTTCACTTCGTCATGTCCTTAGTGTAGGGGAGCCGTTGAATCCTGAAGTGGTGCGTTGGGGAATGAAAGTATTTAATCGACGCATACATGATACGTGGTGGATGACGGAGACTGGCGCCCAGCTTATCTGTAATTACCCCTGCCTGGAAATCAAACCCGGTTCGATGGGTAAACCGATTCCAGGCGTGGAGGCGGCTATCGTGGATGATCAAGGAAACGTACTGCCTCCACATCGAATGGGGAACCTTGCTATTAAAAAAGGGTGGCCATCCATGATGAAGACGGTCTGGAATAATGAGTCGAAGTTTGAATCGTACTTCATGCCAGGTGACTGGTATGTATCAGGGGACTCTGCCTTCATGGATGAAGAGGGATTCTTCTGGTTTCAAGGTCGTGTCGATGACGTCATCATGACAGCTGGTGAAAGGGTCGGTCCGTTTGAGGTGGAAAGTAAGCTGCTTGAGCATCCGGCCGTTGCGGAAGCAGGGGTCATTGGAAAGCCGGATCCAGTCCGTGGCGAGATTATTAAAGCATTCATTGCTCTCCGTGATGGGTATGTTGCGAATGATGGATTAATAGATGAAATCCGGCAATTTGTGAAGCATGGGTTGGCGGCCCATGCAGCACCTCGTGAAATCGAGTTCCGTGATAAGCTTCCTAAGACCAGAAGCGGTAAAATCATGCGTCGTGTCCTGAAAGCTTGGGAACTGGATTTGCCGACTGGTGATTTATCATCCATGGAAGACTAAAAGTGCTACATTATCAATCAATCTACAAAAAAAGAGGCAACCGGAAACTTCCCGGTTGCCTCTTTTTCAGATGGGAAGCAGGGGTGTTTCATTCCTCTTCTTCCGCTATATCCTTTTCGACTTTATCAGTAATGTCGTGATCTTTATCTTTTGTATCTTCTTTTTTTTCGTCTTTTTCTTGATCGCTGGAATCAGTTTCCGTATCCTTCTTATTCACGAAGGTGCTCGACTTTTTAGCGACAGTCTGAACGCTTTGTGATGGAGCGGATTCTTTCCCGACAATGTCTACGGCGGTTACGTAATAAGAACCTCCATCAGCACTTGCCTTATAGACCAAATCTGAACCGGCACTGATGCTGGCGACTTTCTGTCCATTACGGTAAACGCGATAGCCAACCACATCTCCTTCAGGATGGAGACCCCAGGTAATGATCGTATCAGTCACCGTGACGGAAAGGGGATCGGGCACTTTTCCATTATCGTTGAGCGTCGCACTTGTACCCGCGATATCTCCCCATTTCTCGCCACCTGGTATCAAGGCGCCGGGATCATCCACGTATTTTAATCCGATTTCATCAATGGACTTGGGATCCAACATAAACCCTCCACTTGTGAATTCACTTGGTGTTTCTGAAAGGGCAGCATAACGTCTGCTTCCGACTGAAACATATTGACCATCTATCAAACTAGCGTCGCCTTTAGCTGGGACTTGGTTTGAAATGAATAAGTCTGTCTTAACAAGCCCTGCTTTTTGACAGGAGTCTGATGGCAGAAGTCCTGTTGCTGCACAGAAGGAACGACTGACGATTCCCCCAGGCATTTCAAAGCGTTTGTCAGGATCCACCAGCTTCGAATCCACTTCATAGGCAGCATTCATTAAGTCGGCCCAATAATAGATATTACGGTTATTGTACTGGAGGCCATTGTATGTTCCTTGCAAAGATTTAGGTGTATCATAACCAATCCAAGTGCCGAACGTCACATTCGGGTTAGTGGCTACGAACCATGCATCCTTATAATCCTGTCCGGTCCCGGTCTTGCCAGCCCAGTCACTGGAGAAGGCAAGGCGGTTTTTGACGGAAGCGGCCGTACCGCTGTTTACGACATCCCGCATCATATCAAGTGTCAAGTAGGCAGCCTGTGGTGAGAAAACTTCAACTGGCTTCACTTTATGCTGGTAGATGACTTCGCCGTCTTTGGATTCGATTTTATCGATCATGTAGGCATCGATGAATTCACCCGAGTTGGCAAAAGTGGTATAGGCATTGACATTTTCTTCTACGGTTACGCCATTTGTCATTGCGCCCAAAGACAGGGATGGATTGCTGTAATCGGATTTGGATAGGCTTGTGAAGCCCATTTTTTCTAAATAGGAAACAGGATTCTGGTTAAGAATTTTCATATAAAATAGCGCGGTCGGGATATTATACGAGTTCTTTAGAGTCTCCCGGGCTGTCGCTATACCAGTAAGGCTTCCACCGCCGTAGTTCCTAGGCTTCCATAACCTTCCGCTTCCATCCGGTATGGAGACAGGGACATTGGACGTCACGCTTCCTGGTGAGATCTTCCCGAGATCGATGCCTGGGCCAAATACGAGAAGCGGCTTCATCGTCGATCCATTTGGGCGGAGTGCTGCGGTTGCATGGTTGGTCTGTTCCCGTTTAAAGTCTCGTCCGCCGACAAAACTGATGATTTTACCTGTCTTGTTTTCGATGAGGACGGCACCAGTCTCAACCGGTTCCTGAACGATTTTTGATTCTTTCGTATCGGGATCGATGATGGTTTGGTTTTTATCATATCCGAAGTTCGGGTAGTTTTTCGTCACTTTCTGCATTTTATTATAGATTTTCTTATTGATGGTCGAATAGATTTTATAGCCGTTTTGACGCAAGTTTCGATCTGCTAGCGCTAGGTATTGCTCGTGCAAATCATCATTTTTTAAATCTTTTTCTTCATATCCATCTTCTTTTGCAAGGTAGACTGATAGGATATCGATAGATCGTTTTTCAATTTCATAGGTAAGCCATGGATATTTCTCGGTAGGTAATGTTTTCTTGCCAATAAAGTCTTTTGTGATATCGTATGTTTTGGCTTTTTCGTATTGTTTCTTTGTTATGTATCCGTTGCTGTGCATCCTTTTCAATACGGTTTTCATCCGGTTGATGCCTGGTTCGAGATCATCCTTGATCTCTCCCTGTTGCGTATAGGGAGTATAGCCAAAAGGACTTTGTGGCAACCCGGCAATGAAAGCAGATTGTGCGAGATTCAAGTCTTTGGCGTCTTTACCAAAAATCCCTTCCGCTGCTGCTTGGACACCAGCAATGTTTCTGCCTGATGAATTTCTTCCCAAAGTGGAGACATTTAGGTAAGTCTCTAATATCTCTTCTTTTTCAAAGAACTTTTCCACCCGGAGTGCTAATAAAATTTCTTTTGCTTTTCGTTCGAAGGAGACTTCGTTTGTCAACACTTGGTTCTTGATGAGTTGCTGTGTTAACGTACTTCCCCCGGATTGGACGGCCGCGTTCGAAAATTCTTGATAAACCGCCCGGAGAATCGCTTTTGGTACAACGCCATCGTGTTCATAAAAGTACTCGTCTTCCGTAGCGATGACGGCATTCTTCAGGTGATCGGAAACTTTATCGATGGACACTTCTTCACGCTCAAGATCGCTTGTGAGCTTGCCTAGATATACTTTATCTGCAAAATATATCTCAGAGGTCTCTTCATAATTATAAATATCCTTTTTTAAATCTTCTTTTGAGCGCACTGGCTCATCCTTGACGAGGGCAGCGAAATAGCCGGCTCCAACACCACCGGCGAATGAAAAGCCTAGAATTCCAACAATAATTACGATCAATGTCAAATTCCAAACCACTTGGTAGGAGACTCTGGCATTCCTTATTGTTTTTTCACTTTTGAAAAATCGGTTCACTTGTTTCCATGCCGATTGAATTCTATCTTTTTGATTATTATTCATCGTATCAACCCCCTGAAATCACATATATTATAGCATATAACATCTAGGTAAAAAGGAAACTTCTACATTTTTCTGGCTTCAGCTAGGGTGCTGTTGACAATGTACGGCAGGTATGATAAAAATTTAGTATTATCTTTATTGAATTAGCGATGATAGGACCCAGTAGTTAAGCTATCCCTGTTTTAGAGAGCCGGTGGTTGGTGAAAACCGGTACAAATAGTGAGATGAATTACTTCCTTGAGCATTTGTTGTGAACCTAAATTAGTAGCGACAAACGGGTGACGACCGTTATTCGTCTCGAGCGGAGGGCATATTTTTGTCCTCAAGTTGGGTGGTACCGCGAATTTATTCGTCCCTTCATTTATATGAAGGGGCGTTTTTGTATGGTTTTTGCGGAAATTTTCAGGATATATATGAAGGAGGAAAAATGGAATGGAATTACTTAAGGATCTCGAGTGGCGGGGAATCATGTACCAACAAACGGATGAAGAAGGACTCAAGGATATTTTGGATAAAGAAAAGATTTCCCTATATTGCGGGGTGGATCCAACTGCAGATAGCATGCATATTGGGCATTTGCTTCCATTCTTAACATTGCGCCGGTTCCAAAAGCATGGACACCGTCCTGTTGTGCTTGTGGGCGGAGCGACTGGTCTCATCGGAGATCCAAGTGGTAAGAAAGAAGAAAGACAGCTGCAAACGTTGGAAAAGGTTCTTTATAATGCAGACTGCATTAAGGGACAGCTTTCCCAAATCTTCGAATTTGAAGGTGAAAATGGTGCAGTGATGGTTAATAACTATGACTGGATCGGCAAAATTGATATGGTGACGTTCCTGCGTGATTATGGAAAATATATTGGTGTGAATTACATGCTTGCCAAAGATACGGTTGCTTCTCGTTTGGAAACAGGAATTTCCTTTACTGAATTTGCGTACACAATTTTACAAGGCATTGATTTCAACCACTTGTACGACAATCATAACTGTAAGCTGCAAATTGGTGGAAGCGATCAGTGGGGGAATATCACCACAGGACTTGAAATGATCCGCAAGTCGCATGATGAAGAGACAAAAGCATACGGCATGACAATTCCACTTGTAACTAAAGCGGATGGCACGAAGTTTGGGAAAACGGAAGGCGGAGCAATCTGGTTGGATCCAGAAAAAACGACACCTTATGAATTTTACCAATTCTGGATTAACACAGCGGACGCTGATGTCGTGAAATACTTGAAGTTCTTCACATTCTTGTCGCGTGAAGTCATTGAGGACTTAGAGAAATCCATGGAAACCGAACCGCACTTACGTAAAGCGCAAAAAGCTTTAGGAGAAGAAATGACACGGATGATCCATGGTCAAGAAGCTCTAGATCAAGCGATCAAAATCTCTGCTGCTTTATTCAGTGGTGACGTGAAGAATCTAAGTGCGGCCGAAATTAAAGTCGGGTTTAAAGATTTTCCAAGTTTTGAACGTGAAAGTGACGAAGATATTTCGTTAGTGGACTTAATTGTAGAAGCGAAGATTTCTCCATCTAAACGTCAAGCACGTGAAGATATCCAGAATGGAGCCATCTCCATCAACGGAGAAAAAGTCACTGATTTACAATATATCGTAAACGAAGAGGCTAAGATTGAAGGGGAATTCATCCTAATACGTCGAGGGAAAAAGAAATACACATTAGTGAAATAAGATAGAGAAAGCCGGCTGAATCCCAGCCGGCTTTTATTTGTATTGAATTCCAAGCATAAAAAAAACCCCATCCAAGGATGAGGTTCCGAAGGTATTAACGAGAGTAGAACTCAACGATAAGAGCTTCGTTAATTTCAGCTGGCAATTCAGAACGTTCTGGTAAACGAGTGAATGTACCTTCTAATTTCTCAGCATCGAAAGTAAGGAAGTCAGGAACGAAGTTAGTCGCTTCAACTGATTCTTTGATGATTGAGAAGTTACGTGATTTTTCACGAACGCTGATTACTTGTCCAAGAGACACTTTGTAAGAAGGAATGTCTACGCGTTTTCCATCTACAGTGATGTGACCGTGGTTAACAAGTTGACGTGCTTGACGACGTGTACGAGCTAAACCAAGACGGTAAACAAGGTTATCAAGACGTGATTCAAGAAGAACCATGAAGTTTTCACCATGAACACCTTTGATTTTGCCAGCGCGGTCGAACATTGAACGGAATTGACGTTCAGTGATTCCGTACATGTGACGAAGTTTTTGTTTCTCTTGTAGTTGCATTCCGTATTCAGAAATTTTTCTACGTTGGTTAGGACCGTGTTGTCCTGGTGCGTAAGGACGTTTTTCTAATTCTTTACCAGTACCTGTTAGGGAAATCCCTAAACGACGGGATAGTTTCCAGCTTGGGCCAGTATAACGAGCCATAGGATGACTCCTCCTTCGAATGTTTTTATTTTGGTAAAATAAAAACCGTGTGTGAATGAACAATCATGACCATTTTGTTTTCATGTACCTTCGCCCTAGCAGCAGAGAGTTACGAGATACACCTCTGTATGGAGGAACAAAATGAGAACATAAAGGCTGTCACATAGGCTGCAATATTTTACACAAGGAATATTGTATAATACTCTGCCAAGTGAGTCAAGCGGAATCGGATGATAATTATGATTTAGGTAGAGAATGAAATTCAAAATCTTATAAAAAATACTAGAATAAGGGAGAAATTTCAGGGTAGAAGCGTTATAATAAAGTAATAACCTAAAATGAATATTGTCAATCGTTTCCATTATTTCAGGGAGATATGGTATGATCTTGATTACAAGTAGTTCTTTTGGACTAATATTTTTTTAAAATACTTCGTATTTATAAGTTTGCTTAAAAATAGGCTGTGATATAGGGATGATGGAGATGAAGATTAAAACAGTGCAGTTATTGAATGAATTAAGGATACTTTTCTTTCAGCATATGAAAAGTTCGGAAGGGGACCTCCATTTCCAGAAGTTTTTAGAAGGTTTTTTAATAGAGACAAAAGAGCAACTTTATATGGAAGAGGTATCTTTCTTTAAATTTGATGAGTGGAAGCTACAATATTATAAAGAGGCTTCGACAGGCAGTGTTGAGGACTATATTATGAAGGCGCCCGCACAGGAACATATTGAGAAGGCAATGAACGAAAATAAGAATGACGAAGCATCGTTTGTATTTATGCCGAAGGATTTCCGAGATTTCCAAACGATCATTCCTCTTTGGGATCAGGGGAAGGTCAACGGATTGATAGCCCTGAAAGAACAGGGGATTTCTTTCAGGAGTCTGACAGAGGAGCAAGGGACTGATTTTGCAGGAGAATTCGCAACCATCTTGAAATCGGCTTTATCAATTTCCAAGATGTCAGTCGAGGAGAAACGGAATAAACGGTTGTTCAAGGTCACGGAAAAGTTCCATTCTTCGATGAATATGGATGCGGTCCTGGGAGAAATCATTTCGACCTTGCATACCGTGTATCCAACCTTTGATTATTTCCTGCTTCTCTCCCATGATAATGATAGTCATGAAAATCTGCCGATTAAGGATCTAGAATATGATAGCGAGAATGTGGCGGCCCTGCAAGCTTATGTAACAGGCACCATACAATTCGATGATCACCCCTCTGACGATCATTCTATCTTATATGCACCTCTAAAAGGTAAACAGGGGGTATATGGGGTTTTGCAAGTCATTGCGCCTAACACGCTCATGTTTCCTGAAAGCGAAATCGAGTTCATTGCGTTATTGGCGAATACTGCCGGAAGTGCCCTGGAAAATGCCCAATTGTATCAGCAATCGAAACGTCTCGTATCGGATTTGCAGTTGATTAACGAAACATCTCACCATTTGAATTCCAATCTACGCTTAAGTGAGACGATGGAGTATATGAAACAGCAAATCATGAAGTCCTTTGACGCAGACCAGACAGGTTTTATCTTGCTTCTGCCAGGGGAAAACGTGAATTTATTGACAGGAAGCTCTGATTTTTTTGATTCAGAGGAATCGGAACTGTATGTATCATTCATGAAAGACAAGATTGATAAAGACAAGGAATCATTATTTATAGGGGACTTAAGCGTGAAATGCCCGGGTGTTGATGTGAGGTATCACTCCCTGATGGCTGTTCCGATGATGGAAAGCAACGATGTTAAGGGGTTTGCCTTAGTATTACACGAAGAACCCTATTTCTTTTCCTTTGAAATGTTCAAACTTTTGCAATCACTCATACATCATTCAAGTTTGGCCATGGCGAATTCCATGCTCCGTGAAGAATTGGAAAAGATGGTCATAACAGATCATCTGACTCGGCTATATTCAAGGAGTTATCTCGATGATAAGATGTCCCAGTCGATGGAAGTGGATGAAGAAGGAACATTCATCCTTATTGACATTGATAACTTTAAGAAAGTGAATGACACGTATGGGCACCAAGTTGGGGATGATATCCTCATCCAGGTTGCCAATCTCATTCAGCATAACATCCGTGATACAGATATAGGGGCTAGGTGGGGTGGCGAAGAAATGGCCATTTACCTCCCACGCATACCCTTGGAAACTGGCGTCAAGATTGCGGAACGTTTAAAAGATAAGGTTGGGGAGGAATCCAGTCCGAAAGTGACCATTTCCTGTGGCGTCTCTTACTGGGCAAAAGAGCAGTTCGATAACGTTAAGGAAGTATTCAAACGGGCGGATGAAGCGTTGTATATGGCGAAGAACTCCGGGAAAAATAGGGTGAATGTAAAGGAATGGCGACTTTAAAAGACGAAGGGGAGTGACATTGTCACTCCCCTTCGTCTTGTTTCTATAAATAGTTGCAAAGGATGTCCGTTAATTTCTCCAACCCTTGTTGATCGCTTTCATCAAATCGGTTTGTGATCGGGCTGTCGATATCAAGCACGCCAATTAGCTTGCCATCCTTCATGAGCGGGACGACTATTTCCGATCTCGTGGCAGCATCGCAGGCAATATGTCCCGGGAATTGATGGACGTCCTCAACCCTCATGGTTTTCCGCTCAGCTGCTGAGGTCCCACATACACCTTTGCCGATTGGAATGCGGACGCACGCTGGAAGGCCTTGGAAAGGACCTAAGACCAATTCGTCTTTTTCGAGTAAATAAAATCCAACCCAATTGATTTCGCCCAAGAATTGGTTGAGCAAGGCGGATGCATTACTTAAGTTGGCAATCATGTTCGGTTCATCTTCGATAAGGGCTATGAGCTGTTTTTGTACGAGCGCATAGTTTTCTTCTTTATTTCCTTGATACATTTCGACATTAAACAAAAGGATTCACCTGTCTTCCGCATTATATTACAGGACTTTCTTGACAAGCCACTGGATGTAGAGAAATTGTCGAGAACTTACTAAAGGAGTTGGCCGGTTTCATACAGAATTAATCCACAAGACTTGTCTCAAAGAAAGCGAGGGATTGCCGATGAATCGCCAGACGCCAACGAAACAAGCTATTGTGGAAGCTGCCCTGCATTTATTTCATTTAAAGGGCTACCATGCAACATCCATACGGGATATCGCCAATAAAGCAAAAGTGAATGCTGCCAATATTGCCTACTATTTCAAGAATAAGCAGGGACTGTTGGAGTTCTGCTTCATTTCCTATTTAGAAGAATACCTTCTAGTCCTTGAAAGGAATATGGAACAACTGGAGATTAAAGGTCCACAAGAGTGCCTAATGAATCTAGTGAAGGATATCCTCACGTTTCAGAGAAAGAATTTTTTGGCGGCCCGATTCATCTATGGGGAATCGTCACTTGATTCCAACTTGAACCGTGAAATTCATTCGACCTATTTTACAAAAGAAAAATCTTACTTTCAATATATTCTGGAACAAGGGATTAAAAGCAGGAACTTCCATTCGGTTTCCATCCCCATGTTCATGTTGCAGTTAAAAGGCCTATTAACAGCGCCGGTCCTTCATACCCATTATGCGATGGAAGTCCTGCATGTGTTCCCTCAGGAAGCCTATTATACGAATCTATATGCAGAGGAAGTCGGTCGGTTCCTGGAAGATACATTATTCATTTCGGAAGAGCTGCAACCCCTGCTAGCGGGAAGACCCGAAATGTTTACTTGAATGAGCCCTTGAATTCCGGAATGAGCGACTCGAAACCCTGTCCTAAATCCTTGGCTTGATGAGCATCGGAACCATAAACGAGCGGGATGCCGAGATCCATGGCCCGTCTGGCAAAGCGCTCCGGAGGATAAGGCTCACCACAAAGTGGTTTTACGAAACCAGCTCCGTTATAATCAAGTGAATACCCCTGTTCCTTGATCAAACCCAAAACTCGGCATACGCGGTCGTCAAAATTGTTTTCAGGCGGATATCGATGCTGGAATTTATGAACAAGGGTAATGTGCCCGATTCGTTTTGGTTTATAGATTCCTAGATCAGCACGAATTGATTTTTCTAAGGTATCGTAATATTTGGCATATACAGCATCGATGGATCCTAATTCGGTCGCAATCGAACGGAATGTAGCATCACTGAAATCGATGCAGTGCCAGTTCTGTTCCTGCTTGATGAAATGGACGGAAAGAATGCTGTCATCTAGGAATTCGCCGACTTCATTGAGGAATTCTTTTGTTTCCTTTTCGAATCCCTCTATAAAGTCAACCTCCAGGCCTCTTTTAATGAGGATTTTGTCTTTGTAATGCTCTTTTAATACATGAAGCTCTTGAAAGTAATCAAGAAGCAGGGTGGGATCCATTCCACTGTCTTTTTCAGGGGTCGGATCTTGAAAACCCGGTGGTAAAGGTGCATGTTCCGTGAACGTAATTTCCTTTAATCCGAGTTCAATTCCCCTTGTAATATAATCATCAAATGTATCCGCTGAACCGTGTGGGCAAAACGAAGTATGCACATGTCTATCAGATTTCATGTTCTTTCCCTCCCATATAAACGGTATTTGTAGCAATTTTCTACAAAAATTATATTTTTCTCGTCAAAAATTATTGCTAACATGGTATCATAAAAGCATTAAATTGAACATTTTTTACATTTATATATAAAAGAGCGTGGCTGTAAGGATTAGAACAGGGGGCTTACCATGGTATTCATATACATACTTGGAATAATAATCGTGTTATTTTTAATTTTCATAGTTTGGGGCTATTTTTACAAAAAGAAATACTTCAAGGAAATCGATCGTCTTGAATCCTGGAAGATCAGTATCTTGCATCGCCCCGTTTTAGAAGAACTATCCAAAGTCAAACAATTGAACATGACAGGTGAAACAGAAGAAATGTTCGAAAACTGGCGCGTGGAATGGGATGCCATCATTACGGATCATATGCCGAAAGTTGAAGAGCTCTTGTTCGATGCGGAGGAATTTGTCGATAAATTCCGTTTCAGCCGTTCGAAAGAGACACAGCGACAAATTACGTTAAAACTCGATGAAATTGAAGAAATGATCAAAAAAATCTTGTACGAATTGAATGAACTTGTTGGCAGTGAAGAAAAGAACCGAGTGGAAATTGAGGACATAAAAGAAACGTATCGCCAATTGAAAAAGACATTGCTTGCCCATCGTCATAATTATGGGAAAGCGGCGGATAAGCTTGAATCCTCCCTTGATGAGGTATTGCAGATCCTCCAGCAGTATGAGGAAGAAACGGTCAATGGGAACTATTTAAATGCGAGGGAACTTGTCCTTTCCATAAAGGAAAAGCTCACTGTCCTGGGTACGAAAATGGAAATGCTCCCTAAGTTATTGGTTGATAGCCAATCCGAGTTACATTCGCATCTTAGTGAATTGAAAGACGGATATCAGGAGATGGCCGGTCAGGGTTATCTATTGAGCCATATCCAATTCGAACAGGAAATCTCCCGTTTGGAGAATGAACTGGACCTATATAAGACACAATTGGAAAATGCAGAAACGGAAGCGGTTGAAACGGGAATCAAGGATGTCAGGGAAAGCATTGAGGTGCTATACGACCTACTGGAGAAAGAAGTGCTTTCCAAACAGTACATCCTGAAGAATGATGAAGTGCTCCGGAATATGATAAATGACCTTGGAGAAGAAATCGATGAGCAAAAAACAGAAACCCTGCATGTTCAAGAAACGTATCATCTCACTGAAAATGAATTGGAAGCACAACGGAAGATGGAAAAGCAAATTGCCCAGATTTCCAAACGCTATCAATTGCTTGTCTTGAAAATTGAAGATAATGTAATGGCGAGCTCGCTGATCAGTGAAGAAATGCAAAGCCTTGCCAAACAGCTGAACGAATTGCAAGAAAGCCAAAAGGACTTCAGTATTAAATTACAGGATTTAAGAAAAGATGAAATGGATGCAAGGGACTCACTGGCCGATTTGAAACGGAAAATGATCGAAACCAGCCGATTGATTACCAAGAGCAACATTCCCGGTCTGCCTGAAGAGTATAAATTGGTGCTTCAGGATGCTAAGGAAAGCGTGAGTGACGTTCAAAGCAAACTGGAGGAAAAACCTCTTGATATGTCCGCTGTCTATATCTACCTAGAAAAAGCCGTTGAACAGGTCAACAAGGTTTATGATAAGGCACATGAACTCATTGAACATATGTATCTCGCAGAAAAAGTGATTCAATTCGGTAATCGGTACCGTAGCAGTCATGAGACGGTTGCTGAAAGCTTGAGACAAGCTGAAGCCAAATTCAGGAGCTATGAGTATCAAGCTGCATTGGAAACGGCTGCCACCGCGATTGAAAAGGTCGACCCAGGCAGCTTACGAAAAATCGGAGCGAATCTAGAAGAAGTTCTTTCCTGAAAACCCGCTATGGCGGGTTTTTTCGTGTGATCACAAAGTAGATGATAGCGAGGCTTGGTTGAAGGCCCTTCAGAACGTTTTTAAATCCCGAGAGGCTTATTTAATCAAGATTGTAATGTCATGCTCCATATAAGCCTCAGGATGGCTAAAAAGCGGAGGGAAAGGATGAAGCAAGCGAAAAGATGGGGGTAACTTGTTTACCTAGGTGTTTCCATTCTCTTTCAATTTCAATTATGTTAAAATTAGAAGTTGCAAGTGCAACATATGAAACGGACTAAAGACGATTTACATCATAGATACAAGAACATGGAAGGTGAAACCATGATTTATTTTGATAATAGTGCAACAACAAAACCATATCCAGAAGTGATTGAGTCATTCATAAAGGTGTCTACTGATTATTTCGGTAACCCATCTTCCCTTCATGGGCTTGGAGTGCAGGCCGAAAAATTATTGTCTGCAGCTAGAAAGCAGATGGCTGAATTGCTAAAGGTGAAAAGCTCGGAAATTTATTTCACGTCCGGTGGGACGGAATCGAATAACCTGGCGATCAAAGGGGTGGCACAGGCGTACGCTAACCGGGGGAAACATATCATCACGACGGCCATTGAACATCCATCCGTCGGTGATGCATGCCACTCTTTGGAGGAACAGGGATTTGAATTGACCTACTTGCCTGTCGATGAGCAAGGTCGAATTTCACTCTCCGACCTTGAACTCGCATTACGGGAAGATACGATTTTAGTATCGATCATGCATGTGAATAACGAAGTGGGTTCCATTCAGCCCATTGCGGAGATCGGTAGCTTGCTGAAACGTTACCCAAAAGCGCTTTTCCATGTTGACCATGTACAGGGAGCCGGTAAGGTTGATTTGCCAATAAGGGAAAATAATATAGACCTCTGTTCCATTTCTGGCCATAAAGTTCATGGGTTGAAGGGAACGGGCATCCTTTATATCCGCGATGGTGTCCGTATTCAATCCTTGTTCCATGGAGGCAATCAAGAGACGAAAATAAGAAGTGGCACAGAAAATGTGGCCGGCATTGTCGCTCTTTCCAAAGCTTTTCGCATTAGTATGAACAATCAACAGCTGTATCATGATAAGATGCAACAAATCCGGGATTATTTATACGAGGGCCTTATGAAAATGGATGGAGTCTTGGTAAACAGCCCATTAAATGGGGCTCTTCATATCCTGAATTTTTCCGTGCCCGGTCTTAAGTCGGAAGTATTGCTTCATGCTCTTGAAGCTGAGGGAATAGTTGTCTCGACTACAAGTGCCTGTTCTTCTAAAAAAAGGACGTCAAGCAAAACGGTGGAAGCGATGTTTCATGACTCCGTCCGTTCCGAGAGTGTGATTCGGATCAGCACCACTTATAGTAATCAATTGGAAGAAGCAGAGAAAGTCCTGGCAGCGATCCAGAAAATAGTCGCTAATTTAGAAAAAATAATGAGGGTTGCGAAATGAAATTTGATCATATAATTATCCGCTACGGCGAAATCTCGACGAAGAAAAGAAACCGCAAAGGCTTCGTGGACAAGATGAAGGCACATGTCCGCTGGAGTTTAAAGGATATCGAGGGCGTGCAGTTGACTTCGAATCGGGAACGGATGTATGTCCTGTTAAATGGGGTCGATCACAAGCCGGTCATAGAACGATTGAAAGGGATTTTTGGCATTCAGTCCTTGAGCCCCGCGGTTAAAATCGAACGGGACCTGGAAGTGATGAAAAATGCGGCTTTGTATTATTTGAACAACACACTTGGGGAAGTCGCTACATTTAAAATTACGACAAAACGGTCCGATAAGGATTTTCCATACAATACGGATGAAATAAATCGGGCGCTAGGCGGTCATTTGCTTCGTAATACCGAAGATTTAAAAGTGGATGTAAAAAACCCAGATCTGAATTTACTTGTGGAAGTGCGACGGGAAGCAGTGTATTTAACAGGTGAAATCATTCCAGGAGCCGGCGGTCTGCCATTTGGTTCAAGTGGTAAAGCAATGTTGATGCTCTCAGGTGGAATCGACAGTCCTGTTGCCGGATTCCTATCAATGAAACGTGGATTGGATGTGGAAGCGATCCACTTTTACAGTCCTCCTTTCACAAGTGAACGTTCCCGCCAAAAGGTGATAGACCTCGCAGGGAAGCTTGCTGAAATTAGTGGCAGCATGAAGGTCCATATCGTACCATTCACGGAAATCCAGTTACTGATCCAGAAACAGATCCCGGAGAACTACTCCATGACGACAACACGCCGCTTAATGATGCGTGTTGCGGACAAAATTCGTGAGAAAGAAGATGCAATGGCACTGATCACGGGTGAAAGCCTTGGACAGGTAGCAAGTCAGACGATGAGCAGTATGTATGCCATCAATGAAGTGACGAATACGCCCATTCTTCGTCCGTTAATCACAATGGATAAAACGGAAATCATCAAAATGGCTAGAGAGCTGGATACATTTGAAATTTCGAACCTTCCATTCGAGGATTGCTGTACGGTCTTCACACCGGCAAGTCCGAAGACAAAGCCGAAACGCGAAAAAGTCAATTATTATGAAAGCTTCGTGGACTTCGAAACATTGATTGAAAAAGCGGTGTCCGACACAGAGATTGTGACGGTCCAACCTGGACAGGTTTTCGACGATAATGAAGCGCTGGAAGACCTCTTTTAAAACCCTACAATTACCAATAAATAAGTAGGAATGAAGCCATGTGTTTTAACACACTCTATAATCACAAGGAGGTGAAAAACACATGGCAAACAACAACAGCTCAAACGACTTATTGGTACCTGGAGTAGAACAAGCTCTAGAACAAATGAAATACGAAATCGCTTCAGAATTCGGTGTGCAACTTGGTGCAGATACAACTTCTCGCGCTAACGGATCAGTGGGTGGAGAAATTACAAAGCGTCTAGTTCAAATGGCTGAACAACAATTAGGCGGCGGATTCAGACGATAAGATAATTGAATAAATATGGCTGCAGAGAGCGGGGGTTCCCCCGCTCTCTTTATTTTATTTCAGAAAAAAACATCGTTAAGATATTAAAATGGGGAAGTATCTTGTATAATGAGTAGGTACTAAGAGTTCATGAATGGAGGAGAAGAGAATGAAGCGTGAAGAATTATTGGCTCCGGAACATTACAACTTAGTGAGTGAAATGGAACGTTTTGCATCAAATCCGGAAAAAGTGGCAGTACTTTGGGAAAACGAAACCGGGCACAGAAAACAACTTACATATGAGAACTTATTAAAAAGCGCAAATAAATTCGGTAATGTCTTTATAAAAATGGGACTGGAAAAAGGGGATACGGTTCTGATCATCATCCCTCGTTTAGTTGAAGCGTATCAAGTATATTTAGCCGCCCTTAAAATCGGGGTGGTTGTCATTCCTTGCTCCGAGATGCTCCGTGCAAAAGATTTAAAATATCGGATCAATCACGGTGATGTAAAAGGGATTGTCAGTTATCATGAATACACCCATGAATTCAATGAAATTAAAGAAACAGAAAATCTCTTGAAATTCTCGATAGGACAACAAGTGGACGGGTGGCATGATTTGAATGGATTAGCTGAAGATGAGTCCGAACAGCTTGCTTTGGCTGATACGAAAAGTGAGGATATGGCCTTCTTATCCTATACTTCAGGTACGACAGGAAATCCTAAGGGAGTTGTACATACACATGGTTGGGCTTATGCCCATTTAAAGACATCGGCGGCAAACTGGTTGGGAATTAGCGAGGGAGATGTCGTCTGGGCAACCGCTGGACCCGGGTGGCAGAAGTGGATTTGGAGTCCGTTCCTGGCAGTCCTGGGGACCGGTGCAACTGGGCTTGCATATCATGGGAGATTTGAACCGAAGAAGTATTTGCAGTTGCTGCAGGATTACAAAGTGAATGCCCTTTGTTGTACGCCTACAGAATACCGTCTGATGGCGAAAGTGGATAATCTCGATGATTATGACTTATCTGCTCTCCATAGCGCTGTATCGGCCGGGGAACCGTTAAATCAAAAGGTGTTTGAAGTGTTTAAGAATCATTTTAACATCGAAGTGCGTGACGGATATGGCCAAACGGAAAATACGCTTTTGGTCGGTGTGATAAAAGGCATGGAAATTAAAATGGGCTCAATGGGCAAACCGACTCCAGGAAATCATGTGGAGATCATCGATGATGCCGGAAAGCCATGTCTTCCTGGCGTGGTAGGGGATATCGCGGTGCATGTGGATACGCCTGCCCTCTTCAAAGAGTATTTTAAGGATCCGGAACGCACGGCGAGACAATTTCGCGGTGACTATTATGTAACAGGGGATCAGGCTAAGAAAGATGAAGAAGGTTATTTCTGGTTTGAAGGCCGTTCCGATGATATCATCATCAGTTCGGGGTATACAATCGGGCCCTTTGAAGTCGAAGATGCGCTCATTAAGCATCCCTTCGTGAAAGAATGTGCAGTCGTAGCAAGTCCGGATGAAGTGCGGGGGAGTGTTGTTAAAGCATACATTGTCTTGATTGATAGTGTAGACCCTCATCGTCCAGATTTAATAAAGACGCTTCAGCAACATGTGAAAGACATGACGGCTCCTTATAAATACCCTAGAAAAATAGAATTTTTAAAGGAACTTCCTAAAACGACGTCCGGTAAGATCAAGCGGGTCGACTTACGTAAAATGGAAGAAAGACTCCTGGAAAAGTAGGAGGAAACTCGAACGTCAGCCATTGTGCTGGCGTTTTTTTAGTGAAGCAAAAATGTGGGATTAAATCAAATGAGGTGATACACTTACTGCATATTATGGGAAACTTACGTGCTAAAGAAGATCGGCAAGTTAGGGAGAGGCAGGCTTCTTATGGAAAAATGATGTCTGCAATATTTCCGGGGAAATCGACCTGAAAGGACAATGTTTGCTTTCTAA
Organism: Peribacillus sp. NPDC097198; assembly: GCF_044762055.1. Lineage (NCBI taxonomy): Bacteria > Bacillati > Bacillota > Bacilli > Caryophanales > Bacillaceae > Peribacillus > Peribacillus sp. NPDC097198. The sequence continues at coordinate 71,830 of NZ_JBIWDO010000006.1, read as the reverse complement.
GTAGGTGGTCCTTGTCGTTTAAGGAAGACAATCGAATCGGAAGGGGAAAAGGGTAAGGGGTAAGTCATCAAAGAAATGAAGGTACAGAAAAAATCGTTCCATTAGAGCAAATTTGAGCGTGACTATGGAATGATGCAAAGGGAAAGAAGGAAAGGTTATGAAAGTAAGCGAACAAAAAGAAGGGGCGATTTATGCAGCCGTTTCTTATATGATGTGGGGCATTGTCCCGATATATTGGAAATTTCTTCAGGGCGTTGGGGCAGCGGAAATTTTAGCTCAGCGGGTATTATGGTCCTTCGTCTTCATGGTGGTTTTATTGGCATTCATGAAAAAATGGCGGGCTTTTGTCGATTATGTTAAAGAAATCCTAGGCAACCCCAAATTATTTGCCGCATTATTGACGGCCTCGCTATTGGTCTCAGCTAACTGGGGAGTGTTCATATGGGCTGTTAACTCAGAACGAATCCTCGACACGAGCCTTGGTTATTATATCAATCCGCTTGTCAGCGTTTTGTTGGGAGTCATCGTCTTGAAAGAAAAACTAAGCCGATCGCAGGTCGTTTCATTCATCCTCGCTGGAATTGGTGTCTTGATCCTTGGTATCCACTTTGGAACGATTCCATGGGTATCGCTCATCCTGGCCATCACGTTTGGACTCTATGGCTTGGCGAAAAAGATGATCAAGGCCGAATCAGCCGTGGGACTGACGCTTGAAACGATGATGGTGACGCCACTTGCGTTGGGTTACTGGATATATTTGATGCTCCATTCGGATTCGCAATTTTTCGCATCCAGCGGAACGAGCCTGATGTTGATGGGTGGGGGAATCGTAACGGCACTACCCTTACTGTACTTTGCGAAAGGTGCAGAGAAGGTGCCTTTGTCCATGCTTGGCATCCTGCAGTACATTGCCCCAACCTTGACTTTGCTCCTAGGGGTGTTCGTATATCATGAAAGCTTTACAAAAGCACACTTCTTGGCCTTTATCTTCATCTGGTCCGCATTGGTCGTTTATACACTTTCCATTACGAAATGGGGAAAAATGGGTGCTGGTAGATTTAAAGGAAAAAGAAATATAGGTGCCTAAAAAAGCGCTTGGAGGGATGATTCCCTCCAGGCGCTTTTTAGGTTAAATAGGTGTTGGAACCTATCTCGCCAACGATCATATTATCGAGTGAATCCGTATCGTCACGTTCACTTTTTATCGAGTAGGGCCGATAAGCGGAACTGTCGATTTGGATAATATGTGTTGTCAGGTAGGCGGAGATCATGGATCCCCAAATTCTGTTACTATTCAATTCGGTAATGATTTCTTGTTGATCGGTGACTCCGATACCATGCGCAAAGAAGAGGTTCTGGCCTAACATGATTGCATTTTCCCCTTGCCATTCCGGGGTGTTCGGAGCAAAGTCCGGATTTTTGAAGTATAAGCAGTCACCAGGTAAATAATCCATCCCCTCATGGACAAGGATGGAAAGATTATGATGATAGTGCCAGTTGTAAAGAAACAGATCAGGAAAAATACGATCGAAATTCTTAGGTCCGATTGAATCCAGTATCGCTTTATAAAATACGACCAATATGGCTGTTCCGCATTCGAAAGAGTATAGTCTGCCGTTTATGAATATGTCATTCAATGCCATGTGTGGAGGGATATTCGGCCAGAGTTCAAAAGCCCGGTCTTTCGTGAGTTGCCAAACTTGTGGATTGCATAGGGAATCTTCGAGGATCGTAAATTCGGCCCCACTTTCCTCTAACAATACGGAAGCCTGAATGGCCTTCATACGTATTTTTAAGTCGAAACGAAAATCTTCCAATGTGTCAAACTCAAAAATGGTAGGATATATGGCCATCAGCTGAATAATGGTTGATAGGTTCTTGTTTGTTATACCAGCTAGCAGCTGGCTAGCGTCGATCGGTTTGTGATTGATTTTTATCATGATGATATCCGCCTTTTGGTGAAGTTAATGTAAGGGGTGTTTGCATATACATGATAATTATATGAGTACTTGCATGAAAGTGTTAGACGACTAGAGTCTTTTCCGGACTTTATCCTTAACAGGAGCGAAATCATAAAAAAGGCTTGGAAGAAACATCCTCCAAACCTGTAAATCTAGGCGTTTTATAAAAAGGTGCGTTTTACTTTTTCCCAATAGGAATTATCCTTTAATTTGACCGTTTTCATGACTTTCTTGCTTAAGCGGATCTTGATTTTCTCTATATTGCGAATACTCAGGGCCTCGTTGTCCAAGCCAATGATCGGGTAGCTTGGCCCGTTTTGCCCAAGGTGGACGGTCAGCGTTCGGTCGCCGCTCAGGATGAAGGACGAGCCTAAGGTCCGGTAGGTATTATTGTTGATCGAAGCGAGTTCACTGACCTGGAAGCATGGTAGAAGCGGATCGACTACTGCTCCATTCACGGACTTATTATAGGCGGTGCTGCCCGTCGGGGTCGCGATGATGATTCCATCTCCGCGCAGTGTTTCAAAATGGATGTGATCAATGAAAATGTCCATGATAAAGGTTTTGATGACGGATGTGCGGATGCTGAGCTCGTTCAAGGCATAGAAAAAGGGTTGGTCATCGAGCTGGATATCGATAACAGGATATTTACGGACCTCGATTTGTTCGTTCGTCATGGCAACGATCATTCTGTTTACGTCTTCCATGTAAAAATCACAATACATGTTCAAGTTGCCTGTGGTAGAAACGCCTGCATATAAACAGTCATCCCGAAACCCGGTTTTCCGGACGGCTTGTAGAAAGGTGCCGTCATCACCGATGCTAACGATGATGTTGGCCTTTCTATAATCCTTGACGACTTCAAATGAATATTGTTGCGCCAACTCCGTCAATCTCTTGACGTTCTTTATCATCTGCTCGTTCTGTACATGAAAAAAATAAATATTCCGGCGATTGGTCATCATGATTCCCCCATTAAATATGTATAGTCTTGTTAGGGCCTACTCAATAAAATCAAGGAAAAAGTTGATAGAACAAGATGCCTTGCCATTTCCAATTTGAGGATTATTTGCTACAATTTTAAGATGGTCTCATTTTATCATGGATTGAAACTTTTTTGTTTACAGTTCGTAAGATAAGAGTGATAGAAATTTAAGGGGGAACACATATGAATGGGAAGCGTTGGGCTGCTCTGGGTATCGCAGCCGTTTTATTTTTTGTTTCTATTGGCGTAGGTCTAGCCACCACTTTATTTGCAACCGATACAGAAAGTGTTTTCGAAGATTTTTTTGCGTCCGATAGCGGATTTTACGAAGAAGTCATAGAAGGCGAAGATCCAACCAATGTCATCGCGGTATTGGATGTAGAAGGAACGATTCAGGATACAGGGGAAGCTTCCCTGTTAAGTTCGGAAACCTACAATCACCGGGATTTCATGGACAAGCTGCAAATGGCGGAAGAGAATGACAATATCAAAGGAATTATCCTTCGAGTGAATTCACCAGGCGGCGGGGTTGTGGAAAGCGCTGAAATCTACGACAAAATCCTTGATATTAAAAAGGTGAAAAAGCCCGTATATGTGTCCATGGGTTCCATGGCGGCATCCGGTGGGTATTATATTTCTGCACCAGCCGATAAAATCTTTGCCAGCCCCGAAACCATGACAGGTTCACTTGGTGTCATCATGCAGGGGTACAATTACGAGAAATTAGCCGAGAAATATGGTGTCGAATTTGAAACGATCAAAAGCGGTACATACAAAGACATTATGAGTCCGACGAGGGAAATGACCGATGATGAACGGAAAATCCTCCAAAATATGATCGATAATTCTTATGATCAATTCGTCAAGATCATTGCCAATGGACGTGGCATGTCCGAAAAAGAAGTAAGGAAGATTGCGGATGGGCGGATCTATGATGGACGTCAGGCGAAAGAAGTTCATTTAATTGATGACTTCGGCCATTTGGATGATGTGATTGCTGCCATGAAAAACGATATCGGTCAAAAAAATGCGCAAGTCATTCGTTATACAGGTGAAGCCGGATTCGGTTCATTGTTCAGTATGGGAGCGCAAAAAATATTGGGAAATGATGTGGAAACGGCCGTGTTGACAAAAATCCTTTCCTCTTCAAATTCCCCACGCTTGATGTATTTGTATGCGGAATAGGGGGGCTGAAGAATGACGGAACAAAATGATAGCAATGAAAGAATCGTACCATCCAATCTAGCATCGGAGCAGGGACCCATACAGCCAGAGCTTTTGCCAGTCCAACCTCTAGAGGATGATGGCGATGTGAAAGTCGTGTGTTTTGCCGGTTTTTGGATGAGATTTTGGGCCTATTTAGCGGACTTGTTTGTGATTGGCAGTTTGAATCGCATCTTGATTCACCCCATCTTTAAGTTTTATAATGAGTCAGATAACCTTTGGTTTTCTGCTGAGGCCTTATTGACGGCCATTGTCTTTTTCCTTTATTTCATCCTGATGACCAAATTCTTCAATCAGACATTAGGCAAGATGATTTTTGGTTTGAAGGTAGTGGCCTTGAAGGAAGAGACGATTACCTGGGGTACGGTATTATTCAGGGAATTGTTTGGACGTTATATTTCCAAAGTTACCTGGGTCGGCTACCTTTTGGCAGGCCTATTACCCAAGAAACAGGCTTTGCATGATATCTTTGCGGACACGAGCGTCGTTTTAATTAGAAGATGATGACCTTTTTTAATAAATAAACCTGTCGGACTGCCATTTTAGGTCCAATAGGTTTATTTTTTTTTGACGAGGCCGATAATGAATGGCTGAAAGGGTGTGGATGTGTGAAATGGATTGTAATGATATTGGCTATCCTCATAGCGGTGTTGCTTCTTCTCATTTTCACTAAAGTCAGGGTGCATTTTACCTATAAGCGTATTCAAAAAGATGATCTTATCCATATGAAAATGACGGCCTGGCATGGCTTATTGCATTACACATTGAAGGTGCCAGTCATAAAGAAAGACGATGAATCGACGGCTCTCATCGTGGAGAAAGAAACGGACACGATGAATGATACGGAAAAGAAGTCGACGGCCAAGCTTACACCGGAAGAGTTCATGGATGGTTTAAGCGATATGCGGGCCTTGATCCACCATATAGTTGATTTACATCGGATCATTCGGCACTTCCTCGGGAAAGTCCAAGTGAAAGAGTTTGCATGGCATAGTGTTATAGGGACGAAACATGCTGCCCAAACAGGGATATTGACAGGTAACTGTTGGGCCCTTAAAGGATCGATCATTGGTTTATTGACCACCTATCTGAATTTTCGGGTCATGCCTTCCTATACGATTACACCGGATTTTTATCGAAAACAGGCCAATACGTCAATTGCTTGCATATTAGAATTCAGAGTCGGGCAAGCTATACTGACTGGGATAAAACTGCTTCGCTACTGGAAAGGCGGTAAAGTGAAATTCAAGTCTAAGAAATTAGCGAAGCTAACTGGAGATTCCAATAATCAATCGATGTAGAGTGGAGGAATTTAGATGTCTGATCACCCAATACAAGGTTTAATGAAAGAAGCCATGGAGAACTTGAAAGAGATGGTCGATGTTAACACGATCATCGGAGACCCGGTGGAAACCCCCGATGGAAGTGTCATTTTAACGGTTTCCAAAGTGGGCTTTGGATTTGCCGCTGGAGGCAGTGAATTTGTGATCGATGGTAACCATCAAGGTCAACAGGGCGACTCAAAGCAACCATTTGGTGGGGGTAGTGGTGGTGGAGTATCCATTACGCCTATAGCTTTCCTTATTGTTGGTACACATGGCGTGAAGATGATTCATTTAGATGAAGGTACGCATCTTTTAGAAAAAATGATGGATTTAGCACCGCAGGTCGTTGATAAGATCCAATCGATGCTAGCTAAAAAAGATAATAATCAATCAAGGCAAGATAGCGGTCAAAGGAATTCAATGAACATGAACAATCAACAACCTAAACAGGATTTGGATTTCTAATGCGACTCGGCGTCCGCCGAGTTTTTCTTTTTGGTGTAAAATTCTAAAATCCAATTAATTGCAAAATTACGATAAAACAAATATCATAAAGCTTGTACATAAAGCATATAAAGGAGGAATTTTTAATGGCTTCAGTTACTTTTAAAAACAACCCGGTCACTTTAGTGGGACCAGAACTTAAAGTTGGGGATAAAGCACCTGATTTTACAGTATTGGCTAATGATTTAACACCGGTTACATTAAACGACTCAAAAGGCACAGTCCGCATTATCAGTGTCGTTCCGTCCGTTGATACAGGAGTTTGTGATGCACAGACACGCAAATTCAATGAAGAGGCTGCCAAATTGGATAATGTGAAAGTATTGACGATCAGCAATGACCTTCCATTCGCACAAAAACGCTGGTGTGCTGCAAGCGGACTCGACAATGTCCAAGTCCTTTCCGATCACCGCGACCTTTCTTTTGGGGAAGCTTACGGTGTTGTGATGAAGGAACTTCGTTTACTGGCACGTTCCGTATTCGTCGTGAACAGTAACGATGAAATCACTTATGTTGAATATGTAAGTGAAGGTACGACTCATCCAAACTATGAAGGTGCCATTGAGGCAGCTAAAGCAGCAAAGTAAGGACTGAGCTCACTGAACCAGGCGCTGATGTGCCTGGTTTTTCTATTGGGTCGAACATCCTAAAAACAGGAAGATTTCCTTATGATGAATAAAGATAGAAACCCTCAAAACCAGACCTTTTCCTCATTCCCCAAAGAAACGCCTACCTGTGAGTTCACTGACTGACATTGCTTCAACCCAATGATAGGATAGCATGTACCGAATGGCTCCAATAAGGAAACATTCTGTCAAATAACTGATGAATGATAAACGGGGCTTACGACTTGTAAGTCTTACTCCTTACCTTTAAAATAAGGACAGAAGCAAACAGGAGGAATAAATAAGTGAAGTCTACCCCAGTTGAAGAACTATTTTATGAATTTGATGAAACAACCAAAATATTGCAAGATGAACTGTCGTGCACGTATCTCGATGCTTTGGGCGAGACCGGAGAGAATTTTTTCCAAGGGAAAGTGATGCAGGAAGAAATCAGTGAAGAATCAAAGAAAAGTTTAATGAAGCATTATGCTGAATTTTCATTGGAAAAGTATGAAAAGGAAGCCATCCGTAAAGCATACCAGTTGGCCATCCTTAAAGGCATGCAACAAAGCGTACAACCTAACCATCACATGACACCGGATGCCGTCGGGATTTTTGTCAGTTACTTAGTCGGCAAATTCACGAAGGATCAAAAAGAAATCGTCATGCTCGATCCAGCTGTTGGGACAGGAAACCTACTCTTTGCGATCATGAACCAGTTGACCGATAAAAACATGGCGTCATTTGGTGTGGAAATCGACGAAACCTTGATCAGGCTTGCATATGCCGGGGCTAATCTTCAAGAGCATCCCTTATCATTTTTCAATCAGGACAGCCTAGAGCCGCTTTTCATTGACCCAGCGGATGTGGTAGTCAGTGACTTGCCGATTGGGTATTACCCGAATGATGTCCGTGCAGCGGAATACGAACTGAAGGCAGAAAACGGCCATTCCTATGCACATCATCTATTCATAGAGCAAAGTGTCATACATGTGAAAGATGGAGGATATCTATTCTTCATTGTCCCGAATAATTTATTTGTCTCGGAAGAAGCACCTAAACTCAATGACTATTTGAAAAAAAATACTCACATACAAGGAATGGTGCAGCTTCCGCTTACCATGTTTAAAAACGAAGCGGCTGCCAAGAGCATTTTAATCCTTCAAAAGAAAAAGGATGGCGTCGAGGCTCCTAAGAAAGCCTTGTTGGTACAACTTCCGAAGCTATCTGACTTCGATGCGACTAGGTCGGTCATGAACCAGATGGACGATTGGTTTAAGGAAGAAAAATAAAAACAAAAGCTGATGCCAAAAGGCATCGGCTTTTGTTTTTAGAAGATAAAGAGTTTTTTAAATTATTAAATTTTTTATTGGTGGAATCCATTTGCCATGATAAGATATATACATTATATACTGCACGTTTGTAGACTAGCTTAGAGTAAAGGAGCAGGATGGATGTCTAAAATTATGGCTATAAACGCAGGCAGCTCTTCTTTGAAGTTTCAGCTTTTTGAGATGCCTAGTGAACATGTTATTACGAAAGGTCTTGTGGAAAGGATCGGTTTGAAAAACTCCACATTCACCTTGAGTGTTGAAGGCGAGAAGATTTCTGAAACGTTACACATCCCAAATCATGAAGTGGCTGTCGGGCTTTTACTAGAAAAACTGATTCACCACCAAATCATACACTCTTTCGAAGAAATAGATGGCATGGGCCATCGAGTTGTGCATGGTGGTGAAGTGTTTAGCGACTCCGTCTTAATCACAGAGGAAGTTATAGAAGAAATCGAGAAGCTTTCGGATTTAGCTCCCCTTCATAATCCTGCCAATATAACGGGCATCAAGGCGTTTAAGCAAATATTGGGTGAAGTGCCGGCGGTTGCTGTCTTTGATACGGCCTTCCATCAAACCATGGAACCCAGTTCGTATATGTATAGCTTGCCATTTGAGTACTATGAGAAATACGGTATCAGGAAATATGGATTCCATGGTACATCACATAAATATGTTTCCCAACGTGCAGCGGAAATGATAGGAAGACCGATAGAACAGTTACGGTTGATATCCTGTCATTTGGGAAATGGCGCTAGCATCACGGCCATCGAGGGAGGAAAGTCGATTGACACGTCGATGGGATTCACTCCATTGGCCGGCGTGACGATGGGTACACGTTCAGGGAATATCGATCCAGCTTTGATTCCTTACATCATGGAGAAAACGGGGACAACGGCAGATGAAGTACTGGATGTCTTGAATAAGAAAAGTGGGATTCTTGCACTGTCTGGCTTCTCCAGCGACTTACGCGATATCCAATTGGAAGCCGATAAAGGAAATGAGCGGGCTGAGCTTGCGCTAGAGGTATTTGCTGGCCGCATTCATAAATACATAGGTTCTTATACAGCAAAAATGGGCGGCGTGGATGGAATCATCTTTACGGCCGGCATTGGTGAAAATAGCCAGGACATCCGGGGGAGGATCTTGGATGGACTTGAATTCATGGGAGTTTATTGGGATGAAGACCTGAATCGTACCTCTGGTGAGGAAGCCTTCATCAATTCCCCATTTTCCCCGGTGAAAATCATGGTCATTCCTACGAATGAAGAAGTCATGATTGTCAGAGATACGATGAATATCACAATGAATGAAAGTTTAGAAGATATGCTTTCCTAGAAGAAAAAAGCCTCCATGCCCATCAAGGGAATGGAGGCTTTTTTACGTGCGGATTTGCCCGGAGTTCTGTTTAGATGTTGATTTTCGGTTAGGTTGTAAGCTGCTTCATATTCTTGAAAAGCTGTGCCGTATGGTATACTTAAAGGGAGAATCCACCAATTCTTTATAAAGGAGGCTTGTTGCATGGAATTCACAAATCGGGACATGAAAACTTGGAATGAAATTAGTGAATGGCAAGATAAACTGAACCAATATAATCCGACAGACCTGGCATCATTATATGATAAATGGCTAGAGCAAAGTTTTTCACGGTTGCCTGAAGATGTTCAACAACAATTTTTTGAAAAGCTTGATACTTGGTTATTTCACTTGCATGCGATGGTACAGAGCTCATCCATTCAAATAGACGCAAGAGACCGCATTTTGGCCTCGGCACGCGTATTCAATGATGAGATTGAGGAGATCAAGGATGTACACCTTTTAACAATCGACCAGTTGAACTACATAGCGAACCAGCATATTGCGAAGCATCGTTTATATTCTTTTGTGCAGGGAGGAATAAGCGGTCGTGGAGGGTTGCTCCTACTGGGAAGTGATATCCCGGCCATGACAGTCATTAATGTTCGAACCGTACAGCTGATAGCGATGTCTTATGGTTTTGAAGGGAATACACCCTTTGAAATGATGATGGCCTTAAAGGTATTCAATGCAGGGGCGATGCCTAAGCGGCTCCAAGGAGTGGCTTGGGAAGAATTGGTCCGGGAAATTCAGACTGCGGAAGATGAATATTGGTATATGGGAATAGAGGAGCTGACGAATCCAAAGTGGATGGAACAGCCATTAAAGCAATTATTAAAAGCTGTATCCATCACGGTTTTCAGGAAAAAACTATTGGGCGGCGTACCGCTTATCAGTATGGCCATTGGCGCCGGGGCTAATTACCAAATGACGAAAGATGTCAGTGAATTCGCCCAGAAATTCTATCAGTATCGTTATTTACAGGGAAAGAAGGCCGATGAAGAATGAGTGTCAAGGAACATAAAAAGGCCACTACGGAGCCGATTCGATGCAAGGTGATCACGGTCAGTGATACGCGAAACGAAGAAACGGATAAAAGCGGATCCTTGATGATGGACCTCCTAAAATCACAGGGCCATGTAGTGACAGAATATGAAATCGTGAAGGACGAACGTGGTGCAATCCAAGAGGCGATTACGGCCGGCGGAAAAAGCAATCAAGTCGATGCCATCCTAACCAATGGCGGTACAGGCATCGCCAACAGGGATGTCACGATTGAAGCGGTAAAAGAATTGATGACTAAAGAGATACCCGGTTTTGGTGAGCTTTTCCGTATGTTGAGCTATCAAGAAGATATCGGATCGGCAGCCATCCTATCAAGGGCGATTGCTGGAGTGGCATTTAATAAAGCGATCTTTTCGACTCCTGGTTCATCTGGGGCGGTTCGCCTTGCGATGAATAAACTAATACTTCCGGAATTGGGCCATGTTGTCGGGGAAATTCGGAAGGATACATAAGGAAACGGACAAAAAAAGCCCCGGTTTTAAAAACCGGGGCTTTTTTTGCATGGAAATGGGCTTAATTATGCATCTTTTCACTTATCCCCTGATCGGTCCGATACCAAAGCCAAAGATCATTTATCACGGAAGCCAGTTCGGAGATTTCCGTGTTGAGTTGGCATGACAAGACAAAATTACTTTCATCAGAGAGCTGTGTCTGTTTCCGATTGATAATGGCTTCCAGCTCCTGTATACGGTCCGGGATATGACCCCGGATAGTTTCCCAGTGTGCGAGTATGCGGTGCTGCTTTCCTTTAGAGTATTCATCCCATTCCATGGGGAGGTCGGGGATGGAGATTCCAAGCCGTTCATCATACGTAAAAAGTTCTTTCATAATGCCTCCTGTAATCACAGTTTTCATACTCTTAGATTACTATATTTTAACCGATGTATCCATTGTGTAAATTATTTGGAATATCGAAAAAATTTTACTGAAATCAGTAAAATACCCCTTGTATTCCTTGTATAAAAATGATAAAGTACTAAACATAGATTGAATAAAAATAACAACGAATGAATTTTTATTCACACGAAAGGGACGATAAAACATGGGAAATCAAAAAGTAGTTTTAGCTTATTCTGGAGGATTAGATACCTCTGTTGCAATTAAATGGTTACAAGATCAAGGATACGACGTAGTGGCATGCTGTTTGGATGTCGGTGAAGGAAAAGATTTAGACTTCATTAAAGAAAAAGCAATCACTGTCGGAGCGGTTAGTTCTTATGTAATTGATGCAAAAGACGAATTCGCCGATGAATTCGCATTGACGGCTCTTCAAGCCCATACACTATATGAAGGAAAATATCCTTTAGTATCAGCTCTATCGCGTCCACTTATCGCGAAGAAGCTAGTGGAAGTGGCTGAAGAAGAAAATGCAGTAGCCGTTGCGCACGGTTGTACGGGAAAAGGAAATGACCAAGTGCGTTTCGAAGTATCCATTTCGGCTTTAAACCCTAATTTACAAGTTCTTGCACCTGTACGTGACTGGAGATGGTCTCGTGAAGAGGAAATCGAATATGCTGCCAAGAATGGAATTCCTGTTCCAATCGGTTTAGCCAGCCCTTACTCAATCGACCAAAACCTATGGGGAAGAAGTAACGAATGTGGAATCCTTGAAGATCCATGGGCTGCTCCTCCGGAAGAGGCATATGATCTGACAACAAGCCTTGAAAACACACCGGATACTGCCGATATCATTGAAATCGGATTTGAACAAGGTGTACCGGTTACACTGAACGACAAGAACTACAAATTGGCTGATTTGATTGTTGAATTGAATCAAATTGCCGGTAAACACGGTGTCGGACGTATCGACCACGTGGAAAATAGATTAGTAGGTATCAAATCTCGTGAAGTATACGAAGCTCCAGGTGCCATGACATTGATCGCTGCACATAAAGAACTTGAAGATATTACTTTGGTAAAAGAACTTGCCCATTTCAAACCAGTGATTGAGAAGAAAATGACGGAATTGATCTATGAAGGACTTTGGTTCTCACCACTTCAAAAAGCGTTGGCTGCATTCTTGAAAGAGACACAAGTGAACGTTACGGGTACTGTCCGTGTGAAACTGTTCAAAGGCCATGCCATTGTCGAAGGAAGAAAATCAGAGTACTCTCTATACAATGAAAAACTAGCAACCTATACAAAAGCGGACGAATTCGATCATGAGGCAGCAGTTGGTTTCATTAAATTATGGGGACTTCCAACGAAAGTGAACAGCATGGTCAACAACAAGAAGGTGACAGTGTGAGCAGCAAGCTTTGGGGAGGAAGATTCACGAAATCTGCCGAAGAATGGGTAGATGAGTTCGGGGCTTCCATATCCTTTGATCAGGAACTTGTCCTTGAAGATATTCAAGGCAGCTTGGCACATGTCACCATGCTGAAGACATGCCAGATCCTGCCAGAAGAGGACGCTGATCAGATCATTGTGGGACTGAAGGGTTTACAGGAAAAAGCGGAAAAAGGTGAATTGACTTTCAAGGTGGAGATGGAAGATATCCATCTTAACCTTGAAAGCATGCTCATTGAAGCGATCGGCCCGGTCGGAGGCAAATTGCATACTGGCAGAAGCCGTAACGACCAAGTAGCAACAGACCTTCATCTTTACATGCGCAACCAAACGAAAGTGATTCTGGAACTCATTAATGGACTCCAAGGAGCAATTTTGGAACAGGCTAAAAAGAATGTGGAAACACTCATTCCAGGGTATACGCATTTACAGCGTGCCCAGCCAATTTCATTCGCTCACCATTTAATGGCTTATTTCTGGATGCTGGAACGCGATAAACAACGTTTCACTGAAAGCTTCAAGAGAATCAACATTTCTCCATTGGGTGCAGGAGCGCTTGCTGGGACGACTTTTCCGATTGACCGTGCGTTAAGTGCAGAGCTACTTGGCTTTGATGGCATATATGAAAATAGTCTGGATGCAGTGAGTGACCGTGATTTCGCCCTGGAATTCATGAGTAACAGCGCAACGATGATGATGCATTTATCTCGTTTCAGCGAAGAAATCATTCTTTGGTCAAGCCAGGAATTCCAATTCGTTGAACTGGATGATGCTTTCTCAACGGGAAGCAGCATCATGCCACAAAAGAAAAACCCTGATATGGCGGAGCTGATCCGCGGTAAAACAGGACGGGTTTACGGGAATCTAACAGGGTTACTGACTGTATTAAAAGGACTGCCACTTGCTTATAACAAAGATATGCAAGAAGATAAAGAAGGCGTTTTTGATACGGTTAAAACGATTGTTGGTTCACTTAAAATCTTCGCAGGCATGATTTCAACGATGAAAGTGAAAAAAGACGTGATGGAAAAAGCAACGAAAAATGACTTTTCCAATGCAACCGAATTGGCCGATTATCTGGCTTCGAAAGGCATGCCTTTCCGTAAAGCCCATGAAGTCGTCGGCAAACTTGTTTTATTCTGTGTACAAAACGGCTGCTATTTAGTTGACCTTAGCATGGAACAATTCAAGGAGGCATCCGAGTTGTTTGAAGAGGATATTTACGACGCATTAAATCCATACGAAGCAGTTAAACGCCGTAATAGTGCAGGTGGTACTGGGTTTGCCCAAGTGCAGCTTGCGATTGAAAAAGCGGAGAAACTCATAAGTGAATAACAAATGAAAAGATCGTACACCGATTTGGTGTACGATCTTTTTTTAAAAAAATTTTAGTTTTTATCAGTACGGACAATGATGACATCACAATTTGAGTGGCGAACAATACCTTCTGATACGCTTCCAATCAAGAAACGTTCAACGGCATTAAGTCCAGTCGCACCACAAACGATTAAATCAATCGTATGTTTTTTCGCTAAGTCTCTTGGTATTTTGACTTTAGGAGAACCATACTCCACTTCCGTAATTACGTTAGTGATGCCAGAGGCAACCGCTTCTGTTTTATACTTTTCCAATAAGTCATTGGCAAAGGTTTCAGAACGATCGCGGATAGTCATATCGTAAGCTTCGATAGTCGGGAAATTCCTGGTGTCGACGATATGAGCCAGAACTAGAGTCGCGTTACTTAGTTTTGCAAGGTATATCGCTTTTTTTAAGGCCCATTCTGCTTCTTCAGAACCGTCCACCGCTACAAGGATATTTTTATAATCTATCGTACCCATTATGAATCTCCTCCTTCTACTTCACTCCCATTATACTATAATTTTCCTTATTGAATTGTAACAAATTTACGAATTTTTGGTGAAGTCTATCTTAATATTTGGAGGCTTTTCGGATATTTCGTCAAGACTTCACAACCTGTTTCGGTTATATACAGATCATCCTCTATCCTCACACCAGCCACATCGGGAACATAGATACCTGGTTCGATTGTATAAACCATGCCCTTTTGTAACTTAAGTGAATTCGTTTCCTTTAACGATGGATATTCGTGGACGCTAATGCCAAGTCCGTGCCCAAGACGGTGTGGGAAATAGTCGCCGTAGCCTTTGTTCTGGATGATGCTTCTGGCAGTCCGGTCGATCTCGGAGCAAGCAACACCGGGTTTGCTTGCTGCAATGGCAGCTTCCTGCGCTTTTCGAACCGTTTCATAGATCTCGGCTTGCTTGTCATTGATGTCCCCGAACGCGACGGTCCTGGTGATGTCTGAGCAATACCCTTCATATACGACACCTAGATCAAAAAGAACGAGGTCACCACGCTGAACTTTCGATGCCCCTGGTGTTCCATGAGGCGAAGCTCCGTTCTTTCCAGTCAGGACCATTGTAGAGAATGACATGTGGCTAACGCCGACCTTCTTCATTTCGAATTCAATTGCAGCCAGGATTTCCATTTCGGTTTTCCCTTCACGGATTTCGCTGACTCCGACTTCGATAGCCACGTCGGCAAGTCGGCAGGCTTCACGAATCTTGACCATTTCATCTTCGGATTTGATCATTCGCATCTTTTGTAGCTTCTCCTCGGCTGAAACGAGTACCGGCGCATCAAAATGATGCTGTATGTTTTCATAGCGTTCCACATTCATATGTTGTTTTTCAATCGCGATTTTCTTCAAGGATAATCCACGTTGACTAACCGCTTTCTGGATTTTCAACCATGGATCTTCAATATCGGTGTAGCCAGTGATCTCGCCTTGCCATCCAGCATTCTTGGCATCAGGCACTTCCATTTGGGGACAAACCAAAAATGGCTCTGCGTTCGCAAAAATGGCTAGTGCCAGCAGTCTTTCATTCGGGTCACTAAAGAATCCACTGCAATAAAAGACGTTTTCGGTAGAAGTTAGAATGGCTGCGTCCAACTCATTGGTTTGCAACCAGTTTTGTATTTCATTCAAATGTTTATTCATGACGATTCCTCCATAGATAGGATATAATTACCTTAGCAATAACTATTTAAATAGTAAATGGTAAAGCTTTTGAAAAAATTCAAAAAAGTGTGTATCGGAAAGGAGCATCATTTAATGAAAGTATCTTTTCATGGACATGCCATCGTGAAAGTGGAGACCAATGGCAAGACGATTCTTTTTGACCCATTCATCACTGGAAATGAACTAACGGATCTAAAGGTGGCGGACGTAAAGCCGGATGTAATCATCTTAACACATGGTCATAATGATCACATTGGTGACACGGTGGAATTAGCGAAAAAGCACGATGCCCTTGTCATCGGAATTGCTGAAATAGCCGTTTATTTAGGAAATCAAGGCGTCAGGACACATGGCATGAGCATTGGTGGTGCTTATGAATTTGATTTTGGCACTGTGAAGTTGACCCCTGCATTTCATGGAACCGGATTCAATACGGCAGATGGTCAGATCATCTATCTAGGGATGCCTGCCGGCGTATTGTTGACTGTAGAAGGAAAAACGATCTATCATGCTGGTGACACGGCCGTTTATTCCGACATGAAACTAATTGGGGAAAGACATCCGATTGATCTGGCATTTCTGCCTATCGGCGATAACTTCACAATGGGGCCGGAAGATGCAGCGCTTGCCGCAAAATTCCTCCAGGCGAAGCAGGTCGTGCCGATCCACTACAACACGTTCCCGGTCATCAAACAGGATCCTAACAAATTCATCGATATACTAGAAGCAAAAAATGGACTGGTTATGGAACCCGGAGATGCAATCGATTTATAATGACACAACAACAGGGGCCTGATTCGGAGGCTCCTTTTTATATAGGAAATGAATAATCAAGAAGCATGGATGTAGTATGTCTCGACGACAAGCTTAAAAATCCCCTGTAGGCTCCATTCTTTTTATTCATCCTCTTGCATAAAATTAAGGGATGGAATGAAGGAGGGGGTTGGATGAAGCAAAGGTTATTGCTCTGTTTGCTTTTATGCGGTGTGATGCTGTATTATGCAGTGCCGCGCCTATCGTTGGAAAGCGGGGGCCCAGAGAGTTTGTTTGGGGGAACTTGGCTTTTGTTCGCGCTATTAGCCGTGGCGGGGAATTTGACAGGCATTCTGTATTCACCTGCAAAACGGAAAGTGAAACGGCAGCATCAAAAGAAAAGGTTGCGTGAATATCAGTAGTTGTTTGATAATCTAGGCTCTTTGACCTTATAATGGGATATAGGAATACCGTGAAAAGGGTGAAGCGCTTGGCTACAAAGCATGAACAAATATTAAAACATATCGATGGACTTCCGGTTGGTGAAAAGATTTCCGTCCGCCAGATTGCCAAAGTCCTGAATGTAAGTGAGGGCACGGCATACCGTGCGATTAAAGAGGCGGAGAATCAAGGCTATGTAAGTTCCATTGAGCGGGTCGGCACGATCCGTATTGAGAAAAAGAAAAAAGAGAATATTGAGAAGCTAACGTTTGCCGAGGTAGTCAATATAGTTGATGGACAAGTCTTAGGTGGAAAAACGGGTCTTCATAAAACGTTAAATAAATTCGTTATCGGTGCGATGAAGCTTGAAGCGATGATGAGATATACGGGTGCAGGAAACCTGTTGATTGTAGGGAATCGTACCCAGGCGCATGAGCACGCATTAAAAGCGGGTGCAGCGGTGCTGATTACCGGTGGGTTCGATGCCGAAGAATCCGTTAAGATATTGGCCGATGAATTGGAGATGCCGGTCATTTCAACGAGTTACGATACCTTTACTGTCGCGACCATGATCAATCGGGCCATTTATGACCAATTGATCAAAAAGGAAATCCTATTGGTAGAGGATATTTTGACGCCCGTTCAGGAAACGACCTTCTTAACCGTGGGTGATCGGGTTCAAAATTGGCATGAATTGAATCAGGAGTCGGGTCATAGCCGTTTCCCTGTCGTTGATGAAAACATGAAGGTTCAGGGTATGGTCACCTCAAAAGATGTCATGGGCCAAGAAGAAACGACGCTCATTGATAAGGTGATGACGAAGAATCCGATGACCGTAGGCGACAAAATGAGTGTTGCCTCATCTGCCCATATGATGGTGTGGGAAGGGATCGAGTTGATCCCAGTCGTTAGTGACAGTCACATCCTGAAAGGGATCGTGAGCAGGCAGGATGTACTGAAGGCGTTACAGATGAGCCAAAGACAGCCACAGGTCGGTGAAACGATTGACGATACGATCACGAGTCAGCTGGTGATGACGTCAAACCAAGGCAAGGGACAAGAAGTGTATAGCTATGGTGTTACACCTCAAATGACCAATTATCTTGGTACGATTTCAAGTGGGGTGTTCACGACACTGGTTACGGATTCAGCCAATCGTGCGCTCAGAGGCTATAAACGCGGCGATTTAGTCGTTGAAAATATGACGATTTACTTCATCAAGCCTGTTCAGATCGACAGTACGCTTGAAATTCATCCTCGTGTCCTGGATGTGGGGCGTAAGTTCGGGAAAGTGGATGTCGAGGTATTTAACCAAGGCAAGCTTGTAGGGAAAGCCATGCTGACATGTCAGTTGCTTGATCGTTCTTAACTAGCGAAAGAGGATAATCGAATTCGATTATCCTCTTTGATTTGTGGCTTCTTCAATGGCATGTGGGAGGTAGAACTTATACATTTTATAACCGCCCCAAACGCTGAATAGTCCGACAACAATGAATACGGCAGCAATGATGTATGTAACGGTCGTTTGGAAAAGGAAAAGCTGATTGACTCCAAATAAGGCTACAAAGGCACCGAGGGCAATGGATGATTTTCCTGAAATCCACTTTTTCTCCATCGGCATTTTCGTGCGTACCATTTTAATTTTGTAAAATACATAAATCCCTAGTGACAGAACGATCAAGGTGACAAGGATAGGCATGGTTTATAATTCCCCCAATTTAACATATGTACCTTATTATTGTAGCGGGAAACTCTGGAGATTGCCACCTAAAACAAGATGAGCCTTCCTATTTCGCCAATTTTTTGATTAAATAAAATATATCGTCTTAATTTGTACAATAACATATATAAAAAGGAGATTTATATGAAGGCTGAAATTTTAGCAGATATAAAGCGTTATGATACGATTATCATTCATCGCCATGTCCGGCCTGACCCGGATGCTTATGGTTCGCAAGGGGGATTGGCTGAAATTCTGAAGGCGTCATTTCCTGAGAAGCGCATTTTCACGGTCGGGAAAGAAGAGCCTTCGTTACATTATTTAAGGAGGCTTGATGTGATTTCGGATGAAATGTACCAAGGGGCTTTGGTCATCGTTTGTGACACCGCCAATACTGACCGAATCTGCGACAGCCGTTATCCGACAGGGGATAAGCTGATCAAGATTGATCACCATCCAAACGAAGATCCCTATGGAGACATGCGTTGGGTCGATACGTCCGCTAGCTCGACGAGTGAAATGATTTATGAATTTTATCTATTTGGTAAAGATCAAGGATTGAAGATGAGCGATGAGGCAGCCCGTCTACTTTATGCAGGTATCGTTGGTGATACGGGACGTTTTCTTTTTCAAAGCACGACCGAGAAAACATTCGCCTATGCAAGTGAGTTGATTCATTATTCATTCTCCCGTCCACAGTTATATCAAGAGATGTATGATGTCGATGAAAGCATTACCCGCCTGAATGGTTATGTGCTGCAAAACTTCGAGATTCTACCAAACGGAACAGGGAAGATGATCATCACGAAGGATATCCTGGAAAAATTTCATGCGACGCCTTCAGAAGCCTCCCAGCTTGTCTCCTCGCTGGGTTCGATTAAAAACGTGAAATCTTGGGTCTTTTTCATTGAAGAAGAAAAGGAGATCCGGGTTCGTTTCCGTTCTAAAGGTCCAATCATCAACATGATCGCCAGGAAATACAATGGTGGCGGACACCCATTTGCAGCAGGGGCCTCTATTTATTCTTGGGATGCAGTGGATGATATTTTGGCTGATCTAGAAGAGGTAAACAAAGCCGAATAAGAAAAGCAAAAAGACCAAATCATCTTGAATTTGGTCTTTTGCCATGTAGATATTCACGATGTTGGGAAATTTTTAGCTGGTTGCCATCGGGATCTTTGAAATTGAACCATCGGTCATGTTCGATTCCTGTTGTACATTCTACTTTCCCTTTCATATATTCATACGCTTCGATGACGTTCGTCGTGTTGAAGTGAAAGGGAGGGACTTTGAAAATGCGATCTTCGGAAAATATCTTACTGTCCAAAACAATGCCCGTTCCGATCATAGGCAAGGCATACAGGTGCCCGAATAAAATATCTCCGGTCACCGGGATGCCCAACAGGTCAGAATACCAATCGCGGGCCACTTCAATATTACGAACCGGGATAAAGACCGTACCGATTTGGTTTAAGATTGGGTTCATCGTTCACCTCTCCAATAGCATCATTTCGCCCTCTTGATTGTGAGTTCAATATTCATTTTTGTATAAAACATAATTTCATTGACTTCCAGTTCGTATCGTTTCTTATTAATCTCGATGATTTTGTTTTCAATCGACTTCTTAAGCAACACTTTTCCGTTATATACACTAACGACATCTTTAGCGAGAAGGGAAGAGAGGTCATCTTCTATGACATCCTCGGCATCGGCGATACTCAGCTTATCGAGGCTGTAAAATTGCCCGTTGGTGATTTTCACCTCGACTTCTTGAATCGTTAAAATCTCTTCGTTTTGCTGATTTAATTTTTTGTAATCCTGCTCCCAAATCGCGATTTTTTCGGTCAAATCCTTCATCTCTTCTCTTTGCTCATGAATGATCCGGATCTGCGTTTCCTGCTGCACTCCGTACATGTAAAAGAAAATCACCCAGCTGAGCAGTCCGCCTAATGCTGCACCGGCAAAAAAACGCTGCCAGGTGGGAAGCCGATGATAAGGGGGGATCCTCATGGTGAAATATGCTCCTGTGTGAACCAATTGATGATTAACGCTCCTGTCTGTGCACCCCCGAGGGCGGAGAGGATCAATAGCACCTGCTTCACGATATCCTTTGTTTGTCCGTGGAAAATGCCACGTTCAAAATTATAGACCATATCGAAGGTCCCTCCGATGGCAGCGACGATCGCCCAAATCCTTAGGCTGTCCGATAAGCGGAAAACGGTCGTCATCGGGGCTTGTCCCGTGAAAAAAGCCGCCAGTCCGCCAATGATCGACCCGCCAAGCAAAACGCCGAGCGCGATGAAAAAACTGTTGATAAATGCCGGAACAAAGGCTTCGTTCATGTATCATCATCCTTTTTGGCTTGATATTCTTCTACTCTATTTATATGGGAAGCGCGGAGGTAATATGATAGCCTGTGAAAATCAAAGTGGACGAACCTGATTGGCAATGAGAACATATTTTCTTTTTTTGAAATAAACACTATAATAAAAAGAAACATGCCCTTTCAAAGGTGGGAGAAAAAAACGTGTATACACATCTCCATATTCAGAGCGGATACAGCCTGCTGAGCAGTACGGTGAAAATTCGTGAACTTGTGGCTAAAGCGAAAGCGGATGGCTGTACGAGTCTAGCATTAACCGACCGAAATGTTATGTATGGATCGGTTTATTTTTATAAGGAATGCAAAAAACAGGGGATAAAACCGATTATCGGGATTCTCGCGGATGTTCTAGATGAACAAGATGCCGCACATCCTCTTCTTTTACTAGCAAGAAATCTTCAAGGCTACCAAAACCTGCTGAAAATAAGCAGTGCTATCAAAACGAAATCTCCGTCGGGCATTCCATTTAATTGGCTTAAAGCCTATTCTACGGGATTGATTGCGCTTTCCCCGGGTGCGGAAGGGCAAATCGAAAGGTTATTGGAAGAAGAAAGGCCCGAGGAGGCGAGGAAAGCTGCCGAGCAATTTTTGAAAGTGTTCGGACATGATAACTTTTATTTATCCCTTCAACGGCTGGATATTGCCAAGGAGGAGCAGCAAATACAAGCAATCTGTCAATTGGCCAAAGAGCTGAAAATCGAGCTTGTAGCGACGAACCCGGTCTATTACTTGAACCAAAGTGATGCACTGGCACATGAAGCGCTACTGGCCATCGGTAATGGCGACAAGCTGGCGGACGAAACGAGGGTGGTGCTTCCATCCACACAGTTTTATATGAAAAGCCGTGCTGAAATGGCTGAACGGTTCAGTGACTTGCCGGATGCCCTTCAAAATACGCTACATATAGCCGCGCAATGCAATCTTACTATTCCTTTTCATCGTTCCCTGCTACCCAAATACCCTACAGCAACTGGAGTTACGGCTGAAGAAATGCTCGAAACCCTCTGCTTCCAGGGCTTGAAGAAACGAATACCTGAACCATCTATCCAATATGAAGAGCGTCTGCGCTTTGAATTGGCTGTCATTAAGCAAATGAAATTCAGCGATTATTTCTTAATCGTTTGGGATTTCATGAAATTTGCAAGGGACCACCAGATTTTGACGGGGCCGGGACGGGGGTCTGCAGCAGGATCGATGGTCGCCTACGTTCTGTCGATTACGGATGTCGATCCAATCGAACATTCTCTGCTGTTCGAGCGATTTCTAAATCCTGAGCGGGTAACTATGCCCGATATCGATATTGACTTCCCGGATAACCGCCGCGAGGAAGTGATTGCTTATGTCGCGAAGAAATACGGGGAATTGCATGTTGCCCAAATCATCACATTTGGTACTTTAGCCGCAAAGGCGGCGTTGCGTGATACCGGACGCGTCTTCGGTTTGAATACAAAAGAGCAGGAAATGGTATCGAAAATGATCCCGGGACGCCTTGGAATCACCTTGCCTGAAGCGTTAAAAGAATCCAAGCGATTACAGGACTTCATAAAGGAAAGTGAGCGGAACCAGAAGCTTTTTGAAACGGCACTTCTGCTTGAGGGGCTTCCACGCCATACCTCCACACATGCGGCTGGTGTCGTCATAAGCGATCAGGCGCTCACTGAGCATATCCCGATTCAGGAAGGGCATGATGGCATCCACCTGACTCAATATCCAATGGACCTCCTCGAGGAACTCGGCCTTCTGAAAATGGATTTTCTAGGTCTGCGCAATTTAACGCTCCTGGATAATATTTTGAAAAACATCCAAAAGGGGATGGGGAAAAAACTGAATTTGTCCCATATACCGATGGATGATCCGCAGACCCTGTCCATGCTGGGACGGGGTGAAACGACGGGCGTGTTCCAGTTCGAATCGGATGGGATACGGAAGGTGTTAATGAACCTGAAGCCAAACCGTTTTGAAGATATCGTCGCGGTCAATGCCTTATATCGTCCAGGTCCCATGGAAAACATTCCACTTTTCATCGAGCGCAAACACGGGCTGGTCCCAATAGAATATCACCATCCGGATTTGAAGGAGATTCTCGATCCTACATACGGCGTTATCGTATATCAGGAGCAGATCATGCAGATTGCATCACGACTTGCCGGTTTCTCCCTGGGAGAGGCCGATTTATTAAGGCGTGCCGTCTCGAAGAAGAAAAAGGAAGTATTGGACCAGGAGAGGGAGCATTTCGTGAATGGTGCCTTGAAGCAAGGGTATTCCGAGAAAACAGCGGACGACATCTATACCCTGATCGTCCGGTTCGCCAATTATGGATTCAACAGGAGCCATGCTGTAGCATACAGTGTCATTGCCTATCAGCTTGCCTATTTGAAAACCCATTATCCTGAGTATTTCATGGCTGCCCTCATGACCTCTGCCGTCGGAAATGATGATAAGATTGCCCAGTATGTCCGTGAAGCCAAGAAGAAAGGCATTTCCGTGCTGCCTCCTTCCATTAATGAAAGCGGCTATCCTTTTTTACCGGAGAAAGAAGGGATTCGATTCAGTCTTGGTGCCATAAAAGGAATCGGTGGGACGGTCCTGAAGGAAATCTTTGCGGCTAGACGCCAAAAGAAATTCGGGGACCTATTCGATTTCTGTTTGCGGGTGTCGGGAAAAATCGTCAATCGAAAGGTATTGGAAGCATTGGTGCATTCAGGTGCCTTTGATGAATTTGGCGAAGACCGTGCCACCTTGCTAGCTAGCCTGGATGTCGCAATCAGCCATACCGAATTGGTCAATCCGGATGATGATTTATTCGATATGTTTTCGGATGGCGAATTCTCGCTAAAGCCTAAATACAATCATGTCGATCCCATTCCGGTGGAGGACAAGTTATCCTTTGAAAAGAGTGTACTTGGCCTATACCTTTCCAATCATCCCGTGACGAGCTATAAAGGAATTTTCGGCCACTTCGGTTGCTTGACCATCGATGAAGCATTAAGTAAGAAAGAGGCAAAAATCCTGCTTGGCGTGTACATCACGGCGGTTAAGACCATTCGAACGAAAAAGGGGGATGTCATGGCATTCTTGACTGTCAGTGATGAAGAAGGCGATCTTGAAGCCGTCGTATTCCCCAATGTGTATAAAAACTACTCTGCCATCTTGAATCACGGACAGTTGGCCATGCTTCAAGGTACATTGGAGGAGCGGAGCGGAAAAACGCAGCTCATCATCCAATATGTCTATCCGTTGGACCAAGTGAAAGATATGGCCCAGCAAAAAACCGGAACGCTTTTCTTGAAGATTGAAGCGGAAAAGCAAACAAAAGACACTCTTCAAAAAATAAAAAAAATATTAATCCAGCATACTGGCGAAACGAAGGTCATGCTATTTTATGAGCGGGAAAACCGCTATGTACAGCTATCCTATTGGGATTGGGTCAACCCGAGCGATAAGTTAATCGATCTTTTAAATGGATTGTTAGGAAAAGGAAATGTCGTTTATAAGAGAGAATAACTATTTTACAACTTTATCAGGTATGTTATATTGAATGCAGGCCCATGTGGTCTGACCACTAGATTTCAGCATAATTTCCGGGTTGCCCAATTCGTTCTAGGAGTGAGAATATGACATTAAGAGAAGAAGCATTACATATGCATCGCTTGAATCAAGGGAAATTAGAAACCGTTTCGAAAGTACCAGTTAGGAATGCAGTGGATTTAAGCTTGGCTTATTCTCCTGGTGTCGCCGAACCATGTAAGGAAATTTACGAAAAACCTGAAACCGTTTATGACTATACAATGAAAGGGAATACGGTAGCCGTTATTTCTGATGGAACGGCAGTGTTGGGCCTAGGCAATATCGGTCCTGAAGCCGCCTTGCCTGTCATGGAAGGCAAAGCTGTCTTGTTCAAGAGTTTTGCGGGAGTGGATTCATTTCCAATCTGTTTAAAAACGACGGATGTGGATAAGATTGTAGAGACCGTCAAATTGCTCGAACCGACATTCGGCGGAGTGAACCTAGAAGATATTGCAGCACCGAATTGTTTTGAAATCGAAGAACGATTAAAAAAAGAAATGAATATCCCTGTATTTCATGATGATCAGCACGGTACAGCAATTGTAACCGTGGCCGGTCTTGTAAATGCTTTGCGTCTTGTAGGAAAATCGATAACGGAAATTAAAGTCGTGGCCAGTGGTGCCGGAGCGGCAGGCATTGCCATCATAAAGTTGCTTTATAGCTATGGAGTGCGTGACATTATCATGTGTGACACGAAAGGTGCCATCTATGAAGGGCGTACGTTAGGTATGAATGATATAAAAGAACAAGTAGCGAAAGTAACCAACCGGGATAAGGTTCAAGGAAACCTTGCGACTGTTATCAAGGGAGCGGACGTATTCATCGGTGTGTCTGCCGCGGGAGCTTTGAATAAGGATATGATTTCTTCCATGAACGAAGATCCAATCATTTTCGCCATGGCTAATCCCAATCCTGAAATCATGCCGGAGGAAGCGAAAGCTGCGGGTGCCAAAGTGGTGGGGACAGGTCGCTCTGACTTCCCAAACCAGGTCAATAATGTACTGGCTTTCCCTGGAATCTTTCGAGGCGCTTTAGATGTACGTGCCACACATATCAATGAAAAAATGAAGGTGGCGGCTGTACAGGCGATTGCCGGTTTAATAGAAGAGCATGAACTTCATGAAGACTATGTTATTCCCGCACCTTTTGATGCTAGAGTTGCACCTGCAGTCGCTGCAGCCGTGGCAAAGGCAGCTATGGAAACCGGGGTTGCAAGAATTCACGCGGATCCAGAACAAATTAAAGAAAAAACAAGAAAACTAGCAAACATTGGACAAAGTGAGGAATAACTAATTTGGCAGAACGTACTTCTTCAACCAAAATTTATCTCGATGTTGTGGAAAGCCTACGGAGCATGATTGAAGCGGATAACCTCTTACCGGGCGATAAAATTCCTTCTGAACGGGAGTTATCCGACCGTCTGAATGTTGGACGTTCATCTGTCCGTGAAGCATTGCGAGCACTAGAGCTTTTAGGATTGATAGAAACTAGACGTGGTGAAGGAACGTTTATTAGGGATTTCCAGGAGCATAAGTTAGTCGAGCTTCTGGGAACCTTTTTTTTGCAAGATAAAAAAGTTCAAGAAGATTTAGCCGAGACCAAACGGTTAATTGAAATCGATTGTTTGAAGATCGTGGCCTTCTTCGCCACGGCCCAAGAGGTTAAATCGTTAATGGACTGGGTCAAGGTAGAAGAATTCCATGATGATGATTTCTTCTTGAGGATCGCCATATTAAATCGCAATCGTTTGCTTGAAAGAATTTGGCGTATTGTCAACAGCTATGCTAGAGCATCAGAGCAAATCAAAACAAAAACGAAAAAAGAAGATTATCTTTTGTTGCTTACATATTTGCTTGAACGTGATGAAGAAAAAGCCATCGAAGCATACCTTACTAAAATCAGAAATTTGTCGAAGGAAGAGTGACAGCATTTTACACGATTTTGAATATATTTCTGATATAGTTTGGACCAAAGTTTCTTTAAAAAGAGGTTTGGTGGCAAAGGGAGGATTAGACTTGCTTAAAGAGCTATTTGCAAAATCTAAGAAGAAATATGCAACGGTTCCTTTAGATCGTGAAAAACAGGATGTACCTGAAGGAATTATGACGAAGTGCCCAGGTTGCAAAAAAATCATGTATACAAAAGAATTAGTGAAAAACGTAAAAGTCTGTTTGCATTGTGGGTTCCATCATTCCATGTCCTCTCATGAGCGCATAGAATTTCTTTTCGACGCCAATAGTTTCACTGAATTTGATAAAGAAATGATTTCCGTTAACCCCCTTCAATTCCCGGATTATCTGGAAAAACTGGAAAAGGATAAAGTGAAGGCCAAAATTAATGAGGCAGTGGTTACAGGGGTAGGAAGCATAAATGGTTTCCAAATATCAACGGCCATCATGGATTCCAATTTCCGGATGGGAAGTATGGGGTCCGTCGTTGGGGAAAAAATCACACGGGCGATTGAACGGGCCGGCGAATTGAAGATACCGTTCATCATTTTTACCGCATCTGGTGGGGCGCGAATGCAAGAAGGTGTTCTGAGCCTCATGCAAATGGCCAAAACAAGTGCTGCCCTTAAAATGTTCAGCAATGAAGGTGGATTGATCATTTCGATGATGACCCATCCTACAACTGGTGGCGTTTCAGCCAGCTTTGCATCTCTTGGGGATATTAACCTTGCAGAACCTGGTGCCCTGATAGGATTCGCTGGAAGACGGATCATTGAACAAACGATCCATGAAGATCTTCCTGAAGATTTCCAAACAGCTGAATTTTTGATGAAGCATGGCCAATTGGATGCTGTGGTTAAACGGACGGAAATGAAAGATACCTTGACAACGATCCTGAAAATTCATGCCCCGGGTGGTGAATGGTTATGATTTACGAATTGGAATTTGAACGCCCTGTCACAGAGCTTCGAAGCAAGATTAAAGAACTAAGGGAAATAACAAAGGGAGCAGATGTTGATTTGACAGCTGAAATTGAAAGCTTGGAACAGCGTCTCGAGAAGTTGGAAACGGACATTTATAATAACTTAAAGCCATGGGATCGCGTGCAAATCGCTCGTCACCCAGCCCGTCCGACAACAATTGATTATATCCCTCTTATATTTAATGAGTTCATGGAATTCCATGGTGACCGATACTATGGTGATGATGAAGCCATCGTAGCCGGCATCGGGGAATTTGATGGACGTGCTGTGACCATCATCGGCCATCAGCGTGGTAAGGATACAAAGGAAAATATCCGTCGTAATTTTGGTATGCCTCATCCTGAAGGTTATCGAAAGGCTTTACGTCTGATGAAACAGGCCGAAAAGTTCAATCGCCCCATCATTTGTTTCATAGATACGAAGGGTGCCTTCCCTGGTAAAGCAGCGGAAGAGCGTGGCCAGAGTGAAGCCATCGCAAAAAACCTTTTTGAAATGGCAGGACTTAATGTACCTGTTATCAGTATTGTCATTGGTGAAGGTGGAAGTGGTGGTGCTTTGGCTCTAGGAGTAGCGGATCGGATTTATATGCTGGAGAACTCCACCTATTCTGTCATTTCTCCTGAAGGAGCAGCCGCTATCTTGTGGAAGGATGCTTCCCAAGCCAAGCGTGCAGCCGAAACCATGAAAATCACGGCTCCTGACCTCAACCGATTGGGAGTCATTGATGAAATCATCCCTGAAGTGAAAGGCGGGGCCCATCGCGATGCCGAGGAGCAAGCCAAAGCGATTAAGGATATATTGAAGCAATCAATCAATGAGCTTCTTTCCCTGAATAGTGAGGAACTGATCAATCAGCGTTATATGAAATTTAAAAATATCGGTGAATATGAATTTGAAGGACAGCCAGAAGGACCGGTACTGGAAGTAAAACAACATTCATAAATACATGGCCAAGAAAAAACGTGCTGCCGGCAGGCAACACGTTTTTTCAACCTTAATATGATACTTAAATACCCAGGTGACTAAATTGATTCCTATTTTGGGAAATAAAACAATCTTTAACGCAATTTACTTCAATTTCTGTTCAGAATACGTTAGTCTTAATACATTGGATTAAGCAGTAAGAAGAGTTCCTTGCTTATCTTAGGTGAAAAAAGGGTACAATGAGGTTATTGAAAAGTTTTATGTCATTAGCGCAGTAGGAGAGGTGAACATAATGAAAAAAATAGGGGTATTAACAAGTGGAGGGGATTCTCCAGGCATGAATGCTGCAGTCCGGGCAGTCGTCCGGAAAGCGATTTTTCATGAAATGGAGGTCTATGGCATCTACCATGGCTATGAAGGGTTGATCAATGGCGACATAAGACGTCTTGAGCTTGGTTCTGTCGGGGATATCATACACCGCGGAGGCACGATGTTACATACTGCCCGCTGTCCTGAATTCAAAACGGAAGAGGGACAGTTAAAGGCAATCGAACAACTGAAAAAAGTGGGTATTGAGGGCATCGTCATCATTGGCGGTGACGGGTCTTACCTTGGAGCGAAGGCATTGACGGAACGAGGTTTTCCTTGCATTGGCGTTCCTGGAACGATCGATAACGATATTCCGGGAACGGACTTTACGATTGGTTTTGATACAGCCCTTAATACGGTCATCGATGCGATTGATAAAATCAGGGATACAGCGACTTCCCACGAACGGACGTATGTGGTTGAAGTGATGGGCCGAAACGCCGGGGACATTGCTCTTTGGGCCGGTCTTGCAGGAGGGGCTGAGACCATCTTATGCCCGGAATACGATTTCGACATAGAAGAGATGATAGGGAAGCTAAACCGGGGACATGAACGAGGGAAAAAGCATAGTATCATCGTTGTGGCAGAAGGTGTAGGCAGTGCCATGGAGATTTCCAAACAGATAGAAGCGAAAGCAGGGTTCGAAACGCGTGTTACGGTTCTGGGTCATGTACAACGTGGCGGCTCTCCTACTGCGTCTGACCGTGTGTTGGCAAGCAGGCTTGGCGCCCGCGCAGTCGAATTGCTTCTTGAAGGTTTAGGTGGCAGGGCTGTGGGCATTGAGGAAAATAAACTGGTTGATTACGATATCATCGATGCCTTATCGAAGAAGCACACGATTGATAAGAAAATGTATGACCTATCAGAAGAATTGTCTATTTAAATGATTGAAAAAAATATGTTTAATACTACGTCACTCTCCGTCATATGGCGGTAGAAGACGAGTTTCTTTAGGAGGTTGACACCATGCGCAAAACTAAAATTGTATGTACCATTGGGCCAGCTAGTGAAAGTGTAGAAAAATTGGCTCAATTAATCGAGGCAGGGATGAATGTAGCACGTCTTAATTTTTCCCACGGTAATCATGAGGAACATGCTGCAAGAATTCGCAACATAAGAGAAGCATCAGAGAAAACGGGGAAACAGGTCGCTATCTTGCTTGATACAAAAGGTCCTGAAATACGGACGAATAACATGGAGAATGACTCGATTGAGTTGACGGCAGGTAAAGAAGTAACGATTTCGATGCAAGAAGTTTTGGGGACACCAGAGAAATTCTCCATTACCTATGAAGGGCTTCTATATGATGTACAAGCTGGATCTAGAATTTTGCTGGACGATGGCTTGATTGGTCTTGAAGTGTTAGCAATTGATGAAACAAAAAAAGAAATTCATACGAAAATCCTAAACAGCGGTACATTGAAAAATAAAAAAGGCGTCAACGTTCCTGGCGTTTCCGTAAACTTGCCAGGGATCACGGAAAAAGATGAAAAGGACATCCTTTTCGGTATCGAACAAGGAATCGATTTCGTGGCCGCTTCTTTCGTCCGCAGGGCGTCGGATGTACTGGAAGTCCGGGAATTGTTGCAACAAAATAAAGCAGAGCATATTCAAATCATCCCTAAAATTGAAAACCAGGAAGGCGTGGACCGTCTCGATGAAATTTTAGAAGTAGCTGATGGTTTGATGGTTGCGCGTGGTGATTTAGGTGTTGAAATCCCTGCGGAAGAAGTGCCACTTGTTCAAAAAGATATGATCAAGAAATGTAACAATGCAGGCAAACCGGTCATTACCGCTACACAAATGCTTGATTCGATGCAGCGTAATCCACGTCCGACACGAGCTGAGGCAAGTGATGTGGCGAATGCGATTTTCGATGGAACGGATGCCATCATGCTTTCTGGTGAAACAGCTGCGGGAACTTACCCAGTCGAAGCCGTTCAGACTATGCATAATATTGCTTCACGTGCAGAAACAGCGCTTAATTATCGGGATATCCTTACAAGGAATAGTAAGTCGGATCGACATAATGTGACAGATGCCATTGGGGAATCCGTTGCACATACTGCGCTTAACCTTAATGCAGGTGCAATCATCACACCGACTGAAAGTGGTCATACAGCACGGATGATTTCTAAGTATCGTCCAAAAGCGCCTATCATTGCCGTTACCTCTAATGAAGATGTATCCAGACGGCTTGCATTGGTCTGGGGCGTTTATCCGCAGATGGGGCCTAAAGCAGAGACGACAGATGATATGCTCCAAACAGCGATAGACCAAAGCCTGGAATCCGGAATCGTTTCCCATGGGGACTTAGTGGTGATTACCGCTGGTGTGCCTGTAGGTGAAATAGGGACGACTAACTTGATGAAAATTCATGTGTTAGGAGAGGTTCTATTGAAGGCTCAAGGAATCGGTAGGAAAACAGCGAAGGGTGAAGTGGTCGTTGCCAAGAATGCCAAGGAAGCCTTAGAAAAAGTACAAGAAGGATCTGTTTTGGTTACAATCGGTTCGGATCGTGAAATGATGCCGGCAATAGAAAAGTGTGCCGCATTGATTACTGAAGAAGGCGGTTTGACTAGCCATGCGGCAGTTGTCGGCGTTACCTTAGGCATTCCTGTCATTGTCGGGGCTGATAATGCGACAAAGGCCTTTAAGGATGGACAGAGAATAACGGTCGATGCCAGCCGTGGAATCATTTATGATGGTCATGCCAAAGTTTTGTAAAACAAAATTTTGGATGAAATCCAATCGTTGATGTAAGATAGGTGTACCGCACCAGAAGTGGGCTGTGCAGGAGGAATGTAAATGAAGTACTTTTTATTGTTTATCATTGCGATGCCGATCATTGAGATTATTGTCCTCTTATTATCTGGCAATCTGATTGGGTTTTGGCCAACGCTGTTCCTAATTGTAGCCACTGGTTTAATCGGAGCTTATTTGGCTAAACGCCAAGGAATGGAAATATGGAAAAAGGCACAGGGTCAGGTTCGTCAAGGGATGATGCCTGGAAATGAAATCGTCGATGGAATCTGTATCTTCATCGGATCCGCTCTGTTGCTATCACCCGGACTGATTTCGGATGTCTTGGGATTGATCCTGGTATTTCCACCCACCCGTAATCTTCTAAAACCAATTGTTATTCGGATTATGATGAACAGGATGAATAAAGGAAAAGTAACGATCATTCAACATAAATAGAAAAAGGCTATCCACAAAGATAAGAATGTGGATAGCCTTTTTTTGCGTTCAGCCCATAAATGCTTCCACATATGAAGGAAATCTTGCCACTCAAAATCTTAACTGTTTCATGCAAAAAGTGGACAAGGAAGAAAAAATGAAATGGAAAAAACAGAATCTTTGCAATTATTTTTTTAATAGAAATGCCTATATACCAGGCTTTCTATAGTCAATTAATATCTTTTTTTAAAAAAGTTGGAAAAGTAGGTGACAAATTTATACATCGTGTTATATAATACAAACAGGAAATAAAATAACTGTATTATAACATATAAGAGTTTGAAAGGATGTGGAAAGCAACATGATTACTGAAGCAAAAGGTTTACAAATAACAGGGGATATCAAGCCTGGATATGAACAAATACTTACTACGGAAGCGCTTCAATTCATTGAACGGATTGAACGGCAGTTCGGTGCAAGGAGAAGGGAACTGTTAGAGCGACGTAAAACGGTCCAAGAGGAAATAAACCAAGGAAAGCAGCTTGATTTCCTGGAGGAAACGAAACATATCCGTGAAGGTGATTGGACAATCGCTCCCCTCCCGAAGGACTTGCAAGACCGCAGGGTTGAAATTACAGGGCCGGTTGATCGTAAGATGATCATCAATGCATTAAACTCAGGGGCTTGCGTGTTTATGGCAGACTTTGAAGATGCCAACTCGCCTACTTGGGAAAATTGCATAGATGGGCAACTGAACTTGAGGGATGCCATCCGCGGTACCATCTCATTTGAAAATCCAAACGGTAAAGTATATAGATTGAATGAAAAAACGGCAGTCTTGAAAATCAGACCCCGTGGCTGGCACTTGGAAGAAAAACACGTTCTATTAAATGGACAGCCTATATCCGCCAGCATATTCGACTTCGGACTTTACTTTTATCATAATGTGAAAGCATTGATCGAAAATGGAAGCGGTCCATACTTCTATCTTCCGAAGATGGAAAGTCATCTCGAAGCCAGATTATGGAATGACATCTTTGTCTATGCCCAGAATGATTTAAGAATTCCGCAGGGGACAATTAGAGCGACGGTACTAATCGAAACGATTCTTGCAGCATTCGAAATGGACGAAATCTTGTATGAGTTGAAAGAACACTCAGCAGGCCTAAACTGCGGTCGCTGGGATTACATCTTCAGCTTCCTGAAGAAATTCCGTCACTCAGAGGACGTAATCTTCCCAGATCGATTACAGGTTACAATGACGGTTCCGAACATGAGAGCTTACTCCCTTCTCGCAATCAAGACTTGCCACACCCGTAATGCTCCGGCAATCGGTGGAATGGCTGCCCAAATTCCGGTCAAGAATGACCCGGTCAAGAATGATGAGGCGTTCGCGAAGGTTCGTGCGGATAAAGAACGTGAAGCGAGAGATGGGCATGACGGTACATGGGTCGCTCATCCAGGCATGGTCAGTACTGCGAAAGAAGTGTTTGACCTTCTTGTTCCGAAACCGAATCAAATTTACCGCAAACGTGAAGATGTAGAAGTGACGGCTAAAGATTTGCTGGAAGTCCCAGAAGGATCCATTACGGAGGCTGGCTTACGGACAAATATAAACGTCGGCATTCAGTATATCGCTTCCTGGTTATGTGGTAGAGGAGCGGCTCCTATCAATAACTTGATGGAAGATGCCGCTACAGCAGAAATTTCCCGCGCTCAAGTGTGGCAGTGGATTCGTCATCCTAAAGGCATACTAGAAGATGGCAGGAAAGTGACGGAAGAATTATTCCATCAAATTAAAGAGGAAGAATTGGAAGTCATTAAATCCGAGATTGGTGAAGAAGCTTTCAAAACAGGGAAATTTGAAGAATCTACTAAACTATTCGAAGAATTGATTGTGGCTGAAGACTTCGCTGATTTCTTAACGAATCCAGCATACGAAAAATTATCTTAATATTCTATTAATTATGAACGTACTATAAACTATTAGGGGGAAAATATAATGACGAACGAAAGAGTAGAGCAATTACAACAAAGCTGGGAAACTGATTCAAGATGGAATGGAATTAAACGCACGTATACAGCTGAGGAAGTTATCAAATTAAGAGGGTCCATTGACATCGAGCAAACCTTAGCGCGTCGGGGAGCTGAAAAACTATGGAATCTCCTGAAACAAGAAGATTTCATCAATGCACTAGGAGCATTGACTGGTAATCAAGCGATGCAACAAGTAAAAGCGGGTTTAAAGGCCATCTATCTAAGTGGTTGGCAAGTGGCTGCAGATGCGAATATCGCTGGCCAGATGTACCCGGATCAAAGCTTATACCCAGCAAACTCTGTACCACAAGTCGTTAAACGCATCAATCAAACACTGCAACGGGCCGATCAAATCAGCTTTGCTGAAGGAAAAGACGATATCGATTGGTTTGCCCCTATCGTAGCTGATGCGGAAGCAGGTTTTGGTGGAGCCCTTAATGTTTTCGAACTAATGAAAGGGATGATCGAAGCTGGAGCTGCCGGTGTTCACTTTGAAGATCAGCTTTCCTCCGAGAAAAAATGTGGCCATTTAGGTGGGAAAGTGCTTCTTCCAACACAAATTGCCGTACGTAACCTGATTTCTGCCCGCTTGGCTGCAGACGTAATGGGAACACCGACTATATTGATTGCTCGCACGGATGCTGACGCCGCTGACTTGATCACGGATGATATCGATCCAGTCGATGCCCCATTCATCACAGGCGAACGTACTCCAGAAGGATTCTACCGCACGAAAGCGGGACTTGACCAAGCGATTGCTCGTGGCCTGGCTTATGCACCATACGCTGACCTTATCTGGTGTGAAACGTCCGAGCCAAACCTTGCAGATGCCCGTCGTTTTGCCGAAGCGATTCATGCTGAGTTCCCAGGAAAACTACTAGCATACAATTGCTCGCCATCGTTTAACTGGAAAGCGAAATTGAGTGATGAGGAAATTGCGAGCTACCAAGTCGAATTAGGGAAACTGGGTTACAAATTCCAATTCGTTACACTTGCTGGATTCCATTCATTGAACCATAGCATGTTTAACCTTGCTCTTGGATACAAAGACCGTGGAATGGCAGCATACTCAGAACTTCAACAAGCAGAATTCGCTAGTGAAGGGGACGGCTATACGGCAACTCGTCACCAACGCGAGGTTGGAACTGGATACTTCGATGAAGTGGCACAGGTTGTATCTGGTGGAACTTCTTCTACAACAGCACTTGCTGGTTCTACTGAAGCTGAACAATTCGAAACTTCAAAATAAGAGATAGATAGAAAAAATCCGCCCCGAATATCGGGCGGATTTTTCTTTGATTCTAAAGAAATTTGTTTGGAGTAGGTTTTTTCGTATCCGGTCCCATGATGTACGACCAAATGGCTTGAAAGACATGAGCACGTTGAAGGGTATTGAATATGACTAGGGCTACTGGCCCGGCGATCAATCCAAGAAACCCGATTAATTTAAAACCAATGAATAAGGCGATGAGAGTAGCAAGTGGATCCAAGCCAATACTAGAAGAAAGAACTTTTGGTTCAATTAGTTGGCGCTGGACAACAACGATGATGTAAAGCACAGACAGCCCGATGGCAAGACTGGTATTCCCAGAGATGAATTCGAAGATGATCCATGGAATGAAGATGGTCCCTGTACCCAAATAAGGAATGATATCGACTAAGCCGCAAATTAAAGCGATGGTAATCGAATACTTGACCCCTAATATAAGAAATCCGATTAAAATGGTAACGGTCGTTAATGAAACTAGAGTGAATTGAGCGCGAATGAATCCGAATAATGCTCGTTTTAAATCACGGAATAAACGTTTGGCCCCGGAAAATAGTTTATTTGGCAATACATTTCCCGTCATTCGTCCGAAACGGTCATAGTCTTTGCTGATGAAGAAAGTGCCCAGTAGGGTAAAGAGTAGTGCTGTCACCGTCGTTGGAAACCAGCCGATGATGGCGGGGATGTTTTTCAGGAATGCCTGAATGAAACCGCTGACCCCGGTAGTGATGGATTCACCAATATTTTGGATGTTCTTTAGGATGGTGTCCTGCTGATCTTGATCTAATGTATTGAACATGGCTGTGGTTTGGTTATATAGGGGAATGATCTTGGTGGCAATGAGCGTTTCTATGTAATCTACGATGGTTTCGATATGTTCCGGTATCACACCCGCAAGGTAATTAGTACCTGATATGATTTCGGTAACTAATAGGGTAATGAGTCCGGCAAAAATAAGGAAAATGAGTAATAGGGAGACAAATACAGCAAGTCCTCGTGGCAAGTGAGCTTTCTTTTCGAAGAAAGTCACAAGGGGGTTCATCAAGAAAGCAATGATCATGGCAATAATGAATGGATACGTATACTTAGATAAATAAAATAAGGCGATCCCGCCCAAAATGATGATTCCGATGACTGATATGAAACGAATGAAACGGTAGATGTAAACAGGATTCAAGACATTCCCTCCTTCTAACGGCTGCATTGTATTATAATTGTAACGACAATGGTAAAGAAAGGAAAGTTCCTTTTGGATCCAATCTGAACTATTTCTATTGGTAGCCAAATAAATACCATGGGTTTTGACAAAGGTAAACAGGCGGTTTGTTATGTTAAAATAACAAAAAGGAAAGAGGAGGAGGAGAAGTGATAAACGGCCCGGTCGTGTTTTTAATTTTACTTGCGGCAATCGGTTGGTTTGGGAAAAACACATCCCTTATTGCCGCAGCAGGTTTTCTTTTACTCATGAAAATCATTGGTCTTGATGCCAAAGTGTTCCCTTATTTAGAAGCAAAGGGAATCAACCTAGGCGTTACGATCATTACGATTGCAGTGCTCATCCCTATTGCTAATGGAGCGATTGGCTTCAAGGAACTGGGGGATGCGATTAAATCGCCCTATGCATGGATTGCGCTGGCTTCTGGTATAGCTGTTGCCTTGATTGCGAAAAATGGAATTACCTTGCTTTCTCACGATCCACATATTACAACCGCATTGGTTTTTGGGACGATTCTAGCCGTCGCATTATTTAAAGGTGTGGCTGTAGGTCCGTTGATCGGTGCTGGAATTGCTTATTTATGCATGCAGATTTTTGATTTTTTTAAATAATTGACACAGGGAATGAATAGTAATTGTTTAATTTTTCTGGAATCTTTTTTTCTTTTCTATGTTAGATTTATTCTGCTTCATTTCATTTTTTTGTAAGAATGTGGTGGAAAAAGCTGAAAAAAAAGGTGGATTAGGAATAGAGATTTTTCTAATGAAATAATAATTTTTTCATATTTTAAGCGCTTTTCATTCCCAAAAAAGTGATTATTGTTTATAATAATGTTGTAACTACTCCGAGTCATTATATTAGGATTTAGAAATAGTAGTTTCTGATGATCTAAAAAAAGAGTGTAGTTATTTGAGCAAGCGCTCACTAGGAAGCGAAGCTACAAGCATTAATTTTTAGAATTCGTATAAGCGATTGTAAAAGGTCGTGCATGCTCCTTTGATTGGCATTCACATCAGTGAATACTTATCGATGGGTGACGCATGTCTTCAGCTAAAAAATAGATGGTTGGGTAGGATAGCTTACTCTTGGAAGCGCTATATTTATACGTAATGAGCAAGGATATAGGGGAATTTTAGAAAAAGGAGAGATTTTATATGACAGCAACAAAAGGTCTAGAAGGTGTGGTAGCAACCACTTCATCCGTAAGCTCGATTATCGACGATACACTAACTTACGTTGGGTACGATATCGATGATTTAGCTACAAATGCCACTTTTGAGGAAGTAATCTATCTTTTATGGCATGGAGCTCTTCCAAACAAAAGCCAATTAGCTGAATTAACTAAACAACTAGCTGAAAACGCAGAACTTCCTGCAGAAGTTGTTAATCATTTCAAAACATACCCAATAGATAAAGTACATCCAATGGGTGCTCTTCGCACAGCGGTATCACTTCTTGGTCTATATGATGAAGAAGCTGACGTAATGAGTGAAGAAGCTAACTATCGTAAAGCCATTCGCATCCAAGCTAAAATCCCAACGTTGGTAACAACTTTCGCCCGTACCCGTCAAGGTAAGGAAGCGGTTGCACCACGTAAAGATCTAAGCTTCGCTGCTAACTTCTTATATATGTTAAGTGGTAACGAGCCAACTGCAATCGAAGAAGAAGCATTCAACAAAGCATTGGTTCTACATGCTGACCATGAATTAAACGCTTCTACTTTCACTGCACGCGTTTGCGTTGCTACTCTTTCTGATATCTATTCTGGCGTTACATCTGCCATTGGCGCATTAAAAGGCCCACTTCATGGCGGAGCTAACGAACAAGTTATGAAAATGCTTACAGAAATCGGTTCAGTAGAAAACGTTGAGCCTTATATCAACGAAAAACTAGCTAACAAAGAAAAAATCATGGGCTTTGGCCACCGTGTATACCGTAAAGGTGACCCACGTGCTAAACACCTTAAAGAAATGTCTAAAAAATTGACTGAGCTTACTGGTCAGCCTCAATATTATGAAATGTCGACTAAAATTCACGAAATCGTGACTGGTCAAAAAAATCTTCCGCCAAACGTAGATTTCTATTCAGCTTCTGTATACCACAGCCTAGGTATCGAGCATGACCTATTCACACCAGTCTTTGCTGTTAGCCGTGCATCAGGTTGGATCGCTCATATCCTTGAGCAATATTCAAACAACCGCCTTATCCGTCCACGTGCAGAGTATGTTGGACCAGGTATGCAAAAGTACATTCCAATTGAAAATCGATAAAATTTTTGAATAAATAAAAGTTTTTTCAAAATTTATATTTAATTTCATCGGATTTGTAGTAAATTAAAAGATGTGAGTAAACGAGGTTAGTGGTTCTGCCAAGAATTATAAGGCAGACCAACTAGCCTTTGAATTTGAATCGGAGGTAAAGAGACATGACACAAAGCCAAAAAATCACAGTTACTAACGGTGTTCTTAACGTACCAAACAATCCAATCGTTCCTTTCATTGAAGGTGACGGAATCGGTCCTGATATCTGGGCAGCAGCAGTACGCGTTTTAGACGCAGCTGTAGAAAAAGCATACAATGGCGAAAAGAAAATCGAATGGAAAGAAGTTTTAGCTGGACAAAAAGCATTTGACCAAACAGGCGAATGGCTTCCACAAGAAACTCTTGATGTCATCAACGAATATCTAATCGCTATTAAAGGACCACTTACAACTCCAATCGGTGGCGGTATCCGTTCATTGAACGTAGCATTACGCCAAGTATTAGACTTATTCGTATGTCTACGCCCAGTACGTTACTTCGAAGGTGTACCTTCTCCAGTAAAACGTCCTGAAGACACTGATATGGTTATCTTCCGTGAAAACACTGAAGATATCTATGCTGGTATCGAATATGCTAAAGGTTCTGACCAAGCGAAAAAACTTATCGACTTCTTGCAAACTGAGTTCGGTGTTAAAAACATCCGTTTCCCTGAAACTTCTGGTATTGGTATCAAGCCAATTTCTGAAGAAGGTACAAAACGTCTTGTTCGCGCTGCACTTAACTATGCAATCAAAGAAGGCCGTAAATCATTAACACTTGTTCATAAAGGTAATATCATGAAGTTCACGGAAGGCGCATTCAAAACTTGGGGTTATGAAGTTGCAGAAACTGAATTCGCTGACAAAGTGTTCACTTGGAACCAATATGATCAAATCAAAGAAGCTGAAGGAACAGAAGCTGCTAACAAAGCACAATCTGCTGCAGAAGCTGAAGGCAAAATCATCGTTAAAGATTCTATTGCCGATATCTTCTTACAACAAATCCTAACTCGTCCAAGAGAGTTTGACGTTGTTGCAACAATGAACTTAAACGGAGATTACATCTCTGATGCACTAGCTGCTCAAGTTGGCGGAATTGGTATTGCTCCAGGAGCTAACATCAACTACGAAACTGGACATGCTATTTTCGAAGCAACTCACGGTACTGCTCCTAAATATGCTGGTCTTGACAAAGTTAACCCATCTTCAGTTCTTCTTTCAGGCGTTCTTTTACTTGAACACCTTGGATGGAATGAAGCTGCGGACAGCATCACTAAATCAGTAGAACAAACAATCGCTTCTAAAGTTGTTACATACGACTTTGCCCGCCTAATGGAAGGTGCAAAAGAAGTTAAATGTTCTGAGTTCGCTGACGAGCTAATCAAAAACCTTTAATTTTTACTAATGACGCCTTCAGGAAAAGAGCTGACTTCAGCTCCTTTTCCGGGAGGCGTATAATTATGTATACAGCTGTTAAAAGTATTCCGAAATATTTGCATATTTTAAGGAGGAATTAACATGTCTACACGTAAAAAGATTACAGTAGTTGGTGCAGGATTCACTGGAGCTACCGCAGCATTCCTTGCCGCTCAAAAAGAACTCGGTGACATCGTTTTAGTTGATATTCCACAATCAGAAAACCCTACAAAAGGTAAGGCACTTGATATGGCTGAAGCAGGTCCTGTCCTAGGATTTGACGCCTCTATCATCGGCACTTCCGACTACTCAGATACAGCAGACTCAGACGTCGTCATCATCACTGCCGGGATCGCCCGCAAACCAGGCATGAGCCGTGATGATTTAGTTCAGACGAACCAAAAAGTCATGAAAGCTGTAACGAAAGAAGTGGTCAAATACTCTCCACATACAACCATCATCGTTTTAACCAATCCAGTAGATGCAATGACTTATACGGTTTACAAAGAATCGGGTTTTCCAAAAGAACGAGTAATCGGACAATCGGGCGTGCTTGATACTGCCCGTTTCCGTACGTTCGTCGCTCAAGAATTGAATATGTCGGTTAAGGACGTAACCGGTTTCGTCCTGGGTGGGCATGGTGACGACATGGTGCCTTTAGTACGTTACTCATACGCCGGAGGCATTCCTTTGGAAACATTAATACCCCAAGAACGTCTAGACACAATCGTTGCCCGTACTCGTACTGGCGGCGGGGAAATCGTCAACCTACTTGGCAATGGTAGTGCCTATTACGCACCTGCGGCATCCCTTGTGGAAATGGCGGAAGCAATCCTGAAAGACCAACATCGCGTTCTTCCATCAATCGCCTACCTTGAAGGTGAATATGGATTCGAAGGAATCTACCTTGGTGTGCCTACGGTCTTAGGTGCCAATGGAATTGAACGAATCATCGAACTTGAATTGACGGAATCTGAAAAAGCTGCCCTTTCGAAATCAGTCGATTCCGTTAAAGCAGTCATGAAAATCTTACGATAACTCATCCGTTTCATAACAAGACTGCCCGAAACGTGACAGGAATGCTTGTGTTCCTTTCACCTATCAGGTGGTCTTTTTATGTATCGGTCCGGATTTTTCGTCCTTACCTTACTTGAGGCAGTAAAAGGAATTGGTGATTTTGGGAGGACGAGAGAATTTTAAGTGTGAATTACAGATAATATTCTTTATAATAGAATTGGATGAGTAGACAAAAGCATGTCTTAGGGGTAATACATAATTCAGGAGGATCTAATGTCAAAGAAAATTCTCGTAGTGGATGATGAACAATCAATTGTTACCTTACTTCAATACAATTTAGAGCAGGCTGGTTACTCTGTAATTACAGCATTGGACGGGGAAGAAGGTTTACAGGCAGCTGTTGAGCTTTGTCCTGATTTGGTCGTATTGGATTTAATGCTACCCAAATTGGATGGGCTTGAAGTGTGTAAACAGCTTCGCCAACAGAAAATAAATATCCCGATTTTGATGTTAACAGCTAAAGATGATGAATTTGATAAGGTGCTTGGCCTGGAATTAGGAGCAGATGATTACTTAACGAAGCCCTTTAGCCCACGTGAGGTAGTTGCCCGGATTAAAGCGATACTAAGAAGATCACAGCATTCTAATAGTACTGAAAATAATGATGATCCAGAGAATGATTCACTGAAAATAGGCGACTTGAAGATCTTCCCTGAACGCTATGAAGCCTATTTCGAGGAGAATCAACTAGAATTGACTCCAAAGGAATTTGAATTACTTTTATACCTCGTGAAGAATAAAGGAAGAGTGTTAACGAGGGATCAATTATTGAGCACGGTGTGGAATTATGATTTTGCCGGAGATTCTCGTATCGTAGATGTCCATATCAGCCATCTGAGGGAGAAAATTGAATCAGACACAAAGAAACCTCTGTATATCAAAACGATAAGGGGCTTGGGTTACAAGTTCGAGGAGCCTAAAAGAGAATGACGACCTACCGTAAGAAACTGCTATTTACCCTCATCACGCTGGTGATGGTCGTACTGATGGCCGTTGGTTTTTTGTTGGGCCATCTTTTCAAAAGCTATTATATTAAAACATTCAACGAACGAATTCAAAATGAAACGTTTTTCATTTCTACATATATTAAAGAGCATGGCGGTATCACCTCCTTTTTGGAAAAAGGTAAAACGTCGAAACTAACGCCGTTGCTTGAATCCAACTTAACCATTCTTTCGACAGATGGAGAGGTTTTATATGATTCGTCCTCTTCAAATGAGTTGCTTGATAGCCATGCAGAAGTCCTTCGGAAAATCACCCTTGAAAAAACGGGGGAGCAGCGTGAAGGCTATGAAGTGGTGGAGGGGGATTCGGACCTTCATTATTACTGGAGCGCCGTTGAAAAGGATGGCGAGATTGAAGGATTTGTCATCCATAGTAATGAAATCGAGGCAATTCAACAAGTCAACCGGCAAATGTGGAGCATATTGGTCATTTGCTTGGGTGCAGCCCTGATCATCATCCTGATGCTGGCAAGTAAAATCACTTCCTATTACACACGGCCGATTGAAGAGGCCACAATGGCAGCGATTGACCTGGCAAAAGGAAATTACCGTACCCGAAAATTCGAGCAACATTCAGATGAAACGGGGATGTTGACGAACTCGTTGAATATCCTGGCAAGGAACCTCCAAGAAACCGAAATGGCGAGGGAAATGAACCAGGACCGTTTGGAAACACTCGTCGAAAACATGGGGAGTGGTGTGCTGTTGATTGACAGCAAGGGATATACAACCCTAATCAACCGGGAATTCAAGAAAATCTTTGATGTAGATTCACATACTTTCCTATATCAAGACTATTATTCTGTGATAAAGGATGAAGAAGTCATAGCTCTAATCGAAGAGATTTTCAGGACGGAAAAAACGATAAAACGTCAGGTGAAAATTCCTCTTTCCCTTAAACGTAAGCATTTCGAAATCTATGGAGCTCCCATCATCGGGGATTATGATGAATGGAAGGGAATCCTTCTTATTTTCCATGACATCACGGAACTGAAAAGACTGGAACAGATGCGGAAGGATTTTGTGGCCAATGTCTCCCATGAATTGAGGACACCGATTACTTCTATTAAAGGCTTTTCGGAAACATTGCTGGATGGGGCCTGGAAGGATGAGAAAACCCTAAAGCACTTTTTATCGATCATTTTAAATGAAAGCGATCGGCTTCAAGAGCTCATTCAGGAGCTTCTTAACTTATCCAAAATGGAACAGCAGGAATTTGTCCTGAAAACGGACAAGGTAGATATGACTACCATCCTCAAAGAGATCCAGGAAATGCTCATGGGTAAATTACGAAAAAAAGAACTCTCACTCGAAGTCAAAGTGCCTTCCCATTCGGTGGTTATTGAAGGGGAATCGGATCGGATCAAACAAGTGTTCATCAACTTGATTACCAATGCCTTGGCTTATACACCCAATGGAGGGACTGTGACTGTAACGATTGTGGAGAAGGAACAAACCGTGGATGTTATCGTGCAGGACAACGGAATCGGCATTGAGGAGAAAGAGCTTCCAAGGATCTTTGAACGATTTTATCGAATCGACAAGGCAAGGAGCCGAGATTCAGGTGGTACCGGGATCGGACTTGCCATCGTCAAACATATCGTGGAAGTTCATAAAGGCAAAATTAACGTAGAGAGTAAACCGGGTACCGGTACGACTTTCACCGTCACATTGAATAAAAAATTGAAAGGGAATGGGTAGAGTTTACACAGACTTTACACTTCCTTTATACAACCTTCATGATGGAGGGGTACAATGATGACAACCCCTCATCCAAGGAGTTAAGTAAGGCAGGGACATTTTAGTCCCTGCCTTTTTCTGTGTTGTCATTTCTAATTTGCTAAAAATTTTCAATTTTACGAAACTTTGGGCCCTTCTTTGCGTAAATAAGATATAACACCAAATTGAAGGGGTGATACATATCGTAAGCTTGAAAAGGATTTATACTATAACG
The DNA here is from genome assembly GCF_044762055.1 of Peribacillus sp. NPDC097198. Classification (NCBI taxonomy): domain Bacteria; kingdom Bacillati; phylum Bacillota; class Bacilli; order Caryophanales; family Bacillaceae; genus Peribacillus; species Peribacillus sp. NPDC097198. The sequence continues at coordinate 27,603 of NZ_JBIWDO010000006.1, read as the reverse complement.
GGACTTGTTTTACTTATTTTAATTCTTGGAGTGGTGGCCATTTCCACTTGGTATACGGTGGATGAATCAGATCAATCCGTCATTATGACGTTTGGTAAGGTGGAGGAGACGATAACAGAGCCAGGTCTTCATTTTAAATTACCTTGGCCGATTCAATCGGTCCATAAACTATCCAAGGAAACATTCAGCCTCCAATTCGGGTATAAGGAAGAAGGAGGAAAAGTGAAGGAGTATCCGAGAGAGACCAAGATGATAACAGGTGATGAGAATATTGTACTGGCTGACTTGGTGGTGCAATGGAAAATTACCGACCCTCCTAAATATCTCTTCAATTCGGATGATCCACAGAAGATTTTATATGATACGACTTCCGCGTCTTTAAGGAGCATCATCGGAAGTACGAAAATCGACGATGCCCTCACTTCCGGTAAGGCGAAAATTGAAGCGGATGTTCGTGAATTGCTGTCGGAATTGATGAAGAAATATGACGTGGGCATTTCCATCTCCGCGGTTAAACTGCAGGATGTCGAGCTGCCCAACGAAGAAGTGCGTAAAGCTTTCACGAACGTAACGGATGCCAGGGAGACGGCGAATACGAAAATCAATGAAGCCAATAAATACGAGAACAAAAGGATTAATGAAGCGGAAGGGGAGAAAGATGCCCTTATTTCAAAAGCGAACGGCGATAAAGCAGCCCGTACGGAAGCGGCCCGCGGTGATGTGGCAGTATTTGAAAAACTATATAGTGAATATAAAGGCAATAAGGATATCACCCGGGACCGTCTGATTATTGAGACGCTTGAACAGGTATTGCCGAATGCGGATATTTATATCATGAATGATGATGGCAATACAATGAAGTATCTACCGCTGCGCCCATTAGAAAAAGAAGAAACGAAAACGGTGCCTGTCCCTGAGGAAGAAGAAGCGAAAGCACCGGATAACGAAGAGTCGGCAGTGAAAGGGGGCACCCAGCCATGAGTGGAAAAGTGATTGATTTCAATGAGCTAAAAAAGGGCGATTTTCATTGGAGAGGTTATGTGAAAATAGGGATATTCTTCATCATCTTTATCATCCTCATGCTTATCATCTTCACTAATGTGTATATCGTCAAAGAAGGGGAATACAAAGTCGTCCGCCAATTTGGAGAAGTGGTTAGGATTGATAAAACACCAGGACTGAAAGCCAAGGTGCCATTCATTCAAAGCGTTGTGACCTTGCCCAAGTATCAAATGAGCTCCGATGTATCCGAGGCAGAAATCAATACAAGAGATAAAAAAAGGATGTTGATCGATAATTATGCGGTCTGGCGGATTGAAGACCCGAAAAAATTGATCACCAATGCGAGAACACTGGAAAACGCCGAAACAAGGATGGAAGAGTTCATCTATTCTGCGGTCCGTTCAGAGTTGGGGCAGCTGAACTATGATGAAATCATCAACGAGAAATCATCGAGGGGAAGCTTGAACGACCGCATCACAGATAAGGTCAATGAACTGTTAGTGAAGGACAACTATGGAATCAGTCTTACAGATGTTCGCATCAAACGGACGGATTTACCTACTGAAAATGAGGAGTCGGTCTATAAGCGGATGATATCCGAGCGGGAAAGTAAAGCGCAGGAATATCTATCAAAAGGGGATGCGAAGAAAAACCGGACCATCGCAAACACTGACCGAAAAGTGAAGGAAATGCTTTCATCGGCGGAAGCTGATGCAGAAGTCATCCGTGCTGAAGGAGAAGGAGAATCAGCCAAGATATATAATAAATCATTCTCCAAGGATCCTGAGTTTTATAAACTATACCGGACGCTGGAGTCTTACAAAAAAACGGTCGGTAATCAAACGGTTATCATTTTACCATCCGACTCGCCGTACGCAAGCTTGTTAATGGGAAATACTAAATAACAGCATAGCCGTTCATTTTTCTTTCCACTTCCACTCATGGTAGAATGGAAAGAGACGATGAACGGTTTTTTTGTGTGATTAATAGAAGCCGACCTACATAAAACGGGTGTGACTGGAGGAAGACAATTTTGAATAAAAAGTTAGTACTTATAGATGGAAATAGCATAGCTTACCGCGCATTTTTTGCGCTTCCGCTTTTGAATAACGACAAAGGGGTCCATACGAATTCCGTATATGGCTTCACCATGATGCTCAATCGCATTCTGGAGGAAGAAAAGCCGACCCATATACTCGTGGCCTTTGATGCCGGCAAAACGACGTTTAGACATGCGTCCTTTAAGGAATACAAGGGTGGCCGTCAGAAAACGCCACCGGAACTATCTGAACAGTTCCCCTTCATAAGGGAGCTGCTTGATTGCTTTCAAATAAAACGGTACGAACTGGAAAATTATGAAGCGGACGATATTATCGGAACGCTTTCCCTTCAGGCCGAGAAAGATGGGTTCGAGGTGAAGGTCATTTCCGGGGATAAGGATTTAACACAATTAGCTTCGCCAAAAACGACCGTCTCGATTACGAAGAAGGGCATCACTGAAATCGAGGAGTATACACCGAAGCACATCCATGAAAAGTATGGCCTTTCCCCCGTGCAAATCATTGATCTTAAAGGATTGATGGGCGATGCATCCGATAATATCCCAGGCATCCCCGGTGTGGGCGAGAAAACGGCACTTAAATTGCTGCATCAATTCGAAACGGTCGAAAACCTGCTACAATCGATTGATGAGGTTAGCGGACAGAAGTTAAAAGAAAAGATCGAGGAGCATAAAGACCTTGCGCTACTAAGTAAGGAGCTTGCGACGATCACACGAGAAGCTCCCATTGAAGTGGGTGTGGACGAAACGGAATATAACGGTATGGATCAGGAAAAGGTCATTGACTTTTATAAAGAGTTAGGTTTCTCGACTCTTCTGGAAAAACTGGACGTATCAGGACGGGAACCGCTAGAACAGGAAGACATCCATGTTCAGACGGGTTCAGAATTGACAATGGATATGCTTGCTAATGAGAATGCCCTATACCTTGAAATTCTTGAGGATAACTATCATCGTGCAGAGATCCTGGGTATTTCCATCAGTAATGAACATGGACATTTTTATTTCCCGGGTGAAAGCCTACTGACATCTGAAGTGTTCAAAACATGGGCGGAGGATGAAACCAAAAAGAAAACGGTCTTTGATGCGAAGCGTACGGTCGTCCTTCTGCGCCACCGTGGAATCGATATAAAAGGCATTGATTTTGATGTATTTCTAGCTTCCTATATCTTGGATCCCGGAGAATCTGTAGATGAAGTGGCGGAAATCACGAAAACGCAAGGGCTTGTGCGGCTAGAGAGCGATGATGTCTTTTATGGAAAAGGGGCAAAGCGGAAGATACCTGGAGATGCAGAACTTAGTGAGCATATTGCCAGAAAAGCGAAGGGCATTTTTGCATTGAAGGAACCGATGATCGAAAAGTTGCGTGAGTTCGAACAATACGATTTATTGACGGACCTTGAGCTGCCATTGTCCATCATCCTAGCAAATATGGAGTGGCAGGGCGTAAAGGTGGACATCGGAAGGCTGAAAAAGATGGGACAGGAATTGGCTGTCCGCTTAAGAAGCATTGAGGAACGAATTTTCGATTTGACCGGGGAAGCCTTCAATATCAATTCCCCGAAACAGCTCGGGGTGATCTTATTTGAAAAATTGGAGCTCCCCGTGTACAAAAAGACGAAAACGGGCTACTCCACGTCAGCGGATGTACTGGAAAAACTGGAAAGCCAGCATGATATCGTAAAGGAAATCCTGCTCTACCGGCAATTGGGCAAGTTGCAATCGACTTATATCGAGGGCTTGCTCAAAGTGGTGAACCAGGAAACGGATAAAGTGCATACCCGATTCAATCAGGCGTTGACCCAAACGGGCCGCCTTAGTTCAACGGACCCTAACTTGCAAAATATCCCGATTCGTCTAGAGGAAGGTCGGAAAATCAGACAGGCGTTCATTCCTTCCGAAAAGGATTGGATTATCTTCGCAGCCGACTATTCGCAAATCGAGCTCCGCGTATTGGCGCATATCGCCAATGACAGTGGATTGGTTGAAGCGTTCAGGGCCGGGATGGATATTCATACAAGGACGGCAATGGATGTATTCCATGTGCCTTCCGAGGAAGTCACATCAAATATGCGTAGACACGCTAAAGCCGTAAACTTCGGAATCGTTTATGGAATAAGTGACTATGGACTTTCTCAAAGTCTTGGGATAACACGTAAGGAAGCTGGGGAGTTCATCGAGAGGTATTTCAAAAGCTTCCCTGGTGTGCAGGATTATATGGAAGAAAGCATTCATGAAGCACGTAAGAACGGATACAGCACAACATTACTGCAAAGAAGGCGCTACATTCCCGAAATCACGAGCCGTAATTTCAATATCAGAAGTTTTGCTGAAAGGACAGCGATGAATACCCCAATCCAGGGAAGTGCCGCAGATGTCATTAAACTAGCGATGATCAATATGAACGAACGCCTGAAAAAAGAAGGGCTTAAAACGAGGATGCTTCTGCAGGTACATGATGAATTGATTTTCGAAACACCACCGGAGGAGCTCGAGATCCTGATGAAGATCGTTCCGGAAGAAATGGAAAATGCGATTGAATTGAACGTTCCACTCAAAGTGGATTATGCATATGGACCAACATGGTTTGATGCTAAATAAATGAAGATAGGTGATTGTAATGCCAGAACTTCCTGAAGTGGAAACCGTCAGAAGAACATTGGAACAGCTTGTATTAGGAAAGGAAATCATGGAGGTTTCCGTCTTCTGGCCCAAAATCATAAAGGCACCTGAGCCAGTTGAACAGTTTCAAGATGCATTAAGGGGCCAGACGATTCACAGCATTGGCCGTCGGGGCAAGTTCCTCATTTTCACCATGGATGATTATTCCATGGTCTCCCACTTAAGGATGGAAGGGAAATACGGTGTCCATCTGAAAGGGGACCCTTACGATAAACATACCCATGTCATCTTCACGTTCACGGATGGCAGTGAGCTTAGGTATCGGGATGTCCGCAAATTCGGAACGATGCATTTATTCCGTAAAGGAGAGGAAATGGAGCAAATGCCTCTGTTGCATTTAGGTCCTGAACCTCTATCGGACGAGTTCACCGTCGAGGGACTTCGGGCAAAACTTGCGAAAACGAGCAGGAAGATCAAACCTGTTCTACTCGATCAAACCGTCGTGGTCGGGATCGGTAATATATATGTGGACGAATCCTTATTCCGTTCGGGCATTCATCCTGAACGGGTGGCTTCCACCCTTACATTGGAAGAAATTCAAAGGCTGCATGGCGAAATCATCGCCACTTTGAGCGAAGCCGTGGAAAAAGGCGGGAGCACGATACGTTCATACGTCAACTCGCAAGGTCAAATCGGCATGTTCCAGTTGGAATTGAATGTATACGGACGCAAAGGGGAGAACTGCAAGATCTGCGGTACCCCGCTCGAAAAGCTGGTCGTCGCAGGACGGGGCACGCATATATGCCCGACTTGCCAGCCATATAAGTAATCATTTGATCAAACACATCGGATGGGCTCCTCCCATATACTAGGGTAGCAACAAGAAGGGAAGGAGCATTCATTCCGATGTGGCTACAAATTATTTTTCTTGCTTTTGCAGTAAGCATTGACGGTTTCGGTGTTGGCATGACGTTCGGTATGCGCAAGGTGAAAATACCCTTGAAATCCATTGCCGTCGTATCGGTCTGTTCGGCAATGAGCCTAGGTATTGCGATGGTCATCGGTGAATTCATCAGTCAGCTTATCTCTGTCGGGGCCGCAGAAAGAACAGGGGGCATTATCCTCGTGCTTCTGGGCTCGTGGATGGTGTACCAATATTTTAGGCCCGAGAAGGAAACGAATGATGAGCGATACCATGAAAAAATCATCTTCAATTTTGAAATAAAATCACTTGGAGTGGCTATCAATATCTTACAAAAACCAATGAATGCCGATTTTGATAAATCAGGGACGATTACCGGTATCGAGGCGCTTGTATTGGGCTTCGCATTGTCACTGGATGCGTTCGGTGCCGGAGTGGGAGCTGCCATGATGGGGATTTCCCCAATCATTCTTGCCCTTTGCATTGCTGTGATGAGCTTCATCTTTATCGGGAGCGGACTTCAATGCGGCAAATTGCTTTCCAATAACAAAATCGTGCAGCATCTGACCTTTCTTCCGGGGTTATTACTGATTTTAATCGGCCTATTCAAGTTATAGAGAGCGGGGAAAAGGGGGAGCTTATGGGACAAATCATCGGAATTACTGGTGGAATTGCCAGTGGGAAAAGTAGTGTCAGTCAATATTTAAGGGAATTGGGATTCGTGATAGTGGATGCGGACGTGGCTTCCCGTGCAGTCGTGGAACCTGGGGAAGAGGCCTATCTACAGTTGGTGAAGGCTTTCGGCGAAGATCTTTTATTACCTGATGGAAGTATCGACCGGGCAAAGTTAGGCTCGATCATATTTCACGATCAAGAAAAAAGATTGCTTTTAAATAGTATCGTACATCCTGCCGTGAGAAAATGGATGCGCCAAGAAACGGAAAAGGCTCTTGCTGCTGGAGCGAAAACGGTATTCATGGACATTCCACTCCTGTTCGAAAGCAAGTTGACGTTTATGGTGGAAAGGACACTTTTGGTATACGTGGATGAATCGGTGCAACTAGAGCGATTAATGAACCGGAATGCGTTGACGGAAACCGACGCTTTAGCGAGAATCCATTCGCAAATGCCATTGAAAGATAAAAAGGAACTGGCGGATGCCATCGTCGACAATAATGGCAATATAGAAGAAACCAAAAAGCAGGTTGTTGAAATACTTAAGAAATGGGAGATCCTATAGAGTGGAAAAGGAAGGGACTTTAACGGTTTCTTCCTTTTTGTTTTGAAAAAGGAAGAAATCCGCTTTTTTATTAACACATTTCAAGAGTAATGTGTTATACTAATTACATATGAAGGGTATTAAGTATAACATTAATATATTCAGGAGGGTCCGATAAATGAATTCAAGAATAGCGATTAACGGATTTGGAAGAATTGGAAGAATGGTTTTCCGTAAGGCAATAGTAGATGAGAGTCTGGACATCGTTGCCATTAATGCAAGCTATCCCGCTGAAACGTTAGCCCATTTATTGAAGTATGATACAATTCATGGGAAGTTTGACGGCATAATCATTGCCGAAAATGATTCTCTTGTAGTGAATGGACGACGTGTACAACTGATAAATAATCGCGATCCAAAGCTATTGCCTTGGAAAGAGATGGATATAGATATTGTAATCGAAGCTACGGGTAAATTCAATGAGCGTTCTAAAGCCGCCATGCACTTAGAAGCAGGGGCAAAAAGGGTCATCCTTTCCGCGCCGGGTAAAAATGAAGACGTTACCATTGTGATGGGCGTAAATCAGGAAGCGTTAGAAATCGACAAGCATTTCGTCATTTCGAATGCGTCGTGTACGACTAATTGCCTTGGACCGGTTGCCAAAGTACTTGATCAAAAGTTCGGCATAGACAATGGTTTGATGACAACCATCCATTCTTATACGAATGACCAAAATAACATCGATAACCCGCACAAAGATTTAAGGCGTGCCCGTGCGGCTGCAGAAAGCATCATCCCTACGACTACAGGGGCGGCTAAAGCTCTTTCATTGGTGTTGCCTCAATTGAAGGGCAAACTTCATGGTATGGCCATACGTGTACCGACGCCGAACGTCTCTTTAGTCGACCTTGTTGTGGATTTAAACCGTGATGTTACGATTGATGAAGTGAATCAGGCTTTCATAGATGCCTCAGAAAATGAGCTTAAAGGAATTATGGAATATACAACAGAACCGCTTGTTTCAAGTGATTTTAAGACCAATCCGCATTCAGCCATCATCGATGGTCTGTCGACGATGATGATTGGTGATAGAAAAGTGAAAATTCTGGCTTGGTACGATAACGAGTGGGGTTACTCCAATCGAGTAGTCGATCTTGTAAAATTGGTGGCTTCGGAGTTGACGAAGGCTTCTGAAGTTCAAATGTCAGTTAAATAAGAGTAATGGCCCGTTATATGTTTAACGGGCTATTTTTATGGATACGTTTAGGAAAGTTACGGAACCTTGGGTATTAATTCCTTGGTCCTGTCAGATTAACAATTAATGATTAAATTTCCAAAAATGCAAAATGCAGTTGCAAAAGAAATCCATACATTATATACTATGAATCGTGAACTTCCTAAAAAGGGAGTTTGCGTAATGGCTACTTAAAGGGTTAGGACCTCTTTGGACTAACTTTCCCCCGTGGTAGTTATTAAGGATTCAGAATTTTTAATTATGTAAGGGGGAACAGAATATGGAAACAGCTTACACGATGGAAACGATGGGAAGACATGTCATTTCTGAACTTTGGGGTTGTGACTTTGAAAAACTGAACAATATTGATTTAATTGAGAGAATCTTCGTCGATGCTGCACTGAAATCGGGTGCTGAGGTTCGCGAGGTGGCATTCCATAAATTTGCTCCACAAGGAGTGAGCGGGGTCGTCATTATCTCTGAATCACATCTGACCATTCATAGCTTTCCGGAACATGGATATGCCAGCATTGATGTTTATACATGCGGCAACTTAGATCCTAATATTGCAGCCGATTATATCGCGGAGGCTTTGAATGCACAAACGCGCGAGAATATTGAACTTCCACGTGGACTTGGTCCCGTGCAAATGAAAAAAACTAAAATGGGTGCTTTATAATAAACGGGTTAACAAGAGATGCTATATATGCATCTCTTTTTTGATGCCATGAAATGGCCATTCTTCACTCATGGAAAAGCTCCATTAACAGGCATTTACATAGTAAGTACACACATCCTTTACCTGAAGTTTCACTTTTTACTTGTACTGGTTGTCCCTTTTATATAAGATTAAGATAAAATAGTATTCCTTAGGGAAGTTTGATTAGGAGTATCACTTAAAATACGGAGCTGGTAATGATGAAATGTCCATCATGTCAATATAACGGAACGAGAGTGCTCGATTCCAGGCCTGTCGATGAAAGTAAATCGATTCGACGACGCCGGGAATGCGAGGCATGCGGGTTTCGATTCACTACTTTTGAAAAGGTCGAGGAGACGCCGTTGATCGTCGTGAAAAAGGGCGGGACTCGGGAAGAGTTTAGCCGTGATAAAATCCTGCGTGGACTAATCAGGGCTTGTGAAAAGCGTCCGGTTCCATTGAAGGAACTAGAACAAATCACGAGTTATGTAGAAAAGGAATTGCGCAATCAGGGTATTTCGGAAGTGAAAAGTGACAGTGTCGGTGAAATGGTGATGGACCAACTGGCTGAAGTTGATGAAGTGGCCTATGTGAGATTTGCCTCCGTATACCGACAATTTAAAGATATTAATGTATTTATCGATGAACTGAAAGATTTAATAAATAAAGAAAGAAAGTAGAGCTGAAGATTTACTTTGGCTCTTTTTTCACTATATCTTTTGAAAGGTTTGAATGAAGATGTCAATGCATTGGCAGGAACTGCTCCCCGCGGATTCGTACATGGTGTCCTCTGCGGGGCTGCTTCATGATTATGATCGGAAAATACTGACACGGCTGTACCAACCTCTTATTGGACCGATCTGTATTAGCCTATACATGACGTTATGGAGCGAATTGGAGGAGAACCGGCTTTGGTCGGAGGCTTCCTCCCACTATCAATTGATGAATACCATGGGCCTGAAATTAGGCGATATATATGAAGCACGTCTTTTACTTGAAGGAATCGGATTGCTGAATGTGTACAAGAAATCGAAAGGGGATACGAAGGAATTCATCTATGAATTGAATCCGCCTCTATCCCCGCAGCAGTTTTTCACGGATGGCATGCTGAATATCTATTTATATAAAAAAATAGGAAAAGTCCAATTCAACCGGCTGAAGAGATTCTTTTGTGTGGACACGATTGCAACGGACCAGTTTGAATATGTGACGAAATCCTTTGCAGAGGTTTTTTCATCAGATCATCTAGATTCCCTCTATGTTACGGATGAAGCCAAAAACGAATGGAACCCATTGCCTAAACAGCAATTTATCGATCAATCTGACGGTGTCGAGCCTTCGGGGTTCGATGGCTTGTTTGATTTTGATCTTTTGTTCGCTGGGATGAAGAGCTCGATTGTACCCAAGAAGGCCTTTACGCCTAAGATTAGAAATACCATCGCCAAACTAGCTTTTTTATATGGCATCAATCCGCTTGAAATGCAAAAACTAGTAATGGATGCCGTAACGCTGGACGATGAGATCGATGAAGAGCTGCTTCGGAAAGCGGCAAGGGACTGGTACCAAATTGAACGCCAGGCCGACATGCCTTCCTTGATTAATCGTGTACAGCCTATACGGGAACGGACGCAAAAAGATGAACCGAAAACACAGGAGCAAGAGCTTATTCGCCATTTGGAGACTACTTCCCCGCGTGATCGGCTCATGCAATTATCCGGAGGAGCGGAACCGACCAGTGGTGATTTAAAAGTGGTGGAAGGTGTAATGATCAATCAGAAGCTGAATCCTGGAGTCGTGAATGTTTTAATCGAATACGTTATGCTTAAGACAGACATGAAATTCACAAAGGGATATGTGGAAAAACTGGCAGGTCATTGGGCACGATTGAAGGTTTCCACAGTCATAGAAGCGATGGAACTGGCTAAAAATGAACACCGGAAATACCAAGAGTGGGCACAAGGAAGCAAGAACGTTGCCAAAGGTGGCCGGAAAAAATCGATCAGAGAAGAAGTGGTTCCGGACTGGCTTGAACAGGACGAGGAGAAACAGCCTGAACAGAAAGCGGAACAGCCTGAACTGAGTGAACAAAAACGTGAGCTTCAAGAGAAGTGGAAGCAGTGGAAAGCTGGAGGTGAAATAAACGATGGAAAAGATTAACAGATCGCTTAATAAACTGGCCAATACGGGTGATTTCCAGAAACGCTATGAACAGTTGAAGCAGGAAATCTTTGAAAATGAACAGGTGCGTCTTTTTCTGAATGCCAATAGCTCAACGGTCACAGAGGAAATGATTGATAAGAATTTAGGTAAGCTTTACGAATTCATTTCTCAGAGCAACAAGTGTGATAGATGTCCAAGCCTGGATGGGTGCATCAATATGATGCATGGGTATTATCCAAAGCTCGTTGTTCAAGGGAAGGCCCTTAATTTGAATTATGAAATCTGTCCGAGGAAATTGGCAGAGGATGAGAAGCGGAAACGGGAGAGGCTCATTCGCAGTCTATACGTTCCCAAGGATATATTAAAGGCAACGATTGAAGACTTTTCACAAACGGACGATGAAAATAAACGGTTAGGCGTCCTAGGAAAAGCGATATCGTTCATCATGGAATATGAGCCTGGCAAACGTCAAAAGGGATTGTATATATACGGAAAGTTTGGCGTTGGTAAGACGTATTTATTGGGTGCGATCGCCAATGAACTTGCGCAAAGGCAAATCTCTTCGATGATCGTCTATGTTCCTGATTATTTACGGGAACTGAAAGGTTCAATCGGTGATAATACCGTCAACGAGAAAATAGAGATGGTCAAAACGGCGCCTGTCCTGATGCTTGATGATATTGGGGCAGAATCGATGACAAGCTGGGGACGGGATGAAGTCATAGGGCCCATCCTGCAATTTAGAATGCTTGAAAATTTACCGACGTTTTTCACTTCCAATTTTGATATGAAGGGTCTGGAGAATCACTTGACTTATTCCCAACGTGGTGAGAAAGAAGAAGTGAAAGCGGCAAGGGTATTGGAGAGGATTCAATATTTAGCGGAACCTGTAAAGCTTGATGGTATCAATCGCAGAAGGTAAAGGAAGGTGGTCTCTACAAAGAGGCTGCTTTTTTTTTGCCCTTTCACACCATCCTACTTCTAAATAAGCCCCTATTCCCATATACATGAAAAAAGTAAAGCAAGGGGGAAGGGGGGATGTCGTAGTGCAAATTACGTTCCAAAATGATTCGGAAGCTTTAAAACTGCTGAATTTCGTTTCTGTCCATCCTTTGGGGACAGAAGTTCAACCATATATTGAATTTTCCCCACAACAAGGTCTCGTTATCGATATGTCCAAACTAAAAACCGATAAATGGCTGACACTGCTCAGTGAAACATTTCATTCCTTTTTACTTGAAGAAAAAACGCTTCCTGTTCTTAAACAAATCATCATCGGCAAATTTTTCTATCGAGAACAAGAAGAAATCGATGCCATCATCGAGATAGCTTCTTCCATCATTGAAGCGGAAAACACCGAATGTGGAGGCAGTTTATTCAGTAGGGAAAAGCAATTGATCGAAGAAGGCCTTCAGAGTATATTGGCGGGAAAGGTGTCTTTTTCATTCGATTCGTTCACTACCTTTCGGTTAAGGTCTTTTCAGCATGCGTTGGAAAAGTATGCAGTTCGGGCCATCGATGAATATAAGCTCGAGCAGGATTACCAAAATTTCATTGCGATGCTCAGGGATTGCCTGCATGAACAGGAATCGAAGGTACCAAGGCTTCACCTTGTCAATCATGACGGGTTTCAATTCTATGATCATGAGCTTGGCAGGATGGATCGCCGAAAACTGACAAGCATGATTGACAGGAAGTTGCTGGCCGATATTTCATTCTTTCTTGATACGGTCCTTTGGGCACCACTCTTATCCATCGCACCGGCTAGCTTATATATTTATACGGATAATAAGGAGGAAGGCCTGATTCAAACGATGACACGAATCTTCGAGGAAAGGGCGACCGTCCTGCCGCTTTCAGCCTTTAAGCAGGCCACTGAATGATTATCTTGGGGATTTTGGGTAAAATCTAATTTTAACCTTGATTTTCAATGCATAACGAATTATAATTTCCTACATACTATTAAAAACAAAAAGTTATGATGAGGACACGGGTATTCTAGTCGCCAATTTACAGAGAGGGAAGCCAGCAGGCTGTAAGCTTCCTATTAGCATAGAACACTTACCACCTTTAAACTTCGGTTCGGAAAGCAATTTTTTTGCGACTATGAGCTGACGGGAAGCTGCCGTTATCTAGTTACAAGTGTCACTTTGCCGTGAAAAGCAGAGTGGAACGAGGGTGGAACCGCGGGTTAATTTAATTACTAAGCTCGTCCCTGTTTTATACAGGGGCGGGCTTTTTTGTGTTTTAATCCGCGCAATTGCTTGGTATCCCCCTGAAACTTGAAACGGATGGTAACTAAAAGAAGGAGTGAAGCTACAATGTCAGAACAACTGAAAATATCTTTTCCTGATGGAGCGGTGAAGGAGTTTGCTAAAGGCACAACAACTGAAGACATCGCAGCATCCATCAGCCCAGGACTAAGAAAAAAATCCATTGCAGGTAAATTCAATGGTGAACTATATGATTTGAAACGTCCAATCGAAGAAGACGGTACCATTGAAATCGTTACACAAGATGCTGCGGAAGCACTTGAAGTTCTTCGCCACAGTACCGCCCATTTAATGGCACAAGCCATCAAACGTCTTTATAAAAACGCTAAATTCGGTGTCGGTCCAGTCATCGAAGGCGGTTTTTATTACGATATCGATCTTGAGGAATCATTGACTCCTGATGACCTTTCAGCGATTGAAAAAGAAATGAAGAAAATCGTCAATGAAAACCTGGAAATCTCACGTATTGAAGTAACCCGTGATGAAGCCATTTCCCGTTTTAAAGAGATTGGCGACGAATATAAATTGGAATTGATCGATGCGATTCCAGCTGAACAGCAAGTAACGATTTATGAACAAGGTGAGTTTTTTGACCTTTGCCGGGGAATTCATGTACCTTCCACTGGAAAGATCAAAGAATTCAAGCTGTTAAGCATTGCAGGGGCCTATTGGAGAGGCGACAGCAAGAACAAAATGTTGCAACGTATTTATGGTACGGCTTTCTTCAAAAAAGAAGACTTGGCTGACCACCTACGTTTCTTAGAGGAAGCAAAAGAGCGTGATCACCGTAAAATCGGTAAAGAATTGGATCTGTTCATGACTTCACAAAAAGTCGGCCAAGGGCTGCCTATGTGGCTGCCAAAAGGTGCAACAATCCGCCGTACGATTGAGCGTTATATTGTGGACAAGGAAGAACGCCTGGGATATGACCACGTATACACACCTGTCATGGGTAGTGTCGACCTTTACAAAACATCTGGACACTGGGACCACTATCAAGACGGAATGTTCCCAGCGATGGACATGGATAATGAACAGCTTGTTCTTCGTCCGATGAACTGCCCACATCATATGATGGTGTATAAAAACAGCATCCATAGCTACCGGGAACTTCCGATCAGGATTGCTGAACTTGGCATGATGCACCGCTATGAAATGTCAGGCGCATTGTCAGGATTGCAGCGCGTACGTGGAATGACATTGAATGATGCTCATATTTTCGTCCGTCCGGATCAAATCAAAGACGAATTAAAACGTGTCGTGAACCTGATTTTAGAAGTCTATAAGGATTTCGATATCAAGGATTATTCATTCCGTTTATCTTACCGCGATCCAAACAATACTGAGAAATACTTCGACGATGATGCAATGTGGGAAAAAGCGCAAAGCATGTTAAAAGGCGCGATGGACGAGCTTGGCCTTGATTACTTCGAAGCGGAAGACGAAGCGGCATTTTACGGTCCGAAACTGGACGTCCAAGTGCGGACGGCTTTAGGAAAAGACGAAACATTATCGACTGTTCAGCTTGATTTCTTGCTTCCTGAACGTTTTGACTTAAACTATGTCGGTGAAGATGGTAAACATCACCGTCCGGTCGTTATCCACCGTGGCGTAGTTTCTACCATGGAACGCTTTGTCGCTTACTTGATCGAAGAATACAAAGGGGCTTTCCCAACTTGGTTATCCCCAATCCAAGCACAAGTGATTCCAGTCTCACCTGAAGTGCATCTTGAATATGCAAAAGAAATCCAAGATAAACTGAAGGCAGCAGGCATCCGTGTTAATTTGGACACTCGTGATGAGAAAATCGGGTACAAAATCCGTGAAGCACAAATGCAAAAAATCCCTTACATGCTTGTCGTTGGTGATAATGAAGTAAACGAAGGCAGTGTGAACGTCCGTAAATACGGCGAACAAAAATCCGAAACGGTATCTTTCGAAGACTTCGTTTCAGCCATTAAAGCAGAAGTGAGTCGTTAACAAAAAAAGGGAGGCACATATTGTTGTGTCTCCCTTTTAATTAAGGCATGATAAAGACAACGAAGAATAAGGAGTGACATCATGAAAAAGAAATTTTCCTATTTATTTGCACCGGCTTTTTTGTTAGTCATCGTTTTATTGATGTTGGATGATTACCGACAATATGCCATTTTCCCAGTCCTGCTGTTTTGGATCGCTCTATTTTCGTGGGATTCGATTGAGAAAAAGAAAAAGGCAAAAGAAAATCCTAACAGGTGATGATCATGCAGGAAATGGAGTGACAGGCTATGGTAGGCCTGAGCATCGGTGAATCAAAAGATGGGTTTATGAATTCGAGGATGTAGTGAAGCACTCCCATTTCGACGTGGTCGTATGATGGTGAATGTTATTTATTCAAAATACTTTAGGAAAATGTATTGTCAAATCTCCTAATGTTTGATAAGATTAATTCTGTTGTGAAAAACGAACGAATTAAAACGAATTAAGTATTTGACAAGTCATCAGTGTTTATGATATATTTCTAAAGTGAATTGAATACGGTTTGAGGAAAGAAGAGGCACCCGCTTCTCACCTGGTTGACGCAAGCAATGCAGTTAACAGGTCATGATTTGATTATTTGGATCTTTCTAAATTAGTCTATCAGTGTGGGTGCTGCATGCATCCACACTTTTTTTATTTTATTATATCCTGTAAGCGAGTTGTGAGCGTGACCTAATTGATTCAAACGTTCGTATTCGCCAATATCTTTGGAGGTGGCTAACTATTAGTAAAGACGCGATGGTAAACGAGGGCATCCGAGCCCGTGAAGTTCGTCTTATTGACCAAAACGGAGAACAACTTGGAATTAAAACGAAATTCGAGGCAATGGAAATAGCCGCTCGTGTAAATCTTGATCTAGTTTTAGTTGCTGCAAATGCAAAGCCTCCGGTAGCCCGGATTATGGACTACGGAAAACACCGCTTCGAGCAGCAAAAGAAAGACAAGGAAGCTCGTAAGAATCAAAAGGTCATCAGTCTGAAAGAGGTTCGCTTGAGCCCGACGATTGAAGAACATGATTTCAATACGAAACTTCGCAACGGAATCAAATTCCTTGAAAAAGGCGATAAAGTAAAAGCTTCTATCCGATTCAAAGGTCGTGCTATCACGCATAAGGAAATCGGTCAACGCGTATTGGTTCGTTTTGCAGATGCATGTAAAGAAGTGGCTACAATCGAGCAACATCCAAAAATGGATGGACGCAGCATGTTCATTATTTTAGCACCAAAAGCCGAAAAGTAATTATTAAGTATTTTGTAATGAGGAGGAATACCTTATGCCTAAAATGAAAACTCACCGCGGTTCAGCTAAACGTTTCAAAAAAACTGGATCCGGTAAACTTAAGCGTTCTAACGCTTACACAAGCCATTTATTTGCTAACAAATCTACTAAGCAAAAGCGTAAGCTTCGCAAAGCTAGCCTTGTAAGCAAAGGTGACTTCAAACGTATTCGTCATATGTTAGATAACATTAAATAAGTTCGATTTATCGAGTTAAATAGGAGGGAAATAACATGCCACGTGTAAAAGGCGGTACTGTTACTCGCAAACGTCGTAAAAAGGTTATAAAATTAGCTAAAGGTTACTATGGCTCGAAACATATTCTTTTCAAAGTAGCTAACCAACAAGTAATGAAGTCAGGAAACTATGCTTTCCGTGACCGTCGTCAGAAAAAACGTGATTTCCGCAAACTTTGGATCACTCGTATCAACGCAGCTGCTCGCATCAACGGACTATCTTATAGCCGTTTAATGCATGGCTTAAAGCTTGCTGGTATCGAAGTGAACCGTAAGATGCTTGCTGATCTTGCTGTAGCTGACGAACAAGCTTTTGCTCAATTAGCAACTGCTGCTAAACAACAATTAGACAAATAAGTCTGACTGATATAAGCCGCTCTCTTTTTTAAGAGGGCGGCTTTTTATATGCAAGGAGGGAAAGAAGATGGAAGCGATATGGTTCGTTCTTGCCTATTTCATCATGGTCAACATCATCGGGTTTGTGTTGATGGGCATCGATAAAAAGAAGGCACGGAAGAGGGAATACCGGATCAGTGAAAAGACACTCTGGACCTGGGCCATCATTGGCGGGGGAACGGGAGCATTCATGGGGATGCGTCATTTCCGCCATAAAACGAAGCACTTCACTTTTAAATGGGGGCTACCTGCTTTAATGGTTATCCAGATTGTGCTATTACTCACCAACATCATTCGTTAGTCATATGTTACTGAAATTGCGTATATGCTTGTAGAAGCAGCAAGAATTGGCTGGAGGGAGAACATGGATGAAAAACTGACACTTTTAATGGGTTACGTTCAATCCGGCAGTGTGTTTGCACCATTAATTTTCATCACTTTCCATTTGTTACGACAGTTTTTATTCATACCTGTGATAGTCGTTTGCATTTCAGGGGGCATTTTATTCGGGGCAGCTTTTGGAACCATCTACTCCATCATCGGTCTGACCCTTGCTAATATGATTTTTTATTTCGTCATTGAAAAGTTTCCTAAAATGCAGGAAAAACTGTTTCGTCTTAAAAATAAGCTATTCGGAAATCGGAAACTTAACAGCCGTCAAATTGCGGTATTGCGGCTCATTCCGTTCATCCATTACTATTTATTATCCCTCTGTCTTTTGGAATCCAATAAAGGATTAAAGAACTACTTTTATTTATCCTTCATGACAAATATCCCCGTTGCCTTCGTCTATACGGTTTTCGGTCATTATATTGCGGATTTCAGCCCGACACTCATCATCATCATTTTATTATCGCTTACCTTATTGCTGTACTTATTGAGGGAAAAGCAGACGGTCGTGCCATGGAAAGAATTTTTTCAATCGCATGAAAAATAAAAGCCTTGAGTGGAAGTCACTCAAGGCCATTGCCATTTTAGTCGGTCAAAAACTCCTTAACCGGACTTTTCCAGTCAATCATGGCATCTGGATATTGTTTTTTTATGGCTCTTTCAATCTTTAAGAAATCATCACGCTTTAAGCCTTTCAAAGCGGAAGTTTTCTTCGGCCAGATGAAAATGGAGATCACCTCAAAGGAACGTTCGGTCGTACCTAAATATTTTTCCCCTTCAAACATCACCCCGTTGTAGGTCAATAAAAAATTCTTGCGGATATTCGATGTATCATCGAGCAAAAAGAACTTTTTCTGTTCGTGTGCAAGTTCCAATTTTCGTTTCGGATTAAATAAATATTTGATTGTCGTGTATATGAAAAAGATGATAAGAGCCAAAAGCAAGATCCGTAGTATTAATACCATCATGTTTCCTCCTAAACAGAGTGATTCCTTTCTTTTACGTATAGGTTTTTAATAAGTTTCATTTATTTGATATAATTTAAGCATGACTGATGAAAGTAGTGATGAAATGAATATCGAAAAATTGATGGACATGCAGGCTGCCTTGGATAAACATATTGAGAAGAAGCATGCATTACATAATGAGGATCTTGTTGAGAGAAAGATTCTGGCTCTATTAGTAGAGCTTGGCGAGCTGGCGAACGAAACAAGATGTTTTAAGTTTTGGAGTCTTAAAGGCCCTTCGGATAAGGATACGGTTTTAGCTGAATATGTCGATGGCATACATTTTATTCTGTCACTTGGCATTGAAAAAGGGTTTATGCCCAAAGTGGAATCAGCTTCCCATCTGAAAGGGGAGGATGTAACTGCGCAATTTATAAAGATTTATGGATCCATCAATGAGTTTCGTGTACAGCAGGAGGAGCCTGCCTTTCAAGCGGTATTTACCGAGTACTTACGCTTAGGGGAGATGCTTGGCTTTTCTGCGGTGGATGTAGAGGCCGCGTATGTCAGTAAGAATGAAGTGAATTATGAACGGCAGAAGAATGGCTATTAATTGTGGGTTATACCCATATTTTGTATAATGAAAGTTGAAGTGTATGAATGAGGAGGAACGGGAATGGTTCAATTAGATGGAACGCTTAAGATGTTGAAAGACTTAACGGATGCAAAAGGGATTGCCGGGAATGAAAGTGAAGTAAGAAAGGTCATGACTGAATACATAACTCCATATGCGGATGAAATTTCCACGGATGGATTGGGTAGTTTGATTGCTAAGAAAACAGGTGAGGAAAATGGGCCGAAGATTGTCGTGACGGGCCATTTGGATGAGGTCGGTTTCATGATTACACGAATCGACGATAAAGGATTTTTACGTTTCCAGCCGGTAGGGGGATGGTGGTCACAGGTCATGCTTGCACAGCGTGTGACGATCGTGACGAGCAAAGGCGATGTGACAGGCATCATCGGGTCAAAACCGCCGCATATCTTAACGGCAGAAGCGAGGAAGAAGCCGGTTGAGATAAAGGATATGTTCATTGATATCGGAGCGACCAGTAAGGAAGAAGCACAGGGGTGGGGAATCAAGCCAGGAGACATGGTGGTGCCTTATTTCGAATTCACGGTCATGAATAATGATAAGATGCTTCTTGCCAAAGCTTGGGACAACCGAATTGGTTGCGCCATCGCGATCGATGTTCTGAAACAATTGAAAGATAGTGAACATCCGAATGTAGTGTATGGAATTGGAGCAGTCCAAGAAGAAGTGGGCCTGCGTGGATCTAAAACATCGACATTCAAGATCCAGCCGGATATCGGTTTTGCCGTTGATGTAGGGATTGCAGGGGATACACCTGGTGTAAGTGATAAAGAAGCGATGAGTAAAATGGGGAATGGCCCGCAAATCGTCATTTATGATGCATCGATGGTGGCCCATAAAGGATTACGGGATTTCGTTACGAATACAGCTGATGAAATGAACATTCCTTATCAATATGAATCGATTCCAGGCGGTGGAACGGATGCCGGTTCCATTCACCTAACCGCAAATGGTGTACCCGCATTAGCCATTACGATTGCGACGCGCTATATTCATTCCCATGCTGCGATGCTACACCGTGATGATTATGAGAATGCCGTCAAACTCATAGTTGAAGTGATCAAACGCCTCGACCGGGAAACGGTGGACCGGATTATCTATGAATAATCAATGAGATGAAAATGGAGAGCTTCCTACTAAAAGGAGCTCTCCATTTTTTCTTTATTTATCCTCAACGATGATATAGACTGCTTTGATTGGGCCATGAACGCCTACGACCAAATCCATTTCGATGTCAGCGGAATTGCTTGGCCCTGTAATGAAGTTAATACAGGATGGAACAAGCTCACCTTGCTGAACCTTGGACCGGAGTGCCATAGCGGCCTGGGTCATCCTCGGAACGATGCTGCTCTTTGGAATGATGGAAACATGGCAAGCGGGCAAGAAGCTAATCGAGCGGCCATGGTCCTTATCACTATACAGAACGACTGTAGCAGATTCGGCCAGCGTGATTTCACTGAACGTTATGCCGATGTTGGCACGTTCCGCCATTTCAATATTCTTTCTCCCGATTTGATGATCCCAAACATGGACGCCTGTATCATTCAATACATCCATTAATTGATAGTCTGTGAATCTTTGGTCTTTCGGGATGATGACAGGCCCATGTCCAAGTTCTTCCATGACCTGTTGCAAAACATGTGCAGTCTGACTTGAATCCGTAAGATGGACCTGAGTATGAATCCGGGTGCACTGTTCTCGTAATTCCTCGACGAGCTCTTCTTGTGTTGCATGTTTCAAGACTTCCATCTGTGGGGCATGTTTCCATACGGGGCGGGATATGCCTTCCGTAATGGGGGACCTCCCCAAGTTCTTGGCTATCTTCGCTAAAAATGTATCTTCGTTTTGAATGGTTCCGGTCATGATGATTGCCCTCCTTTGTCACGGTTCTTGAACCAATCTCGGAAGCTTTCCTTATTAGGGGCAGGAAATTCACGGCTTTCCGTCCAAGACTTAAGTGGTCCTGGTCCTTTTGAAATAATATCCCCAGTCTTGAAAGGAGACATGGCGGAAGGAGCCATTTTGGATCCGAATTTATAAAGCATCGGGGAGGCAGCGCCAATTCCGAATGCCTTCATCGCCATTTTTTCAGAAAAAGGAGCCATTTTTTCTTTTTCGACAATGACTTCACGATGCTTCCTCAATAGATCATGAAGCGGGATCTTTACTGGACAGGCATCTGTACAGGCTGCACAAAGCGTCGATGCATAAGGCAATTCCTTATAATCTTCATATCCACCAAGAAGAGGGGAAAGTACCGCCCCGATTGGGCCTGGATAAATCGAACCGTAGGAATGACCGCCAACCTGACGATAGACCGGACAAACATTAATACAAGCGGCACAGCGAATGCATTGGAGTACCGATTGGAATTCAGTCCCTAAAATCTTGGAACGTCCATTATCCACGATGACAAGGTGAAATTCCTCGGGGCCATCAATATCCCCTTCATCTCTTGGTCCGGTAAGGGCGGTAATGTAACTGGTCAATCTCTGGCCGACCGCACTCCTCGTCAATAAACTGACAAGGATTTCAAATTCATCGAACGTCGGCACGAGACGTTCCATCCCCATCACCGTAATCTGGGTTTTTGGAAGGGCCGTCACTAAATCTGCGTTGCCTTCGTTCGTTACCAAACCGATGGAGCCCGTTTCAGCAACCGCAAAGTTACAGCCAGTAATTCCAATATCGGCACTCAGGAACTCTTTCCGCAGGATTCCCCGGACATGGTCCGTCAGCTCTTCAGGCTTTTCAGTTTTCGTATAGGCGAGCTTTTCTTTGAAAACGTCTCTAATTTGTTCTTTGTTCTTATGAAGCGCTGGTGCCACGATATGTGAAGGAGGATCATTGTTATCAAGCTGCAGGATATATTCGCCTAGGTCCGTTTCGATGACATCGACTCCCGCTGATTCTAGTGTTGCGTTCAGGTTAATTTCTTCCGTGACCATGGATTTCGACTTCACGACTTTTTTTGCGTTCTTTTTTTCGATGACGTCCTTAACATACCCACTAGCTTCTTCCGCCGTTTCCGCAAAAAAGACATGACCGCCCCTTTTGGATACGTTTTCGGCAAGCTGATGTAAATAAAAATCAAGGTTACTTAGTACATGCTGGCGGATTTCTTCCCCAAGGGAGCGCCATTCCTCCCAGTTTCCCAATTCATCAACGGCCGTTAGGCGGCGTCCATGTAAACGTTCTTGGGCACTCGAAACGGCCAATCGCATAAAGTCATTCTGTATTCCTTCGTCCACCCGGTCTTTAAACTTGGCAGAACTCGTTTTCATAGACATCGTTTTGCCTCCTCGGTTTCTTTAAATGCTATTTAATACTTCTGCAATATGTAAAACCTTGATGGGTTGCCCTTTACGTTGGATACGGCCCCCGATATTCATTAAGCAACCAGCGTCTCCGCCGATAAGAAAGTCGGCTCCGGTGTCTTCCACATTACAAGCCTTTTCCTCCACCATTTGTCCGGAAATGTCTCCCATCTTGACTGAAAAGGTCCCCCCAAAGCCACAACAGTTTTGGGCGTCCGGAAGCGGTGTCATTTCCAGTCCCTTAACATGGCTCAATAAAATGGCAGGAGCTTCTTTCACTTTGAGCAATCGAGTCATATGGCAGGATGTATGATAGGTCGCTTTACCTTCAAGCTTAGCACCGACATCCGTCACCTTTAGTACATCCACGATGAATTGAGTCAGTTCATATGTTTTTTCTGCCAATGCAACAGCTTTCTTTTCCCAAACCGGATCTCCTTTAAAAAGAACCGGGTACTCTTTGAACATAGCTGCACAGGAACCAGAAGGGGTGACAATATATTGTGCATCCTCAAATGTATGGATCATCTTTTTCATTGCTTCTTTTGAATCCTTTGTATAGCCGCTATTATAAGCCGGTTGTCCACAGCAAATCTGTGATTCCGGAAAGTCAATTTCACAACCAAGCCGCTCAAGCAGTTCCACCGTCGCTTTTCCGACATTGGATTGAAATAAATCCACTAAACATGTGGCGAATAAAGTCACTTTCATAATTTTTCCTCCTTTTTCAAATGAGTTAACAGGTCATCTGATGACTAAAATAGAAAAAGGAAATGGTTGAATAACTTGCCATTTTCCCTAGAAACATGGAATCTTTTTCAGAATAATATATCAAATTCTGTATAATTTGTATAGTTCATTTTTAGAAATCGTGCGTATTATTGATTTTTCTCACTGGTTTGGAGGATGAATTTATCAAAAGATTCCTCGACATTTTGCAAATGGAAAAGCATGGCATGGCGGGCGCCGGCTTCGTCCTTGTCGACGATTGCTTGGTAAATTTGGGTATGTTGCTGATAAAGCCGTTTAAGGGACATTTCTTCAGAATAGAGAGCAAGACGTCGAATGTCACGCATCTTTTCGGTCATCATCACTGACACCTGGCTCATCAATGTAATGAGCAACTCATTTTTAGAAGCGTTCGCAATGGTCACGTGAAACCCTATATCAGCTCTATCACTCAATGCTTCATCGTCGGCTACCTTTAGCATTTCCGCAAGCTTCGTCTCCATTTCGGCAATGTCCTCAGCGGTCCGCTTTTTCGCGGCTAACTCGGCAGTTCCAGATTCAAGTATTTTTCGGACTTCCAGTAAATCTTTAATATTTTCTTTATCCATCAACAGAGCTGTAGTCAATGGGTAGTTCATGATGCTAGGGTCGAAAGTTTTCACGAATGTTCCTTCGCCCTGCTTAATTTCAATGAGCCCCATCGAGCTAAGGGCACTTAATGCTTCACGAATGGCCGGGCGGCCGACCTGGAAATTTTCCGCAAGCTGTTGAATGGAATCTAATTTATCGCCCGGTTTCAAAGTACCGGAACGAATCATTTCATACAGTTCATCACTGACTTCTTCATAAATTTTCTTTGGTTTTATTTTTTTGTAGGTCAAGTAGGAACACCCCGATTTTCTTTGCTTTTTCTAGTTATCTTTATTATATAACACATTGTTGGTTTCTCATCTGTCGATAAGGAAATATGATCAAAAAAGAAAAAAACCTTGATTTTCCATTTCTAATCATTTACCTTAAATA
Organism: Peribacillus sp. NPDC097198; assembly: GCF_044762055.1. NCBI lineage: Bacteria > Bacillati > Bacillota > Bacilli > Caryophanales > Bacillaceae > Peribacillus > Peribacillus sp. NPDC097198. The sequence goes on along the minus strand of NZ_JBIWDO010000006.1, from coordinate 3,423 downwards.
AATAATCATCAAGTCATCTGATGACTTCCAGCAATATGAAGAAATATAAATATGAAAGGGTTTTCACTGAATATAAATATCTGAAAGTTTGAAAAATATAGTGAATGGAGTCGAAACGAATGACATGGACACAGAACTTTACACCGATTCTTGATAATCTGGTACTATCATCTCTAGTAGCGCTTATACCCATTTTGTACTTTTTCTGGGCTCTTACCATCAAACGGATGAAAGGATACCTAGCGGGTTTGACAACCTTGCTTGTTGCTTTTGTAACTGCCGTTTTCGCGTATGGGATGCCGGCAGGAAAAGTCGTGATGTCTGCTTCTCAAGGGGCCGTTTACGGACTGTTGCCTATCGGATGGATCATCATCACATCCGTATTCTTGTACAAGATGACTGTGAAAAGTGGACAATTTGACATTATCCGATCTTCTGTCCTGTCCTTGACGGAAGATCGCCGCCTTCAAGCTTTATTGGTGGCATTCTCATTCGGGGCCTTTTTAGAGGGGGCGGCTGGATTTGGTGCACCAGTGGCCATTTCTGCAGCTCTTCTGGTGGGACTTGGATTTAATCCGCTATATGCAGCGGGAATCTGTTTAATCGCCAATACGGCACCTGTTGCATTCGGTGCGGTCGGGATTCCGATTATTGCGATGGAAGGACCTACTGGTATTGCGGCTATGGAAATATCCAAAATGGTCGGTCGCCAGTTACCTTTCTTGTCGGCTTTCATCCCACTATATCTCATCATGATCATGTCTGGATGGAAACGGACGATTGAAGTGTTGCCGGCTGTCATCGTTTCCGGTCTATCTTTTGCCATTACCCAATATGTAAGTTCGAATTTCCTTGGACCTGAATTACCGGATATTCTTTCTGCATTAGTATCATTGTTTGCCTTAGCCATCTTCCTGAAATTCTGGAAGCCAAAAACGATTTTTCGATTCAAGTCGGAAGAAACGGCAGCAGCTGTTGAAGAATTTGCTTCCGAACAAGAAACAGAGAAAAAGTATACAAAATGGCAGATATTTCATGCGTGGTCTCCATTCCTTCTGTTGACGGGTTTCATTTCCATTTGGGGATTGAATCCAATAAAGCCGGCATTATCCGGTCATTATGAGGGAACGAATGCCATTTTAAAAGGAATCAATGAAATTGGTAAACTATTAACTTTCCAAATTGAAGTGCCTGGTTTGCATAATGAAATTATTGGTAGCAATGGCCTGCCCATTGCAGCTTTTTATAAAATCGAACTGCTCGGTACAGCAGGAACGGCCATTTTACTGGCGGCCATTGTGACAAAGTTCATCGTACATATGTCTTCAAAAGTATTCTTGGATACATTTGTGGAAGCCATGAAAGAATTAGCCAAGCCAATCTTGATGATCTCCTCTGTCGTTGCTTTCGCTTATGTGACGAATTCTTCGGGGATGTCGACGACCTTGGGAATGACACTTGCAAAGACCGGAGACTTCTTCCCGTTTTTCGCACCGGTCCTTGGCTGGTTAGGTGTGTTCATTACAGGTTCGGATACATCTGCCAATCTATTATTTGGAGGTCTGCAAAAAGTTACCGCTTTAAAGATTGGAATGGAGCCGGTATTGGCGCTCGCGGCGAATTCCTCCGGGGGTGTAACCGGAAAGATGATTTCCCCTCAGTCGATTGCCATCGCTTGTGCGGCTGTCGGACTGGCTGGTAGGGAGTCCGAATTATTGAGATTCACCCTCAAGCATAGTTTGTTCTTATTGCTTCTTGTATGTATTATCACGTTCTTGCAAAATGGCATCCTTTCTTGGATGATTCCATAATGAGAGTAAAACCCCCTCCTGCTTTAAGGATAACCTTAAACAGGAGGGGGTTTTTTTGATTCTAAAATTCTAGTTGGTGAGATTTGGAGACACTTCTTTAGTAGGTAGGACGCCTATATATAGAAGAAAGCGAATCTATTGAATTTATGCAAACTAGTAAAATGGGGGTATTGATTCTAAACATTACATTTATATAATGCTTGCATCCCTAGTCCAGATGGGGTCTGGAGGGAAAAGTCATTCGTTTTTGAGAACGTAATGTAATGTTATAACACAAATGTAATATGGCTTATTCGTTTAGTTCGCATACTAACGGGTACATTCTAAATATACCAACTACCAAATACATCGATAAAATACGAGGAGGAATTTAATATGAATAAGACAGTTTATGGAGTATATGAATCTAATGCAGAAGTGATCCAAGCAATCAATGCACTTAAAGCGAAAGGCTATGAAGGGGAAGATATAACGGTTGTAGCAGACAAAGAAGAAACACTGGACTTTACGAATCAACAAAGGGAAACGGATGTCCATACCATTACGAATGCATCACATGATGATAGCTTTATGGACAAGGTGGCACGCTTCTTCATGCCAGATGAGCATGCGAACCTTTCAACGAAACTAGCGGATGCAGGGCTTTCTAATAGTGAAGCAGCTGAATACGTGTATGATGTAGAACGAGGAAAAGTGTTGGTTTTAGTCGAAGAAGGCAAAGGTCATCTAACTGCACCAAGAGATTCATTCAAGGCTGGAACAGAAGGAAGCACCCGTCCGGTTGGAAAGACGTTGGATAGCAACTCGGAAAACCCACGTTTCAACGGAGCTGAACAGAATGGTTTGTTGAACGATAAGGATACTTCTGTCATGAATGGCCGTGGTCGTGGAACGACAGAAGATGAAAAAACGATTCGACTACGTGAAGAACAGTTGAATATTGATAAAGAAAGAGTTCAGGCAGGCGAAGTCGTCATCGATAAAGAAGTGAAGGAACAGCAAAAAACCATTAATGTTCCGGTTGAGCACGAAGAAGTAACAATTGAACGTCGGCCTGTTACAGGTAGAGAAAACGGACTGGAAGCAGGAAGCATTAAAGATGGGGAAACTGTAAGAATTCCAGTTGTTGAGGAAAAATTGGAAGTGACCAAAAAACCGGTGGTCACTGATGAAATTGTCATCAAGAAACAAGTGGTACAAGATACTGAACAAGTTCAGGATACTCTTAAAAAAGAAGATATCCAGCTTGATAGTAGTGATTCATCCATCGTACGTGAAAAAAATCTAGGTGAAACGACCAAGAGAGATGCTTTAAATAAAACGGATTCAGTGAAGAACCGCGATTCTCTCAATACCGGAAGAGTCAATACTGGGGTCAATACCGGAGTAGGGCATGACCCATTGGAAGAAAAGAGAAATGTGAAAACCCTTGAAGAACAACAAAAACTTCGTTAAGGGAATAATAGAGAATGACCTGCCGTTTACGAGACGGCAGGTCTTTTTTTTTTGTAGAAAAGAAAGGGGCTGTCCCAAAAGTCAGGAAAATGACTTTTAGGGCAACCCTTTTTTTATGAAATTTATGCACAAAAAAATCGCCCTTTTTAGTAAAATG